>CAMCOS010000004.1 GCA_945876565.1 Lautropia mirabilis | reverse complement strand
TATCGAGGCCATCAATGGCCTGTTTCAAGCCCCGCCAAGCGCAAGGCGCGTGGTTACGGAAGGTTTACCACCATACGCGCTGTGATCTTCTTGCTGGCTGGCAAACTCGACTTCTCCAAGGTGAACACATTTGCTAGCTAACCCACTCGTTTTTCAAAAGAGCCTGTTTTCGTCAATGTTTGGCACTCTTGTTAACCCGACTTTTGCTGGGGTGGCACGGCCTTGCCAATGGACTTCTCAGATACCCTATCGGGTGCCGAAGTGCACTTCGAACTGTCCGCTTGACGCACTTGCTAAGCTCCATACTTCGCTGCCACCTCATCGCAAATAGCTTTCACCTCATCGCAAATAGCTTTCACGTCATCATTGACTGGGTAAAGGGCCTGCTGTGGAATTGCATGGAAGTCATTTCCCCAGAACCCGTTTTTCGGAATAACTAGCTTTGCTACCAAGCGGACACCCAGATCAAGTGAGTAGTGCTTCTTTTCAGCGTGCGTCGGGAATGATCCGACTAGATAGCCCTCTTGAAAGTGTGGGCGTAATGCAGAATAGGGGCTCGCGCTTAAGAGGCGCACGTTGAGCATCTCATCTTCAGTAGAGTAAGTAATCGTACCTTGTGGATGAGGGAGCGCAAACGCAAACAGGAAGCCCTCCCGATCAGCCTTCTGTAGCGCAAACGAAGCAGCCACACGGAGAGAATGCGTTAGGTCAATGAGTGGCGTATCGCAGACTTCATAGTGTTGAAGGAGCGACCATTGAAGTTCCGGGAATTTTCTTAGCTTCTCTATCCCCTCAAAGCTCTTGGCCTCAAGTTTCTTGACCAATAATGCAGAGCATTTGCGTAGCTTCTCGAATCTTCGATAAAGCTTAGATCTGAGAAGGCTCCCTTCAGGACTTCTGTAGATCGTAGGGTAGAAGGAGCTTGCCCCCGATTTGATCTTGTGGTCTTCGGCCTGGCCTCTGAAGAATAATGAAAAGTCAGGGTTGTGGTTGGCGATCCTAGCCACGACAGTAACTAACTCGCGAAATGTTTCAACCAGAAGCGGATCGCTCTCACGAACGTCGCGGTTCGTAGTACGTCTTTCTTGGTCAATTGACAAATGTGACCATATCCGTTGGTTGGCAAGAGATCGCATGGCGTTTAACTTGTTGCAGAGGTCAATACTGACGAATTAATCAACGGCGTGACGTATAAGCCAGCGGAGGGAGCCGCCACGATGCCCCAAGCAGTACGCCAATTATTACCTTGTCGATTGATCGATATGGCTACCCTCCATGCCGACAAAGCACTACGCCGGTGGCATAGTAGCACCGATTATCTGTTATTAAGAGAAAATCGGCCAACGTTCGCTATTGGCTGCGGATTTATCCGACCGATGCAGCGGATATGTGGAATCGTTCAGCGTAATGAGAAGTAAGCGGCAGGTAACCGAACCATTGCTGACCAAGTTAAATCATCGGAACGAATGGCCGTTTTGGCCGAACTCGTGTCGTCGATCACCGTGAACCTGATAGCGTGGCAATTCAGCATCATCCTGGAAGAAAATATTTTCTACTGATTTTATCCTTCGTCGTCCCCTACATTCCCTCAGCATCCCTGCTTGTCCCGCAGTGACGGGAATAAACACTACACCCTCGCTTGACATGCAATCGCAGGGTAGCTATCGTTGGTCCATCAACCGTGACGCGTCATGCCTCGCGGCCAAAGTGGTAGCTGGCCACGCAAAACAAACAGCATTCAAGAGTGGCGTTATCGGATTCCGGTTCGTCACATTTTCAAACGGCAGCCGACATCGGCGGCCGTCGGATCGCAGGGCTCAAGAGAGCTCTCGTCCATTCAGGTATAGCCGGTTTGAGAACTGATAGGAGTGACTCATAGAGTGGCCGATGTGTATCTTCGAAACGCTCCACTGACATCGACCACATTTTTGCAATGTATTGCTCAGCTGCATGAGCATCGTCCAACAAGATGACTTGTGGACTGTCGAAAAATGGTACCGAGTTGAAAAGGCTGCTTTAGGTGGTCACAACCAACCGTTCGCAATTGAGGTACTCGGCAGCTGAGTTTTTGTCGTACGCAGACTTTGGGCGGGTAAACCCATGTACCTTTATTCCATACTTCCCACTGGACTGTTCCACGACCTGGTTAACGAGTTGCCTGGTTGGACAGAGGAAGACAACTCGTTCGCCAAATTTCAACCTCCGCCATTCCGCTAGCACGATACCCGCCAAGGTCTTGCCGCCGCCTGTGGGCAACTGAAGTGCGACATCAGGCTTGTCGATTGCTTTATCTTGGTACTCACGCCAAAGGTCTGCTTGATCCGCCAGCGGGCCCGGAATCTTCTTGGTTTTGATATCGCGAAATAAACTTTCAGGTGATTCAAGAGAAAGGACTGTGCCCTTGTTTAGTTTGAAGGCCATGTCTGCGTCCTCTTTAACGATGTCTTTGTCGTGCTATGCGCATCTTCTAGTTTCACGTTGCGCCGGCCGGGTTTCAGATTCTTCTCAGCCATGCCCGTTGCCTCGTTCCGGCGGTACCAGATATGCTTGGTGTGGGTGCTTCTCGGTCTCGGGATATTTCAGGCTCAACAAGCCTTCGTCGCGCAAGGGGCGCAGGTAGGTGCGGCGCAATTCCTTGGTATCGCTGCGGCCCAGGGCCTGGCACAGTTCGCCGACGGTGAATGGACGCAGGGCGCACAGGGCCAGGATCAGCGTGCGCACTTCGGGCTGGCGAGGTTTTGCCCCGGCATTGCGGATACGCGCCTGTAGCTCGGGGGGCAAGGTGGCCAATACAGGGGGGGATTCGGGCAATCCCCCCATGCTTTGGGCCGAATCCCCCCTTGCTGATGCCGGTGAGCTTGGGGGGATGGCCTCGGCGGCCTTCACCGAGGAGGGGGGCGTACTGCCCGGATGGGCCAGTGCGTAGTGGGTCTGACTGCCGCTGCCTTGTTTTTCCAGCAGGCCCTTGTCACGCAAGCGGCGCAACACGCGACTGGCGGCGAGGGTGTCCAGCCCGCTGAAATCTCGGCAGGCGGTGTTGTCTACGGCGCCGGTGGCGCGGGCGTAGATCAGCACCTTGATCTCGTCGGCCTCCAGCGCTTCGGTGGTGAGCGAACGCAACCAGGCGTGGTCATCCTCGGTGAGCAGGTTGTGCAGGAACAGGGTGACGCGGAATTCATCCGATTCCCGGCTGGAGTGGAACTCGGGCAGGGTCAGGCCGGCTTCGGCTGCCAGCCGGCGCATGCTGCGGATGCCGGTGCCCTTGGCTTCGGCCAGGTTCAAGTCGTGCAACACGGAGGCCAGCAGCGGGTTGCGCGGGCAGGAGCCGGGCGTGCCCAGCTTGGCCATGGGTTTGAGCGAATGGCCGATGTTGCGGATTTCGATGCGGTTGCTGTAGCGGATGATCTGGATCAGGCTGTGCCGGGTATAGCTGCGGTGCATGACGGCATTGGCCAGCGCCTCGCGGATGACTTTGCGCGGCACGATGGGTTCCTGCACGCTCTGCAACTGGCCTTCGGGCAGGTAAAACCCTTTTGGCAGTTCGTCTACCACGGTGGCTTCGGCCTAGGGTAGGGCCAGCAGCAAGGGCTTGCGGATTTCCACCGACTGAAAGCGCTCGTGCGGGTTTTCCATCCATTCCAGACCGGGCACGCGGATGTAATCGATCTTCACCATAGGCAGCATGCGCCGCAGGGCCATGGGTTTGCCAAACAACAAAATGCCCGCCAGGGTGGGCGTGGGCTCGCCGTCGCTGCGGCGCAGGGCACCCAGGGCTTCGAGCATGTCCTCGTCGCCGTAATCGAGTTCTTCGGCTTGCGGGTTGATGCGAGCCCGGTCACGGCGGTAAGCAGCAAGGGCGGCCGGGTCGAAGTCGTCCAGCCGGGCGTCGGGCAACAGGCTGGCATCGGGGCCATGGGCGGGCTGGCGTTCGCCGCGCAGTACCCAGAGATCTTCGTCTACGCAATGCTGGTCGGTGCTGCCAATGCGGCGGAAAGCGCCGCGCGGCAATCCGCTGGCCTTCAGATACACCGGCTTGTGCGTGACATCGGCCTCAGCGACGTAGACCACCAGCACGGTGTGGCCGTCCACGTTCTCCACCTGCATTTCGGGCCGCAGGGTAACGCTGAGCATGCTGGCGCACTGCGAGGCCAGGTCGCGCTGCACCTTGTCGGGATCGGGCAGACCCACGGCACGGTAGACGGTGTCGCCTTTTTCGTTGATGAACCAATCCACCCCGAGCAACAGGTAGCCGCCGTCGAGCCCCGGCTCGTTGGCGAAGGCGATGACGGTTTGCATCACCGATTTGCCCAGTTCGCTGGCGCGCTTGGCCTCGATGCGGACGGACTCATCCAGCGCATTGAGTTCGTCGAGCAGTTCCTGGGCGCTACGCATGCGGTGTTCCTTCTTCGGTGGCGAGGCCATCGAGCGTTTCTACCAGGGCGTCCATCTGTTGCCAGAAGGTGCGGCCATCGGTTTGCCATTGCACCCATGCAGCGGAAAGCGTAGCGGGCTCGGCGCCATCGGCGTTGGTTGTGACGGTCTGTCGCTTCACATACATGGGGATCGACAGGTTCCCGCCGTTGGTAGCAATCTGCTCGCGTGTCGCCACGGCCGAGTGAACTGACAGTGTCAAGCCATCAAGTCGACCCTTGCTAATCGCACGCGCGATCGGCGCAAAGAGCTCGGCCTTTCACAAGAGGCTATGGCTGACATGACCGGGATAGATCGAACGTATGCGAGCCAAATTGAGTGAGCCGTTGCGAACCCTTCACTTGAGGTTCTCGTCCGCATAGGTAATGCTCTGGACCTGGATGTGGTGGACTTATTGGTCGAACAAGCGCCCGCAAGCAATAGTTAGCACTGGAGTCCTCATACCCCGGGGGTACGCTTGTCTTTGGTCCGTGGGGGGGTAGCAATCAAATACGGGATTATTACCCCCACCCAAAGCAGTAGCAAATGTTGAATGAGGGAACAATTGAGGGAATCAAAAACAAAAACCCCGGCAAACGCATATGGGGCTTGATAATTTGGCGGACAGAGGGGGATTCGAACCCCCGATACGCTATGAACGTATACACGCTTTCCAGGCGTGCGCCTTCAACCACTCGGCCACCTGTCCTGTCTGAACCGGGAAAGGGCATCCCCGATGACATAAGCGCTGAAGTTTAACAGACCAAGCATTAGGCTGGGGGAAATCGGAGCCTTGAAAACGATCTACCGGCGAGAACAGCTTGTCGCTCTATCTCAACCGCGCAAGGAATCCAACCCTTTTGCTCCAACAGTAACAGCAACGATCTCGTGCTGACCTTCAGACAATTTTCAGGCAGCACGAAAGAAGACCTTGCGATCTTATGGTCCTCGAACAGAAAGACACCTTGCTTTAACGACATGTCGGTGGCGAAACGGTGCATGGCCTCCTGAATCGCCAGCTCACCAAAGTTAGCCGATCGAGCACTGGAGCCCAACTCAGCACAGCGCTTACGGTAACTGGCATAGATTTGTGTCTCGATGATGGGTAACCCGTTACTCTGAATCCATCGGCCAATCTTTGAGCTAGTGGGTGTCTCGTGGCGGGTCACTTCATGTTGCACCATGTCCACCACGGCCACCGACCAACCAGGCTTAAACAATAAGTCAAGCGCATCAGCGTAAGCTAACGTGATCAGGGGTCCGGCGTCAGGTAACACTAAGATCTCGGGCTTCGTGCCCGTCAACCCAACCAGGCTCATGACAACAGCTTGTGCAAACTGTCCACCATCTCGTTGGTCTGTTTTTCAGACAACCGAGGCATAGGCAAATGAGCCTGCGCCATCATCAGAAATAAGTCTTCCTCACCATCAATCAACAGCATGCGCATCGCTTGCTCGTCGGTGAGTCGCCCAAGAGAGAAGTCTAACAAAATCTTATAGTTCTCATTGCCTTGGCGCTCGGCAGCCTCGAATGTCTCGACCAGATATCTCAACTCAGCATTAAAGAGTGCATTGACCGATGTCTCTGACTTGGCTGCTATGACTTTCGCTCTCTTGAGTAAATCGCGGTCGACCGACCCTGTGAAGTTAACTGAAGCGCCCATGACTCACCCAAAACACATAATTAAGTGAAACACATTATTATGTGTTAATGCCATTCTGTCAAGAGTACCCGAGGACCAGAATATCCAAAGAGCACTCAGCCAGACGGATACTAGACCACCAACCACACGAAACAGCGGCCGTAAAAGCTCCTGGGCAAGCCAACGACAGGTTCAAACCACGCTTGCAATCGAATCACTTAAACGCCATCATGCGCTGCACATAGCGTGCAATGGTATCGACCTCGAGATTGACCGCATCACCGGCCTTCAAGTGTTTAAGCGTCGTGACATGAACCGTGTGCGGAATCAAGTTAATGCTGAACTCCGTGCCTTCATCGGTGTCCGTGACACGATTAACCGTCAGGCTCACCCCATTGACCGTCATCGAACCTTTGTAAGCAAGGTACATCCCCAAGTCCTTGGGCGCTAAAACAACGAGCTCCCAAGACTCACCCACTGGCTCAAATAGAACGACCGTGCCCAAACCGTCCACATGTCCAGACACCAAATGACCACCGATCTGATCGCCGATGCGCAGCGACTTCTCTAGATTGACCGGGCCAGGTTTGTCCAAACCCACGGTTTTACTCAGGCTCTCCCGAGAAACATCCACAGTGAAGTGACTATCATCTGGCATTGATGTCACCGTCATGCAGGCACCTTGAATCGCAATCGAATCACCCAAGCCCACATCGGCTAGGCCAAGGTCCTTGGCGTTAATCACCAGACGCACACCACTGTGCTCGTCTTGCCCGAGTGATTCAATGGATTCAATCTGGCCCGTGGTGGCCACAATACCTGTAAACATGGCTTGTCCAGCAAAAGTGTTTAGTTGGGTTAATTGGTTAACTGGCTAACTGGGTTAGTAGGTTGTTGGTGCTATTGGTGATGCTACTGGTGGCCCTACTGATGCTGCGCGTTACTCAACTCAATGTGATCAACGAGCGCTTGCCAGCGATCTAGCTTGCGTGCACGGATTCGGATGTCTTCACCGACGTTACCGTGATCCACAAAGCTTAGCTGATCGGCTTCAGACAATTGATCAATACCCGGGATGTCTAGCATGGGCATGCCATGGCCCAAGAAGGTCGGCGCCAGATAGAGAAGCAACTCATCCACACAACCGGCACGCCACAAGGCCCCATTGATGCCAGCGCCAGCCTCTACATGGACTTCATTAATGTCGTTTTCTGCTAACCATTGCATCACCGCCTGCATGTCGACACGATCTGGATTGTCTGCCAGCGGCAAATTCACCACGACCGCGCCACGTGCCTGGAGCGCTGCGATTCGGCTTGCCAGTGGATTGGCCGCAAAGAGAATCAAGCCTTGGCTATCGAGCAACTTGGCCTGATCGGGGATTTCAAGCTTTGAGTCCACCAACGCGCGCTTGGGCTGACGCCCGGTTTGCACATCGCGCACATTCAATTGGGGATCATCGGCCCTAACCGTACCAATGCCACTTAGCACCAGGCAACTGCGGGCACGCCAATGGTGACCATCGGCCCGAGCCTCTGAGCCTGTGATCCACTTGGACTGACCATCGGGCAACGCCGTGAACCGATCCATCGAGGCAGCGATCTTGGCCCAGACATATGGCATGCCGCGCACCATGCGCGACACAAACCCCGGGTTGATCTCAAGTGCTTCTTTGGCAAGCACCCCAACCGTGACCTCAATGCCGGCTTGTCTTAAAGCCGCAATACCACGACCCGAGACCGCCGGGTACGGATCCACATGCGCAAGCACCACCCGCGCAGGTTTGACTTTGACCAAAGCATCGGTGCAAGGCGGGGTTTTACCGTAATGGCTGCAAGGCTCAAGCGACACATAGACCGTGGCACCATGAGCAGAAAGACCTTTTTGTTGAAGGTCCCTGAGCGCCATGACCTCAGCGTGCGCCTGGCCGGCGGCCTGGGTGACACCTTGCGCCAGAACTTGCCCCTCTTTGACGATCACGCAACCCACACGCGGATTGGGCGTGGGCACATACATCGCCGACTTGGCAAGCTCAAGCGCTTGCGCCATGAAGATCTGGTCTTGGGATGCGGGCGTATCAGACATGCGAGACATTCGAGACATTCGAGACATGCGCGCTTGGCCTAGCTTTCGCGCTTGCGAAGCGGCTTTTGCATTTCCTTGATGGCTTGCACAAACTCACCAATGTCTTCAAAGCTTTTATAAACCGAGGCAAACCGAACATAGGCCACTTTGTCGAGCTTATTGAGCTCCTGCATCACCAATGCACCGATTTTCTCGGTAGAGACTTCACGCTCACCACTGGTCAACAAGCTCTCTTCGATGCGATGCACGACCTGATCGATCTGGTCTGTGCTCACCGGGCGTTTGCGCAAGGCAAGCCGTAAACTCGCCTGCAGTTTGCTCGGCTCGTACTCATGGCGGCTGCCGTTGCGCTTGACGACCGCTGGCATATCGAGCTCCGCCCGCTCGTAAGTCGTGAAGCGCCGATCGCACTTCTCGCACCGGCGCCTGCGACGCACGAAGCTGCCGTCCTCGCCTGTGCGAGAATCCACCACAAGGGTTTCAGCATGACCGCAAAACGGACACTTCATCAATGCGGCTCTTAACGGTAAACCGCAAACGCCGAAGTCAAAGCATGCACACGCTCGCGCACCGACTTCAAGTTTGCTTCATCAGTCGGGTTCTCAAGCACATCCGCAATCAGGTTGCCCGTTAACTCAGCTTCCTTTTCTTTAAACCCACGCGTGGTCATGGCCGGCGTACCCAAACGGATGCCGCTCGTCACAAAAGGCTTTTCTGGGTCATTGGGAATGGCGTTCTTGTTCACCGTGATGTGCGCATCGCCCAATGCCTTCTCAGCATCTTTGCCCGTAATACCCTTGGCACGCAGGTCCACGAGCATGACGTGGCTCTCGGTCTTGCCAGAGACAATACGAAGACCACGCTTGACCAAGGTTTGTGCCAGCACCTGCGCGTTGGTCACGACTTGGGCGGCATAATCTTTAAAGCTTGGCTCAAGCGCTTCTTTGAACGCAACCGCTTTAGCCGCGATCACGTGCATCAGTGGTCCACCCTGAATGCCCGGGAAAATCGCAGAGTTGATGATTTTTTCGTGTTCGGCTTTCATCATGATGATGCCACCGCGCGGGCCACGCAGACCCTTGTGGGTGGTCGAGGTCACAAAGTCTGCATGGGGAACTGGATTGGGGTAGGCGCCACCGGCAACCAAGCCTGAGTAGTGAGCCAAGTCAACTAAAAGCATCGCGCCGTTGTCGCGCGCGATCTGCGCAAAGCGCTCAAAATCCATCTTCAGCGAATAGGCCGACGCACCCGCCACGATCAGCTTGGGCTTGTGTTCTTTGGCCAGTGCTTCCACCTTGGCGTAGTCCAGCACCTCGTTGGCGTCTAGCCCATACTGATAAAAGTTGTAGAGTTTGCCCGAGGCGTTCACACTCGCGCCATGGGTCAAATGGCCACCTTCAGCTAAGCTCATGCCCAAGACCGTGTCACCGGGCTTTAGCACCGCCAGATAAACCGCCTGATTTGCCTGCGAACCCGAGTTGGGCTGCACATTGACGGCCTCAGCACCAAACAGTTGTTTTAAACGTTCAATGGCCAACTGTTCAACGATGTCGACATACTCGCAACCACCGTAGTAACGCTTGCCGGGATAGCCCTCAGCGTACTTGTTGGTCATCTGCGAGCCCTGCGCCTGCATCACCGCCGGGCTGGTGTAGTTCTCAGAGGCAATCAGCTCAATGTGCTGTTCCTGGCGTTGGTCTTCTTTCTGGATTGCGCTCCAGACTTCGGGGTCAACTCGGTCAAGCGTGAAGGTGCGGTCAAACATGGACGTGTCCTGACGATAGAGACGATAAAAAGGAACCGAACTGGTGGCGATTGAATCGCCACCAGCCAAGGATCCTGTTAGAAGTGCTTATTGTACCGCCTGTACTGCCTGTACTGCCTGTACTGCCTGTACTGCCTGTACCGCCGCGCCGCTTGTGGCTAGCCGACCTGGGCTGGCGCAAGACGGGGGTTTAACGTGTAGATGCCCGTCAGACTGGCCTGATCCAGAATATGACCGGCCATGGCCTCTAGCACCTGCTGACCATTAAACTTGCCCTCTAGCGGCAACCTTTCAATATCTAGCGCATAGACCGTGAATACATAGCGGTGCAAGATGGAATCATTCCAAGGTGGGCATGGGCCATCGTACCCAAAATAGTCGCCTTCCATGTCGTGGTCACCAGCAAACCAGTTGGTGTAGTCATTCACACCCTGGCGGGTGTCATTGACGGCGAGCGGGCCGCCCTTGCCTCTCGGAGTCATTTCACAACTGTACTCACCCTCAGCAATTTCAGCCTTATCGGCTGGCAGATCCACGAGCACCCAATGAAAAAAGTCCACCCGCGGCAGATCAGCAGGAATTTCACGGCCTTCCTGATTCACATCATCGGGTTTGCTTGGCACATCCGGATCATGGCAAATCACCACGAATGACTTGGTGCGGGTGGGTGCCTGCTCCCAAAGCAAATTGGGGTTGATGTTCTCTGAGAGTGCGACATGCGATTGCGCATCGATCCTGCCAAAGGCGAACTGCTCAGGGATCCAGCCCTGATCTGCAAATGAATGACTTGATAGTTCCATGAACTTCTCCTTAGCAAACGGAGTGGGAAGATGAGTGGGAAGACCACTCCGGCGGGCCGCACTAGGCAGGCCCGAGCATAAATGGTGCTGTCTAGGTCATTAACCTATTTGTTTTACCAGACTTATGTGAGTTTGGCGTTGCGGTAGATACTGTTCTTAGGGACAGTCCTAACCTACCTTAACACGGGCGAACTTGCGCTTGCCCACCTGCAGGACATAGGTGCCAGAACCCAGGGTTAACCCTTTGTCTGATACCTTTTGCCCATCAATACGCACGCCACCTTGCTCGATGTTGCGCTGTGCCTCTGAACCAGAGCTCACGAGCTCGGCTTCGCGCAAGACTTTCAGGATGCCAATGCCGACCTCTGCAATCGACACTTGCGGCATGTCATCCGGGATAGCACCGTCTCTGAATCGTGCCTCGAAGGTTTGCAGCGCGTCAAGCCCTTGGCCCACGCCATGAAAGCGATCAACCATCTCGATGGCGAGCATGACCTTGGCGTCGCGCGGATTGCGCCCGGCCTCAGTCTCAGCCTTAAGCGCTCTGATCTCATCGACCGAGCGAAACGACAGCAACTCAAAATAGCGCCACATCAAGACGTCAGAAATCGACATCAGTTTGCCAAACATGGAATCGGGCGCCTCACCAATGCCAATGTAGTTGCCCTTGGATTTGGACATCTTCTCAACACCGTCAGTGCCTTCGAGCAAGGGCATGGTCAGAATGCACTGCGGCTCCTGGCCGTATTCCTTTTGTAGCTCACGACCCACGAGCAGGTTGAACTTCTGGTCAGTACCACCGAGCTCCAGGTCAGCCTTTAACGCGACCGAGTCATAGCCCTGCATCAGGGGGTAGAGGAATTCGTGTACCGAGATGGACACGCCGTTGCGAAAGCGCTGGGTAAAGTCTTCGCGTTCCATCATGCGGGCAACCGTGTAACGCGACGCGAGCTGAATCATCCCGCGCGCACCGAGCGGATCACACCATTCCGAGTTGTAGCGAATTTCGGTGCGCTCGGGATCGAGCACAAGGCTCGCCTGCGCGTAATAGGTTTTAGCGTTGTCTTCGATCTGCTCGCGTGTCAACGGCGGGCGTGTGGTGTTGCGCCCCGATGGGTCACCGATCATGGAAGTAAAGTCACCAATCAGAAAAATGACCGTGTGGCCCAAGTCTTGTAACTGCCGTAACTTATTGAGCACCACCGTGTGGCCCAAATGAATGTCAGGCGCCGTAGGATCAAGCCCGAGCTTGATGCGCAGCGGAACACCCGTGGCTTCGCTTCGGGCCAGTTTTTTGACGAACTCATCTTGCACGAGCAGCTCATCACAGCCGCGCAGGGCAATCGCCAGGCTTTGCTTGACGCGATCTGTAACGGGATGAAACTGGGCGCTAGTTTGGTTGCTCATGACAATAAAACGATCAAAATAATTGTTGCTCCGCGTGATGCCAGCATTTGAATGGGCTTTGTGCCGCTGTGCCGTTGCGGGAAGTCAATGCTTGTTAGGTGCTTGTGCTTGTGCTTGTGCTTGTGCTTGTGCTTGTTAACTGCTTGAGAATTCAGCTAACATTATGACAGGATTTGCTTCGGACACTGCTAGTGCCCGTGGTGATGTGCTGACACAAACAGACTAACTCCACAGAATACGCAGAGGTTCGATCGCATGCCGCCAACGTCTAGACGCCCCGTTAAAACCGCCCTTGGCCTGTCAGCCTTGGGATTGTTGGTCGCAGCGGGCGCATTTGGAATGGTGGCACCCGATCGCAGCTTTGCCCCTCCCCAAGATCTGGTGACCGACACACTGGTCTTTACACTGCCGCCGCTTGAGGCGCGCGACACCACGGCACTGAGCTATGAACAAAGGGTCGAAACCCGTATTCAGGACGGTGACACCGTCGCTAGCATTCTGTCTAGGCTTGGCATCGAAGAAGAGGGCTTTCTGGCTTTCATTGCGAGCAACACAGACACCCGCAAGGCTGCGCATCGCCTAGTACCCGGGCGCTTGGTGCAAGCGGCGCTTGATGGCACTGGCGGCATGAAATGGATCCGCTACTACCACACGCCCATCACAGAAAACAAAGGCAAATACCAGACCGAATACCTGCTGATCACCAAGCAAGCTGACAAGTCCTTTGCTGCCAAAGATGTTGCCGCAGAAACCGAGTCTCAGATGCACTTGGCTGCTGGCGTCATCAACTCGTCGTTGTTTGGTGCAACCGATGCCGCCGAAGTGCCTGATTCGGTCACCATCCAAATGGCAGAGATTCTTGGCGGCAAGATTGATTTCTTGCGCGACATTCGCAAAGGCGATCAATTTCGGGTGCTGTATGAAACCCGCATGCATGAAGGACGCCCAACCGGCTCGGGTCGAGTGCTCGCGGTGCAATACATCAATGATGGCAAATTAATCGAGGCGCTGTGGTTTGCCCCAGAGGGCGGCAATGGTGGCTACTACGACAAAAACGGCAAGAGCCTGAAGGCTGCGTTTTTACGCAGTGCCATTCCGTTCACGCGCGTCAGCTCCACCTTCGGCCAGCGCATGCACCCCATTCACAAGCGCTGGAAAATGCACAACGGCATTGATTTCGCAGCACCCACCGGCACACCGATTCGAGCCACCGGCGACGGCATTGTCGACTTCATCGGCACGCAAGGCGGCTACGGTAAAACCATCATTTTGCGCCACCAGAACAACATCACCACCCTGTTTGCCCACCAAAGCCGCTTTGCCAAGGGCTTGAAACGTGGCGATCGTGTCTCGCAAGGCGAGATCATCGGTTACGTGGGCTCAACTGGCTGGTCCACTGGACCACATTTACACTACGAGTTCCGGGTGAACAACAAGCCCGTGGACCCGCTAGGGATCAGGATGCCAGAAGCAGTCGCTCTCGATGCGACACAAAAGCAGCAGTTTTATGCCCAGGCACTGCCTTGGCGTGACCAGCTCGAGCGCATCGCCGAACTGCAAGACTTGGACGCCAAGCTACGGGTCGCCGCTCAGTAAAGCATTCACAACACACATGGCGGCTTGCCACACCATCGGTCTGATGTCAGGCACCAGCCTTGATGGCGTTGACGGTGTATTGGTGCAATTCACTGAGTCAGGCCAACCGAGCATCCTGGCGCGCGCGGCTTGTGAGTTGCCCCCGCCTTTGCGAGCTGAACTGTTGGCACTGAACACCCCAGCGGATAACGAGCTTCACCGAGCAGCCCTGGCAGCCAATGCGCTTTCAGATACATACGCTGAAGTGGTTGAGCAACTTTTACGAGCAGCCAATTTAAGCGCGGGCGCAATCGCCGCCATTGGCGCGCACGGCCAAACCGTGAGACATCGACCGGAGCTCGGTTACACCACCCAGCTACTGGCGCCTGCCAGGCTTGCAGAGCGCACGGGGATATCCGTGATTGCGGATTTTCGGGGTCGTGATGTTGCTGCTGGCGGCCAGGGTGCACCTCTGGTGCCCGCCTTTCATCGGGCTACGTTTGGCACGGACTCCCCACGGGTGATTTTGAATTTAGGCGGTATTGCCAACGTGACGCTGCTGCGCCCAGGTGTGCCTGTACTTGGCTTTGATACTGGCCCCGCCAACCTGCTGCTAGACCTTTGGTGCCAGCGCCACACCGGCAAGCCTTATGACCAACGCGGTGCTTGGTCAGCCAGTGGCAAACCGGATGCGTCGCTGCTGGCTCATCTGCTCAATTCAGAGCCGTGGTTTGCGGTGGCACCCCCGAAATCAACCGGTCGGGATCTATTTAATGCGGCTTGGCTAGATGAGCGATTGGCAGCTTATGCCCATCTTTCACCGGCCGATGTGCAAGCCACGCTGGTTAGGCTGACCGTGCAGTCGGTTGTTTGGCCACTTACTCAACAGCGATTAACCGATACCCCGATTTACGCTTGCGGTGGCGGTGCTCGAAACGACGTTTTGATGGGCACGCTCGCCCAAGCTTGGCAAGGTCCGGTTCAAACCACCGAAGCACTGGGCATTGGCACGCAAGACATGGAAGCATTGGCGTTTGCCTGGCTGGCTTGGGCACACCTAAACAAAAACGCCGGCAACCTGCCTGAGGTTACCGGCGCATCTGGCGCTCGGGTGTTAGGTGCGTGCTGGCCAGCTTAGCTGATCTTGGCGCGTTGAAGCCGAAACTTAAACCGCTCGCCTAAAAACCAACCCTAAACTGAGAACGACGAGCCACAGCCGCAGGTGGTCGTGGCATTGGGGTTGCGAATCACAAACTGTGCGCCCTCAAGGTCTTCCTTGTAATCGATCTCCGCGCCAACCAGGTATTGAAAGCTCATCGGATCAACGAGCAGCTGCACGCCATTTTTTTCTAGCGCGGTGTCGTCATCGTTGATGTCTTCATCAAACGTGAATCCGTACTGAAACCCCGAGCAGCCACCGCCTTGCACAAACACGCGCAACTTCAGATTGGGGTTGCCCTCATCGATGAGCAAGTCCCTGACCTTGTCGGCGGCAGACTCCGTAAAAATGATCGGCTCTGGTGGCGACTGCAGATCGACTGTTTCGGTGACGTTACTCATGATTTTTCCTCACTGCGCATTGCCCGATGCATTGCAATTGACGGCGCTTTTGCCGTTTGATCAAGATACGCTCAAATCCAGACGCAGTCAGTATAAACCCTTGGCGTATCAAGGACATGTCGGTGCCCCTCGAGCTACAGCAAGCCGATCTGACACAGTCCGCCTGTGACCAAATAGCCACCCAATAAACCGCTAAAGAAACCACCTGTGTAATAGCCTCCATTCTATTACGTATTTGGTGATCATTGCCAATAAGGCATAAACTGCACAACTGAAGTTTTAGTCGATCCCTTAATCCCGATCCCTTAATCCCGAGCCCTTAATCCCGAGCCCTTAAAGCCGAGTCCTTAAACCCAAGTCCTCATACACCCATGTTCTATCGCTTTTTCCACAAAAAACCCCTGCCCAGCCACTCAACCGAATCAAACAAGCAGCAACTGCCCCGCACCATCGGCCTGACCGAGCTCACCTTGATTGGCGTGGGCAGCACACTGGGCACCGGCATTTTCTTTGCCATGGCTGAAACAGTCCCGATCGCGGGTCCTGCGGTGATCTTGTCGTTCTTGCTTGCCGCGTTGACAGCCGGGCTCACTGCCCTTTGCTACGCCGAAGTCGCGAGCACCCTGCCCGTGTCAGGTTCCTCGTACACGTTTACCTACGTCACCATGGGCGAAGGCGCCGCGGTCATGGTGGCGGCCTGTCTGTTGCTCGAATGGGGCATCGCAGGCGCTGCGGTCGCCGTGGGCTGGAGCGCCTACCTGAACCAGCTCATTGACATGCTTACTGGCTGGGTGATTCCGGAGCTGTGGCGCGAGCCACCGTTCGTGAAAAATATCGAGGGTCTGGAGTTGGGCGGCAACGGCGCAGTCAATCTGCCAGCGATGGTGGTCGTTTGGCTTTGCACCCTGCTGCTGCTGCGGGGCTCACGCGAATCCGCGCGCTTAAACGCGGTTTTGACCATCACCAAGGTGAGCATCCTGCTGCTTTTTGTGGCGATGTCTTTGACGGTGTTTCGCGCTGAGCACTTTGCGCCTTTCATGCCGTTTGGGGTCACGGGCGTGAGCACGGCCGCGGCCATCGTGTTCTTTAGCTTCGTTGGCCTTGACTCGGTGGTCAACGCCAGCGAAGAAGCGACTAACCCACAACGCAACATCCCATGGGCGATCGTGACGGCGCTCTTGATTGTCACTGCGGTGTACGTGCTGGTGGCCATCAGCAGCTTGGGCGTTCAAAGCCACGATCAGTTTGTGGGCGAACGAGGTGCACTGCCGGCGATTCTAATGAAGGCCACCCAAAGCCCGGTGGCTAGCGTAATGCTGGCAGCCGGTGCGGTGGTGTCGATTTTTAGCGTGACGTTTCTGACGCTATTTGGTCAAGCCAGAATCTATTTCGCCGCCGCGCGCGATGGGCTCTTGCCCAAACGCCTGGCCAAGCTGGACAGCCAAACACACAGTCCCCGGGCAGCCACCTTGCTAGCTGGCCTGGCCATCACACCACTGGCTGGCTTTTTACCGAGTCACGTGCTGTGGGCGATGGTGAGCTTAGGCACTTTGGTGGTGTTCATTGCGGTGGCGATCGCCTTGATTCTGTTGCGCAAACGGGGTTGCGCAAGCACCGGGTTTCGTGTGCCTGGCTACCCGGTGACACCGATCGTGAGCATCCTGGCTTGCCTCTATTTGATCGCCAACTTAAGCAGCACCGTATTCACCCTGTTTGCGATCTGGCTCACCCTGGCGCTACTCTTTTACGCGGCCTTTGGCCAGCGCAGTGCGCGCCGGCAATCTCGCATTCAGGGCAGAATCGCCACCTGAGACAGACCGGTGTGCTCAGGCAGTCCAAACATCAGGTTCATGTTCTGCACCGCTTGGCCCGAGGCGCCCTTGACCAAATTGTCCTGAATGGACAGCACAATCAGGCGATCCGGGTGGCCTGGCGGGCGGTGCAATGCCAGACGCAACTGGTTCGATGCTCGGACCGAACGAGTCTCGGGCAAGCTGCCGGCCGGCATGACATCCACAAATGTCTCATTGGCATAGAAAGACTCATACAGCGACTGCAGGTCTACACCATGCGCACCAGGCAAGAGCTTGACGTAAATGGTGCTCAACATGCCTCTGACCATGGGCACCAGATGGGGCACAAACGTCAGGTTGACTGGGGTCCCCGCCAGCAAATCCAACTGCGCTTTAATCTCAGGGTGATGCCGGTGACCAGACACGCCATACGCCTTGAAACTGTCACTGACCTCAGAAAACAGGCTGCCCACCGAGGCCCCGCGACCCGCGCCGCTCACACCACTCTTGGAGTCCGCAATGATGTCGCTGGTGTCAATCAAGACATTGGGCTTAAGCAAAGGCGCCAAACCCAAGAGCACGGTGGTGGGGTAGCAGCCCGGGTTACCGACCACGTGCGCTTTGGCGATGGCTTCGCGGTTTAACTCGGGCAAGCCATAAGCAGACTGCAACAAAACATCTGGGCAGCTGTGCGGCATTTTGTACCAATGCTCAAACACCGTCGTGTCTTGCAGGCGAAAGTCCGCTGCCAGATCAATGAGCTTCACACCCGCAGCGAGCAACTCTTTGGCCTGACTCATGGCCACCCCGTGCGGTGTCGCAAAAAACACCACATCGCAATCGGTTAGCTTCGCATCTTCTGGCGTACAAAAGGCCAAATCAACATGACCACGCAGGTTCGGATACATATCAGATACCCGCACCCCGGACTCTTTGCGAGAGGTGATGGCGGTGAGTTTGACATGGGGGTGCTGGCTTAAGAGACGCAGCAACTCCACGCCGGTGTAACCGGTACCACCAACAATGCCCACTTTGATCGCAGCGTGGTGAGCATCTGTTGCGTGCGGAGCGTTTGTTGCGGCCATGACCTGAATCCCGTGTTGATGAGTGTGGCAAATGCACTATGCTTAATTTTAGTGTGTCACCGCGCATTCGTGCGATTTCAATCGCTGTGCACGCAGAATAAAACGAGCCCATAAAAAAACCGCCTCCAGTGCAACACCGGTGCGGTTTTTTGTCGTGCAGCCAAGGCAGGCTGAGCAACCGAAGCGGTTGCCCAACGCGTCTTAGCGCTTGCTGAACTGCTTGCGGCGACGTGCTTTACGCAGACCCACTTTCTTACGCTCGACCTCACGGGCATCACGCGTGACGTAACCAGCATTTGACAATGCGGGCTTGAGTGTTGCGTCGTAGTCGATCAACGCACGGGTAATGCCGTGGCGAACTGCACCGGCCTGACCGCTTTCGCCGCCGCCGTGCACGTTGATGTGAAAGTCAAATGACTCGAGGTGACCAGTCAGCTCAAGCGGCTGACGCACGACCATGCGGCCGGTTTCACGAGCGAAGAACTCATCAACGGGCTTGCCATTGACGACGATCTTGCCGGTGCCTTTTTTGAGAAACACGCGGGCCACTGACGTCTTGCGGCGGCCGGTGCCATAGTTCCAATTACCAATCATGACGCGTCCTTAAAATTCGAGAGGCTGCGGCTGTTGCGCAGTATGAGGATGCTCGCTACCGGCGTAGATTTTGAGCTTCTTGATCATCGCATAACCCAGTGGGCCATTGGGCAACATGCCCTTGACAGCTTTCTGGATAGCGCGCCCCGGAAAACGCTCTTGCATCTTGGCAAAGTTCGTCTCAGAAATACCGCCCGGATAAGTCGAGTGGCGATAGTATTTCTTGTTGAGTGCTTTGTTGCCAGTGACAACGATATCAGCGGCGTTGATGATGACGATGTAATCGCCGGTGTCAACGTGCGGCGTAAACTCAGGCTTGTGTTTACCGCGCAAACGGCGTGCGACTTCGCTGGCCACACGACCTAGGACTTTGCCCTTGGCGTCAATCACAAACCAGTCACGCTTCACTTCATGCGGCTTAGCCACGAAGGTTTTCATGATTGGATCCTAATACGTTACGAATCGAAGACCATCTTCGGATTCTTGCTGGTTTACCCAGTCTTCATATCCACCCGTCAAGACGTGTAACCCGCCCGTACCGGTGAAATGTTTACAAGGTAACCCGAAATTCTATCATGGAATCAGTGACTTTCGTGGTTCTGACCGAGACAAACCCGCTTAAGTGCCCGCAATCGACATCCGCTCAAGCAGGATCGAACCGGTGGTTTTACTGCCGCGGGTCAACTCATCGGCACCCACTTTGACGATTTGACTAAACATGTCCTTCAAATTGCCCGCAATGGTGATTTCCTGCACGGGGTACTGGATCTGGCCGTTTTCTACCCAGTAGCCAAACGCCCCCCTGGAATAGTCGCCGGTCACGTAGTTCACGCCCTGACCAATCAGTTCAGTAACTAAGAGGCCCGTGCCCATTTCACGCAACATGCCCGCGAGGTCGTCAGCCGGGGTGGTATTGGTGGAGTACAGCCGCAAGTTGTGCGAGCCACCGGCGTGCCCTGTGGTCTGCATGCCGAGCTTGCGTGCGGTGTAGGTCGACAGAAAGTAACTCTGCAAGACACCGGCCCTGACAATCTGGCGCAACTCGGTGCGAACACCCTCGTCATCAAATGCGCCCGAGCCCATGGCCGCAGGGATAAAGGGGTTCTCGTCGATGTAGATATGATCCGGAAAGATCGACTGCCCAAGCGAGTCCAGTAAAAAAGTGGTTTTGCGGTAGAGCGCCCCGCCACTGACGGCTTGCGTCAGCGCCCCCAAAAGCCCAAGCGCAAGCGGCGCCTCAAACAACACCGGCACCTGTCGCGTGGATAGTCGGCGCGCATCCAGGCGCGAGAGCACCCTGGCTGCCGCATAGCGGCCCACCTCGGCGGGCGGAGCCAAGCGGTCTGCACGCCGATCGCTGGTGTACCAGTAGTCACGCTGCATATTGTCTCCACGCCCGGCAATCGGCACCACCGACAAGCCATGACGGGTAAAGATGTAACCATCCAAAAAGCCGCGGGTGTTGCCCATCACAAACTGGCCCTCGTGGCTGTCAACGCTTGCGCCCTCGGAGTTGGTGATTTTTTTGCTCAGGCCACGCGCCGCATCTTCGGCCTCAATGGCGAGCTTGGCCGCCTCGTCCACCGAAATGGCCCAGGGGTGATAGAGCAACAAGTCCGGGCTTGCTTGCAGCATCAGCTGATCCGCATCAGGCAAGCCAGCGGCTGGGTCTTCGGCGGTGTAGCGTGCAATGTGCCAGGCCGCTGCAACCGTTTGCTCAAGCGCTGCGCGCGAGAAATCCGAGGTCGAGGCCGAACCGCGACGCTGGCCGGCAAATACCGTGATCGCCAGCGAGCGGTCTCGCGTTTGCTCAACGGTTTCAACCTCACCCAAGCGTACATTGACCGCCATGCCCTGGCCTTCAGACACTTCGGCCACCGCGTCGGTGGCGCCCAGTGTTTTGGCGAAGTCGAGCGCTTGGGTGACTAAATCTTCAAATTGGGCTCGGTGGGCTTGGTGCGGCAATGGCTGCATGTGAAGTTGACCTTTGAGTGATCTAAGAAAACGTCTGAATCCCGTATGATACTGAAGGACACGTAATTGACGCAGCAAATGACCCAAACCGACAACGACTATTTAGAAGACAGCGAAGACAGGCCGAGCAAGTCGCAGGTCAAGCGCGACATGCTGGCCTTGCAGGATCTTGGCAAGGAGATCGTCGAACTCTCCAGCGACCGGGTCAAGCAACTGCCGCTTAGCGAAAAACTGCTCGAAGCGGTACTCTTGGCACAACGCACCACCAGCCGAGAGGGGCGCAGACGCCAGATTCATTATGTGGGCAAACTCATGCGCGATGCGCCGGCCGAGCAAATCCGCCAGCAAATTGACACCTGGGCCAATGGTTCGCGCCAGGAGACTGCCTACCTGCACGCTATCGAGCGCGACCGCGATCGTCTGATCGCCGACGATGCTGTCCTCACCCCCTGGCTAGATGCCCACCCTGGCGTTGATGTGCAGGCGATCCGGTCTCTGATTCGGGCAGCACGCACCGAGCACAAAAAAAACCAAGGATTATTGCCTGGCCAGGAGCCACAGCGCAAACACTACCGGGCACTCTACCAAGCCATCAAAGCGGCCACCCCGAGCCCCAACACTCCACCCTCTAAAACGGGAACTGAATCATGAGCGACACCCAGCGCGTGCTGCAATACATTGAACGCGAAACCGGCGCCAACCCAACCCATAGCGTCATTTGGTTACATGGGCTAGGTGCTGATGGCCATGACTTTGAACCGATGGTGCCTGCGCTTGGCGTCAACACACCGACCCGGTTTGTGTTCCCGCACGCGCCCGTGCGGCCAGTGACCATCAACGGCGGCATGTCCATGCGTGCCTGGTACGACATCCTCACACCGGCGCTGGTGCGTCACGAAGACGAGGCCGGGATTCGAGAGTCTGGGCAGATGATTGCCGATCTCATCAAGCGCGAGAACGAGCGTGGCGTTGCCACGAGCAACATCGTGCTCGCTGGCTTCTCGCAAGGCTGCGCCATGACCTTGCACACGGGCTTGCGATACCCACAAAAGCTCGCGGGCATGATTGGCCTGTCAGGCTACCTGCCACTGGCCGATCGCGCCGCACCCCATTGGGCAGCTGAGAACCAATCAACGCCGATTTTTTTGGCGCACGGCACCCATGACCCTGTGGTGGCGTTCGAGCGCGGTCAAAGCACCGAGCGCTTACTGACCTCACACGGCTACAGCGTGCAGTGGCACACCTACCCCATGCCACACAGCGTGTGCCCCCAAGAGGTTCAAGACATTGCGCAGTTCTTAAAAACAGTCCTGGTCTAGCTGTCCTGCTTTAAGCACCGGCGTTTTCCAGGCTCATCCAGACTCGGCGCATGGAGGAGTCATCCGGGTCTGGATCGTTGACCATGCCCAGGCTAGCCATTAAAGACAACATCGGTCGGTTGTTCGAGAGCACCAGGCCTTCAATGTAATCTAGCCCTTGCTCGCGTGCGGCATCGATTAACCGACTCATCAAACGACGACCCAGCCCCTGGCCTTGCCAGTTGTCAGCAATCACCAAGGCATACTCCGCACCACGGCCATCCGGATTGCGCAGGTAGTGAGCCAGGCCAATGATGGTCTCTTGCAACTGGCCGCTCTCATTGGTGAGCTCGCACGTGGCAACCAATGCAAGCTCGCGGTGATAGTCCACGTGGGTGTAACGCGACAACATCCGGGGGGTGAGCTCGCGCATCATCGACACAAAGCGCATGTAACGCGCCTCTTCCGATAAACCTCGCACAAACGCCTGCAGGGCCAGCGCGTCATCGGGGCGTATGGGACGCAACGTGCCAGACTGATCATCGCGCAATGGCAAGCGCTGTACCCACCGGCGCGGATACGGGTGCACTGACATATGGTCATAGCCACTGGCTGCTGGGTCTTTGGTACTGCTCGAAACACTGACCTGAATAGCGATGTCACTGGCCATCAACACATCGCCTCGGACCACAATCGGGTCGATTCTCAGGCTCACCACCTCAGGACACTCACTAACCAGATCAGACACGAGTTCGAGCATGATCAACAACTGCTCAAAGAGCTGTTCGCTATAAAAACCTTCAGGCAACTTTTTCCAGAACTGGCTGCGCTTGACCATGCGTCTGGCCAGAAAATAGTTCAATGGCGCCAAGTCAGCGCCGGCCTGATCAGGCGCAAAACGCCCAAGGACGCCGCCTGCGCCAAACCGTATCACCGGTCCGAACTTGGCGTCGCGCTGCACCGAAATCGCAGCCGGAATATCATCAACGGACATCGGCTTGAAGCTCGGTTGATTCGAATCCTGCAGTGGAATATGGAAATCGCGCACCAAGGCCCACGCCACATCGGGCTCAAGCCACTCATGCCCCCGATCCAGTGACACCCGAATACGGGCGCGTGCCTGCTCAATCAACGGCGTGCCGTGCTCTGGCTCGGCAGGCTGGATTTGTAGCAACAATTGCTGGTTGTAGTTATAGGACGCCAAAATGCCCAAGGCGTTCGCTGCCGACTCAGGGGTGCGAAAGGCTGGCGTGCCAGCATCATCTAAACGCCTGCGTATCGGTCGCATGCCGGCGTCCCCTAAAAAGCAGGTGATGACGGGCTTAGGCGCTTTGGGCGCGAACTTCGCCAAGGCGGCTGACACTTGGTTGAAATCAGAACGGGGGTCAGGTGCCAACATGGCTAGCACACCATCAACACCCTCATCGTCCATCAGCAGCTGCATGATTTCCGTGACCAAGGGTTCGGTCAATGGCTGATGTGTCACGACTGGGTTGTGGGTTTTAGAGCCTGGCTCAAAGAGCTTTGACAGGCGAATGCTGGTTTTTGGCTCGAGTCTTGCCTTCAAAATCGGACCATCTTCACCGGCCATGTCCAACACCAACTGAGCTGGGGCTTCGCCATTGGCAAACACGGCTACACGGCGCCCACGTGGTTTTCGGCTGTAACTAAACACCTTCAGGGCCGAGAACAGCTGCACAAAGTAGCGCACCCGAACCGCACCGGCACGTCGCAAGGCCGCGTCAAAGGCAAGGTCTGCCTGCAAGCCTTCATTAGCGGCTCCCGTCTTGAGCACCACGACTGGCTTGACGCTGGCAGCGGCCCGGATCGCGCTCATGAACTCTCGCCCAGATTCAATGTCATCGAGATACAGGGCAATGCTGTCAGTGCGCGTGTCAGTGGCCAGATAATCCAGCACATCGGGCAGTCGGGTTACCGATTCTTGTCCAAGCGCGATTGCCGCAGAAAACCCAACATGAACATCATCGGCCCAATCCAGCACGCCGGCCATAATGGTGCGCGATTGCGCCACCAGCGCCGCGCGCCCTGGGTGGGCGAGTAAGGGATGCTGGCTCAAATTCAAGCCCAGATGCGGGCGCTGCAGTCCAAAGGAGAATGGCCCAAGCAAGGCGCATCGGTTGGCGCGCGCCCAATCGGCACACAAACGTCGGGTGCGATCTGGGTCTGGGTCGATGACCTCGTGGGCCATCACAATCAGTGCCATCGGGCGGTACTGCACTAGTGACTCGAGCACGGTTTGCAATAGCAGCGGCGGCATGCAAACGACCGCAAGCTCTAGCCGCGTGCCTGAAGGCACACCAGCGAGCACAGCGGGAAACTCAAGCTGCGTGCCAGGCGGTGCGTCAACCCGGGTGGTTTTAGCTCGAATGCCCGAGGGCAAGGCTTGAAACACCGGCAGCGGGTTGTCGCTGACAATCAGCAAACTTTGGGGCTGAAACAGAGGATCAAGGGTGTGGCGAAACATGATTTCCTCGTTGGACAGGCATGCACGCATTCTGCCCCTAAAATATGAAACTATTTTGATACTAACAGCGCGTGCTGCATCGCAACATGACGCAAGGCAATTTTTATTGATCACAGACCAGCGTGGTTAGCGCTTGTGTCAGACATACAACACGCTGGCCAGCCAAAGAGATCCGCCAGTGAGCATCCAGATTGAGCACGGCCAATATATACAGACATCGCGACCCAACAACGTCAACCAAAGTGACCCACGCATGACCGCAAACCCCAACCCCACCAACCGTGTCCGCACTCGCTTTGCGCCCTCTCCCACCGGCTTTTTGCATTTGGGTGGAGCCCGCACAGCGCTCTATAGCTGGGCATACGCCAAGCACTTTGGTGGTGACTTCATTTTGCGAATCGAAGACACGGACTTGGAGCGTTCGACACCAGAGGCGGTGCAAGCGATCCTGGACGGCATGGCGTGGCTCGGATTCACACCCGATGAAGGGCCCTTCTACCAGATGCAGCACATGACGCGCTATCGCGAAGTGCTTGCGCACATGCTCGACCAAGGCACGGCCTACCACTGCTATAGCTCACCGGAAGAAGTCGATGCCATGCGCGAAGCAGCCAAAGCCCGTGGCGACAAACCTCGCTATGACGGCACCTGGCGCCCTGAGCCCGGCAAAACCTTGCCCGCGGTGCCCGATGGCCGCAAGCCCGTGGTGCGCTTTAAGAACCCCGCCATTGGGGTGACTAGCTGGGATGACATGGTCAAAGGCACAATCACCATTCGCAATGAGGAGCTTGATGACCTCATCATTGCCAGGCCCGATGGCACACCGACCTATAACTTTTGTGTGGTGGTCGACGATTGGGACATGGCGATCACCCACGTGTTGCGTGGTGATGATCATGTGAACAACACGCCTCGTCAAATCAATATCCTCAAAGCCCTGGGTGCGCCCATCCCGGCTTACGGCCACGTGCCGATGATTCTGGGGCCCGATGGTCAAAAACTGTCCAAGCGGCACGGGGCCGTCAGCGTCATGGAGTATGACAAGGCGGGCTACCTGCCCGAGGCCATGGTGAACTACCTGGCCAGACTAGGCTGGAGCCATGCCGATGAAGAACTCTTTAACCGTGAGCAGTTACTGCAATGGTTTGATGGTCACAACCTGTCACGCTCGGCTGCGCAGTGGGATCCGAAAAAACTCAACTGGGTCAATGCGCACTATATGAAAGAGGCAGACAACACCTGGTTGGCTGAGCAAGTGCGCGTGCGCATCAGCGACCGTGGCGGCAACCCCGATGCGGTGGACCTGGTCACAGCCGTTGGCCTACTGAAAGACCGCAGTGAGACGCTCGAGCAACTGGCCGACGCCGCCATGCTCTTTTGTGGGACGCCCGCAGCACCCGACGCAGAACTTGTGGCGAAACACATCACACCAGAAGCCAGGCAAGCCATGGTGGATTTTTGGCAAAGGAGTCAGACGATTGATTGGACTGGCGCTCAAATCGGGGCGATTATCAAGGACACCTTGGCCAGCCATGGCATGAAAATGCCACAACTTGCGATCCCGCTCAGGCTAATCGTGGCAGGAACCCCACAAACGCCCGCCATCGATGCCGTGCTCGCATTGCTCGGTCGCAAGCGTATGGGCGAGCGCCTGCGGGCTTTTGGGGTGGTGAACTGAGTTCGGTCGGGGAATGCCCGTACGAATATATTGGTGACTGACTGTTGCCCATTGGACGAGTAACCACTAGAATTTGTGACCAAATAAACGAAAAACACAAGATGTAGTGTTTTGCGTCTCATGAATGTCGCGTCACCAAGACGACATTTTTATGCCCACACAGGCTTGTCGCGCACCGCAAGCCGTGTCTTTAAGCAGGAGTTCACATGCAAGTTGCTAACACTATTGCCCCAGCCGACCTAGTCGGGCAGATGCAGGCACCGACCGCTCTAGCGGGACAGTCGACTACACAAAACGCTTGGTCGCACTACAGCATCATTCGTCGCAATGGCGCTGTGGTTGGCTTTGAACCAAGCAAGATCGCCATTGCCATGACCAAAGCGTTTTTAGCGGTCAATGGTGGTCAGGGTGCTGCCTCGGCTCGCGTACGCGAGTTAGTGGAGCAGCTCACCAAGCAGGCGGTCAACGCGCTCGTGCGAGGCCGGCCCAGCGGCGGCATGTTTCACATTGAAGACGTGCAAGACGCCGTCGAACTTGCACTCATGCGCTCTGGCGAGCACGACGTGGCGCGTGCCTACGTTCTGTACCGTGAGCGCCGCTCGCAAGAACGCGCTGCTGAACGTGCCAAGTCGGGCATCACACAAGAAGCGTCGGTTGAACATACGTTTACGGTTACTGACAACGGCGTGAGCAAACCACTGGACATGGCCAAACTGAAAGCCACGATAGAGGCCGCCGGTGTTGGGCTCGGTGAGTTCGTAGAAACCGATCTGATCTTCAAAGAGACACTCAAAAATCTGTACGACGGCGTGCAAATTGAAGAGGTTTACAAGTCAGCCATTCTGGCTGCGCGCGTGCTCGTTGAGAAAGATCCTGCCTACAGCAAGGCAACGGCTCGTTTGCTATTGCACAGCATCCGCAAAGAAGTGCTGGGCCAAGAAGTCTCCCAAGAGGGTATGGTCACCGAGTACGCCACCCACTTTCCAAAGTTCATTAAAAAGGGCATCGAAGGCGGCCTGCTGAACCGTGACCTTGCGCAGTTTGACCTTAAGCGCATGGCCAAGGCGCTAGATAGCAAGCGCGACCTGCAGTTTGACTACCTTGGCCTTCAAACCCTGTATGACCGTTACTTCCTGCACATCAAAGGTCAGCGTATTGAATTGCCACAAATGTTTTTCATGCGCGTGGCCATGGGTTTGGCCTTGCGTGAGATCGACCGCGAAGCGCGCGCCATTGAGTTCTATGAAATCCTCTCAAGCTTTGACTTCATGAGCTCAACGCCCACGCTCTTTAACTCGGGTACGTTGCACTCGCAGTTGTCGTCTTGCTACCTGACCACCGTATCAGATGACTTGGACGGCATTTACGAAGCCATCAAAGAAAACGCTTTGCTGGCCAAGTATGCTGGTGGTCTGGGTAACGACTGGACACCCGTGCGCGCCATGCGCAGCCACATCAAAGGCACCAACGGCGAAAGCCAGGGTGTGGTGCCGTTTTTGAAAGTGGTCAACGACACAGCCGTGGCCGTCAATCAAGGTGGTAAGCGCAAGGGCGCGGTTTGCTGCTACCTCGAGAGCTGGCACTTGGACATTGAAGAGTTTCTGGAGCTTCGCAAAAATACTGGTGATGAGCGTCGTCGCACACACGACATGAACAGTGCCAACTGGATTCCTGATCTCTTCATGAAGCGTGTCATGGAAAATGGTGACTGGACCTTGTTCTCACCCTCCGACTGCCCTGACCTGCATGACAAGTTTGGCTCAGAGTTTGAGAAGGCCTATGTCGGTTACGAAGAGAAAGCTGCGCGCGGCGAACTCACCTTGTTCAAAAAAATGCCGGCCTTGAATCTGTGGCGCCGCATGCTGTCGATGTTGTTTGAAACCGGCCACCCATGGATCACCTTTAAAGATCCTTGCAACATCCGCTCACCTCAGCAACACGCTGGCGTGGTTCACAGCTCAAACCTGTGCACAGAGATCACCTTAAACACCAACGACTCTGAGATTGCCGTTTGCAACCTCGGCTCAATCAACCTGGTGGCACACTTGAAAGACAATGACCAGGGCGAGTTCACACTGGATCATGACAAACTGCAAAAGACGATCAACATCGCCATGCGCATGCTCGATAACGTGATCGACATTAACTACTATGCCGTTGACAAAGCACGCAACTCCAACTTGCGCCACCGTCCAGTCGGCATGGGCATCATGGGTTTCCAAGATTGCCTGCACGTGATGCGCATGCCGTATGCATCGCAGCAAGCCATTGAGTTTGCTGATCGTTCGATGGAAGCAGTTTGCTATTACGCCTACGCTGCATCGAGCGATCTGGCAGCTGAACGTGGTCGTTACGCAAGCTATGACGGTTCGCTCTGGTCGCGTGGCATCTTGCCCCAAGACACCATTGCGATGTTGCGTGAACAACGTGGTGGTTATGTTGAGGTAGATGAATCAAGCACGATGGATTGGGATTCGTTGCGCGCGCGCATCAAACAAAAGGGCATGCGTAACTCAAATTGCGTTGCAATCGCCCCAACCGCAACAATTTCAAATATTATCGGTGTATCAGCGTGCATCGAACCTACCTATCAAAACTTGTACGTCAAATCGAATCTATCCGGCGAGTTCACTGTAGTGAATAACTACTTAGTTCGTGATCTCAAGAAGCTGGGCCTCTGGGACGAAGTCATGGTCGCTGACCTGAAATACTTCGACGGCAGCCTGTCCCGTATCGATCGCATCCCAGCCGACTTGCGCACCCTCTACGCCACCGCATTTGAAGTCGATACCGCTTGGACGGTTGAGTGTGCTGCGCGTCGTCAGAAGTGGATCGATCAAGCGCAATCGTTAAACATCTACATGGCCGGTGCTTCCGGTAAAAAGCTTGACGACACGTACAAGCTTGCCTGGTTGCGTGGCTTAAAGACCACTTATTATCTGCGTACGTTGGGTGCCACTAGTGCCGAGAAGTCAACTGGTCGAGGTGGTGAGTTAAATGCAGTGAGCATGGACGGCGGTCAGTCAGCTATTGCCGCCAGTAGCGCGATGCCCGAGCCGGAAATCGTCGGTGTGGCCTGCACCATGAGACCAGGAGACCCTGGTTTCGAAGAGTGCGAAGCTTGCCAATAACCACCACGAATACGACAAAGGATAAATCGACATGTTGAACTGGAACGACGAAATCACCCCAACCGCGCAACCCGCTCTTGCACCCACCTCACCCGCATCATCGGCGGCAATCGCTGGTTTGCGTCAAGCCACTGGCGTGTTTGGCGATGTTGCCATGCCCACGCCAGGCTTGACCGGAAGTGCTGCGACCAATGTCACGAAGGCAGCCGCTACGAATACCTCACATCAGCGCGTGAACGTTGCCGACAAGCGCATCATCAACGCCAAGACCGACGTCAACCAGCTTGTTCCCTTTAAGTACAAATGGGCGTGGGAGAAGTACCTGGCCACTTGCGCTAACCACTGGATGCCGCAGGAAATCAACATGGCGCGTGATATTGCGTTGTGGAAGAACCCCAATGGCCTGACCGAAGACGAGCGTCGTATCGTCAAGCGCAACCTGGGCTTCTTCGTGACCGCCGACTCACTAGCTGCAAACAATATTGTGCTGGGCACTTATCGCCACATCACCGCACCCGAGTGCCGACAGTTTCTGTTGCGCCAGGCGTTTGAAGAGGCGATTCACACCCACGCCTATCAGTACATTGTCGAGAGCCTGGACCTTGACGAAGGCGAAATCTTTAACGCCTACAACGAAGTACCCTCTATCAAGGCCAAGGACGAGTTCCTGATCCCATTCATTGACGTGATTGCGGATCCGAACTTCAATACGGGCACGCCCGAGACTGACCAAACGCTCTTGAAGTCACTCATCGTGTTTGCCTGCCTGATGGAAGGTCTCTTTTTCTATGTTGGCTTTACCCAGATTCTGGCGCTTGGCCGTCAGAACAAAATGACGGGTGCAGCCGAACAGTACATGTACATCCTTCGCGATGAGTCCATGCACTGCAACTTCGGTATCGACCTGATCAACACGATCAAACTCGAGAATCCGCATCTGTGGACACCCGAGTTCCGTGAAGAAATTCGTGAGCTATTTAAGGAGGCTGTTGACCTGGAGTACGCCTATGCTGAGGACACGATGCCTCGCGGTGTACTGGGCCTAAACGCCCCCATGTTCAAGTCCTATTTGCGTTTTATTGCCAATCGTCGTTGCCAGCAGATCGGCCTTGAGCCGCTGTTTGCTCAGGAAGAGAACCCCTTCCCATGGATGGCTGAAATGATTGACTTAAAGAAGGAACGAAACTTCTTTGAGACACGTGTCATTGAGTACCAAACCGGTGGAGCCCTGAACTGGGAATAGCTGGCTGATCAGGTACTGAGACGTGCGTACCGAATTTGGTTGATGGTCAGACAAGCCATCAATCCGTCACTGTCAGAGATGACCCTTATCCAAGGCGCTCGAGCAGTGGTACTGCATTTGCTGAATTGGCCTGTCGGTTGATACCAGACAGCGGGCTGGTTTGGTGAATAGCGCGAGCCTGGTGGTCGACTGTCGAAGTGGATCTCAAGGCGCGCGTTCCATCTAGGTACCTGATCTATAGGAGCAAGACCATGGCAACAGCCAAGAAAGCAGTAAAGCAGGCACCGGCCAAAAAAGCCGCCGCCAAGAAAGCGGTAGAAGCGAAGGCTCCAGCAAAGAAAGTCGTTGCTAAGAAAGCCCCAGCAAAGAAAGTCGTTGCTAAGAAAGCCCCGGCCAAGAAAGTCGTCGCTAAAAAAGCAGAAACAAAAGTTGTAGCGAAGAAGGCACCTGCTAAGAAAGCACCAGCAAAGAGCGTAGCTGCCAAGAAAGCACCGGCCAAGAAAGCACCGGCCACGAAAGCTGTCGCTAAGAAAGTCGTAGCAAAAAAAGCACCTGCCAAACAAGCTGCCGCAAAAAAAGCGCCCGCTAAAGAGGCACCTGCTAAGAAAGCTGCGGCAAAAAAGGCTGTAAAAAAAACAGCTAAAAAAGCTGCCGTAAGAAAACCTGCTGCTAGCAAGCCCTCAACGGCTGCTGCACCCGGTGCAAAAACGGCACTGAACCCGGCCGCATCATGGCCATTTCCGACCGGTGGCCGTCCTTAATCTGGATGGCTGACTAAGGTCGGCGAACCGCCCGTCATTCATTTGCCGGGCGGTTTTTTATTGTCAAACGCTTGCATCATGCGACAATGCGCACACATTGACAGTCAGCACAAGGACAACCTCTAAATGACGGGCGACATCCTGACATTTCTGATCGAAATTAGCTTCACGATTTTAGGCGCGGCGTTTTTAGCGCGCGCCTGGTTGCATGCGATTCGGTTTCACCCATTTAATCCATTTGCGCAGTTGATTTACCGAATGACAGAGTGGCTATGTAAGCCCCTGCGTACGATCTTGCCCGCTGGCAAATCAGTCGATTGGGTCAGTGTGATCGGCGTGTACTTAGTCGCGCTGTTTTATTTGTTTTTTATGTGGATGCTGGCCACCCGAAGCATTCCCCCTTCGGGACTACTCGGACCTGGCTTAATCGCTGCGGCCGTCACGATGGGACGCTGGGCGTTGAACCTGATCATATGGATGACATTGATTCAGGCGATTCTGTCTTGGGTCAATCCAATGGCGCCTGTCATGCCAGTGTTAAGAACGCTAACCGGCCCGCTACTAGAACCCATCCGCCGCATCCTACCCAACTTCAGTGGGTTTGATTTTTCACCATTGGCCTTGCTAATCTTCGCCCAGATCGCGCTGATGGTGCTAAACCGGATCAGCTATACGCTAGTTGGGCTATAAGCTTAAGACTGACAGCCACGCGGTTGCCGCTTGCACAGAATTAACTAGACACTATCGGGCTATGGTTACAGCGTTACAGTAGCAAGCCAGGTTGGCCGCTCGTCTTGGATGTCGCAGCGGCACTAACCTGACTTAGCTGTTGGCTGGCACCACACGCACGGGACCTGCACCACTGATGACTTGCACTCGCGAACCCACGGCAATCCTCTGATCATCTTGCTGCGCGATCACTCGGGTCTCCCCGTTGTCCAAGCGAACCGTGATTTCGATACCCTGAGTCTTGCCGGCCTGCTCTTCAATCTTCTCACCAGCCAACGCACCGAGTATGGCGCCACCGACAATGGCAAGATTGCGGCCTGTTCCACCGCCAACGGCGCTACCTGCCACACCACCCAAGGCACCACCCGCAATCATGCCCACACCGGAAGACTGATCCTTCTGAATCACCACCGGACGCAAGCCGACCACCGTGCCATAGCGCACAATCTGTTCAGACTGAGCTTGGCTGTAGGTATAAACACCGGCCGAAGCGCTCGGTGTGCTGCAACCCGAAACACTGACGGCGATGGCCGCTGTCGCACCGACAATCGCCAAGCGTTGCCATCCGTTGAGTGACCGCATCGTCGAGGAAATCTGCATATTTATCTCCGAAAAACCCGTTGAGCAAGAGCCCAGCGCTTTCCAATTAGAACGTAACACCGAAGTTTTGTTGCATCAGCAGGGCAATTTGTTCGCGCGTGGGTGCATGGTTCTGTGGGCCACGATGTGCAATTTTGATGGAACCCATCACATTACCCAGCATGCAGGACTTCTCCCATGACCAACCTTGGGTCAAGCCAAAGAGCAAGCCAGCGCGGTGGGCATCGCCGCATCCGGTGGGGTCCACTAGTGCTTGTGGCTTGACCGGTGCGATGTCGATTTTTTGTCCCTGGGTAAAGAGCGTCGCACCCTCACCGCCACGCGTGACCACCACAGCCTGCAATGTTTGGGCGATCTGTTCAATGCTCATGCCAGTGCGCTGCTCCACCACGCTGGCCTCGTAATCGTTTAAAGCCAGTGCACTGGCCTTGTCAAAGACGCTACGCAAGTCTTCGCCATCAAACAAGGGCATGGCTTGGCCCAGGTCAAACAAGAACGGCGTGCCGGCTTTGGCAAACCGATCCACATGCGCCATCATGCCTGCCTTGGAGTCTGGAGCCACAATGGCCCAGCGTGCCTTCTGGCCGCCAACATCGTTGTCCGCGCTGCGATCCATGGCACCCGGGTGGAATGCACTGATCTGGTTGTCGTCCAAATCTGAAGTAATAAAGCACTGCGCGGTAAACATGTCAGGCAAGACCTTGACATGCCGGGTATCGATGCCGAATTGGGCGAAACGCTTTAAGTAGTCATCAGCATCACTGCCCACGGTGGCCACGGGCAGTGGTTGGCCGCCAAGCAACTTAAGGTTGTATGCAATGTTGCCGGCGCAACCACCAAACTCGCGACGCATCTGCGGCACCAGAAACGACACGCTGAGCGCGTGAATCCGATCCGGCAAGATGTGCTCTTTAAAGCGACCATCAAACACCGCAATCGTGTCAAAGGCAACAGACCCACAAATCAAAACCGAATCAGACATCATTTCTTACCCGATACATCGGGCCCTATTCAAAACTCATGGAAAAAATCGCTCAAGCTCATAGCCACTGATATTTAAGCCCTGAACCGTCACTGGAATATCGAGCGCCACTTCCTGTCGAGGCGCGAGTGGCCCCTGAAGCAAGCTCGGTGGCAAAATCTCTGATGGCATGAGTGCCTTTTTAATCACTGGTGTGCCCGAGGCATCGGTTAAGGTCAACATCAGCGCAGGCCATGGCTGCTCATAGGCTGCCCTGTTTTGCAGGGTGAGCCGTAAAAAATACGCCCGCTGATTGCCCGTTGCAGGACCGTCAGAGGCTTGCTGCAACGAAGACCCCACAATAAAAATCCGATCGATTTGACGCACGTAACTGACATCACACTCCAGCGGCTGACACAACTGCACGAGCAGCCCACGCAGGTTGGGCACCGTGTCAACAATGTCGTTTCTAAACACCACGAGTGACTGCACGATCAGTACAAGCGCAAGCAAGATCGAACCCACAATCCATAAAACACTTCGACCCTCGGGCTCTGGCTCTTGATCCTCGAGAAACTCTGGCACACGACGCCCAAAGGCCGAGGGATCATCACCCTTTAACCGAGACTCACCCATGACACTGACTGGCAGCTCGGGCTCTGGCTGCATGGCAGCTTGTGCGCTGCCACCAAACCCAGGCTCACGCCCGCGCAGCAACCTACCTGGTGATAGGGCAACCGAACCCAAGCTTGGCTCGCGCGCTGTTTGGCTCACTGGGTCTGCAGCATCTGCCAATGATGCTCGAGACACGCCCAATGATGGTTCCTGACGGCCCTGGGTACTCTGAATCGAGCTCGATGGTCGATCAACGCTGGGCACGAATGGTCCGCTCAGTGGTCCGCTCAGTGGTCCGCTCAGTGGCCCACTGGTCGGCGTTGGGGGCGGGGGCGGCTTGGGGGTCGCAGTTGCTGCGGCTGACATCACTGGTGTGACTGAAGTGGCATCGGGCGCTGGTGCCCTCATGACAGTATTAGGCAGCGGTGTCGCTGCCACTGACACCGACTCAGTCTGCTGCTGATCCGTGCGAACAGGCAAGACGGGTGCGGAGGTCAACGCTGAGGAAGCAACCGTGCGCGGCTCACCCGGTTGCATGGAAACTTTCCGGGTGAGCGTTGGCAATGCACCTTTCAAGCATGCAAAGCCATCAAACACATGCGAGCATTGCCCACAACGCACCAAGCCGTCATGCAGCTTTAGCTGATCCGCGCTGACCTCATACTCACTAGCACATTTGGGGCAACACGTCACCAGACTCATCCTCAGCCTCCCGTGCGCTGTCCAGCCAGGCAAACCCAGCCATCAAGTTCTTCATACACCGTCAGCGCCAACCAAGGTGCATAAAACTCGGCCACTTCTTGCGCCTGACGCGCCAAAACCCCCGACAAAACCAAGTGACCGCCCATGCGCACTCGATTGCTCAACATGGGCGCCAGCACTTTGAGGGGGTTGGACAAAATGTTGGCAACCACCACATCAAATGTGCCAGCCATCAAATCATCGGGCAACATGGCTTGTAGTTCAACGCCATTGGCTTTCGCATTGAATTGCGTTGACTGCACGGCTTGCTCGTCAATGTCCACACCCACGACACGGCCAGCCCCAAGCAACTTGGCAGCAATCGCCAAGATTCCCGAACCGCAACCATAATCCAGCAAACTGCTGTTGGCCGGCATGTCGGTTTGCAGCCATTTCAGACAAAGATGGGTGGTCGGGTGACTGCCCGTCCCAAAAGCCAAGCCAGGGTCTAGCTCAAGGCGCACACGATCAGTGGATTGGGTTTGCTCGCGATGCCAGGTAGGCACAATGACCAAACCCGCACCTACCTCAATGGGTTCAAACTGGGACTGAGTCAGTTTGACCCAGTCCTGCTCGGGGACATCACGCAGGTGCCAGGGCGCATCAATCACAAAGGACAAGATCTGCTCTGCCTGCTCAATCAATTGGGCGGGATCGAGCCCGTCTGGCATCAGAGCCACCACCCGGTTAACGGCCCAGCCTTCGGGCGAGGCATCACCCCCAGGCTCACCGAATATCGGCCGCTCATTGGGTGTGTCGAGCTCGGCATCTTCGGCGCAAGCCGACAAGGCGCCTGCATCAATCAAGGCATCGGTCAGGCTATCCGCCTGCTCACCCGTACACTGCAATACCAGCTCACGCACAAACACACCCCCTTAGCGCGCCAAGCCCTTATGGACGCTCGGCGAGCTTGTGCTCCAGATAATGGATACTGGTGCCACCGGCCATAAAGCGGGTATCGACCAGCAACTCGCGATGCAAGGCGATGTTGGTGCTAATGCCTTCGACCACCATCTCTGACAAGGCCGTGCGCATACGCGCCAAGGCCTGATCCCGGGTATCGCCGTACGTAATGACTTTGGCGATCATCGAGTCGTAGTGAGGCGGCACGTAATAACCATTAAACGCATGCGAGTCGATTCGAACCCCTGGCCCACCTGGGGTATGCCAGTTGGTGATTCGGCCTGGGCTGGGAACGAACTTAAACGGGTCTTCCGCATTGATCCGGCACTCGAGCGCATGGCCCTTGAAATGGATATCACGCTGCCTTAATGCAAACGGCTCACCGGCTGCGATCCTGATTTGCTGCTGCACCAGATCAATGCCGGTGATCAGTTCAGTGACCGGATGCTCCACCTGAATGCGGGTGTTCATCTCGATGAAATAGAACTCGTCGTTCTCATATAGAAACTCAAACGTACCCGCACCCCGATAGCCCATCTTGCGGCAGGCCTCAGCGCAACGCTCACCGATTTTTTCAATTAAGCGGCGCGCAATGCCGGGTGCCGGTGCCTCTTCAATGACTTTCTGGTGACGCCGCTGCATTGAGCAGTCACGTTCGCCAAGCCACACAGCATTCTTGCCACCGTCAGCCAGCACCTGAATTTCGATGTGGCGCGGGTTCTCCAGAAACTTCTCAAGGTAAACCTCGGGATTGTTAAACGCAGCACCTGCCTCGGTTTTAGTGGTGGTCACTGCATGCAGTAGTGCTGCCTCTGTGTGCACCACCCGCATGCCTCGGCCACCACCACCGCCTGCCGCCTTGATGATGACCGGATACCCGACCTCGCGCGCAATGCGCACAATCTCGTGGGGATCATCGGGCAATTCGCCGGCAGAACCTGGCACAACAGGCACACCAGCTTCGATCATGGCCTGCTTGGCGCTAACTTTGTCACCCATCAGTCGGATCGACTCGGGTCTTGGCCCAATAAACACAAAGCCGCTTTTTTCAACGCGATCCGCAAAATCAGCGTTCTCTGACAAGAATCCATACCCAGGATGAATCGCCTCGGCATCAGTCACCTCGGCTGCCGAGATGATGGCGGGCATACTCAGATAGCTGTCTTTGGACGCCGCCGGACCAATGCAGACTGACTCATCGGCCAGCCGAACATACTTTGCGTCCCGGTCAGCCTCTGAGTGCACCACCACGGTCTTGACCCCAAGCTCGCGGCAGGCGCGCTGAATGCGCAATGCAATTTCGCCACGATTGGCGATCAGAATTTTTTCAAACATAGTTAACCAATCAGAAACAGGGGCTGGCCATATTCAACAGCATCACCGTTGTCGACCAGGATTTCCTTGATGACGCCCGACTTGTCCGCCTCAATTTCATTGAGCAGTTTCATGGCCTCAATGATGCAAAGCGGCTGGCCTTCTTTAACGGTCTGGCCCACTTCCACAAAGGGTGAAGCACCTGGACTTGACGCGCGGTAGAACGTTCCCACCATCGGTGCCTTGACCACATCACCTTGCGGCACCGGTGCTGCAACAGGCACGACTGGCACGACTGGCTCGGCCGCCGTCAAGGCGTGCGGGGCTGCAGGCGCTGGGGCAACGGCATACGAGACCGGCGCTGCCAGCGCATGCACGGGCGTGGCTTTGACGATCCGGACTTTGTCTTCCCCTTCTGTGATTTCGAGCTCGGCGATATCGGACTCGCCCACGAGGTCGATCAACGTTTTAAGTTTTCTGAGATCCATGTTTTGTTTATCCCAAACGTACGGGTCATTAAGAATTCAGCCAGGGGCAAGGGTTCAGTACCCGAACCATCAGGCTGACTGCTGCAAAATCGATCTGACCGCCGCGCGATAACCTTCGGCACCCAAGCCGGCGATCACGGCAACAGCCATATCGGACAAATAGGAATGATGTCGAAACGGCTCACGCCGGTAAACATTGGACAAGTGCACCTCGATGACGGGGTGCTTAACAGCTGCGAGCGCGTCCCGAATCGCCACACTGGTGTGCGTGTAGGCACCGGCATTAATCACAATGTGGGTGGTGCCATCTGAAGCCGTGACCTGAATCCGGTCCACTAACACACCCTCGTGGTTGCTTTGAAACGAGGCGAGTTTGGCACCCGACTGCTCGGCCAGTGTCTTCAAACTCGCGTCAATGTCGGCAAGCGTGGTGCTGCCGTAAACCTCCGGCTCGCGCGTACCAAGCAGGTTAAGGTTAGGGCCATGCAGAACCAGAATGTGATGTGCCATGTAAAACAAACCAAGCGAGCCTAACCGGAAATAAGCGCTAAAAACCGGCGCTCTCGACAAATGACGTTGCCCATAGCGTTGTTCTCAGCCTAACTTCTCTTAATTTTATACTTATTACGCTGAACTCGCCACTAATTGCTCTATCTGTCGATCCAGGGTTTGTGCATCGACCATGCCCATAATGACCTCTTGGACGGTTCCGTTGGCTCGCAACAAAACCGTAAATGGTAAGCCACCTGCGCTGTTGCCAAGCGCCCGCACCAGATCAATGCCTTGATGCCCCGCAATCACCAAATCGTAATCAATCGGCACGTCATTGACAAACTTTCTGACATTGTCTGCCGTATCGACAGCCACACCCAGAAACTGAGCCCCGCGGTGCTTGTCGGCCAACCGATTCAGGTCGGGAATCTCCTTGACACAGGGTGGACACCACGTGGCCCAGAAGTTGACCACCAAGGGCTTGCCTTGCCAGCTCGACATCGGCTGTTCAATACCCTGCAGATCCGGCAGACTCGCAGCAAAGAACCTCTGGGGATCGGGTTGAATCACCACCGCGGCGCTTACCGCCCGATTGGCCTGCGGCGCACGGCGCGAACTTTCGCGCCAGCCCAGCCAGCCGACAGCGACCATGCCAGCCAGTCCCAAACCACCGATGACCAATGTGCGTCGTTTCATGCACGCAATGATAGCGCTAGTGCGACTCACGCGCAGAAACAACCTTCTACAATGCCATCAGGGAGACATATTTATGCATCTGCACATTCTGGGCATTGGCGGCACATTCATGGGCGGGCTCGCGCTGATCGCGCGCTCAGCAGGCCATCGGGTCACGGGTTGCGACCAAGCGGTCTATCCGCCCATGAGCACGCAACTGGCCGAACAGGAAATCGACTTCGTTGAAGGGTTTGATGCGAGCCAGCTCGACTTAAACCCTGACGTATTTGTGATTGGCAATGTGGTCAGCCGCGGCAATGCGCTCATGGAGGCCATTCTGAACGCCAATGCCCGCTACATCTCCGGACCGCAATGGCTTGGAGAAAACATCCTGACCTCTCAGCATGTGCTGTCTGTGGCTGGCACTCACGGCAAAACCACCACGAGCGCCATGCTCGCCTGGATATTGCAGCAAGCCGGCCGGGAACCAAACTTTTTGATTGGCGGCATCGCACCCGGCCTAGGGGTCTCGGCTCGTTTTGATGCGAGTAAAAATCTATTTGTGATCGAAGCCGACGAATACGACACCGCGTTTTTTGACAAGCGCTCAAAGTTCGTCCATTACCGCACTCGCACGGCGATTCTGAACAATCTCGAGTACGACCATGCAGATATCTTTCCAGACCTGTCTGCCATCGAAACCCAGTTTCACCATTTGGTGCGCACCGTGCCCAGCCTCGGAGAAGTGATTGTCAACGATGGCGAGCCCGCCCTCGATCGGGTACTTGCCCGAGGCTGCTGGAGCCCAGTCACCCGCATCGGTCAGGCCGATGGCTGGCACAGCCAGACCACTGACGGTCAAACCATGATTTACCAGGGAGCCCAGCCAATTGGCACCCTCACCTGGTCACTGACTGGCGAGCACAACACCAAAAATGCACTGGTTGCGATGGCAGGCGCCCATGGTGTGGGTGTCGCAGCGGCTGATGCCCTGGCCGCGCTGAATCAGTTCGGTGGGGTCAAGCGCCGCATGGAAGTGCGTGGCGTGGTCAACGGGGTGACGGTCTACGACGACTTTGCGCATCACCCAACGGCCATTGAGACCACCTTGAAAGGTTTACGCCAACGGGTGGGCAAGGCACGCATTCTGGCGGTGCTTGAGCCGCGCTCAAACACCATGAAACTTGGCGCCATGGCTGCCCGCTTGCCACAGTCACTGCAACAAGCTGACCAGACTTTTTGTTATGCGGGTGGTCAAGGCAAGCAAGCCCTGGGCTGGGACCCGGCGCAAGTGATGGCCGAGTTGGGTGACACGCTCACGGTCGATCACGATCTGGACATGCTGGTGGCCCATGTCGTGGCCAAGGCTCAACTAGGTGACCACGTCGTCATCATGAGCAACGGCGGCTTTGGAGGTGTACACGACAAACTGCTTACCGCCTTGGGTCAATCCGCGTGATGATGTTGTATTTACATGGGTTTCGCTCCTCGCCCGCCTCATTTAAGGCGCGCGTGCTTGAGCAATATTTCAAAAAACTGGGGCTTAGCCATCGCTGGCGCTGCCCGCAACTGCCAGCCAGCCCAAAAGCTGCGCTCGATCTAGCGCGCGCGCAAGCCTTGGATCTGCTGCAATCCTGCGAGCAACCCGTGCACGAACTGACCATTGCTGGCTCATCACTGGGTGGCTTTTACGCCATTGCACTGGCCGAAGAGCTCGGTTGTCGTGCAGTGCTCATTAACCCAGCGGTACACGCCCCACGGGATTTAGCCACACAGGTCGGTGAGCACACGCAGTATCACAGCGCTGAGCCCATGAGCTTTAAAGCGACGTATGTCACCGAGTTAGCGGATATGGCAGTCAGCAAAATCACCGCGCCAGGTCGCTACCTGCTGATGGCGGCCACCGGTGATGAGGTGCTTGATTGGCGCGAAATGGTTGATTTCATGGCAGGCGCGCACCACACCATCGTGCCAGGCAGTGATCATGGACTGTCTGATTTTGAACAATACATGCCCGGCATGCTGGCGTTTGCCGGCCTGCCTATTTCTCTCAAGCAGGTAAATTGAATGTTTGTGCTGTATGAAGAAGGCGGCAGCTTTAAAACCGGCCTAATTACGTCGGAAACCGACACCAGTCTGCAAGTGGAAGCCTCATCGGGCAGACGCAGCAAGATCAAGCGCGCCAGTTGCATTTTGGAGTTTCAGGCGCCCGATCCGGATGCGCTCGCGCTACAAGCGCCGGCGCTAGCCAAGGACATGGATCCTGCCTTTTTATGGGAAGTCGCCCCGCAAGATGAGTTTGATGTGGCTGACTTGGCCAATGACTATTTCGGCCATGCCCCCACCGCGCTCGAAACCGCCACCGTTTTATGGTGTCTACATGAGGCACCGATCTACTTCCATCGGCGTGGCAAAGGTAAGTATCGGGCTGCCCCGCCCGATGTCCTGCAAGCGGCACTAGCCGCCCAAGAAAAGAAACGCCTGCAGGCTCAACAACAGGCGCAGTGGGCCAGTAAGCTTGCCGCTGGCGAGCTGCCTGAAGACATCGCCGCCGCTGCCTTGTCGCTGGTAACCCGCCCCGACAAGAACACCCAGATCTATAAGGCTGTTGAACAAGCGTGCCAGCAAACTGGGCTAACCATTGAGGCACTGTTGCTCAAGTGTGGTGCCTGGACGCACGCGCTGGCCCTGCATCGCGCCAAATTTTTTGCCACGCACTTTCCAAAGGGCACTGAGTTTGCAGCCGCCCCCGAATTGCCCACACACCAGGAGTTGCCGCTCGCGGATGTGACCGCGTATTCCGTGGATGACATTTCCACCACCGAGATTGACGACGCGATTTCGGTTCACCCAATGGAAGACGGTTGGCTGCAAGTTGGCGTGCATGTGGCCGCACCGGCGCTTGGCGTGACGCGCGACAGTGAACTTGACCAGTGGGCGCGTGCACGCATGTCCACGGTATACACCCCCGGCGAAAAAATCCCGATGCAGCCCGACCGCGTCATCGATCATTATTCGCTCGTCGCGGGCCAGCCAGTGCCAGCGTTATCGCTTTACGTTCAAGCACATCCCGAGACAGGCGAAATTCGTTCACACCATACCCGTGTTGAGCGCCTCATGGTCGCCAGCAACCTGCGCCACAACGAGCTTGACCAAGTGATCACCACCGAAGCGCTGAACGACCCGAGTGCTTCGTTTGCCTACGACCAATGGGTGCGTCCGCTTTGGGCGTTAACGTTGGCCCTATCGGCCAAGCGCGACGAGCGGCGCGGCAAACCCGAATCAAACAATCGGATTGATTACAACTTTTATCTCGACGGCGCAGCCAGCGATTGCGACACACCGGTGCGCATCGAGCCACGCTTGCGTGACGCGCCGCTGGATCGAATCGTGGCTGAATTCATGATTCTGGCCAACCGCTTGTGGGCCGAGCAACTGGCTGCGCACAAACTGCCGGGTGTGTTTCGCTCTCAGCAAGCAGGTCGTGTGCGCATGAGCACGCATGCACTGCCACATGAGGCCATCGGTGTGGAGTATTACGCTTGGTGCACATCGCCCTTGCGGCGCTACGTGGACCTGGTCAACCAGCGCCAGTTGCTGGCCTTGGCCGAACACGGTGTGTCTGCCCCGTTGGTGGCGCCCTACAAGCAGCGAGATGACGATCTGTTTGCGGTGATCGGTGGGTTTGAAGCCCAATATGCCGCCTGGTCAGACTATCAACGCCAGATGGAGCGTTACTGGTGCCTGCGCTGGCTCACCCAGAATCAGGTCGTGCGCCTTCAGGCCAGCCTCGTGCGCGACAATCTGGTGCGCTTGGCTGACATTCCCCTGGTCATTGAGGTCAATGGCTTGCCCACGCTGAACCGTGGTGATCAAATGACCGTTGAAATTGTTCAAACCGATGAACTGAACCTGACCGTTCAAGCCCGCTTTGTGGCTGACGCGGCCTAAGCCCTCTGGCAAAGATGACTGGCACTAACATCCTGAAGAACGTGGCTCGATGGATTGTGGCCCCCCAACAAAACACCTTGCGCTGGGGCATGGCATTGTCCTTGCTCGTGCACGGTCTGGTTCTGGCCTGGCAACCTCACATCCTGGCGCCTATGGGCGCCAAGCCTGCTGGGCTTGATGTGGTGCTGGTGAACGCGTTTTCTGAGTCGGTGCCGCTCACCCCTCAGGTCGTGGCACAAGACAACCTCGAAGGTGGCGGTCAAGCGTCACCGGATCGCATCGCCAGCAATCCCTTGCCCAGAATTGGCATGGAAGATGAAGACATTTCGCTCATGGAGCTCACGCAACAGCGCCGCCAGCTCGAAGCCGAGCAACAGCAGTTACTGAAGCAATTGCTCAGCGTCTGGACTGCCCGCCCAAACCAGCTGCGAAGCGAGTCACCTGAAGATGCAGACTTGTCTGGCTCTGATGAGGTCGATCAGCAATTGCTCGAACAAAACGCCCGTATTGCCGCCATACTCGACCAAATTGAACGCTATAACGAGCGGCCGCGCCGGTATTACGATGCGCCGTCCGCCGTGGCCAATCCGTTTGCCGACTACGTCGATGGCTGGCGCTTGCGCGTTGAGCAAACCGGCAGCCAGCACTACCCCAGCAGTGGCGATACGCGCCCGCGCGGTGAGTTGCAAGCCAGCGTGACGATCAATGCAGATGGCACCGTTGCAAACGTAACCATCGATAAGCCAGCCAGTGATTCGCGCCTAAACCAGGCCGTGCGCCGCATCATCGAATTGGCTCAACCATTCGCACCGTTCCCAGACCAACTTGCCGCTCAAGTTGATCAGTTGGTCATTACCCGCACCTGGCGTTTTACCCCTGGCCTTCTAAAGACCCGAGCTCCATAACCCCCCTGGTCCTATAACTTCATGACAAACCAGACACCGCTTCGATTCGCCGTCATTGGACACCCAGTCGCACACAGCCGATCCCCGCAGATTCATGCGACATTCGCGGCTCAGTTTGGCATTGAGCTCGTCTACGAGCGCATTGACTCGCCCCCAGAGGCGTTTGAAGCGCAGGTACGGGCATTTTTTGCGCAAGGCGGCGCAGGGCTTAACGTCACCGTGCCGTTCAAAGAGCGCGCCTGGCAAATGACCAAAGACCACTTGAGTGCGCGCGCGCAAGATGCCGGTGCGGTCAACACGCTCTGGCAAGCCAATCACACCATGCATGGCTGTAACACCGATGGCATGGGTCTGGTCAATGATCTCAACCGCCTTGGTATGCCATTGGCAAACGCCAACATCCTCTTAATTGGTGCCGGTGGCGCCGCTCGCGGCGTGATCGGCCCGTTGCTGGCTTGTCAATGCCGGCACATTCGCATCATCAACCGCACATCAAGTCGAGCGCACGAGCTTGTGGCTGGCTGGGTCAGCGCTCACCCAAATGACGCCGCCCTGCTTAGCGCTGGGGGCCTTGATGAGCTTGACCAACCCCCAACTTTCGATCTGGTCATCAACGCCACGGCCAGTAGTCTCAAAGGCGACGCACTGGTCTTGCCTGCCCAACTGTTTGGGCCTAGCGTGCGCGCCTACGACATGATGTATGCCAGTGACTTGACCCCATTTTTATACCAGGCCCAGCAAGCTGGCAGCACCCACTTATCTGACGGACTGGGCATGCTGGTTGGGCAGGCAGCCCAGAGCTTTGAGATTTGGCATGGACAAATGCCTGACACTGAGCCGGTGATTGCCAAAGTCCGGGCGCAACTGCAATCCAGCGTCCGTTAAACTGACTGTATGTCTACTGCTCGCAACTATATCGCCAAAGAGCTCTACCGCGCCACACTGGTTGTGATGCTCGCTCTCGTTGGCCTGTTCTCGTTTTTTACGCTGGTGGATCAACTCGATACCATCAATGATCGCTTGCCACTGACCGCCTTGCTGTACATCGAGTTGTTGGCGCTGCCCGCGCGCACCTATGAGTTACTGCCCATTGGGGTGTTAATCGGTGCAGTGCTGGCGCTTGCCGGGCTTGCCCAACGCAATGAACTGGTCGTTTTACGGGTGTCTGGGGTGAGCGCCATGCGCCTGCTGGGCATGCTCTGGACGGCTTGCATTCCAATCATCGCGTTAGCAATCGTGCTCTCGGAATATGTCACACCGACCGCTGAAATCCGTTACAGCGAAGCAAACCTCGTGCTACGTGGCAAAGTGGAAGGTGGTAGGCTAATTAGCGGTTACTGGTTTCGAGAACCCACGGAATCGGGTGGCTCGCGGATTCTCAATATTGGCGAACTGCTCAGTTCTGGCGAAGTGGGCAAGCTGTTTATCTATGAGATCGGTCCTGACAACCGGCTAGAGCAACTGTCGCAAGCACAACGTGCGGTGTTTGAAGTTGGTGGTCTGCGCCTGTACGGCGCGACCGACAACCAAATCGCAGAAGGTGCACTGACCGCTTTGTCCGATGGTCTGCGAAGCACCAAACCCATCATGACGGTGAATCGGGTGGATGACCGACTCTTAAACACATCGCTTACACCAGCCAGGGTGGTGGCTCGGATTGCATTGCCAGAGAAGATGTCCTTGATGACGTTATGGGACTACATTAGTTTTTTGCAGGCGAACGATCTGGATGCAACACGACAAGTGGTGGCTGTCTGGCGTAAGCTGTCTTATCCATTCACCCTACTGGTCATGCTCACGATCGCAGCGCCGATTGCCTACATGCAGACCCGTCGAGGCGGCATTGGCGCCAAGGTGTTTGCTGGCATATTGACGGGGACCCTGTTTTTTATGCTGAGCCAACTGACGTTAAACATCGGCTTGCTCTATCAATGGCAACCCATTGTGACTGCGCTCTTACCAAATATCTTGGCGTTCGTCTTGGCGCTCGGAACACTACTGTCCATGGAGCGTCGATTTCAATGGCCCAACAGAGCAACGAGCCAACCACAGCAGCGTCTAGGGGGCCTTGCGTGAGCGCACCTGATATCTGGATGATTGGCGATATTCAGGGCTGTTTGTCGCCCTTAGATGGCCTGCTATCCCAACCGTTAATTGCTCAGAGCCCATCTGCGCAGTTTTGGTTTGCAGGTGACTTGGTCAACCGCGGACCGAGCTCGCTGCAAACGCTTCGGCGCCTGATGAGCATGGAAGACCGGAGTGTGTTTCTCTTGGGTAACCACGACTTGCACCTACTTGCCGTGGCAGCTGGTATTCGTGTACCGAGCAAAAACGACACGTTTCACGATGTACTGACTGCCCCGGATGCCGGTGACATCATCCATTGGCTGCGCCATCGCAAACTGGCGCACTTCGATCTGGATCACTTGATGATTCACGCAGGTGTGCTGCCCAAGTGGAGCGTTAAGAAAACGCTATCGCTGGCCGCCGAAGTAGAACAAGCTTTACGCAGCGACAGCTGGGTCAAGTTACTGCAGAAGATGTATGGCAATGAACCGGCGCACTGGAAAGATGGTCACACCGGCACCAAGCGCCTGCGGGTGATTATGAATGCCTTGACGAGGCTGCGCATGTGCAACCCGAAAGGACACATGATGCTGTCAGTCAAGTCTTCACCCAAAGACCGATCGGATGACTTGATTCCCTGGTTTGACATGCCAGATCGCGCAACGCGTGACGTCACGGTGGTGTTTGGCCATTGGTCCACGCTTGGCTTGTTGAATCGGCCCAACGTGATTTGTCTGGATACGGGCTGCGTCTGGGGGGGACATCTGACCGCAATGCGTTTGCAGGACCGTCAATTGGTGCAAGTGGCCTGCCACCAGGAAATGGATCCATTGGCCGTTTCCTAGATGTTTTCTGGGCTCTACCTAGACTTTTCCTAGAACCCACCTAAGTTTGACCATCGTGTAGCGGTCGGTTCAGCAACACGACCTCTCGGATGGACTCATGCGCGGCTTTGGCCAGCGCATCGCGGGTGGGCTTTTGATCATCGGCCTGTGCCAGTGGCGGTAAAAACACCAGCTCCACCGTCACACCCCTTGTGCCCAGAAGGCGCCAAAGGTTCTGCACCAAAGACTCTTCACCCACAAATGCGGGGAAAGCACTGCGCTGGCCGCGATGGTAATAACGCAGTGCCACTGGCTGAATCGTCACGCCAGATGCTCGCGCAGGCTCAAACAGGTTGCGGTAGAAAGGCAAGACATCCAACCCTTCTGAGGTGGTGCCCTCTGGAAACAGACCCACGGCTTGGGCGCGATCAAACCGCAGCTTCATCGCCTGGCCCACGCGGTGCACCGCGTGACGATACCCCCGTTCAATAAAAATCGTGTCGGCACCGGCTGCTAGCCAACCGATCAATGGCCAGTGCCGGATTTCTTGCTTAGCCACAAACGCCGTAGAACGCACCACATTCAAGACAAAGATGTCGAGCCAAGACACATGATTAACAGCCCAGAGCACCGCACCGCTTCGAACGGGCTGCCCCGCTACTTGGGTGCGCACACCGCACAACCACAATAAAACCCGGGACCACTGTTTCTTTAAGGCGAGCCTACCTGCTCGACCCACCCAAACAAACACCAGGCCGATGGTCAACAGGCCACAAAGCACCCATAAGGCCACCAAAGGCGCCCTGAGCGCAAACAAGGCCACATTCACCCAGCATGCTCCCACACCACGCGGCCACGCATGATGGTGGCTTTCACACGCGCGGGTAACTCCATGCCCAGAAACGGTGTGTGGCGGCTTTGGCTGATCAGTGCGTCACGATTAACCAGCCAATGGTCATCGAGATCCACCACACACAAGTCGGCCGGCGCACCCACACTCAACGATCCGATCGGTGGCATCGCAGGCGAGCAAGCGCGCAACACGCTCGCCGGGCCAGACGTCACACGCCCAAGCGCTTGGGCTAAAGGCAAGTTCTCTTCGTGCGCCCATTTCAGTGTCAGGCCCAGCAACAACTCCAGACCAGTTGCACCGGATTCGGCCTCAGCAAATGGCATCTGCTTGCCATCATCGTCCACCGGGGTATGGTCTGAGCACAACGCATCAATCGTGCCATCGGCCAAGCCTTGGCGCAAGGCGTCTCTGTCTCGCTGGCCACGAAGCGGCGGGTCCAGACGGAAATTGGTGTCGTAGTAGCCAATGTCGACATCGGTCAGGTTCGCGTGGTTGATGGTGGTGTCGCATGTCACCGGCAGACCCTCTGCCTTGGCTTGCCGCACGAGTTGCACCCCTGCCTCAGAACTTAAGCGACAAACATGGAGCTTCACGCCAACGCTGCGCTGCAAGGCAAACAAGGTCTGCAAGGCAATGATCTCAGACTGCACTGGCACGCCAGACAACCCAAGCCTGGCCGCATAGGCGCCGCTGGCAGCCACCCCCTTGGATAACCACGGATCAATGGGGCGCAACCACAGGGTGTAACCAAACGACCGGGCGTACTGCATGGCTCGCAGCAACACCGCTGTGTCGAGCACTGGCTGGTCAGCCTGGGCAAAGCCAATGCAGCCAGCCTCAGTCAGCTCTGCCATCTCGGTAATGACCTCGCCTTTTAAGCCAACGGTCATCGCGCCGAGCGGGTACAAATTGACCTGATCTAGTTGGCGTGCCCGGTGCTTTAACATTTCCACCAGCCCTGGTTCATCAAGCGGCGGGTCTGTATCGGGCGGCAACACCAGACTGGTGATGCCACCGGCCATGGCCGCTTTAAGTTCAGACTCCAGCGTGGCGCGATACTCATGGCCAGGCTCTCTGAGCCGAACCGCCAAATCAATCAAGCCTGGCAACACACACAAGCCGCGGTAATCCAGCGTTTGCTGGGTTTCAAAGCCAGCTGGCGCCAGACCAATGGCGGCAATGCGTCCACCGGCTACCCACAGGTCTGCTGTCTGATCCATCTGTGTGCCCGGATCGATGAGCCGGGCGTTCTTGATATGCAACCTCACGTTGATGCCCCCGCCACAATGCTCATGACTGCCATGCGCACCGCAATGCCAAATGTCACTTGGTTCAAGATCACCGACTGCGGCCCGTCAGCAACGGCTGAATCGATCTCCACCCCCCGGTTCATCGGGCCCGGATGCATCACCAGCGCATCGGGCTTGGCTATTGCGAGTTTTTCTGGGGTGAGGCCATAGTGCTTGAAATACTCATGCGAGGAGGGCAACAAAGCGCCCCGCATGCGTTCGTTCTGTAGTCGCAACATGATGATGACATCAACATCGCGCAGCCCCTGCGCCATGTCGGTGTAAGTCTTCACACCCATTTGCTCCAGACCACCTGGCAATAGCGTCAATGGACCAATGGCCCTGACCTCTGCAGCGCCCAAGGTCGTGAGCGCATGGATGTTGGAGCGCGCCACGCGCGAATGCAAAATGTCACCCACAATTGCCACGGTCAGATTCGAGAAGTCCTGTTTGAAATGACGGATGGTGTACATATCAAGCAAGGCCTGCGTCGGATGCGCATGGCGACCGTCACCGGCATTGATCACGTGCACATCAGGTGCCACATGCTTGGCAATCAGATACGGTGCACCGCTTGCCTCGTGACGCACTACAAAGATGTCTGCCTGCATGGCCGAGAGGTTGGCAATGGTGTCTAGCAGCGTCTCTCCCTTGGCAGCCGAAGAGACGTTGATGTTTAGGTTAAACACATCGGCTGAGAGCCTCGTGGCAGCAATCTCAAACGTGGTGCGCGTGCGAGTCGAGTTCTCAAAAAACAGATTAAACACACTTTTGCCGCGCAGCAGCGGCACCTTCTTGACGTCGCGCTTGGCTAGCGGCACAAATGTCTGGGCGGTATCGAGGATGTGGGTCAAGATGTCGCGCGGTATACCCTCGGTGGTGATCAAGTGCGTCAACTCACCATGTCGATTTAGCTGAGGATTGCGCATTACGCTTCCCTGGATTCAACGTGCAAGGTAAATTCGCCTGTCTCGGTCTGAGCCAGTACCAGAATGTCGGCTGGTGGACCATCAAAGCGCCAAGCCGCGAAATCGGCACAAATCGGCAATTCGCGCTGGCCACGGTCAATCAGCACCACGAGCTTGATCGAGGCCGGGCGCCCATAATCAAATAGCTCGTTCATTGCCCCCCGGATGGTTCGGCCGGTGTAGAGCACATCATCGACCACCACCAAGTGACGATCCGCAACATCAAACCCAATATCCGAAGGCTCCACTTGAGGATGCAGTCCGATGCGATCAAAATCGTCCCGGTAAAAACTGATATTCAGCGTGCCCAATGCGGTCGCCAGCTTCAGGTCTTGATGCAGCCGTTGCGCAAGCCAGGCGCCCCCAGAATGAATGCCAACCAGATGGACTTGATCCGCGGGCAGGTCTTTGATGAGTTCAGCCACACCCTGTCGCAGTGCTTCATAGAGCGCCGGTGCGGGCGGAATGTTCAGAGCGTAATCAACCGAGGTCATGGTTGGTTTCCTTATTGCTGGCTGGCCAGCGCATCAAAGTAGCTTTGCAGAATGATAGCCGCTGCAACCGCATCATCGGGTGCATTGCCAACAATTTCCTGCGCTGCCATGCTCGAGCCACGCTCATCGACCAAGGTCACTGGCAGTCCGTAACGGCCGTTGATCTGATTGGCAAACCGCCTGGCCTGGCTACTGGCGAGCTGCTCTCCACCCGACTCAGTCAAGGGCAGTCCGACCACCAGCGTGTCAGGCTGCCACTGAACGATGAGTTCCTCAATGCGAGCAAAGCGCTTGGTTTTTTCTGGGGTATTGATAATTTCCAGCGGTCTGGCGTTCGATATCAGCACATTGCCCAAAGCCACACCAATGCGCTTGGTGCCGTAGTCAAAGGCCAGGATCGTGCGCTGGTCAGGCATGGTCATGCATGACCGGCCGAACCTGCAAGCATCGCCGGATCCACCCCGAGCAGTCGCATAGCAGCCGGATAGCGTGACTCAGCGGGCACCTCAAAAATAATCGATTCCTCGGCTGCTACCGACAGCCAAGCATTTTGGGCGAGCTCTTGCTCAAGCTGCCCTGCACCCCAACCGGCGTAGCCCAGGGTGACAAAGATCTTGTCCGGGCCCTCGCCACTGGCCACCGCTTGAAGCACATCGCGCGAGGTCGTCAATGCCAGCGTATCGCCCAATCGGATGCTGGAGCTATAGTCGCCAGCAGGCTTATGCAGCACAAAGCCGCGATCGCTTTGCACGGGTCCCCCGAAGTGAACTGGCGTGTTCTGATTCTGCTTGGGCTGACCTGCTTGCGCAAGCTCAACTTGCTCCAGCAAACCGCCCAGGCTCAAATCAGTCGGTCGGTTAATCACCAAACCCAGCGCACCCCGGTCAGAATGCTCGCACACGTAGATCACTGAGCCAGCCAGGTCGCCTTCGACCATGCCGGGCATCGCCATCAAAAAATGACCGGAGAGATTCACCGCTTCGCTCATAATCGCTTAGACTTCCATCATCTCAAAGTCTTCTTTGCGGGCACCGCACTCTGGGCAAACCCAGTTGGGCGGCACGTCTTCCCATTTGGTGCCAGGCGCAATTCCCTCATCCGGACAGCCCTCGGCTTCGTCATAAATCCAACCACAAATCAAACACATGTAGGTACGCATAGTTTTCTCATCACTTCTTTTACAATGACATCGTACGTAATCTTACCTAAAGTAGCGTCAATTGCCTGTTGCAACCCCTCCTGCCGTGCTCGTCTTTGGCCTGTTTGACCCAACAGGACGTATCGACATACCCGCTGATGGCGTGACCTGTGCTGCGCAGCGCACCCATGCACTGTGCGTGCCAACGGGCATGGCTGTGTCTGACACCGCCGGCATAGACTGGCTCGAACGAGCCAACGCGGAGCTCGTTGACGAGCAGGCGCGCTGCCTACTAGAGGACATGCCGGTCAACGCCATCAAGGTGGGCACGGTGACTTGCCCCGAAACGGCGAGTGTGATCGCCAGTGTGGCGGCCGACTACAGCGAAGCACCCATGGTACTGCAGTTGGGGCCGCGCGAGACCCCGCACGAGCCAGCCGATCAAGACCTCGATGGCAGCGAAGTGGAATCATCCGTGGGCGCCACCTTGGAGCTATTGGTGCCTCAGGCTGCAGTGGTGGTGGTTCCTGCCGGTGCCCTGGGCAGATGGCTAAACGATGAAGTGCTCAACAATTTCAGCCAGACTGATGGACCTGCGGTTTTGCTTGCACTAGGCGCCACCTGGGCACTGGTGACAGGCTATGCGCAACGGCCTGGCTCACTGGTCAACCTGCTCCTGGGCCCAGAAGGCGAAACCATTGCCTTGCCGTACCAGCCCACACCAGAGCGCGTACAGGACTTAAGCGGGCTGACCACCACGGCGCTGGCCTGCGGCTTAGCCCACGGCATGACCGTGCCGCAGGCCGCCAAACTGGCCTGTGATTATGCCGAGCAGGCAGCCGTGCACGCGTTTCAATGCGGCATGGGACGCAAGCTTGCCAATCGCGCCATTCACGCCGCACCACCTACGCCACCTACACCATGACCCCACCCTTGCGCTTTCCTCGTGGGCTTTACGGTGTCACGCCTGACTGGACCGATGCGAACCGGCTAGAGCAAGCCATTCGTGCTGCAGCCGATGGCGGCATGTCAGCCGTGCAATTACGCGTCAAACCTGCCAGCACCCAAGAGCGACGTGAATTGGCCCAACATTTACTGCCGGTTTGCCGCAGCCTGAATATTGCGCTGATCATCAACGATGACTGGCAGCTGGCTGCCGAAATCGGTGCCGATGGCGTACATTTGGGCAAGGACGATGCTGACCCAGATCACGTGCGCAAGCAACTGCCCGCCTCCATGCTGCTGGGCGCTTCGTGTTACGGGGATCTGGAGCGTGCGCGCCAGATGCTGGCCACTGGCGTTGACTACATTGCTTTTGGGGCCATGTTCAGCTCAGCCACCAAGCCGCAGGCGCCAAGCGCACCGTTGTCTGTGCTGACCGACGCGCGCGAGCTGGTTAAAACTATCACGCCACGGCCAGCGGTGGTTGCGATCGGTGGCATCACGGCGGGCAATGTCGCGCGTGTCGTGAGCGCTGGCGCAGACAGCGTGGCGGTGGTGGGCGGGTTGTTTCTGGCCACGGACGTCAAACAGGCTGCCCGTGATTTTGCGGCCTTATTTTGAGAGCATGTTTTGGGTGATAACAGCCAATAGGCTTTGACAACTGCCCCGATTGAATGAACGCAGGAGACTTTATGACAACCAACGCTGAACTTTTTGAACGGGCCTGTCGCAGCATCCCCGGTGGGGTTAATTCGCCCGTGCGGGCGTTTCGCTCAGTTGGTGGCACGCCACGGTTCGTTGCGCGCGCGCAAGGCCCATACTTCTGGGATGCAGAGGACAAGCGCTACATTGACTACATCGGCTCCTGGGGCCCCGCCATTCTGGGTCATGCTCACCCAGCGGTGGTCAAGGTCGTGCAAGACGCGGCAGTGCATGGCCTGTCTTATGGCGCACCCACCGAGGCTGAAATCCAGATCGCTGAACTGCTGATCGCCCGCCTGCCGAGCATGGAACAAGTGCGACTGGTCAGCTCCGGCACCGAAGCCACCATGAGTGCCATTCGCTTGGCGCGTGGCGCCACCGGGCGCAGCAAGATTATTAAGTTCGAAGGCTGCTATCACGGCCATGCTGATAGCCTGCTGGTCAAAGCGGGCTCTGGGTTGCTGACATTTGGCAACCCGACCTCGGCTGGCGTGCCGCCAGAGTTCGTGGCCCACACCATCGTGCTGGATTACAACGACAGTGAGTCTGTGCGCGAGGCGTTCAAAGCGCACGGCAAGGAAATTGCCTGTGTCATTGTCGAGCCGATGGCCGGCAACATGAACCTGGTCAAGCCCGTGCCGGGTTTTCTGGAAACGCTGCGCGAGCTGTGTACTGAGCACCAGGCCGTGCTGATCTTTGACGAAGTCATGACCGGGTTTCGGGTTGGCCCGCAAGGCGTTCAAGGCTTGACGGGTGTGACGCCCGATCTCACCACACTGGCCAAAGTCATCGGCGGGGGCATGCCCATCGGAGCCTTCGGTGGCCGAGCCGACATCATGGCCAACATCGCCCCGCTCGGTGCCGTCTACCAAGCTGGCACCCTGTCTGGCAACCCGGTGGCCGTGGCCGCTGGCATCAAGACACTCGAACTGCTGGGCGAGCCCGGCTTTTACGACAGGTTAGGCGCGCAGACCCGCAAGCTAACCGAGGGGCTCGCCGACCGTGCGGCGCGCCACCACATCGCATTTAGCGCAGACCACGTGGGCGGGATGTTCGGCGTTTATTTTGCCGCGCAAGTGCCCAAGAGCCTGAACGAAGTGTCGGCGAGCAACATTGAGCGGTTCAAGAAGTTTTTCCATGGCATGCTTGAGCGTGGTGTTTATTTTGCGCCGTCCGCCTACGAGGCGGGATTCGTCTCGTCCACGCATGACGATAGCGTCATTCACGCCACGCTCGATGCGGCTGATTCTGTTTTCAAGTCTTTTGCCTAAAGGTAAACGTTCATCATGGCTGTCAATCTCATTATTCCCGCACGTGAAACCGTCCATGCTGTGGCCGGCATCAACATTGGCATCACGGCGGCAGGCATCCGTAAAAAGAATCGGCCAGACCTGACCATTTTTGAGCTAGTGCCTGGCACAACGGTGGCAGGTGTGTTCACCACCAATCGGTTTCGGGCGGCCCCCGTGCAGGTTTGTGAGGCACACTTGGCCGCGGGCACACCCATCCGTGCACTGGTGGTTAACACCGGCAACGCCAATGCTGGCACGGCCGATGAAGGAATGAAACGCGCACAACGCATGTGCGCGGCCACAGCCCTTGCCCTTGGCCTTGAGGCACAAGCCGTGTTGCCGTTTTCCACTGGTGTGATTCTGGAGCCCTTGCCCATTGATCGCATCGAAGCTGGCATTCCGGATGCGGTTGACGCCATGGGACCGAACCACTGGTTTGATGCGGCGCACAGCATCATGACCACCGACACCTTGCCAAAGATCTATTCGACACAAGTACAGATTCAAGGCAAGACCGTCACCATCACCGGTATCAGCAAGGGCGCGGGCATGATCCGCCCCAACATGGCGACGATGCTCGGGTACCTTGCCACGGACGCGGGCATTGCCGCCCCGCTTTTACAGTCACTCACCCGAGACATCGCCAACCAGTCGTTTAACCGCATCACCGTCGATGGCGACATGTCTACCAATGACTCGTTCATCGTGATGACCACGGGGCAGTGCGGCTTGCAGATTGAAAGTGATCAAGACGCGGGCTTTGCTGAACTCAAGCAAGCACTGACTGCCGCCGCCAAAGACCTCGCCTGCAAAATCGTGCGTGACGCTGAAGGCGCCACCAAATTCATGACCATCACGGTAGAAGATGCTGGCAGTCAAGAGGAGGCGCTCAAGGTTGCCTATGCGATTGCGCATTCGCCTCTGGTTAAAACAGCATTTTTTGCAAGCGACCCCAACCTTGGACGAATTCTGGCTGCGATTGGCTACGCTGGCATTGCAGACCTCGATGTCACTCAGATAAAACTCTGGTTAGGTGATGTGCTAGTAGCCATTGACGGTGGCAGAGACCCCAACTATCAAGAAGAAGATGGCCAGCGCATCATGCGTGAAGCAGAGATCTTGGTGCGCGTGTCATTGGGACGCGGGTCGGTTGCACAAACTGTGTATACCTGCGACTTCTCTCATGAATACGTCAGCATCAATGCTGACTATCGTTCCTAAACACTCATGTCACAAAACCCAACCGCCGCCGACCTCGCCGAATTAATCAAGCTCGCCAACGGTGTGCTCACCCAACTGCAGGCCTGGCTGCCACCGGCACCGCCCCCGGTGGACTGGGGCGCACGTGCGTTTCGCTGGCGCAAGCGCGGCACGGCACACGGTTGGCTTGACGCGATTGCCCACCCGCATCGCATCACACTCGAAGACCTGCAACACATCGAACGCCAAAAGGCCGTGATCGAACGCAACACCCTGCACTTCGTGCAAGGCAAGCCCGCCAACCACGTCCTCATGACGGGTTCGCGCGGCACGGGCAAGAGCTCACTGGTCAAGGCCATGCTGGCTCAGTTTGGCGACCAGGGTTTGCGACTCATTGAGGTTGACAAGGGTGACCTTGGGGATTTGGCTGACATTGTTGATTGTGTGGCCAATCGCCCTGAACGCTTTATCGTCTTTTGTGATGATTTGTCATTTGAAGAGGGCGAGTCTAGCTACAAGGCACTAAAATCCGTGCTTGACGGCTCTGCGGCGGCCACTTGCGACAACGTGCTGATCTACGCCACCTCGAACCGGCGCCACCTGATGCCGGAATACATGAACGAGAACCTGCAAGCCAAGCATCAACCCGATGGCGAAGTGCATCCCGGTGAGACGGTCGAAGAAAAAATCTCACTGTCTGAGCGTTTTGGCTTGTGGCTGTCGTTCTACCCATTTCGCCAAGACGATTATCTGGATATCGTGGCCTATTGGTTACGCGAGCTTGGCTGCTCGGAAGACTCGATTGCCCAAGCGCGTACCGAGGCTTTGCAATGGACGCTTGAACGCGGCTCACGCTCAGGTCGTGTTGCCTGGCACTTTGCGAGGGACTGGGCAGCACGCCATGCCTGAATCAATCGTGGATGTGGCGGTGGGCGTGATTATCCGTGGCGACGGCAAAGTGCTGCTGGGTGATCGACCAGCAGGCAAGCCCTGGGCAGGCTGGTGGGAGATGCCTGGCGGCAAGCTTGAACCCGGCGAGTCTGTGCTCGATGCGCTGGCACGAGAACTACGCGAAGAACTCGGCATTCAAATGCAAGTGGCCACACCCTGGGTGACCTACGTTCACCACTACCCCACCACCACCGTCAGGCTCTACTTTTGTCGAGTGACACAATGGCAAGGTGAACCTCGTGGACTGGAACAACAGCAGCTGAAGTGGGTTGACATTGCCAGTGCCACAGAACTGCCCGACTTACTGCCAGCCGCTTACCCACCACTGCGCTGGCTGCAGCTACCAACTCGCTACCTGATTTGCTCGCAGCCACCTGAGCAAGACCAAGCCGCGCTGATCGAAAGACTGCAGGCTGGGCTTAAACAAGGTGTCAGGCTCGTGCAATGGCGGGTGCTGCCATGGACTGGGCCTGCGATGCAGGCTTCGTTTGAACAAGCCCGTATCCTGTGTCACCAGCACGGGGCGCGCTTACTGGTAAGCAGCGCGCACGACCCAACACTGTGGGAGCTGGCTGATGGCGTGCATTTCCGTGCCCAGGATGCCAAGCAGTTACAAGCCCGACCCGAGTCGCTTGCGAATCAGTTGATTGGTGTATCGACGCACAATGAGGAGGAGCTTGCGCTTGCGCGCGAGTTCGGCGCTGATTTTGTGGTGTTGGGTCCAGTGCTACCAACCCAATCGCACCCCGGTGCCTCAACGTTGGGCTGGGATTCGTTTGAGCGTTTGACTCAGCTGGCCGGACTGCCGGTTTATGCGATTGGAGGCCAAAGCCCCGCTACCTTGAACATTGCCCAATCAAGGGGTGCTCACGGCATTGCCGGCATTCGTCATTTGGTCGACTGACCAACCGCCACCAAGTGCAGCCACTAGCCTGACACTGGCCGCGAGCCGATCACCCATGACACTGATGGCATTGCGCTCGTTGTTGAACAACGTGGTTTCCAGCACCGCCACGCTCAGATAATCGACCAAGCCTTTTTCGTACTGATCGCGACGGATGCGCAAAGACTCGCGTGCGGCAGCGACCGCCGATGCCTGAACCTCTTGCACTTGCGCCAATACGCGCAACTGCACCAATGCGTCCTCTACTTCCTGCAATGCTCGCAGCGACGTCAAACGGTAGCTTGCCGCCTGGCCTCTAAAGCCAGCTTCTGCTTCAGCGATCTGGGCCTGGCGTCGACCACCATCAAATAGTGCTAGTGCCAGCGCCGGGCCCAACGCCCAGAACTGCGCTGGTGCATTAAACCATTGAGCAAATTGACGTGACTGATAGCCACCGCTGGCCGAGATCGTCAAATCAGGAAACCAAGCCGCGGTCGCAACCCCGATCTTGGCGTTGGCCGCGGCCGTGCGGCGCTCAGCCGCGGCAATGTCGGGTCTGCGCTGCAACAAAGCCGACGGCACACCCACCGGAATGGCGGGCGGCTTGACCGTCAAATCAACCTTCACCAACAACTCAAAGTTCGATGGCGGCTGGCCCAACAATACTGCGATTGCATTCTCGAGCTGGGCTCGCCGCCATTGAAGATCAAGGCGTTGAGCCCGTGCGGTGTCAAGCTGAGTCTGGGCAACGGCCACGTCACCTTTGTCGGTTAGACCTGCCTCTTGCAGATTGCGCGTCATGCGCAACGAACGCTCGTAGGATGTGACGGTGTGGTCCAGCAAATCAGCCTGTACATCGAGCACTCGCACCTGAAAATATGTGCTTGCCAATGCGGACTGTGCGCTGAGTTTGGCACCAGCCAGATCCGCTGCACTGGCTTGGGCCGAAGCCTCGGCTGACTCAACACTGCGCCGGATGCCGCCCCACAAGTCAAGCTCCCAACTTAAACCCAGGCTGGTGTCATACTCGGTGTAGGCGCCAGCGCCACTAGCCACGACCGCAGTCCCAGGCAGGAGAATTGGTGCGTCCGCACGGGTGAGGCCCGCATTGAGGCCCAGCGTCGGATAAAGCGACGCGTTCGCGCTTTTGACGGAAGTTAATGCTTGATCGTACTGCGCCTGCGCTTGCTGGATGGACAAGTTCTGCGAGTTCAGCTCAGCCATCAAACCGTTGAGCACATTGTCATTAAACACCAGCCACCACTGCTCGCCGAACCCCGGGGTGCCCGGTTGGGCTGGCATCCAGCCAGGATTGTTTTGCAGTTGCTCGAAACTTGCACCCAGATCAAGGGCTGGGCGCTTGTAGTCAGGACCCACCGTACAGCCCGCCAACAACGCAGACACCATTAGGGGAACCAATCGAGCCGACCGACGAGCACGTTTGAACATCGAGCGCTACCCAAGAATCAACCACTCAAACCATTAAAGCGCGCAAAGCGCGTACCGGAAGGCAATGTCACGCTGCACCGGTTGAGGCTTGGCATCACCGGACTGCTCAGAAAACCTGACCCAAGCCATGTACTTGTTGGCGCTCATTTCAGGAAACACACCGATCTGTGGATCCAGCCAGACACGCAACAACTGATAAGACTTGCCGCCAAGCATCTGCTGAAATGCACCCTGACGGGCAACTTCGTCCTGCGTTTCACCGGATTGACGCAACAACCTCATGATCAGACCGATGCCTTGATCCAGCGGTAACAAAGGCTGTATCCAATGCTGCAGGTCAGCACATCGAAGACTGTCAGCACGGCACTGCCAAGCGTGAAACGATGGCATATCGACCTGAGTGCCACCACCGGCGACTGCCAGACGGCCACGCAGGCTAGTCAACCACTCATTGTCACGCAAGGTCTGACCCGTGCGCCCTTGCGAGGCCAATGCGGCATGCGCGGTGTCGATTTCCTGGATCACGTTCGAGAGTACCTGCTCATCCACCCCGGGGTGGTCTTTGAGCGCTGACAACGTCAGGCGCTGGCGCTCTAAATCCTGCATCACCCCGCCTTTAATGTCGGTGCGCTCGGTGGCATCAAGCACATCAAACAAGGCGCTTAACGCAACTTGGTGCAAGCGCGCATCGCCTGGCCCAGAAAAAAACTTGAGCCGATCAAGCAAATACTCCAGACGCATCCACGCCCTCACCCGTTCATTGAAGGGATACTCAAAGCGCATCATGGCCTAAAGCCCAAAAAGGTAGGTACTCATTTCGCTAGGTTACACCACCGCTGGTGCAAACCCAATACCTGGGACTTGAGCTCGCCCAAAGATATGTGAGCCCCGTTGTCAATGACATCGTCCGCACAGGCCAAGCGCTGCTGGCGACTGGCTTGCACGGCCAGGATTTGCTCAATGCGCGCCAAGCTGAAACCACTGCGCGCTTTTACCCGTTCGATCTGGGTTTGCGGCTCACAATCAACCACGCAGACACGGTCCACGCGCTCTTTCCACCGGCCAGACTCCACCAACAAAGGCACCACAAAAACTGCATAACAACCTTGGGCATGGATGGCCTGATGTTCCACCTGCTGAGCAATCATGGGGTGCAAAATCGCCTCTAGGCGCTTTCGTTGCGCGGGCTCATCAAACACCAAAGCCCGCATGTAGTCTCTATCGAGTGCCCCGCTCGCGGCAATGGCAGTGTCGCCAAATGCCGCCCGAATCGACTCAATGGCCAGTCCATTTGGCGCGGTCAGCTCATGCGCGATGACATCAGTGTCGACCACACTGGCACCAAGCTCACTGAGCATATCCGCCACCATGGACTTACCTGAACCGATCCCGCCCGTTAATCCCAGTTTAAACATAGCTCATGAATAGCGTCGCACTTGCACCCATGGCCAAAAACGGCCCAAACACCACATAAGTAGGCCTACGTTGGCCCACCGCCCATAGACAAGCAGTATAGACAAGCACACCAAGGCAAGCGAGCACCCATGTCAATGGCAAGGCTTGGGCGCCAAGCCAGGCACCGATACCAGCCAGCAACTTGGCATCACCTTCACCAATGGCCATGCTAGAGCGCAGGCGTCGATGCAAGGCATTGAGCGCATAGGGCACGGCCCAGCCCAGGCACATGCCCCAAAGGTAGGCTGTCGGTGGCAACCAGGCTTGCGCCAGCCAGGCATGGAAACCCAAACCGCTGAGCATCATCGCCAGCGTCAATTCATTGGGCAATAGACCAGTGCGTGCATCAACCAAGCCAAGAAGGCCAAGATTAGCGAGCCACCCAAGCCAGATTGCCAGCTTTAAAGGTGAGTCATGCAGCAAAACCAACAAGGCCATCGTCGCGCCCACAAACCAAAGCACAAACCAAGTGTTCGCCCAGCGCATCGTGGGCATCTTAGCCTTATTCCCATAGACGCAGAGGGCATCGCGCAGCAAGCTTTGCGACCAACGGCTCGCCATCCACATGACCAGTCCACACAGCGCAAAGCCAAGCAGCGCTGAACCCATCAAGACACTTACCCCGTCAATCTTCAAGGCCCTTCTCGTTGTTCTTCTTGATTAGTCGCTCAGTAACCAGAATGTGCGTAGAATGTTCGCTATTCACCAATCATTGATCTAAGCTTCCATGGGTACTCAAAACCATTTCGCTAAGTCGTTTTGTAGACTGCCCACCCTCGTGGGTATCGCTGCTGCCACATTGGCTCTGGCAGGCTGTGCACAGACCAGTCAGCCTGGCTACTACAATCCGCCGCCAGCCAGTTCTACGCAAGATGCGATCCAGTTCGCCGAAGGCGGCGTGACCAGACAGACATTGACGGCGCCATCGCAGATCCAGATCAAGCTGCGCCCAGGCCCATCGAACCAGGCAAGTCAAGCCCAGCCCACGCAAGTGGCGCAGGCCCCACAAGCTGACGGTTTGACGCCTGCCGGGCAGGCCGAGCTAGAAAAAGAAATCCAGCAAGACGAGGCGCCTGGACAAAACGCCCTGATCCCCGAACCCGAGACATTTTTTGGGACGCTACCCTGCTTTCATCGGGACATGCGCTGCACGGCTCAGCAAGTCACGTTAACGCTTGCGCCGAATGGTCGCTGGCGAGCTCGGGTCACTTACCTCGAGAACCAGCAAGCCAGTGGCAAGGGCCAAACCATGCAGGGCTGCTGGCACGCCATGCAAATGCGCCAGCCTCGAATCATGCTGATGGACGCGAGCAAGAACTTACGTGCCGAAATGATCATGACCTCAGCCGAGGTTTTACGTTTGCGCAGCATTGATGGCACGACGCCGAACCTGAATTACACCCTTAACCGTCAGCCCGATCTTGATCCGATTGCTGAGCTCGACGGGGTCGCCGCCCCGTCTTGTAATTAAGTCGCGGGTCAGTGACGTTTAGGGCTTTGCCAGTGCGCATTTGATCGGCTAGATCAGGATCTCCATAGATGGCGCGGGCCAGTTGCACCGCGTTGTCTACCCCCATTTTTCGAAATATTCGGGAGCGATGCGACTCAACCGTCCGGGTGGAGATGCCAAGTTCCATGGCGATCAACTTGTTGGCCTTGCCGTCAGTCACCGGGTAGAGCATCTCACGCTCTCGTTTGGTCAAGCCATCCCAGCCCAGACCATCAATCATTTTTTCCTGTCGCATGCTGCCTCCAAACTAAAACGTTTGGCAGTCTCTCAAACCTGGGCAAGCAGCAAAAGCTGTCAAATCTGACAGTCGGGCTTTCCCTAGGTAGGGATTGACATTGGCTGAAGCTTATATTTCTAGGTTGTCGATCAGTCGGGTCGCACCGAGTTTGGCTGCTGCAAGCACCACGAGAGGCTCACCTTGTGACATTTCTTGTGGCAACGGTGCCAACAAATCACGCTGGCGACGAATCGCGATGTAATCGACTCGCCAACCAGTCGCCGCGAGCGCTTCTGCCGCATCGCGTTCAAGCTTGTCGGTCTCATGAGCACCAGCCTGGACGGCCTGTCGGATGCGCTGTAACTGGGCATAAAGCGCTGGTGCCTTCTGACGGTCGGTCCCAGAGAGGTAAACATTGCGGGATGACAGCGCCAAGCCGTCATCGGCTCGCACGGTCTCATGCGCCAGGATGTCGACTGGCAACTGGAATTGGCGACACATGGCGCGCACCACCATCAGTTGCTGGTAGTCTTTCTTGCCAAACACCGCCACCCGCGGCTGTACACAAGAAAACAGCTTGAGCACCACGGTACTGACACCCTGAAAAAAACCGGGTCGATAATGACCTTCCAGAATGTCACCCAAGTCGCCCGGCGGTTGAACCCGAAACGTCTGCGGTTCTGGATAGAGCTCACCTTCATGTGGCGCAAACAGCACATAAACATCGCGTGCTGCCTCTAGCTTGGCGATATCATCGACCAGCGTGCGCGGGTATTTGTCGAAATCCTCATTAGGGCCAAACTGCAAACGATTCACAAAAATGCTGGCCACCACCGGATCGCCGTGCTGACGGGCAGTTCGCATCAAAGACAGGTGTCCTTCATGCAAATTGCCCATGGTTGGCACAAACGCCACGCGCGTCTGACCACGCAAATGATCACGCAGCTCTTCAATGGTGTGTACGACTTTCAAGATGGCCTCCAGCGCGATGCGGCCCGGATCAGGCCGGCACGCTCGAATACGACAGGCGCACGTAAATGGGTGCGTAAGGTTCAGCCTGCGTAATTTCTAACAGGGATTCACGCGCGAGTTCCAGCATCGCCAGAAAATGGACAACCACCACGGCAACGGGCGCCCCCTCTTTAACACGTCTCATAAACAAATCACCAAACTCCACAAACCGCACGTTGGAGAGGTGTCGCAATATGTGGGTCATGTGCTCACGCACTGAGAGCTGTTCACGGGTGATGTGGTGGTGCGCATTAAGCTTGGCACGCCGGATGATGTCAGCCCAGGCAGACTGAAGATCGGAGAGCTGCACCATGGGCAGCACTTTCTCAACCTCAAAGTCGGCTGACGCGCGAGCAATATAGAAGTCACGGCCAACACGAGGCAACTCTTCAAGCTTTTGTGAGGCCAGCTTCATCCGCTCATATTCCAGTAGTCGGCGAACCAACTCTGCCCTGGGGTCTTCTGGCTCTTGGCCGTCCTCACGAGGCGCCACTGGCAACAGCATTCTGGCCTTGATCTCAATGAGCATGGCCGCCATCAGCAGATATTCACCCGCGAGCTCTAAATTGGTGGCTCGAATTTGCTCGACATACGAGAGATACTGCCCAGTGACCTCAGCCATGGGAATATCGAGCACATTGAAGTTTTGTTTGCGGATCAGGTAGAGCAACAGGTCAAGCGGCCCCTCGAATGTCTCGAGAAAGACTTCAAGCGCATCGGGCGGTATGTAGAGATCCTGGGGCAGGTTAAAGAGCGGCTCACCGTACAAGCGGGCAATCGCTACCGAATCGACCACATTGGGGGTCGAATCTACCTCAGGGGCAACAAGCGCGTCTAGCGCCTGGCCGTTTGAGCCGTTGACTGACATCAGACCTCAGTCATTCTGATACACATACGGGCGCTGCGCCACCTTGGCTTGCTTGAAGCCTTCGAGCAGTTCTGGATCCTGGGCACGATCCCAAAGACGCGCACGACCATCGCGCTGCTTTTGTTCAGCATCTGGGTGCGTTTGCTTGTATTGCTTCAAAAACTGGGTAAAGTCGGATTCGTATTTGACTGCCATGGCACAAATCATCCCTAAAAAGCAACAATTCAAACTCGGATGTGCCCATTCTACTGTAGGCAAGGCCAATTTTTGCGGCGCACAACGACGAACGTCGATCAGTGCAATATTTGACTCAAGAAAAGCTTGGTCCGCTCTGACTGTGGATCGTCAAAAAACGCTTCCGGGTTGTTCTGCTCAATGATTTCGCCTTGATCCATGAAAATCACCCGATTGGCCACTTTTCGAGCGAACCCCATTTCGTGGGTGACGCACAGCATGGTCATGCCACTTTGCTCAGCGAGTTCAACCATCACATCGAGCACTTCCTTGACCATTTCCGGGTCAAGCGCCGACGTAGGCTCATCAAACAGCATGATTTTAGGATTCATGCAAAGTGAACGGGCAATCGCCACTCGCTGTTGCTGGCCACCCGAGAGCTGCCCAGGGTATTTATTGGCTTGCTCCGGGATTCGGACACGTGCCAAATACTTCATCGCCTCTTGCTCGGCCTGTGCCTTGGGAGTCTTTAACACCCAAATCGGCCCAAGCGTCAGGTTCTCCAACACGGTCAAGTGCGGGAACAGGTTGAAGTGCTGAAACACCATGCCAACTTCCCGGCGAATCGTTTCCACATCCTTGATATCACTGGTCAATTCAGTACCATCAACAATGATTTGCCCTTGCTGATGTTCTTCCAGTCGATTCAAGCAACGAATCAAGGTTGACTTGCCAGAGCCTGAGGGCCCGCAGATCACAATACGCTCGCCAGAAGCCACCGACAGATTAATGTCGCGCAGCACATGGAACTTGCCGTACCACTTGTTGACGTTGATCATTTGAATCAGGTCTTGATCCATCCTGTATTTCTCCATAGTGAGGCAACGCCGCCCTAGCGGCTGTGCCCAGTTGCCAAGCGCCTCTCAAGCGCCTGGCTGTATTTGGACATTGAATAACAAAACACGAAGTAAATGGCCGAGATAAACACGTAGACCTCGACACCGAAGCCTTGCCAGGCCGGGTCAGTCAGCGCGGCTTTGGCGGCCAGCGTCAAATCGAAAATCCCGATAATCACCACCAGCGATGTATCTTTGAACATGGCGATAAACACGCTCACCAGTGGCGGGATCACAATCTTAAAGGCTTGCGGCAAAATGATGAGGCGCGTTTGCTGCCAGTAGGTCAGGCCTAACGAATCTGCGCCCTCATATTGCCCTTTAGGTATTGCCTGCAAACCACCACGCACTGTCTCAGCAACGTAGGCCGCTGCAAACAGAATAATGGCAATCAAGGCACGCAATAGCTTGTCAATTGTGAGTCCCTCAGGCAGAAACAGCGGTAGCATGACGGAAGACATGAACAACAGGCTAATCAAAGGCACGCCACGGATGAGCTCAATGTAAATCACACAAATCGACTTGATCGCTGGCAACTTCGAGCGCCGTCCAAGCGCAAGCAGCACACCGAGCGGAAAAGCCAGTGCAATGCCAAAGGTCGCCAAGATCAACGTGAGCGGCAAGCCACCCCAGAGGGTGTTCTCCACATAAGACAGACCAAACACCCCGCCCCACATGAGAACCGCCACGACAGTCAGCCCAACCACCCAAAGTGGCAACAGCCACATATTCCAAAGCTTGCGCCAGCCACTTGCGACAATCATGACAACGAGCAGCAACATCGAAACCAATGGCCGCCATTGCTCATCAAACGGATAGGTACCAAACAAAATCAGGCGGTGCTTTTCCACAATGAACGCCCAACAGGCGCCAGAGGCCTCGTGGCACTCCAGACCGTTGGCGGCCGTCAGCTTGGCCTGGAAAAACGCCCATTCAAAAAGCGCCGGGACAGCAATTACTAACAACCAGCCCGATAGCAGCGTCAACACACTGTTAAATGGACTGGAAAACAAGTTCTGCCGCATCCAGCCAACCGCCCCGATTTGACTGACGGGAGCCTCACGGCTAACAGCGGTCTTCATGGGTTCTGTGGCCATGGTCAACGCTCCACCAACGCAATCCGTGCGTTGTACCAGTTCATGAAAAACGATATCGACAAACTCACGGTCAGATAGGCCGCCATGATAAGCATGATGCCCTCGATGGCTTGGCCCGTCTGGTTCATGGTGGTGTTTACCACAGACACCAAATCTGGATAGCCGATCGCAACCGCCAGCGAGCTATTTTTGGTTAAGTTCAGATACTGGCTAGTCATCGGCGGAATGATGACTCGCAGTGCTTGTGGCAACACCACGAGCCGCAAGGCCAGACTGCGGCGCAAGCCAAGCGATTCAGCTGCCTCCCACTGCCCACGGCTGACCGCTTGGATGCCCGATCGTACGACTTCGGCGATAAAGGCCGCGGTGTAAATCACCAAACCCAGCAGCAACGCTGCGAACTCAGGTGTCAGCGTCAAACCACCCTGATAGTTAAAGCCTTGCAAAACCGGGACGTTTAGCGCAAGTTGCGCACCGCTTGCACCCCAAGCCAGCAAGGGACACGCAATCAACAAGCCAATGGCCGCTCGCCAAATCGGAAAGACTTGACCAGTGCGCTCTTGCCGGCGGCTAGACCAGTTGGCCAGCACCAATATCGCCAAGACTGCAAACACAAACCCGCCCGCCAGCCACGTCAGGCCGTCACCTTCTAGCGAAGGGAACTTTAATCCACGGTTTGATAGAAAGACGCCTGGCATCGGATTCAATGCCTGGCGCGGGCCCGGCAAATTCTCGGCAATCAGGGCGTACCAGAAAAACAATTGCAGCAACAGCGGCACATTGCGCATTACTTCAACATAGACGCTCGCCAGCTTGGCCACCAGCCAATTGCTCGATAAACGCGCGATACCTATTATCGTGCCCAGAATGGTCGCCAGGACAATTCCGATCGCCGCCGCCCGCAGGGTATTGAGTAACCCGACCGTAAGCGCACGCGAGTACGTGTCAGCCGGGGTGTAGCTAATCACCGCCTCACCGATCGCAAAGCCAGCCTCACGATCCAGAAAGCTGAAACCCGTTGCAATGTTGCGCAACGACAGGTTGTGCAGTGTGTTTGAAACCAGATACCAAACACAAAGCCCTACCAAACCCACCACCAGGATTTGATAGAAAATCGCTCGGAACCTTGGGTCGTTCCAGGCGCGTCTCGATTTGCCAGCTGCCTTTACGGGCACGCCGGTAGATGATTGGCTCATAAAGATCCGCACAGAAATAGGTTAGCTGCTCGGGCAGGCAGCCTGCGTAACGGGACAGCCAGGGGCAATCCCTGTTTACCCGCTACGCCATCACATCGTCGTATTAACGGATTGGCCAGCCGTACATCAAGCCACCGTTTTTCCACGTGGCGTTCAGACCACGCTCAAGCTTCATGGGGCTGCCTTGACCAACATTGCGCTCAAAGCTTTCGCCGTAATTACCGATCTGCTTAACAATGTTGTAAGCCCACTTATCGTCAACACCAAGGTTCTTGCCCATGCCCGGCGTCACCCCCAGGATGCGCTGAACGTTAGGATCAGTGCTTTTGAGCATGTCCTCGACGTTCTTTGATGTGATGCCATATTCCTCGGCCTCAATCATTGCAAACAAGGCCCAGCGCACGATGTTGAACCAAGCTTCATCGCCTTGACGAACCATGGGTCCGAGCGGCTCCTTTGAGAAGGTTTCCGGCAAAATGACATAAGTATCCGGATTTGGCAACGTGGTACGAACCGAAGCCAGCTGCGACTTGTCGGTGGTGAAGGCATCGCAACGACCGGCCGTGAATGCACGCACGGTTTCGTCGAGCTTCTCAACCACAACGGGCTTGAACTGCAGGTTGTTTGCACGGAACCAGTCGGCCAGGTTCAACTCAGTCGTAGTACCAGGCTGCACGCAAACGGTTGCGCCGCCCAGTTCCTTGGCGCTTTTCACATTGAGATCTTTCTTGACCATGACGCCCTGGCCATCGTAGAAGTTCACGCCTGCGCCGTACAGGCCCAGGGTCGTGTCACGCGTGAGGGTCTGGGTGGTGTTACGGGTGAGCACATCGATTTCGCCTGACTGCAATGCTGTAAAGCGCTGCACGGGGGTCAAGGGCGTTACCTTGAACTTGGATGCATCACCAAACATGGTTGCTGCCACTGCGCGGCACATATCGATGTCAAGGCCAGTCCAGTTACCCTGACTGTCTGGGTTGGAAAAACCTGCCAAACCGGTGGACACGCCACACTGCACAAAACCTTTTTGTTTGACTGCATCAAAAGTCTGGCCGGCCTGTGCCACTGTGGCCGTCGCAAACAAGGCGGCGCCCAGGGCAGCCAATTTCAGAGTTTTCATTTCACGCTCCATCGAAGAATTGATCACAGTACAACTCAGTCGCTTCATCAGGGTTCACATAAACCCCGTAGTGGCGATCGTAGCCGCACCATGGGAAGACCGGCATGGGGGAAAATCCCCATTCAGGTGATCAAGCAAATTTCATGCCAGATCCAGGGTTTATACTAACACGTCTGTTAAGTAGCCACCATGATTGAGTTTGAACACGTCTCAAAATCCTACGGCCCTGGCGCACACATCTTGGACGATGTGTCTTTCACCGTCACGGCTGGTGAATTTGTATTCATTGCTGGGCCATCGGGCGCGGGCAAGTCAACGTTGCTCAAGCTGATTGCAGGTCTTGAGCCCTGTTCGCGCGGCAGCATTCACGTCAACGGCCAACGCCTAGACCAAATCACGGCCAGAGCGCGGCCATACCTGCGCCGTGCGGTGGGCGTGATTTTGCAGGACACCCATTTGCTATATGACCGCAGTGCCCTAGACAATGTCATGCTGCCACTGGCCGTGTCTGGCCAACCAACCAGTGTGGCGCGAGCGCGGGCGCGCGCAGCCCTGCAAAAAGTCGGGCTAACTGGCAAAGAACAAGCCAATCCGATCTCGCTTTCAGGTGGCGAGCAGCAGCGCTTGGCAATTGCGCGCGCCATCGTCAATCGACCCGCATTGCTCATTGCCGATGAGCCAACCGCCAACCTTGACCGCGAGACCGCGCGCAAGGTGATGTCAGTCTTCAGAGACTTTAATCAGGTCGGTGTCACCACCTTGGTCGCCACGCACGATGAGGACCTAATGGCCCAATATGCGCAGCGCGTGTTCGTGGTTGAGCCCGGACGTTTTCGTGATTTTCCGGTGTCAAAGACATCATGAAGCAGTTGCTTGAACACCATCGCTATGCGCTCGCCGTGACTTGGCGCCGGCTAATCGGCCAGCCATTCTCGTTTGTCACCAACGTTGCCGTGATTGCCATGGCTCTGGTTTTGCCCTTGCTTGGTGCATCCATCCTCTTATCGGTGCAACCCTTGACCCAACATGTCTCAGCCAACCCAGCGCTCACCATCTTCATGACACCCGAGGCAAGCCTTGCGCAGGCGCAGGCCGTCGCGAAAACCATCGGCCAGCGTAACGACCCGGTGGTGCTTGGAATTGAACTGATCCCAAAAGAGAAGGCATATCAGAACCTACAAACCAATGACGCTTGGCGTCAAGCCCTTGACGCACTGCCAAACAATCCGCTGCCACACGCGGTCAGCGTCACCATCGTGGCGGACCAAGAGATGGCAAACAACGCCGATGTGCTTGCCCGCCAATGGGAAAAGTTCGATGGCGTTGGGTTTGTGCAACTTGACAGCATCTGGGTACAGCGCATTGAAGCCCTATTGAGAATTGGCAACATTGCTCTGGCGATGGTGACCTTCATCATCGTGTTGGTTGTGCTGGCATCGGTCTTTAATACGGTGCGGATGCAGGCATTGTCGCTGCGCGAGGAAATCGCGGTGGCACGCTTAGTGGGCGCGACCGAATCGTTTGTGCGTCGGCCATTTCTCTATCAGGGTGGCATCACATGCGCCATCGCCGCCATGATTGCCATTGGGCTGGCAAGCCTCGCGCTAAACCCGCTAAATGACGCGTTGAGTAGCCTGTCACGCACCTACGATGCCTTGTTTGCATTACATCTACCCGGGCACCTGGCCTTGGTGGCTTATGTGCTGGCTGCCGTCGGCCTGGGTGCATTCTCGGCACGCTGGTCTGTCACGCGTCACACACGTTATTAGTTTCATGGCTAGCGCTCGATTAGCCGTTCGCATTGTTAACTGGCAACGAGCCCATGGTCGCAACAACCTGCCCTGGCAGAATACTGGAGATCCTTACCGTGTCTGGCTATCAGAGATCATGCTGCAACAGACTCAAGTCAGCACGGTCATCGGCTACTACCAGCGGTTTCTAACGCGTTTCTCAAATGTTCTCGAGTTGGCCCAAGCCGACATCGACGAGGTGCTTGTGCATTGGGCTGGGCTCGGCTACTACGCGCGTGCACGCAACCTGCATGCATGCGCCCAGACAGTCGTGCTTCAGTTTGAGGGCCAGTTTCCTCGGTCTGCCGCAGCTTTACAAACATTGCCAGGCATTGGCGCCTCGACTGCGGCGGCGATTGCCGCGTTTTGTTATGGCGAAAGAGCAACCATCCTCGATGGCAACGTCAAACGCGTCATGACGCGGCACTTCGCCATCGATGATGAAATCACCCAAGCCACAACCACCAAAGCCCTTTGGCAAATCGCACAACGAGAAGTGCCAACCGCAAAGCATCTGCAGCGCGAGCCTGACGCAATGGCAAGATACACACAAGGCTTGATGGATTTGGGTGCAACGGTTTGCCTGCGCAGCAAACCAAAGTGCGACATTTGTCCTCTGAGGTCGAGCTGTGCTGCTTTCAAACTCGGCAGGCCTGAACAGTTTCCTGTGAAGGTTTGTCACAAGAAAGACAAACCCATACGCGACATCAGCTTGCTGTGGCTGACCTGTCACGACCATGTTTTATTGGAAAAGCGCCCCACCTCTGGTGTGTGGGGTGGCTTGTGGTGCCTGCCGACTGACATCGATGTAGCCAAACAGTTCGCGCTTGGTGAGCCTGCGCGCATGGCGAGCTTTGCCCATGAGCTGACGCACTTTCGCATGGTCATCACGACTTGGCGGCTGTCGCTAAGCACAGCACCGGCAACGCTGCCCATGCTGGCAAACAATCAACGTTGGGTGGCCTTGACCGATCTTGCCAATTACGGATTACCCAAACCCATTGCTCATTTGTTGGCCAACGCCGCATCACGGTGACCACTGACGCTCATTAAGATACCCAACGCGATGGCGAGCGTCAGCAAAGCAGTACCACCGTAACTAAAAAACGGCAAGGGCACACCAACCACGGGCAGGATGCCAATCACCATGCCGATGTTGACAAACACATACACAAACAGCACCAGTGTCAGGCTGCCGGCTGTTAGCCGACAAAACGTCGTGTTCGAGCGCGTTGCAATCACCAGCCCCCGCGCAATCAACAACAAGAACAAAAACAGCAACGTAATCGATCCATACAGACCGAACTCCTCGGCAAACACAGCAAACACAAAGTCCGTGGTGCGCTCAGGAATGAAGTCAAGCTGCGCCTGCGTGCCCTCCATATAGCCCCGGCCATACAAGCCACCAGAGCCCACCGCAATGGTTGACTGAATTGTGTGAAATCCCTTGCCCAAGGGATCTTTGCTTGGGTCTAACAATGTGCAAACCCTACCCTTTTGATAGTCATGCAACACCACCCAGTCAGTTTCCGGCGCACACAGGGTATCTTCATAGACCAGCACCAAGCCAAGACCGATCACGCCAGCCACGGCCACTGGCACGAGCAACTTAAAGGACAGGCCCGCAAAATACATCACAAAAAATCCAGCTGAAGCGACCAGCAGTGCCGTTCCGAGATCGGGCTGGCGCACGATCAGGGCAAAGGGGAGCGCCACCATCGCCAAAGCGATCAGGTAATCCAGCGGATTGCGCTTGCCTTCTCGCTGCTGGAAATACCAGGCCAACAAAAGCGGCAGCGCTATTTTCATGATTTCAGATGGCTGCAGCCGGACAAACCCCAAATCAAGCCACCGCGTAGCCCCTTTGCTGGTGTCGCCCACGAACATCACAGCCACTAGCAGCAAGAGCCCGGTGCCATACATAAGGGGCGCGAGTCGCGCAAGCCACTGAGGCGGCACCAACGCAATGATCCACATGAGGATGAGTGCAACCATAAAGTAACGGCTTTGGTCGGCGTAGCGCCAACCCGTGCCACCAACAGCAGAGTGCATCACCAACAAACCAATACCGGACAAACAGACCACAATGAGCAGCAATGGCCAATCGATTGCACGCAAGCCTCGAATCAACCAATTAAAAATACTGATCATCGGGCCACCACACCCAAATCGCGACGAGCCACCTCGCTTGTGTCGGGCATTAGCCAGGCATCAAACACCGCCCTGGCAATGGGGGCAGCCACTTCACTGCCCCAGCCGCCATTTTCCACGAGCACAGCCAAAGCAATGGTCGGGTTTTTTGCGGGCGCATAACCCATGAAGGCAGAGTGATCCCGCAGCCGTTCGTCAACCTCATCACGCTTGTACTTGGCCCCCTTGAGGTTAAACAACTGAACCGTGCCAGTCTTACCAGCCACCTCATAGGGCGCAGAGGCAAAGCTTCGCCGAGCCGTTCCCACTTTGGTGACACCAACCAAAGCGTTACGAACCGCATCAACGGCTTTGGGGTCCAGCTCGATGGTATGCATGACCTCAGCCTCAACAGCCCGTGGCGTTGCAGCGCCGCTAGGCCTAAAAGCCCGTACCAAGCTCGGCCGGTAATACGTGCCTCCGTTGGCGAGTACCGCGGTAGCCTGCGCAAGCTGCATCAAAGAAAACGCGTTGTAACCCTGGCCAATCAGAACCGACACGGTTTCACCCGGATACCACCGTTGTTGCTCCGGCTCCCGAAACGCTGACTTCTTCCAGGCCGTAGAAGGCAAGATACCGGTTCGTTCACCCACGAGATCAACACCAGTCTGCTGACCAAACCCAAATGGCTTCATGAAGTCATGCAAGGCGTCAATCGTGATGCTTTCAGCAAGAGAGTAGTAGTACACATCGGATGAGACCACCAACGACTTGTGGACATCCACCTGACCGAAATGGGCGGAGCCTGCATTTCGAAACCGGGTTTTACCCATCTCGTAATAGCCCGGGTCATAAATTTTTGTCTGGGCGGTGCGTTTGCCTAAGGCCAGGGCGGCTAGTGCAACAAACGGCTTGTAGGTGGAACCAATCGGATAGGTGCCATACACCGGACGCGTGATCAAAGGTTTGTCTTCAGATTCGTTCAGCTGTTTCCAGCTCTCATGATCGATGCCATCGACAAACAGATTCGGGTCAAACGATGGTTGCGACACGAACGCCAAAATCTCGCCATTGTTTGGATCAATTGCCACCAAGGCACCGCGCTGACCCTTAAAGGCTTTTTCAGCCACTCGCTGCAAGCGTAGATCAAGCGACAGTGTCAAGTCTGCACCTGGGGCCGGATCAATGCGATGCAGTGTTTGCACCGGTCGGCCTCTAGCAGTTACTTCAAGCGACTCAATACCAGTTTGGCCATGAAGTTGGTGTTCCCAGGATTTCTCAATGCCTTTCTTACCAATGATATCGGTACCACGGTAGTTGCCAAGTTTGTTCTCAGCGTCAAGCACTTGCAAATCTCGCTCAGAAATTCGGCCCACATAGCCCACGACGTGGGCAGCGGTCTCACCCTGCGGATACTGCCTGACCCACCGCGCCTTGAGCTCAACACCCGGAAACCGGAACGCCTGAACCGCAAAAAAAGCGGCCTCGGTATCGGACAAGTCATTACGCAACAGCACCTGCGCAAAGGGCCCGGACTCACGCAGCCGCCGATCAAATTGCCGCTTTTGTCGGTCCGACATTGCAACCACGCGCTCTAAATTAGCAAGCAAGTCTTCGATTGAGCCCACTCGACCCGGCACCACATCGAGCGTGTAGCTCAGATAATTACGCGCGAGTACTTCACCGTTGCGGTCAAGAATTTCACCGCGACGCGGCGGTATCGGCACAACCGCAGTCCGGTTACTGTCAGCACGTTGCAGCAAGCCCTGATGCTGCTGCACTTGCAACACCCATAACCGCCACCCGAGCAAACCAAACGCCAACAACACAACGACGCCAGCCACCCAGACTCGTAGGCCAAAGCGGCTGCGTTCACGTTCATTGGCATTCTTAAAATCAAACATAGGCGTTTAACACTTCAATCTGTCTGAGAGTTCATGGCTGCCAGGCGATTGCCTGGCAACAAAAGAATCCATGCTACTGGCACCCACAGCGCCGATGCAACCAAAACACCCGCAAGCCACCACCAGCCGGGCCACATGCCCATCAACCAAGCGGTCAGCACCAGGGTAAAGGTACGTGCCAAGACAAACACCGGCAACATGTGGATCGCCTGACGCCACAGATTAAAGCGCAGCATGCGGCGCCTGAGCACCACTGCTCCGTAACAGACCAGCACATAGGTCAAGGCATATTGACCGAGCGGGCCGGCATCATGAACGTCCATTAAAAGCCCGAACACAAAACCGGTGACTAGCCCCACCTTACTGCCCTCATGCACCACCCAAAAGGCCAGAACCAACATCAAAAGATCTGGCGCCCAGGTCGTCAAGCGCCAAGGCAAAAGGCTGAGCAGAAATATCAGCAGGATCGAGCCCCAGACAACCCAGCCATCCGTGTGCACATCACGGCTATCAGCACCCATGCCAACCGTGCGCAAGAGGCCGCTACTTAAATCCGGGTCTCTAGCGCGACGCATCAGCTGGCTCCCCCTGAGGAACTTGGGTATCTGGGGCTGAGGTTTGCGGGGCTGTGCTCTTTGTGTTTGTGTTGCTCAGATCCTGCACTGGCACTTTCAGCACCAAAAAATGACGATACCGCTCGGGGTAGGCCGTGGGCTCAGCCAATGCGCGTGCAAAGCCAGAGGCCGCGTCACGCTCCACACTTTGAACCGTGGCCACCGAGAGCCCCGATGGAAAGCCACCACCCACGCCGCTGGTCACCAGTACATCGCCCACACGGATATCAGCGTCTGAGGAAAAGTAGCGCACCTCAATTTTGCCGGGCACAGTCGAACCAAAAGCAATCAGCCGCAGGCCATTGCGCAAGAGTTGCACGGGGATGGCGAGGTCTTCATCCGTGAGCATGGCTGCTTCAGCAGAAAAAGGCGTCACACGGATCACTTGGCCCACCACGCCACCCTCGTCGATGACGGGCATGCCAGGCGCGACACCATCTTGGCTGCCTTTGTTAAAGACTAAACGACGCCTGTATGGAGTCACGGGCTCATAAAGGACTTCGACCACCACCGTCGGGTAAGCCGGGCGCTGTTCAACCACGCCAAGCAAACGACGTAGCTGTTCGTTTTCAGTGACTAACTGTGCTGCGTTGGTCACCACTTGTGACAACTCGATGCGCTGGCGTCGCAAATCATCGCTTTCCTGCTGCAATAATCGAGCAGCGTTGCTGTAGTCCTGCACCAGCGTGACGGCGTCACGAGGCAACATGACCACACGCTGAAACGGGTAGAGCGCAACACCCAAGCCTTTGCGCACTGGGTCAAGCAAACGCGAATTGGCATCCACCACCAGCAGAACGATGCATATCAAGCCAAGCAGAACGAGCTTGACCTCAGCCGGCACACTACGCCGAAACAGCTCAAGATCAACTTTGCGAGCCATGGCTAGCCGCTTTTAAACAAGTTTGTAGGCAAACTGCACTTGCAGGGTGGGCGATGTGAGGCATCCCTCACCGTTCGATCCTAGTCGTCAATAAAAATGGCACCGAGCTTTTCCAAATGCTCCAAAGCATCACCACATCCACGCACCACGCAAGTCAGCGGATCTTCGGCCACCACCACGGGCAAACCAGTCTCTTCTTGCAGCAAGCGATCGAGATCAGCCAGTAAAGCGCCACCGCCAGTCAGTGCAATACCCTTGTCGGTAATGTCGGCACCGAGTTCGGGCGGCGTGTTCTCCAGGGCAATCTTGACCGCGGAAACGATCTGATTCAGTGGGTCAGTTAATGACTCCAGAATCTCATTCGAAGACACCGTAAAACTGCGCGGCACACCCTCAGCCAGGTTACGTCCCTTGACCTCGATCTCGCGAACTTCAGAACCCGGGAATGCTGAACCGATTTCTTTTTTGATCAGCTCGGCCGTTGGTTCACCAATCAGCATGCCGTAGTTGCGACGGATGTAATTAACGATGGCTTCATCAAATTTGTCACCACCCACTCGCACCGAGCCTTTGTAGACCATGCCGCCTAGCGAAATCACGGCGACCTCTGTCGTGCCACCACCAATGTCGACCACCATCGAACCGCTAGGGTCTGAGACGTTTAAGCCAGCACCAATGGCAGCTGCCATGGGCTCTTCAATCAGATAAACCTCGCTGGCACCTGCACCAAGCGCCGACTCACGAATGGCGCGGCGCTCAACCTGGGTAGAACCGCAGGGCACACACACGATGATTCGGGGACTCGGGGCAAATATATTGCGCGGGTGCACCATTCGGATGAACTGCTTGAGCATCTGCTCGGTGACCGTGAAGTCAGCAATCACGCCATCCTTCATCGGGCGGATCGCTTCAATGTTGCCTGGCACGCGGCCCAACATCTGCTTGGCCTCGCGACCAACGGCCTGAATAATGCGTTTGCCACCGCCACCGCTTTCGTGCCGAATCGCGACCACGGAAGGCTCGTCAAGCACAATGCCTTTGCCACGAACGTAGATCAGCGTGTTGGCCGTGCCGAGGTCAATGGCCATGTCGCTAGAAAAGTAACTGCGCAGGAATCCGAACATGCAAAAGTAGCCGTAAAAAAGGGGGGGGGATCAGCCGGGCAACAAGCGCAAACCTGAACCCGGAAACCTTGCGGCAAACGCCAGACGCTCAACCTGTAAAAACAGGAACGGCATCGGTTGCCGACTAGCATTAAATGATAACTTATAATTGTGGGTTTCACGTACTGATACCGCTTGCCTGCAAGGCAGCGACAGGCTAAGGGATTTCCCATTATGGCATTGACTGAAAGCGACGTGACCCGCATTGCGCGACTAGCCAGGTTGCACATCAAGCAAACTGAAGTGCCAGCGCTGCAGACTGAACTGAATCAGGTGATGGGTCTTATCGAACAGTTGCAGTCGATCGACACCGACGGTGTTGAACCACTTGCTCACCCACTATCGGCCATTGGTGAGGTGGGGCTGCGCCTGCGTGATGACGTGGCATTGCCAACCAATGATGAGGCCATGCGTGACCGTTTCATGCAAAACGCCCCGGCCCGCGAGTCAGGCGTCTTTCTTGTGCCCCGCGTGATCGAGTGAACCCCATGAGCAGATTCCTGAGAGATTTTCCGACTATCCGCGCATTTAGGGCCGGGCTGTCTGAGCGCAAGTTCTCTGTCCAAGAAGCGACCACGGCGTTACTTCAAGAAGCCAAAGATCAAATTGGTCTAAATGCATTCGTGGACATCAATGACGAACTAAGTTTGGCGCAGGCCCGTAACGCCGACGCACAATTCACCCAAGGCGAGAACAGCCTGCTGCTTGGCACACCCATTGCGCACAAGGATATCTTTGTGACCGAAGGTTGGCGCACCACGGCCAGCAGCAAAATGCTGGCCGGCTATCTGAGCCCCTTTGAAGCCACCGTGGTGAAAGCCTTGCGTGCTGCTGGCACGGTTAGCCTGGGCAAACTCAGTTGTGACGAATTTGCCATGGGCTCGGGTAACGAGCACGCCGCCACCGGCCCGGTACTTAACCCCTGGGATCATGAGGTCGTGCCCGGCGGCTCGTCTGGCGGTTCAGCTGCGGCGGTGGCAGCCGGACTCGTGCTTGGCGCCACAGGCACGGACACGGGTGGCTCGGTCCGGCAGCCAGCTGCGCTATGCGGCATCTGCGGCATCAAACCCACCTATGGCGTCGCATCTCGCTTTGGCATGATTGCGTATGCCTCTAGTCTGGATCAAGCCGGTGTCCTGGCCACCAGCGCCGAGGACTTGGCCTTGCTGCTCGATACAGTCAGTGGCTTTGACGTACACGACGCCACCAGCATCGAAACCTGCCAAGGCGTGGCCAACGCGCCAGGGCGCATTCTGGCCGAATACCAACAGCACGCGGCAAGCTTTGCGGGCAGCAAACCACTGGCGGGATTGCGCATTGGCGTGCCAAAGGAATATTTTGGTGAAGGCTTAAACAGCGATGTGGGTGCGGCCATCGAGGCTGCGCTCAGCGAGTTTGAAGCGCTAGGCGCCATACGCGTTGATATTTCGTTGCCCAACACCGCCTATTCAATTCCCGCCTACTACGTTATCGCGCCAGCAGAGGCATCAAGCAACCTCGCGCGTTACGATGCCGTGCGCTACGGGCATCGGACCAGCGACTACACCGATCTCGAGGACATGACCGCGCGCGCACGCGCCGAAGGGTTCGGTGACGAAGTACGCAAGCGCATCATGATCGGTACCTACGTACTGTCGCACGGGTACTACGACGCCTACTACCTCAAAGCGCAACGCGTGCGCCGTCTGATTGCTCAAGGATTTCAAGCGGCGTTTGCGGATCAATGCGACGTGATCATGGGACCGGTCAACCCGACCGTGGCGCCTGCCATTGGCAGCGTTGCCAAAGATGCCACAGCCGAATGGCTCAGCGACATCTACACGCTGAGCGTCAACCTCGCGGGCTTGCCCGGGATGTCGATTCCATGCGGTTTTGCACCTGGCCATCGTGGCCAACCACTGCCAGTTGGCTTACAGATGATTGGCAACTACTTTGATGAAGGTCGAATGCTGGCCATTGCCAACGCTTACCAGCAAGTCACACACTGGCACACTCGTCGTCCCGGAGGTGCAGCATGAAGTGGGAAGTCGTCATCGGACTAGAGGCGCACGTACAGCTGCGCACCAATAGTAAGATTTTTTCCCGCAGTGCCACGCGGTACGGCGCCTCACCCAACACGCAAGCCAATGAAGTTGACATGGCATTGCCAGGATCATTGCCGGTACTGAACCGTCAGGCGGTCGCACACGCCATCCGTTTTGGGTTGGCCATTGGCGCGCACATCGCGCCACGCTCGATCTTTGCACGCAAAAACTACTTCTATCCAGATTTGCCTAAAAACTATCAGATCAGTCAGTATGAAGTCCCGGTCGTCTCTGGTGGCTCCATCAACTGTTTTGTGGGCGATGAGCCACGCACATTTGCATTGACGCGGGCACACCTTGAAGAGGATGCCGGCAAATCACTACACGAGAATTTTGTGGGTCCCGATGGCAAGCCTTGCTCCGGCATTGACTTAAACCGAGCAGGCACGCCGCTATTGGAGATTGTGTCTGAGCCCGACATGCGATCGGCCGCTGAAGCGGTTGCCTACGCCAAAGCACTGCATGCACTAGTAACGTGGCTTGGCGTGTGCGATGGCAACATGCAGGAAGGCTCATTTCGCATTGATGCCAACGTTTCTGTCAGACCTTTCGGTCAAAAAGAGTTTGGCACTCGCACCGAAACCAAGAACGTCAACTCATTCCGGTTTCTCGAGCGCGCGATCCTTTTTGAAGTTCAGCGACAAATTGAAGTGATCGAAGATGGCGGCACCGTGGTGCAGGAAACACGCCTGTACGATGCTGACCGAGACGAGACACGCAGCATGCGTAGCAAAGAGGATGCGCATGATTACCGCTACTTCCCGGACCCCGATCTGCCGCCGCTGGTAATCACCTCAACATGGATTGATGAAATTCGCGCCAGCATGCCCGAGCTGCCTGAGCAAATGCGCGAACGCTTTGTCAAAGACATGGGGCTCTCGTCCATGGATGCCGCGCAGATTTGCCAAGACCCTGCGGCTGCCAAGTATTTCGAGACGCTGGCCAAGGCTTTGCCGGCTGGCCAAGGAAAGCTCGCAGCCAACTGGCTCATGGGTGAAGTCTCGGCTGCGTTAAACCGCGATGATATCGGATTGTCTGAGTGCCCGCTCAGTCCAGAGCAGTTGGCTAAGCTGCTTGTGCGCATCATCGACGGCACGATTTCCAACAAAATCGCCCGTGACGTGTTCGCACAAATGTGGAGCACCGAGGAGAAAGACCCCGACCAAATTATTGAGTCCAAGGGTTTAAAGCAGATCAGTGACACAGGCGCGATCGCGGCGATGGTTGACGAAGTCATCGCCAATCATGGCGCCATTGTTGACGAGTATCGTGCAGGCAAGCAAAAAGCTTTTAACTCGCTGGTGGGCCAAATCATGAAGCTTGCCAAAGGCAAGGCCAACCCGGCCCAGGTCAACGAACTGCTCAAACAAAAGCTCGACAGCTAGATGCCGTAACGCTCGCGGTAAGTCACAACCGCGGGCTCATGCTGCGCGAACTCAGCGCGCCCCCGGATAACCGAGAGAATATCCTCCAGGGTGGCAATGGTCACCACGGGCATGCCATGGCGGCGCGCGACTTCTTGCACGGCCGAATCGGCTGACAAATTACCCTCAGCACCCGCGCGCTCCATGCGGTCAAGCGCGATCAGCACCGCCACGGGCTGAGCGCCCGCCGCACGGATGATGTCCACCGACTCATTGACGGAGGTGCCAGCGGTCACTACATCATCAATAATGACCACCTTGCCTGACAGCGGAGCACCAACCAGCATGCCACCTTCGCCATGATCTTTGGCTTCTTTGCGATTAAATGCAAATGGTACGCTGCGCCCTGCAAGCGCTGAATGCCCAGACAACGCGATCGCAGCCGTGGTGGCCAGCGGGATGCCTTTGTAAGCGGGGCCAAAGAGCATGTCAAACTCAATGCCCGCATCAATCAGCGCTTGTGCGTAAAATTGACCAAGACGCCCGACGCTGGCGCCGTGATTAAAAAGACCGGCGTTAAAGAAGTACGGGCTCAGACGGTGCGACTTGGTCATGAATTCGCCAAATCGCAATACGCCCTCTTGCAAAGCAAAGTCGACAAATAATTCGCGGTTTGAAGCAGATGGTGAATTGGTCATGAGTGAGTCCTTAACCCTGTTTTGGTTGGCGCCTCGGTTTTAACAACTGCAATTATTACATTGGAGATGGAGTTGCTTCGTGTCACATCCCTAAACGTCAATGGACTGCGTTCAGCCTTCCGTAAAGGCTTGCCACAATGGCTAGAGACATACCAGCCTGATGTGGTCTGCCTTCAAGAGGTCAAAGCGCACGAAACCGACCTCGATGCAGCGTTACGAAAGCCAAGCAATTACGACGGCCACTTTCACTGCGCTGAAAAGAAAGGCTACAGCGGGGTGGGCATCTACACGCGGCAAGTTGCGCAAGCGGTCGAGCTCGATATCGGCATTGGTATGGGCATTGAGGAGTTTGACCGCGAGGGGCGCCTAATTAGCGCGCGCTGGCCTGGCCTGACCATTGTCAGCGCCTACCTGCCATCGGGCTCAAGCGGTGACGAGCGCCAGGCCGTGAAAATGCGTTTTCTGGAAGCATTTGCACCATGGCTCAAGCGTCTCATGGACGAACACAAAAGCACCCGACACGAGTTTATTGTTTGCGGTGACTGGAACATCGCGCACAAAGAAATCGACCTAAAAAACTGGCGTGGCAACCGTAAAAACTCCGGCTTCTTGCCTGAAGAGCGCGCGTGGCTGACGCACGTTTTCGATGACATCGGGTTTGTTGATGTCTTTCGACAACTCAAGCCAGACGAGGAACATTACACCTGGTGGAGCAATCGTGGCCAAGCCTGGGCCAAGAATGTTGGCTGGCGCATTGACTACCAGATTGCCACGCCTGGCGTCGCCGCGACGGCCAGACACACAGAGATTTATAAAGATGAGCGCTATTCAGACCATGCGCCATTGACGATCGACTACGATGTCAACTTAAGCAGAAGTTCTTAAAAAATGTTCGCGATGCTTGGCAAAAGATCGTTGCGTCGAGCTAAGGTGCACCATGACCAAACCAGCCCACGATACCGGCCCCATCCTGCTGATCACTGACCTGAGCGCGCGCTGTGACCGCGCAATGGATCGGGCCGTGAGCATCGCCAAAAGCCAAGGCGTCTCCCTGATTGCGCTCAATGTGATGGACACCCCATGGCTCACCAAACTGACCCAAGCGGCCTGGCGCGGCCTTCAAGAAGAACACATCGCACAAGCCCAAAAGCGCTTGCGCGCAGACCTATCCCATGCAAACGTTGATCTGGATGTGCGGGTTGAAACCGGCAACCCAATCGAAGTGATCGAAGCAATTGCCAATCAATACCAATGCAGCCTGATTGTGGCTGGCACTGCGCGTGACGAAACGCTGGGCCGCATTTTGGTGGGCAACACGGTTGAACGCCTGGCCCGCCGAACCACGACGCCGTTACTCGTGGTACGAGCACGGCCCTTTGGGCCTTACGCCCGGACTGTGGTGGCCACGGACTTCTCTGAAGGCTCACGCCAAGCGTTGCTAGCGGCCATGCGCCTGTGCGGTGAAGTGCCACCGACGCTCTACCATGCATTTGATCAAGTGGCGGGGATTTATCAACTCGATGAACCCACGGTAGCAGAAGAGACAAAAGCATTGAAACAAACGGCGACTGATTTTCTACGTTCAACGCTTGGGCAAAACAGTGTGACTCCCCCGTACGTCATTGAGCACGGCATCGCAGAACAGCTGTTGCCCTCTTATGTGGACTCACACGACATTGAACTGGTTGTCATGGGCACCCAGGGTGCAACGGGCGTGGTGCGAACGGCCATGAGCAGCGTCGCTGAAACACTGCTGAACAACCTTAAGTGCGATGTCCTGGTGGTGCCACAAACGAGACGCTAGTCATTGGTCACTCGTCGCGGATCACCAGCCACAGATCACTCATCACCCGCGGCTTGCGCCCGGGCTCGCTCATCGAGCGCATCAATCTCCTGACGCCGGCGCCACAACAGCCACAATCCAGGCAATGCGATGAGCACGGTCATGGCAAAAAACGTCGGCCATCCAAACGATTCAACCAATGGCGGGGTCAAAGGGCCGGCCAAGTAGGTTCTACCCACGGCAGAGAGCGCCGACAATAAAGCAAACTGCGTGGCAGAAAACTGATGGTTACACAGCCCCATGAGCAAAGCCACAAAGGCAGCCGTGCCCATGCCACCGCACAGGTTCTCTAGCCCAACCCCAAAAGCCATCAGCCAAATGCTTTGCGGACCCACGGCAATGAGCCAGTACCCAAAATTTGATACTGCCTGCAAAATCCCGAACGCCATCAGCGACCGATACAAGCCGAGCTTGGCCAGCAACGCGCCGCCCGTGAGTGCACCCACGATGGTGGCCGCGAGCCCAAGCAGTTTGTTGACCGTACCGACCTCAGTGGGCGAGTAGCCCGCTCCACGAATCAAAAAGGTCGTTGACAAAGCACCAGCAAAGGCATCTCCAAGCTTGTACAGCACAATGAGCAATAGCAGCATCCATACTTGGGGCCGGGAAAAAAACTCCTTGAAGGGCTCGACCACAGCCTCGCCAAGGGACACGGGTGCATGTCCGGGGTGCTCAGGCTCTGGTGCCCATAAGGTGGCAATCACCGCCACGAGCATCAAGCCACCCATGAGCGCATAGGTCTGACCCCAACCAAGCCACTGGTCTGCCACAATCAAAGCCAAGCCACCAGACACCAGCATCGCCAGTCGATAGCCCAACACCGACAAAGCCGCGCCAGCACCACGCTCAGTCGGTCGCAGCACATCGGTTCGATAAGCATCAAAGGCAATGTCTTGCGTGGCCGAGAAAAACGCCACCAACACCGCCAAGAGTGCCAAAGGCCCCAGCGAATCGGCTGGTGACAACAACCCCATGGCGATCAATCCGAATGCCAGCAGCACTTGCGTGATGGCCATCCAGCCTCGACGTCGCCCCAACAGTGGCGGCACATAACGGTCAACGAGCGGCGCCCACAGGAACTTCAGCGTGTAGGCCGTGCCAACCAGCGTCAGAAAACCGATCTCCTGCAGCGACACGTTCTCAACGGTTGCCCAAGCCTGTAAGGTACCACCGGTCAACGCCAGCGGCAGTCCGCTGGCAAAGCCAAGCAACAGCAGTGGCGCAACGCGGTGACCGAAATAGATGCTGCTGAAGTTCAACGTGAACCACCCGCTGCACGGCTCTGGTCGGTAAACCGATACAAGGCCAACGTGGCGCGCCAGCTAGGTAGCCACTTGACTTCGCTGTCTGGGCTAAAAGTCACACGCTCCAGAATGCGCAAACCCAGCTTGGCGCACAAATCTTCAAAATCCTTCAGTGTGCACAGATGAATGTTGGGGGTGTTGTACCAAGCGTACGGCATCTGACCCGTCACTGGCATGCGTCCATTGAGGATCGACCAACCATGGGGCCAGTAACCAAAGTTTGGAAACGACACTACCCCTGTTCGACCCACGCGCACCATCTCTCTGAGCACATGCTCGGTCTGACGCACAGCCTGCAAGGTTTGTGACAACACCACGGTATCGAATTGCTGGTCACCAAACATGGCCAGGCCATCGTCCAGGTTTTGCTGGATAACATCCACACCACGCTCAACGCAGGCAATCACGCGGTCATCACTGATCTCGACGCCCACGCCCTGCGTTTGCTTGATATCGCGCAAGTAGCCTAACAAGGCACCATCGCCACAACCGAGATCGAGCACACGGCTGCCTCGATCCACCCAACGACCAATGCGCTCAAAATCGCGGCGCACCATGGTGTCAGCGGCCATGGGAAACCTCCTTGGCGATTCGCTTGAAATACTCTCGAACCACAGCGTGGTATCTAGCATCTTCCAACAAGAACGCATCATGGCCGTGGGGCGCATCGATCTCGGCATACGTCACGGGTGCAGCATTGTTGAGCAACGCTTTGACAATTTCGCGGGATCGGGTGGGCGGGAAACGCCAGTCCGTGGAGAACGATACCAACAAAAAGCTCGCCTTGGTTTGTGCCAGCGCACGCGTCAAGTCGCCATGTTCAGCACGTGCCGGATCAAAATAGTCCAGCGCGCGGGTAATCAGCAAGTACGTATTGGCATCAAAATACTTGGAGAATTTCTCGCCCTGATAGCGCAGGTATGACTCCACCTCAAACTCAACGTCGTAACCGTAGCGCCATGCGCCATCCGAGTTAGGTGCGCGCTGAGTGCGGCCAAACTTCTCTGCCATGTCATCATCAGACAGGTAGGTGATATGCCCAATCATGCGTGCAACCGACAAGCCCCGCTTCGGTACTGCGCCATGGGCGTAATAGTCACCGCCATAGAACTCCGGGTCTGTGATAATGGCACGCCTGGCTACCTCGTTAAAGCCAATGTTCTGAGCCGAGAGCCTCGGCGTGCTGGCAATCACCACACAGTTGGCCACCCGATCTGGGCAAGTGATCGACCAGCTCAAGGCCTGCATGCCGCCAAGCGAGCCGCCCATGACCGCCGCAAACCTGACAATGCCCAGCCGATCAGCCAGGCGAGCCTGCGCCATGACCCAGTCTTCAACCGTGACCACGGGAAACGCTGCGCCCCAGGGCTTGCCTGTTTCTGGTCGAATCGATGCCGGGCCCGTCGACCCAAAACATGATCCGATGTTGTTAACACCAATCACAAAGAACTTGTCGGTATCGACCGGCTTGCCAGGGCCCACCATGTTGTCCCACCAGCCAACTTCGCTAGGGTCATCGGCTGATACGCCAGCCACGTGGTGCGAGGCATTCAGTGCATGGCAAATCAGTACCGCATTGGATTTGTCCTGATTCAGCGTGCCATAGGTTTGAACCGCCAATGTATAGCGATCCAGGGTTTGACCCGAAGCAAGCGCCAGCGGCTCTTCAAATTCAAAATACTGAGTCTTAACCACACCCACCGAGCCGGCTGCAACGCTCAGAGCCTGCGCCTGCTGGCCTGCCTCAATGTGGGTCTGCGGTGATTCGATCGCGTTGATCATGACGGACCTCTTTAGCTGGATTTTTTTAAGGCGCCCGCAAGCGGATCGTGCAAATCGGCGCCAAACCGTCGTTGAATTCTAACATCAGCACTCATTTTTTCTAGCCGACCCCAACGGCCCACAACATGAGCGGCGCGAGCAGTAAAAACACAAGCGTTGACAGCAAAACCCCGCCCGCAGCCGCATCACCGGCGCTGCCATGCAAGCGCGCAAATAGATAACTGTTCACCGCGCAAGGCATCAACATCTGCAAGGCAATCGGCGCAGCGATGAAAGGATCGATGCCAATCGGTGCAAACAACAACAAAGCCACCACGACACCACTGACATATCGCGCCACTGCGACACCCGCACCGGCCTGAAATCCTGAACGCGGCAACTGCGACAAGGTGTGACCCAATGTGACGAGCATCAAGGGCACTGCCATGCTGCCCAGCAGCTTAGCGCTATCCAAGGACCAGTCTGGCGCTTGCACATCGCTTGCACGCAAGCCAATTGCAATCAACGTCGCCCACAACACGGGCTGGCGCCAAACCTTGCCCGCTGAGCCAGTCAGCCATCTCAGTCCAAGCGTGAAACTCACAAATGATGATGCCGCAAAAAATGCAATCGCAATGGTCAAGCCTTCAAGGCCAAACACCAGTTCCGACATGGGCAAGCCCAGATTACCCGCATTCGGTATCCACGCCGTTTGCCCCAAATCTCGGCCTGAGAGACCCAACAAGCGCAGCACCACCGCCACCACAACGCCTGCCACCAGTAGCGCCAGCACAGACACTGTCAATACCCACGTCATGGTACTAGCTGCCAGTGGCGTGGTCATCAAGGTGTGAAAGGTCAGCGCCGGTATCGCCACGTAGGTCACAAGCGCCGAGACAAACGAGGTCGGATAAGGCTGATCGCGTCGACCCCAGATAAAGCCCACGACGACACACACGACCATCGGCATCAACCGGATCAACATTGCGAGGTAGGCAGAAATCAAGACGCTCATGAGAAATGTAATGAATTGTTACGGGATTTTGCGAATTAACAAATAGAACAAGTGCAGTCAAACTATTGCCCGTTGTTCATTTACTTTTTGTAGGCAGAGGTTAACGATATGATCCAAACACCTTTAACCGGGCGCGAGCTGCAATGTCTGGCGTGGGTGTCGCGCGGTAAGACCAGCTGGGAGACCGCAACCATACTCGGCTTAAGCGAGCGCACGGTGAATTTCCACCTGTGCAATGCGAGCCGCAAGCTAAACGTCTATGGTCGTCAGGCGTGTGTTGCGCGTGCCATTCACCTGGGCTTGCTAGAGCCATTTAACGCAGCTTCAGCGACCGCATAAACTCTTGCGCAAGATCTGGCGTGAGTTTATCTGGCGGCCCAGATGCCACCACACGCATCACAATGTCGTAATGTACCAACACTCTGGCCACCATCGCCAAAGCGCGACCATCACGACTGGTTTCAAGCCGAAACACATCGGCCTCGTATGCACTGGCCGGTACAGGCTTGCTCATGCTGGCAGCCAGGGAGTCCACGAGCGTGCGCTGCACCGCTTCGCGCTGCTCTGGCGTACTTTGCGTTGGCAGCTGGGCCCAACCGATGGAGAAGACCAGCTCATTGACTTCAGCGCTGGTCAACACAAATGTCACTGGCATACCGGCCAATTGGATGTCGCGCTTTGCCGTGTCAACCTTGGCAGGAAAAGCCAAGGTTGCCAAGCCGTCGGCCACAGGCAGCTCACGCCAGTTATACGTGGGGTAGCACGCGGTCAGCAACAAAAGGCAGACCAGCAAACCGAAGCGCTTTAATACCAGTGACGTTAAAACAGACCAGTCAGACAAGCGAACTCCTCAATAATCCGAGCCATCTCAGAAGGTAAAGCGTGTACCGTACAATCGGACACTCTTTCGCGGTTACCGCGATTTTAATGACGAACCGGGGATTGCGGTTGACCTCACAGTTACACCAACGCATCGAGCTACTTAAGCAAGACGCGGACTTATTGGCCGGTTGCCTGCGTGGCATTGAGAAAGAGGGCTTGCGTGTAGACCACCAAGGCTGGCTGTCCACCCGCGCGCACCCCCAAGCGCTCGGTAGCGCATTGACCCATCCGCACATCACCACAGACTACTCGGAGGCACTGCTGGAATTGATTACCGGGGTGCACCGCAGCGCACAAGGTGTGAGCAATGAGCTGGACTGGGTTCATCGGCTTGCCGCCGCTGGGCTTGGCGATGAGCTGCTGTGGAACCATTCCATGCCCGCTTTGCTGCCTGCTGAACCCAACATTCCAATCGCCTGGTACGGAAACTCCAATACCGGCATGCTCAAGCATGTCTATCGGCGTGGGCTTGCCGTGCGCTATGGCAAGCTCATGCAATGTATTGCGGGCTTGCATTACAACTTTTCTTTGCCAGACGCATTGTGGACCCACCAAGGCTTGTTCCCCAACGCATGCCCTGACCCGCAGTCGGACGGCTACGTCAGTCTGATCCGCAACTTTATGCGTCACAGCTGGCTGCTGATGTATCTATTTGGTGCCTCGCCTGCTGTCTCTACCAACTTTTTACGCACCAACGCCGACCATGGACTGCAACAACTTGGCCCGACCACCGCTTACCTGCCTTGGGCAACGAGCTTGCGCATGAGCGATCTGGGTTACCAGAACAAAGCGCAGTCAACGCTGAGGCTTTGCTACAACGACTTACCGACGTTTCTGGATCGGCTTTACGCGGCAGTCACCACGCCATGGCCCGCCTATGAGGCCATCGGCACGCAGCGCGATGGTCAGTGGGTACAGCTGAACTGCAACCTCTTGCAAATAGAAAACGAGTTTTACTCAACCATTCGGCCCAAGCGCACCACGGGTCGAGGCGAGCGACCGATCACGGCGCTTGCCCAACGCGGGGTGCAATACGTCGAAGTACGTTGCCTGGACATCGACCCGTTTGAGCCCACTGGCATCTCACCCCAAGCCGTGCACTTCATGGATGCGTTCCTGCTGTTTTGTGCGCTCGAGCACAGCCCGCAGTTTGGTGACGATGGCATTTGCATGGAAAGCAACCGCAATTTCAGCACGGTCGTGGTTCAAGGCAGAAAGCCCGGCCTCACCCTCTGGCGTGGGGGCATACCGGTTGGGCTCGAACAATGGGCCAATGAAGTGCTTGAGCGTGTGGCGAGTTGCGCAGACCTGCTCGCCGATCAGCTCAACGACGGTGCCTATCGCGAGGCCGTGGCTGACCAGGTCAATAAGGTTAACGATGTCAGCCTAACCCCATCTGCCCGAGTGCTCGCGGCACTTGAGCAAGGCCAGTCCTTTCACGAATTTGCACTGAATCTGTCGGCAGCTCACACAGAACATTTCAGAAAGGCGGGATTAAGCGCTGCAGAGAGCCAAGTGGCGAGCAAGCTACACGATGAATCCATTGCAGCTCAAGCAGCGCTTGAAGCCGACCACAGCGTGTCATTTGAGCAGTATCTTGCGGATTTTCACCGGGCACTCAAGGCACCAGTCTAATCCATCGCCACCTTTAGGTTTACCCTAGGATGACGACACAATATGGCGCGCCCGACAGGAATCGAACCTGTATCGAGAGCTTCGGAAACTCTTATTCTATCCATTGAACTACGGGCGCCAGAATGTGATTATACGCTGTGCGCTCATTTGATTTATCGCAATGATATTGGTGTATTCGCGGTCATTGCCGCTATAATCCCCGAAATTTTGTGATAGCAACTACAGGGCGTCTTATGAGCAATCAAACCGAAAACAGAGAGACTGTGCACGCGGAAGACCACCAAATGATCATAAAAACCCCGAAGCAACTGATTGTGACGGTGGTTCTGTCGTTCATCATCCCGGTTGTGGTGCTCATTATGTTGGCAAGCTGGGTCACCACCGGTGATCGCAAAGCCCCCGGTTCGGACACACTCGGCCCAGAAGCCACTGCCCTGCGCATTGCGCCAGTGGCGAAACTTGAAATTGTGCAAGCTACCGCAGCAGAGCAGATCAGATCTGGCGAGCAGGTGTATAACCTCGCCTGTGCTGCCTGCCACATGGCGGGTGTTGCCGGTGCGCCCAAGTTTGCAGATCAGGCGGCTTGGGCTGGCCCGAACGCCACTGGCCTACAAGCCATGGTTAATAATGCCATCAAGGGCAAAGGCGCCATGCCGGCTCGTGGCGGCAACCCCAACCTCTCAGATGCCGAAATCGCCAACGCAGTTGTCTACATGGCCAATGCTGCCGGCGGCAACTTCCCCGAAGTCAACATGGAGGCTCCCGCCCAAGCGACCTTGCAGGTCGCAGCTGCCATGACCCAGGAAGCCAAAGACGCTAAATCCGATGCCGGCGCGCCTTCTCTGCCAGGAGCAAGCACGAATGCCGCCCAACAGTTGGCTGCTGCCGAAAGCCCGACAGCCGATGTCGACCTGGCAGTGGGCAAGCGAATTTACAGCCAAGCTTGCATGGCATGCCATAACGCTGGCGTGGCAGGCGCACCAAAATTTGCAGACAAAGCTGCTTGGACCCCGTTGATCGCAACGGGCATGGATACCCTGATTGCAAACACAATCAAAGGCAAAGGCGTCATGCCTGCCCGCGGTGGATTGGCTGGGGCAAGTGACAAAGATATCGCAGCCGCTGTGCACTACATCGTGCAAGCCGCCCAGTAAGATCAACAGCTAGCAAACAAAAGCGCCGCATTGCGGCGCTTTTGTTTGGTCGGTCTGCTTTGGTTTGCCTGAGCACCTAAGGAAACAGACAAAAAACTAGGCGGTCGCCGAGGGCGCCAGCAGAGACATCCCGAGTTGCACCCGACGCCTTAACCAAAGGCTCGGTCGATAGCGCATGTCACCAGTGACCGCCCCCATGTTGTTCAGGATCTCCAGTAAGCAGCCTGCCCCCAAGCTGTCGCCTAACGCCAAAGGACCGGCCGGGTAGTTAAGCCCCAAGGTCACCGCGCGATCGATGTCGGCGGGGCTGGCAATTTGCTGCTGCGCAATGTCGCAGGCAATATTGACGATCATCGCCAATACGCGCTGGGCCACAAATCCAGGGGAGTCCTGAATCACGCTGACTGCGACCTGGTCACGCGCAAAGATGGCCAGTGCCTGATCTCGCCAATGCGGCAAAGTTGCCGGTGACACCATGAGCGTGCGTCGACGCGCCAGCCGCATCGAACCAAAGGTATCGATGGCCACAGTGCGAGTCGCATCTAACCGCTGTTGTGCAATGGCGCTCGAGACATCTAGGCCAAACGGGGTGACCACGATCAAGTCATCCGGGTTGGGACGACTGCCCGTTTGCAGGGTGGCGCCCAAAGACGTCAGTAGTGTCATGGCCAACTGATGGCCGTGCTCATGCGCTGGACTGACCCAAACCGATGCAGACTTCGCTACTCGAGGCGTTTCTGGCAAAGGAGATTCCTTTCTCTTGCCATCAAGGTATTGATAAAAACCTTGACCAGTCTTGCGTCCATACAAACCACCTGCTACGCGCGCCGTACCCAAAGGAGACGGCCGAAACCGTGGCTCATCAAAAAACTGCCGATACACCGACTCCATCACTGCATGAGAGACATCAAGCCCAGTGAGGTCCATGAGCTCAAACGGCCCCATACGAAACCCGCACTGATCGCGCATGATGTCATCGACCGTTTCATAATTAGTTACACCCTCCTGCACTACCCGAAACCCCTCGGTACCAAATCCACGACCAGCATGGTTCACAATAAATCCAGGCATGTCCTTGGCGCGCACGGCGGCATGACCCATGCGTTGGCTAAGCGTCATGAGTGCATCACCCACGGCCGGATCTGAGCGCAGTCCATCGATGACTTCAACCACCTTCATTAAAGGCACTGGATTAAAGAAGTGGTAACCCGCCACCCGTTGCGGGTGACTGCAGGCCGATGCAATGGCGGTCACCGAGAGCGAGGACGTATTGGACACCAAGGCACAATGTGGACTGACCACACCCTCTAGTTCACGAAACAAGGCTTGCTTGGCCTCGAGTCGCTCGACAATCGCTTCGATCACCAAGTCGCAATCAGCCAGCTCGGCCAAGCCCTGCGCCACATGCACGTTCGCCAGTGCCGTATCCGCCGCTGTTTGCGTCATTTTTCCCTTAGCCACCAGCTTGTCCCAAGTGTCCCCGAGCGCATGGCGTGCAGTGTGAACAGCATCAAGTTGCCGATCAAACATAATCACCTTAAGGCCTGCTTGCGCTGCGATCTGTACAATGCCTCTACCCATGGTGCCCACGCCAACCACGCCAATCGTCTGAAATGAATACATCTTCTTGTCCTCTTCTTGTCCTCTTCTTGTTTGATTCTTTTTGCGGTTGTATCTCTATTTTGCCCGACAAACATGTCCAAACCATTGCCTAGCACGATTGATCGAACCCAGTTTGCCCAGATTTTTGAGCCACGCGATGCCAATGGCAACAAAGGCAGCTTCGGATCGACAGCCATTGTCGGTGGCGCAGCTGGCATGGTCGGTGCCGTCGTGCTGGCCGCGCGCACGGCACTCAAATCCGGCAGCGGGCGAGTCTATGCTGGCCTTGCGCAAGAGACCACTTCATTTAGCCTGGACATCGAACAACCCGAACTGATGTGGCGAACCCTGCCCAGACTCATGGACATTGCGAATCAGATCACGGCATGGGGTGTGGGCTGTGGCTTGGGCGACAGCGACGCCAGCCTGCACTGTTTAAGATCGGTGTTCAAGCAGCGGGCAGGCAAGCCGCTGGTTGTCGATGCTGATGGCCTAAACGCACTGGCGCGTGGCGACGTCAGTCCAACCTGGGGCCAGGGCCATGTTGTACTCACGCCCCATCCGGCCGAGGCCGCACGCTTATTAAATACCGACACGGCATCGGTTCAGGCCAATCGCGTTGAATCAGCACAAACGCTTGCCAAACAGTTTGGTGCCTGGATTGTCCTCAAAGGCCAGCACACGATTGTCTGCAGCCCCACTGGAGAACATCAAAGCAATCCCACCGGCAATATCGGTCTGGCCAGTGCCGGCAGTGGTGATGTGCTCACAGGCCTAACCACCAGCTTATTAGCGCAGGGGTTTGAGCCTCACATCGCAGTGCCGGCAGCCGTTTGGTTACACGGCGCGGCAGCCGATGATTTGGTGGCGCGACTCGGTGGCCCAGTCGGACTGACGGCCTCTGAACTGGTTAATGCAATCCGCCAGCAGCGCAACAGTGTGCAAGCAAAATAGACATGCGATAAACAAAGGTCACTGGCCAGGACCATGCAGCGCTTGCTGATTTTTATGTGCCAGGCTTGGTGAGCATGGCTTTGAGCATGTCCAAGCGCCCCTTTGGCGTGAGCGATGCGCCGGGGTCTACCACAACTGCTTGTTGCTCCAGTCCCATTTCGGCCACAAACCGAGAAATCTCACACGCCTGATCTTGCCCGCCTCGGCGACGCCTTGCACACCAGGTTAAATGCAGGCTGCGTTGCGCGCGGGTGATGCCGACGTACATGAGGCGGCGCTCCTCCTCGATGCGCTCAGGGCTGCCGGCCAACGACGCTTCATCTGATTCACGCCCCAAATGCGGTAGCAACCCTTCCTCAATCCCAATCAGAAAGACATGGGGAAACTCCAGTCCTTTTGCGGCATGCAAGGTCGATAGAGTGACCGCGTCTGGTGACTGCTCACCCTGGCGCTCAAGCATCGTCACCAGCGCAACATGCTGCACCAGTTCTGACAAATTCCAGTTTGCTTCGGTCGCCCGAGCTTTGAGCCAATCGAGCAACTCCAGTACCGTCTGCCAGCGCAATCGCGCTGCACGGTCATCGATGCTCACGTCATACAAATAATGTTCGTAGTTGATGGCTGCCATCAACTCATCGAGCAAGCGCGCCACTGGCTCACGACTGGCGGGTTGGTTTGCCCGCATGACAAGGCGCTGCAAAAAACCGGCAAAGGTCTGTAAGGCCTGTAACTGCTTGGCATTGATCAGAGACTGTGCACCTTGCTCGCAAGCTGCCGCAAACATGCCGATGTGTCGCTTGGCTGCGTACTCACCCAAGGTTTGCAGGGTGGCCTGGCCAATGCCCCGGCGCGGTGTGGTGGCTGCCCGGATAAAGGCTGGGTCATCATTGTCATTGGCCAGTACGCGCAAGTAGGCAAGAATGTCACGCACTTCAGCCTTATCAAAAAAGCTCTGTCCGCCTGAAACCGTATAGGGTATGCGTAGATCGCGCAAGGCCTGCTCGATTGCCCTAGCTTGCTGGTTACTGCGATATAGCACCGCAAAGTCACTCCAGGTGGCGCGCTTTTCTGTGCGGGCTGCTGAGATCCGAATGGCCACTGACTGCGCCTGCTCGATTTCGCCATCCATGCGCGAGACAGAAATCGCCTCGCCCGTGCCCAATTCAGACCAAAGCTGCTTTTGAAACAGCTTGGGGTTGCGTGTGATCAGGTGGTTGGCAGCAGCCAGTATGTTTTGGGTTGAGCGGTAGTTCTGCTCAAGCTTCACGAGCTTTAATGCCGGGTAGTCAACCTGTAGCCTTGCCAGGTTTTGCATGGTGGCGCCTCGCCAGCCATAGATTGCCTGGTCATCATCGCCCACAGCGGTGAACATGGCCCGCACACCGGTCAGATGCCGAACTAGCTCATACTGGCAGGCGTTGGTGTCCTGGTACTCATCGATGAGCAAGTAGCGCACCCGGTTTTGCCATTTCTCACGGATATCGACATGGTCTGCCAGCAACTGGCAAGGCAACAGAATCAGGTCATCGAAGTCCACTGCCTGGTAAGCGCGCAGTGTCGCCTGATAACTTTGGTAGACCCGTGCTGCATCCATCGTCTTGGCGCTATCGGCCTCATGTGCAGCGCCATTGGGATCAATCAATGCGTTTTTCCAGAGCGAGATTTGTTGCTGAATGGCCTTTAACCGTGCTTTGTCCGTGGTGGCAACCAGCGACTGGATCAACCCAAAGCAATCCTGAGCATCCATGACAGAAAACCCTGTCTTTAAGCCAGCCGATTTGGCTTCTTCGCGCAACAGGCGCACGCCAAGCGAGTGAAAGGTGCTAATGGTCAACTCGCCAACCCGCTCGGCTCCGAGCATTCTGAGCAAGCGCTCGCGCATCTCGGTGGCTGCCTTGTTGGTGAATGTCACCGCAAACACACTCTTGGGGGCATAGCCACACTGGCTCACCAGGTACGTGATCTTGCTGGTAATCACACGGGTTTTACCCGACCCGGCACCGGCTAACACCAAGCTTGGGCCATCCAGATAGCGCACCGCTTGCTGCTGCGCCGGGTTCATTCGCGTTAAGTCCGCCATGGTCGCATTCACCTATATTTCCAGGGGATCAACCTCGAGTTGCCAGCGCAATCCGCTTGCCCCATGGCGGTTACCCAAGCCTGGCAACCAGCCACGCAGCAATCGATGCAAAGCAGCACGCGAACTTGCTTCCAACAACAGTTGCGCCCGACAAATGCGGGCAACCCGCACCACGCGCAATGGCACTGCATCGTACAGAGTAACCATCTCGGTGAGATCATTGGCTTGCAGCCAATCGAGCGCACTCGCCCGCGCAGCCTCCAAAAACCCCACGGCATCTGGCAGATCGGTGGCCTCGGCGGTCAACAACGCCTGGTGACTAAATGGGGGCAATTGCGCCGCCTCCCGCTCAGCCAACAAGCTTTGCGCAAATCCTTCAAAATCATGCCGCTTTAACGCCTGATAAAGCGCTTGCTCCGGGTATCCGGTCTGAATCATGACCAGACCGGATTTGCCGTCACGACCAGCCCGCCCGGCGACTTGCATAAGCTGCGCAAACAATCGTTCTGGCGCCCTGAAATCTTGCGAGAACAACATGGCATCGGCGTTAATCACGCCAACAAGTGCCAAGTTACTAAAGTCATGTCCCTTGGACACCATTTGTGTGCCCACCAGAATGTCGACTTCACCGGCATGCACCTGCTCAAACAAGTCCTCAGCGCTGCCTTTGCGTCGCGTGCTGTCCGCGTCGATGCGCGCGAGCCGTGCCTGAGGAAACAACTCACGGAGATGCTCTTCGAGTCGCTGCGTGCCGCGGCCCATGGGCTGCAAATCGGGGTCGCCGCAAGTAGGGCAGGCAAGCGGCGCCGCGCGCTGTGCGCCGCAATGATGACAATGCAGCCGCATCCGATGCCCAGTGGCCCGATGCACGACACTGAACGCACTGCAGTGGTCGCACTGGCTGACCCACCCACAACTGTCGCAATGCAACACCGGCGCATAGCCCCGACGGTTCAAATAAACCAGTGCTTGGCGCTGCTCCGATAGTGCCACACCAATCGCATCGATCATCTCGGGTGCGATACCCTTGTTCAGTTCCAGCCTGCGCGTGTCGATCAGACGAACAGTGGGCAAGGCAGCGTCCGTGGCACGTTTATCGAGGCGCAACAACTGATAGTCAGCGCGCTGGGACTTGTGCCAGGACTCCAGTGACGGCGTGGCCGACCCCAGCACGACCGGCGCATTCTCTTGACGGGCGCGCCAGACTGCCAAGTCGCGCGCCGAGTAACGCAGGCCCTCTTGCTGCTTGTAGGATGGGTCATGCTCCTCATCGACCACAATCAAATCAATGCTGGGCATAGGCGCAAAAATCGCCAGCCGCGTACCCAAGACAATGCGGGCACTGCCGTCATAGGCGCGCAACCAGGCATCTAGGCGCTCACCATCGGCTAAGCGACTGTGCAATATGGCCATCTCCCCGCTGCCCACCACGGCGCCAAGTTTGTGCAACAAGGCCTGTGCAAACTGGGGGGTGAGATTAATCTCCGGCACCAACAACAAAACCCGCCCCCCCCTAGCCAGCACCGATTGTGCAGCGGTGAGGTACACCTGTGTTTTGCCGCTACCGGTCACGCCAAACAATAGAAACGCCTCAAACCCCCGCGCATCCATGATCTGCTGGGCTGCCGCCTGCTGCTGTGGGTTCAAGGTTAGGGTCTGGGCTTGGGCTTGAACCAAGTCATCGGCCTGACTTTGACGCTTGGCTTGACGCCGCTTCAGCCGCTCAATCGGGCCATGCTGACCCGCACGCTCGCCCTCATAACTACCCACTCGACGCAAGGGCACAGGCATTGCCGGCAGCATGACCTCACCGACGGGCCGCTGGTAATAATTCGCGGCGAACTCAGCTAGCGCCAACCACTTTTGAGGCACGGCATCAAGGTCAGTGAGCGCGCGTTCAATCGGACGAATTTGCTCGGGCGCCAAAGTTGGTTCGATATCGACCTGGACCACCACGCCGATCAAACGGCGTCGCCCAAAGGGAACGATTACCCGCTGACCTGGCTGTAGCTGCTGCACAGTGGCGTAATCAAATGGTCCGGCCAAGGGCACATCAAGTGCCACACGGCAATAGCGTGTGCTACTCGACATAGGCGTCAAGGAAGGTTCGACATCGGACATAACTTAAAGTGAATTCTCGATGAGGGGCGTAAAACCCTGAGGGTAGTAACTATTTGACAGGGGGAACACAAGCCAGCCAGGGGCCTGTGGATAACTTTGGGGAAAACCTTTTGGGATATCAATTTTTGACCGCTGTCAAGACGCGGTGAATGGCACCCCAACAACAAAGCCATCGTTTAATTATCAATAAAATCATATACTTAAATCAAATTATGGAGCATGCCCACCCTGAAATCAGGGTTTTCCCCGCTACTATATTTTTCTGTGCATAACCCAAGGCGACATGCCCCGAAATTGGGCATGGCATGCGCCCACTCAGGCATGAAACTGTCGGCTGTAACTATGCACTTCGTCCACCAACGCAGCGACACTTTCCGGGGGGGTGAACTGCGAGATGCCGTGACCAAGGTTAAACACATGGCCACCGGCCCCGACCCGCCCAAACGAGTCCAACAGGCGACGCGCCTCGGCCCTGATGGCTGGCTCGTCGGCAAAAAGCGACATCGGATCCATGTTGCCCTGCAGTGCTACCCGGTCACCCACCCGTTCACGTGCCTGGCCGAGATTCACTGTCCAGTCCAGTCCCATGGCATCGCAGCCAATACCCGCAATCTGCTCAAGCCACAGACCACCACCCTTGGTGAACACAATCACAGGAATCTGCACGCCATCCACCTCGCGTGTGAGGCCATCGACTACCTGGCGCATGTACGCCAAAGAAAACTCCTGATACTTGCCATCGGGCAAGACACCGCCCCAGCTATCAAACAACATCACCGCCTGAGCGCCCGCTGCGATCTGGGCATTCAGGTAGGCCGTGGTGGCGCGCGCATTGACATCGAGCACGTGATGCAACAAGTCTGGACGAGCGTACATCATCGTTTTAATCAAACGATATTCACGCGTGCCCTGACCCTCAATCATATAGCAGCCAATGGTAAAGGGGCTGCCCGCAAAGCCAATGAGGGGCACCCGCCCAGAAAGCTCATGCCTGATCATGGTCACGGCATCAAACACGTATTGGAGTTTTGCCATATCAGGCACGGCCAGAGCCTTCACCGCTGCCTCGTCTTTTAATGGGCGGTCAAACTGCGGGCCCTCACCAGCTAAAAACTGTAATCCCAGACCCATGGCATCTGGCACCGTCAAGATGTCAGAGAACAGGATGGCAGCATCGAGCGGGAATCGCTCTAGCGGCTGTAGGGTCACTTCCGTGGCAAACTCGGGGTTTTGGGCAAGCCCCATGAACGATCCAGCCCGAGCACGCGTGGCACGATACTCATCCAAATACCGCCCAGCCTGGCGCATGAGCCAAATGGGCGTGTACGGCACAGGCTTTCGCTGTAATGCTTTTAAAAAAGTATCATTTTTTAGCGCAGCAAAACTCACGGGCTGGTCCTATAGAAATTTATCCTGCTTCGGATTGTACCTAGGGCTAGGTATGTGCGGCGACTTTATGCCTTCTCATTAGCTCCCAAAACGACCGTCGGTCCTTGTGGGCAATGCGCGCAGCCTCAGTAATGTTGCCATTGGCGCGGCGCAACGTGGCACGCAAATACTGACGCTCAAACAGGTCAATGATGCGTTGCTTGTTTTCTTGAAACGGGATGTTTGGCCAAACAAGTTGTGTAACGGCAAATTTCTCGCCTGCCTTCTCCTCTTCTGGTTCATGGTCCTGTCGAGGATCGCAACGCCTGGGGTTGCGCGGATCAATAAACACTGGCCTTGGCAGCCCAGCGCTGGCTGGTTCGCGCAATGGAATATATCTCGGGGTTCGACACACCGCGCTAATGAGTCGCGCGCGAAATTCCTGCGCACAAACTGCCGGCTGCACAAAATCCGCCATGCCAAGCTCAAGCAAATCGATCATGGCGCCAGACTGCAATTGATCAAGCACGCCAATGATGGGTACCACCGGGGTTTTAGGCAGGGCTGCCAGGCAACGCCGAGTCCAAGCTAGGGTATCGATTGAAACGGTGATTAACAAGGCGTCAAACCGGCGCAACTCCACGACTGAATTTGCCAGCACGCGTGGGCTTTCGTGAACTATCACATCACTGACATCACCCGCGTGGGCATGGCCTTGGGTCAACCAGGGCAGCTCGTGCAGCCGCACACGGTTCAGTGCTGGCTCAATGGCATTAAGAGTCGACTCAAACCAATCGTGATGGGCGTCACGCCGTAACCAAGCCAAATCAATGTGCTGCCTCATGCGCATCTCCTTAAAAATGAAAGCCCCGTAGACTACCGACTACGAGGCTTTATTTCTATTCGGAATTAACGCATTGCGGCAAACTCGGATAACTGCCCACCGAGCCTAAAACACTGGCTTAGTTCATCCCACGACCACTGGTGCCACGCAACCTGCGTGCCGCCAAAGCCTGTGCGGCCAACATTTCAAGCTCGGCCTGAACCACGGCGATGTCAACCTTGCCCTTTGTGTTACGCAAAGACTCTTCGGCCCGACGCCGCGCTTCTTCGGCTTTGGCTTCATCTAAGTCAGCGGCGCGAATGGCTGTGTCAGACAACACGGTGACGTGATTAGGCTGGATCTCCAGCAAACCCCCAGCCACAAAAATCAGCTCTTCCGAGTTGTCTGGCATCACGATCTTAAGGGTGCCGGGCCGGATTCGCGTGATGAGCGGCGTGTGACCAGGCAGTACACCCAACTCACCTGCCTCACCGGGCAAAGCCACGAACTTGGCTTCGCCTTCGAACAGAGAGCGCTCGGCACTGACCACATCAACTTTGATCAAGCTCATGTCGCTTCCTTATTGAATCGTCTTGGCTTTCTCGAAGGCTTCATCGATGGAACCAACCATGTAGAAGGCCTGCTCTGGCAAGGCATCGCACTCACCTTCAACGATCATCTTAAAGCCGCGGATGGTCTCTGACAGCGGCACGTATTTGCCTGGCGAACCAGTAAACACCTCGGCCACGTGGAATGGCTGAGACAGGAAACGCTGAATCTTACGAGCACGCGCCACAGCCTGCTTGTCTTCAGGCGACAATTCATCCATGCCAAGAATCGCGATAATGTCACGCAATTCCTTGTAACGCTGCAATGTCTGTTGCACCGCGCGCGCCACGTTGTAGTGATCTTCACCCACAACGTGAGGGTCGAGCTGACGGCTCGTGGAGTCAAGCGGATCCACCGCAGGGTAGATACCCAAGGCCGCAATATCACGGGACAACACAACCGTTGAATCCAGGTGCTGGAAGGTTGTGGCAGGTGACGGGTCGGTCAAGTCATCTGCAGGCACGTAGACGGCCTGAATGGAGGTGATGGAACCTGTCTTGGTCGATGTAATACGCTCTTGCAACACGCCCATTTCTTCAGCCAGTGTCGGCTGATAACCCACAGCAGAGGGCATACGGCCAAGCAGTGCCGACACTTCCGTGCCAGCAAGCGTGTAACGATAGATGTTATCCACGAAGAACAGGATGTCGCGGCCTTCGTCACGGAACTTCTCAGCCATGGTCAAGCCGGTCAGCGCAACGCGCAAACGGTTACCTGGGGGCTCGTTCATCTGACCAAACACCATGGCCACTTTGTCCAGCACGTTCGACTCTTCCATTTCGTGATAGAAGTCGTTACCTTCACGCGTACGTTCACCCACGCCAGCAAACACCGACAGACCACTGTGCTGCTTCGCGATGTTGTTAATCAGCTCCATCATGTTCACGGTCTTGCCCACACCGGCACCGCCAAACAGGCCAACCTTACCGCCCTTGGCAAACGGGCAAACCAGGTCAATCACCTTAATGCCCGTCTCAAGCAACTCAACCGACGGCGAGAGCTCATCAAACTTAGGCGCGGCCTGGTGAATGGCGCGTGTTTCTTCGCATTGAATCGGACCCGCCTCATCGATCGGACGTCCAAGCACGTCCATGATTCGACCTAACGTACCGACACCGACAGGAACCGAGATCGGCGCGCCAGTCTTGCTCACCGCCATGCCGCGACGCAAGCCGTCGCTCGAACCGAGCGCAATTGTGCGCACGACGCCGTCACCTAGCTGCTGCTGCACTTCGAAAGTCAGGCCTTTCTCAGCAAAAGAGCTGGATTCGTCAGCCAAGGTCAGCGCTTCGTAGATGTGCGGCATATGGTCGCGGGGAAACTGAATATCCACCACTGCGCCAATACATTGAACGATGGTTCCGTTGCTCATTTGATTTCCTTACTCGATCTCTTGTAGCGTTGTTCGGATGGGCTAGCTTCAGTGTGAGGATCACACCGCAGCGGCACCCCCCACAATTTCAGAAATTTCCTTGGTAATGGCAGCCTGCCGGGTCTTGTTGTAGACCAACTGCAGATCGCCGATCACCTTCTTGGCATTGTCAGATGCCGCCTTCATGGCCACCATCCGCGCGGACTGTTCAGAAGCCATGCTTTCTGCAACGGCCTGGTAAACCACACCTTCGACGTAGCGCTGCAGCAGCTCGTCGATCACCAATTTCGCGTCTGGCTCATAGATGTAGTCCCAACCGTACTTCGTCTGGTTCTCACCGGCAAGCTCGATACCTTCAGGCCGGGTTTCAAACACCGCGTTTGGATCAGGAAGCTTGCCTGGCAAAGGCAACAACCGGAAAAAGACTGGCTCTTGACGCATGGTGTTCACAAAGCGGTTGGTCGCCAGATAAACCGCATCGATTTTGCCATCGACAAAGTCATCAAACTGCACTTTCAAGGCGCCAATCAGACGGTCAAGCTCAGGCGCATCGCCCAGACCAACTTCTTGAGTGATGACGTTGGCACCCACTCGCGACAAAACGCCCAGGCCTTTGTTACCGAAGGCCGTGAACTGTGTCTTAATGCCCTTCGAATTGAACTCCGTCAGGCGGTTAAGCACGACACGCATGATGTTGGTGTTCAAGCCGCCGCACAATCCCTTGTCAGTCGTCACAACCACGATGCCCACACCCTTTATCGTCTCACGCTCAATCAGATAGGGGTGTTCATATTCGGGGTTCGCCTGCATCAAATGGGCGGCCATGTTCCGAACTTTTACAGCGTAAGGACGACCTGCACGCATGCGCTCCTGCGCCTTGCGCATCTTGGAGGCCGCCACCATCTCCATGGCTTTGGTGATCTTGCGCGTGTTTTGCACGCTCTTGATCTTGGTTCGAATTTCCTTGATTCCTGCCATTGCAGTTCCCGGGTTCCGTTATCTCAAGCCGTCTAGCGGTTAGTAAGAGCCGTGCTTCTTAAACTCCTGCAATGCGGCGACCAACTCGGCTTCGTCATCTTTCGAGAGCTCTTTCGTGCTTTCAACACGCTGAATGAATCCTGCGTGCTTTGCCTTCAAATAGTCCTTCAAGCTCTTCTCAAACGCAAGAACCTGAGCAACCGGGACGTCATCCAGATAGCCGTTGTTCACGCTAAAGAGCACCACCCCAAGCTCCCAAACCTGAAGTGGCTGGTACTGGGGCTGCTTGAGCAACTCAACCACGCGTTTTCCACGCTCAAGCTGGCGGCGTGTGGCTTCGTCGAGGTCCGATGCAAACTGGGCGAACGCCGCAAGTTCGCGGTACTGTGCCAAGTCGGTACGAATGCCACCAGACAATTTCTTGATGATCTTGGTTTGCGCTGCACCACCAACGCGCGACACCGAGATACCGGCATTAATAGCAGGGCGCACACCCGCGTTAAAGAGGTCGGTCTCAAGGAAGATCTGACCGTCCGTGATCGAAATTACGTTGGTCGGCACGAATGCGGAAACGTCACCGGCTTGCGTCTCAATGATCGGCAATGCGGTCAAAGAACCCGTCTTGCCTTTGACTTCGCCCTTGGTGAAGTTCTCGACGTACTCAACGTTCACGCGAGCGGCACGCTCTAGCAAACGTGAGTGGAGATAAAACACATCACCTGGGTAGGCCTCACGACCCGGCGGACGGCGCAGCAACAGAGACACTTGACGATATGCCCAAGCTTGCTTGGTCAAATCATCATAAATGATCAGCGCGTCTTGGCCACGATCACGGAAATACTCACCCATGGTGCAACCGGCGTAGGCCGACAGATATTGCATCGCGGCGCTTTCAGAGGCAGCGGCGGCCACCACGATGGTGTACTCGAGTGCGCCATGCTCTTCGAGCTTGCGCACGACGTTGTTGATGGTTGAAGCCTTTTGACCAATGGCGACGTAAATACACTTAACGTCTTTGCCCTTCTGGTTGATGATAGTGTCAACTGCAACTGCCGTCTTACCGGTCTGGCGGTCACCGATGATCAACTCACGCTGGCCGCGGCCAATTGGCACCATCGAGTCAATGGCCTTTAGGCCCGTCTGCAGTGGTTGCGAAACGGATTGACGGGCAATCACGCCCGGCGCCACCTTTTCAATGATATCCGTTTCCTTGGCGTTGATCGGGCCACGGCCGTCGATCGGCACACCCAGTGCGTTCACCACGCGACCCAGCAACTCTGGGCCAACGGGAACCTCGAGAATACGCCCAGTGGTGCGCACCGAATCGCCTTCAGAGATGTTGGTGTAGTCACCCAACACCACTGAACCGACCGAATCACGCTCAAGGTTCAAGGCCAGACCAAATGTATTGTTCGGAAACTCCAGCATTTCACCCTGCATCACGTCTGACAAACCGTGAATGCGGCAGATACCGTCGGTCACGGAGACCACAGTACCTTGCGTGCGAATATCCGAAGAGGTCCCAAGACCTTCGATTCGGCTCTTTAGTAGTTCACTAATCTCTGACGGATTGAGTTGCATGTTCAGACTCCTGAAAACTGTTCGTTGGCTTTAAGCCACCAGTGCGTCACGCATACGGTTTAGCTGCGCCTGCACGGACGTGTCGAGCACGTAATCACCCACCACGACACGCACGCCACCAATCAAGGCTGCGTCTACGGTCACGTGGGGCTTAAGCTTTAAATTGAATTTGGGCTCCAGCAGTTGCACGAGCTCAGCCACCTGTGCATCAGACATCGGAAAGGCACTGACAATCTCAGCCTGCGCGACACCTTCTGCCTCATCCTTGAGTGCCTGAAACTGTTCTGCAATTTCTGACATCAATAACAAACGATCATTGCTAACAACCAACTCAATGAAGTTGTCCAAGTGCGCATCAAGCTTGACGCCTATGAGCAATCCCTTAACCAAGTCACAACGTTGCGTATCATCGAGCCGTGGGTCAGACACCGCTTGACGCACGTCTTCCATCCCCATGAGTTTGGCAAGCGACCGCAGGGAGTTGGTAGTGCTCTCCAGATTTTCAGCAGCGCCCTTGGTCGCGGAGAATAGCGCCTCGGCATAAGGGCGTGCGATCGTGGAATTTTCAGCCATGAGCCCCGCCCCTTACAGTTGTGCTTTCAACTGCGCGAGCAATTCGGCATGCGCTTTTTGATCGACTTCACGCTTCAGGATCTGGGACGCTCCCTGAACAGCAAGCAAAGCCACGTCGTCACGCAGTGCGTCCCGAACTCGCTGAGCTTCCTGCAAAGCTTCCTGCCGAGCCTGCTCGACAATTCGAGCACGTTCAGCCTCAGCCTCCTGACGAGCCTGATCAATAATTTGGCTGCCATGCTTTTCGGCTTCAACGGTACGCAAATGCAAATCAGCTTTGGCGGCTGCTTCCATCGCCGAGATTTTCGCTTGCGTTTGCGCAAGGTCCGACTTGCCCTTCTCAGCAGCAGCCAGCCCCTCGGCAATTTTTTGCCTGCGCTCTTCGATCGCCTTCGTCAGGGGTGGCCACACAAACCTCATGGTGACCCACGCCAGCACGAAAAAAACGATCATCTGAAAAAAGAGTGTCGCATTCAGATTCACGGTCGTTTCCCCATCATACCTGAACACCTGGCATTTGAGTCTGCCAAGTGCCCGATTTGACTAATTTGACTAGTACTTGGGCACTGGATATGCCCAAGCGATACGCGCACTGCACGGCGCAGTGCGCCCAAAGTCATCGATTAGACGAACGGGTTTGCGAAAGCGAACAGCATCGCGATACCGACACCGATCAAAAACGCAGCGTCGATCAGACCAGCCAACAAGAACATTTTGGTTTGCAAAGCGTTCATCAATTCAGGCTGACGGGCCGAAGCTTCGAGGTACTTGCCACCCATCATGGCGATACCAATGCAGGCACCAATAGCGCCCAGGCCGATAATGAAAGCGCAAGCGAGAGCAACGAAAGCGACGTTGGTCATGACAACTCCTTGGTTAATGTCTCAAATCGAAAGTTAAAAGAAATACTCTATAAAGCGAATCCGCCGAAGACGGCTGACTGTTAATGCCCCTCATGTGCCTGGCCGATGTACACCAACGTCAGCATCATGAAGATAAACCCTTGCAACAGCACGATCATGATGTGGAAAATAGCCCAGATCGATCCCGCGATGATGTGGCCAAATCCCAGTGCAAGACTGGCGGCATTAAAACCAGTCCAAGCCCCACCCAAAAGTGCCACCAACATAAACACCAACTCGCCGGCAAACATATTGCCAAACAGTCGCATGCCCAGCGAAACCGACTTCGCCGCGTACTCAACGATATTCAGGATGAAGTTTGCCGGGGCAAGGGCAACTGCCGCAATTCCATGCGCGTGGAAAGGTGCTGTAAACAACTCCTTCACAAACCCAGCAGGATGTTTGATTTTGACGCCATAATAAAACATCAATAACAGCACGCCTAGTGCCATACCGAGCGGGACATTCAAATCGGCTGTCGGCAAAATCTTGTGGTAGTAGAGCGGATCCCCCGGGACAGCGCCCAATCCTGTCGTTTTCCAGATCCACGGAAAGAGATCGACTGGAACCAAATCCAGTGCGTTCATTAAGACGATCCACACAAAAACCGTCAATGCCAACGGCGACACAAACTTTCGGCTTTCTTCGTTCGGCACAATGCCACGAGCCTGCTGCTCAACCATATCAACCAACAACTCAACGGCTGACTGCAACTTTCCTGGAACACCAGGGGTGGCCCGACGAGCTGCAAGCCACATAAAAAACACCGCAATCAACCCCATCATCAGCGACCAAAACATCGAGTCGTAATTGATGACACTGAAGTCAGCGATAAACTGTTGCTTACCACCAATATTGTTATTGTTCACCAAATGGTGCTGAATGTAATAAGACTGGGGGGAGACGTCACCAGCGGCAGCCATGCGAACCCTTACGTTGTCTGATTGCCCGCAACCCGGGCTCTTAATCCAACACGAGGCAATAAACTATACCCCGACCCAAACTTCACTTGCCCAGCCTGCCTCCCGAAAACAGCAGCCCAAGCCAATAACCTTTCAGCGCGGCAATCAACCCAGCCACCGCTGCGATCCAATCCAGGCGACCCGCCTCTAAATCGGCCAACAACCACAGCAGCGCAATCGCGACCAGCACTTTCAGCGCGTTACCGATTAGAAAAGTTGCCGCTCCCGCCCCTTGAGGCTTAAACGTCGCAAGCACTAACCGCAACACAAACACTGCATTGGGGGCCAAATAGCAGGTTGCACCCAACAATGCACTGACAGCAGACCCTGCACCTACCAAAACGCCAAATATCAGCGAAACTGATAGCGAAGCCACTACCTGTGCGAGCAAGACCCGAAACAGATCCCGCCTTGACCGATCTGCCAGTCGCTGCTTGTCCTCAGCGCTCAGCACCACCCGACAAGTATCAGACGCTGTCGAGGAACTCATCGCCGAACACACTCATCGCCAAAAACTCGTCGCATTGTGCTTGAGTAACCCTTCAGAGAACTGACATCCCGCATTTGCCAGGAAACTACTCGGCTCGAAGACACCCAAACAACGTAAAAGACACACAACTGCCGACTGATTTGTTGACACAACTGTATGCAAACCCGCCAATACCACTTTCGTAAAGCCTGCGGAGTATAGCGTGTTTTCCCTAATATGTGCAAAACGTCCTGCGCACCGAATTTTTGCCGTGCTTGCCCTACTCTAACGGTGCTTAAACGACGGCGGGCGCTTCTCTACAAATGCCGTCATGCCCTCTTTCTGGTCCTCTGTTCCAAACAATGAATGAAATGCGCGGCGTTCAAACAACACCCCTTCACGCAAAGAACTCTCCCAGGCCCGATTGACCGACTCTTTGGCCATGATCACCGATGGCAAAGACATGGAAGCAATCACGGTGGCGGCGGTTTTAGCCTCATCCAGCAATTTCTCAGTCGCAACCACTCTAGACACCAGCCCAGCGCGCTCGGCCTCTTCTGCGTTCATCATGCGACCAGTCAAGACCATGTCCATGGCCTTGGATTTGCCGACAGCACGAGGCAAGCGCTGGGTGCCACCGGCGCCTGGGATGATGCCTAGCTTGATTTCAGGCTGACCGAACTTTGCCGACTCAGCCGCGATGATGAAGTCACACATCATGGCGAGTTCACAACCGCCCCCAAGCGCATAGCCAGACACCGCTGCGATGATGGGTTTGCGCACCCGAGCAATCGGATCCCAGTTACGCGTAATGTACTCAGTCTTGTAAACGTCCATGTAAGACCATGAGGCCATCGCGCCGATGTCAGCGCCCGCGGCAAACGCCTTCTCGCTGCCCGTGATGATAATGGCACCGATATCGTCATCGGCATCGAATGTCGCAAGCGCAGCACCAAGCTCGTCCATCAGCGCGTCATTCAATGCATTCAACGCCTTGGGACGATTCAAGGTGAGAATCGCCACCCGGCCATGAACTTCCTGCAAAATCAGACTTTCATTTATTTGTGCATTACTCATTTTTTGCTCTCCACAGAATTCTTATTAACATAGCAGCATGAAACAACAAACTCTACGTTACACCGTTGAACCGCACGACTTGGCTGGTCATCGCTTGAGGATTACCTTGCAAATTAGCCAGGTAACGAGCCCAACCCAGATCGTGTCCATGCCCGCCTGGATTCCCGGCAGCTACCTGATCCGAGATTTCTCCCGTCATGTAGAGACGATCCGTGGGCGTCATGGCGCACGATGGCATCAACCCCGCAAACTCGATGACCATCGTTGGGCATTTGAGCACTGCCAAGGCAGCCTGACCGTTGAGATCGTGGTGTACGCCTACGATCTGTCCGTGCGCGGTGCGCACGTCGATGACTCGCATGCATTTTTTAACGGCACATCGATATTCTTGAAACCTAGCGGACTGGAATCCTCGCCCTGCGTGGTTGATATCAAACGTCCGGCTGGCAAGCGCGCGTGGCGGGCTTTCACCAGCATGCCACGCACCAAGTCAAGCGCACCGGCTGACTCGCTCGGTTGCTTTGTGGCACCGGACTACGACGCACTGATCGACCATCCATTTGAACTGGGTACGCCGCAAGTCGCGCACTTTGAGGCATGTGGGGCTCGACACAGCTTGGTATTCACGGGCCATGTGCCGAATCTCGATCTGAGCCGCATCGCGCGGGATGTCAAACGCGTGTGCGAAGCTCAGATCCGTCTGTTTGACCCAAAAGAGGCGCGCGCGCCATTTCTGGACAGTGCGCCTGAATATGTATTTATGACCATGGTGACCGCTGATGGTTACGGGGGACTAGAACATCGCGCAAGCACCGCGCTGGTGGCCTCGCGCCACGATCTGCCAACGCGCCATCAAAGCAAAGCGCCCGAAGGCTACGTCACCTTTCTGGGGCTTGTGAGCCACGAGTACTTTCATACCTGGAACGTCAAACGCATCAAACCAGCTGCTTTTGTGCCGTACGACCTGACCAAGCCCAACCACACCAGGCTACTGTGGCTCTTTGAAGGCTTCACCTCGTACTACGACGACCTCATGCTTGTACGCAGTGGCGTCATTGACCTGCCCACCTACCTCAAGCAACTCGCCAAAACAGTGACCGGCGTTCACGCCGGACCCGGCAGACACAAACAGTCACTGGCCAACAGTTCGTTTGATGCGTGGACCAAGTATTACAAGCAAGACGAAAACGCTCCCAATTCGATCAGCAGTTACTACGCCAAGGGCTCGCTCGTGGCGCTTGGGCTCGATCTGCTTATCCGCGAGCGCAGCCATCACCAGCACAGCCTAGACGATGTCATGCGTGCACTGTGGCAGGAATTTGGCGAACATTTTTACCAAGACCAGCCCAAAGGATTAAGCGAAACGGGGTTTGCGGCAATCGTCAAACAAGCCACAGGCGTTGACGTGCGAGCAGAGCTCGCGCAATGGGTCGAACAAACAGCGGACGTGCCCCTACAAAAATTGCTCGCAACGCAAGGGTTTGATCTGACATGGGTCAGCAAAGATCCAACACCCTCGATGGGTGCGACCTTTAAAACACAAGGTGAGTTTCTGGCAGTACGGCAAGTCATCGAAGGCGGTGCGGCCCATCAAGCGGGTCTGTCAGCCGCAGACTTGTGTGTTGCATGCAACGGTCTTCGCATTGGTAATACCGCCAAAGCACTGAACCAGTTACTTGGCGCCTACCGGCCAGGCGAGGCAATCACGATGCACGCGTTTCGAGGTGACGTGCTGCAAACACGCAAGCTCACCCTGGCTGCGCCGCCTGCATCGACCTGCGAAATCAGCGCACACCAAACAAAGGCAAGATAAACGTGACCACACCCAAACTGGTCAGCAACTACGCACAACTGCTGCTCTCAAACACACCGCTACTGGACGTACGCGCGCCCGTGGAGTTTGCCCAAGGCTCATTTCCGGGTGCGATCAATTTACCGCTCATGAATGACGCTGAACGCGAGGCGGTGGGCATTGCCTACAAACAACATGGTCAGGATGCCGCGGTGGCATTGGGCCATGAACTCGTGAGCGGTGATCTGCGTGAAACACGCATTGCCCAATGGGCCGAATTCATGCATCGTAATCCTGATGCGGTGCTCTATTGCTTTCGCGGCGGCATGCGCTCGCAGATTTCCCAGCAATGGCTCAAAGAAGCAGGGTTTGACCGCCCGCGCATCGCCGGTGGCTACAAAGCGATGCGCCAGTTTCTGCTGCAAAACCTGCAAGCCACTGTTCGAAACAGTCATTTCGTTGTCGTGGGTGGCTTGACGGGCTGTGGCAAGACAGACGTGATCGAAGCACTCGAGACGAAAATCGATCTAGAAGGGCTCGCGCGTCATCGTGGCTCAAGTTTTGGGGGGCGAGCACAACGACAGCCAAGCCAAATCGATTTCGAGAACTGCTTGAGCATTGAACTGCTCAGGCTGCATGACCACGAACAGATGCGCATCGCCGTTGAAGACGAATCCCATCTGATCGGGCGCTGTGCCGTGCCCTTGGCCCTCAGAGAAAGAACACAACAAAGTCCACTGGTTTGGGTCACAGCACCGCTAGAGGAGCGATTACAACGCATCCAACGTGACTACATCGAATCGTTGGCACAGGATTACATCGACGAATATGGCACTGCGCTGGGTTTGCAACGCTATGAGGCCCACCTGCACAAAAGCCTGAATAACCTGCACAAGCGCTTAGGGCTCGAGCGCTACGCACAATTACAACAGCATTTGGAAAAGGCACTTGCCCGGCAGTTTGCCCACGGTGAATTCGAGGCGCACCGAGCCTGGATCGAACCGTTACTGACCGACTATTACGATCCGATGTATCGATACCAGCGCCAACAAAAGCAAAGTGCCGTGGTGTTTGAAGGCAATGTGGACGAGGTGATCGCTTACCTGAAGTCTGCCGGGCATTAAAGCTTAGAGCACTGATGCTTTGGACCCTGACATTAAACGCTCAATGCTCCTCTGTCAGGTTTTACCGGTGAGCCTAGCCTCAATGGCTTTGGCAGCGACCACACCATCAGCCATGGCCGTGGGCACGCAGGGGTGCATGCGCTGGGCGAGTTCACCAATTGCATAAATACCATCGACACTGGTTTGCGCGCTTTGCATGTCAGTTTGCACGAAGCCCCGCGAATCTAACCTCAGTGAAAGGTCTTGTATAAACCCAATGTTCGGTTGCCAGCCATACAAGACCAGAATCCAGTCATAGGGTTGACCATTCACGGTTCGAGCAACTGGATCCACCACCGGGTCGCCAACGATCAGCTCTTGGCCTGACACTCGATCGACGAATTGCTTTTGGGCGCGCACCGTGCGCGCATAAATCTGCGCATCAGTCGCACCACGTTGTTTGACAAACTGGTGGTTCTCAAATGCATTGTCGCCACCGCCAAGCAGGGCAACACGTGAGCCAGTAAAGTCCGTGGTCATCACCGCCTCTCCAGGTCCGATAATCACACCCGGGTAATACGTATCCTCATGGCCAGGTAGCTCTCGAGGGCGCACGCCAGTGGCCAACACCAGTGTTTTAGCGGCGACCGTTTCTGACGCCTGCTCGCCACGCTTGATTTGCAACTGAAACTCGCCAGCATGCCCAGCCACCGACAGCGCGCGCGTGTCAAACCAGGTCGGCACAGCAGCTGCCTGCACCTGGCGCGCGATTTGTTCAGCCACTTGCACACCAGTCTGATCAGGGCTCGTCACCGTCCAAATGTCAGGAAATGGGTTGCGCGCAGCCAACCCCCCGATGTGATCTGTGGCTTCAATTAACAGGGGATCCAGTCCCAAATGGCGTAACCAGACCGCGCAGCTTGCGCCAGCTGGCCCTGCGCCCACGACAATGGCATCCCAGACTTTTTGCATGACTTCACCCCACTTAGGTTGGGACATTGTACGAGGGCAGACATAATTTGGCCCAAAGCCCGCAGCCACGTGTCCTACAATCGAGCCTTGGTTAATCCTAATGAAACACCATGCCTACCAGACGAATCATTTTCTCGCGTATTGCGCTCGATGCCAGCATTGGCATTCTCGAACACGAGCGCATCGCCACCCAGCCGATCCACGTTGACGCCGAAATCGAGGTCGATGTGAATCAGCCGGTTGACGATGCCGACATCGGCAGTGTTCTGGATTACCGCACCTTGCATCAGTCGATCGTCAAAGAATGCACCGCTGGCCATGTCAATTTGCTCGAGACGCTGACGGACAATGTTGCCAATCGCTTGCTCAACACCTTTGCCGAAACACGCGAGGTCAGAGTTCGCATCACCAAACCCGCGGCTTTTACAGATTCGGCTGGCGTGGCCATCGAAGTCAGCAAACAGCGCAGCGGCTAACGCGCAAAAACCACCTCTGAACTTGACATGACAACGGTTCAAACCATCGAAATTCATCGCCCACCAGCGAGCAAGTCGCAGGTCAACGCCAACAAGCTGCAAAAGCGCTTGTTACGCGAGACCGGCAAGGCCATCGCCGACTACGGCATGATCGAAGATGGCGACAAAGTGATGGTGTGTGTTTCTGGCGGCAAGGACTCATATGGCCTGCTTGATCTGTTGCTAACACTCAAACAGCGTGCCCCCGTTTCTTTTGATGTGATTGCGGTCAACCTTGATCAGAAACAGCCGGGGTTTCCTGAGGAGGTGCTGCCAAACTACCTGTCAGCGCTTGGCGTGGCATTTCACATTGAAGAGCAAGACACCTATTCGATCGTCAAACGCTTGATCCCCGAAGGCAAAACAACTTGTTCGCTTTGCTCAAGGCTGCGCCGCGGTGTGCTCTATCGAGTCGCGAGCGAACTAGGTGCCACCAAAATCGCGCTCGGCCATCATCGGGATGACATTCTTGCGACATTCTTTCTCAACCTGTTTTATGCAGCGCGCTTAAAAGCGATGCCACCCAAGCTCGTCTCAGACGATGGCCGCCACACCGTGATTCGTCCACTGGCCTATGTCACCGAGGCCGACCTCATCAAGTACGCCGAAGTCAAACAATTCCCGATCATCCCCTGCAACCTTTGCGGCTCGCAAGAGAACCTCAAGCGTCGTGAAGTCGGCGAGATGCTTAAAACGTGGGAACGTCAGCACCCGCAAAGGGTCTGGAATACCTTTAAGGCACTAGCCACGGTTGTGCCGTCGCACCTGATGGACCGCGATTTATTTAACTTTGCCAATCTGCGGCCAAACGGCGAGGCCAATCCCGACGGTGATCTCGCCTTTGATACCGAGTCGCTGCCGGTTGCCCCACCGAGCATTGTTCAGTTCGACGAATAAACAGATAGCGGATAGAGAGATACGAACTACCTAGCTCATAGACTAGGTGTTTGTCTCGGATTTCATGCCTTCCCAACGAGGGCCAGGGACTTCAATACCGACCAACTCAAGCATGCGTGCAACCGAATGGTCCACGAGCTCATCAATCGATTTGGGTAAATGGTAGAAAGCGGGCAACGGCGGAAAAACGATGCCGCCCATTTCGGTGACCGCTGTCATGTTGCGCAGATGAGCCAAGTTAAATGGCGTTTCACGCACCACCATCACCAACCGGCGACGTTCCTTAAGCGTCACGTCCGCAGCCCGGGTAATCAAATTGTCGGACAGGCCCATAGCGACTGCTGCCAGTGTTCGCATGGAGCACGGCACCACAATCATGCCCGTGGTTGAAAACGCACCACTGGCCAAAGTTGCACCCACATCACGGATGTTGTAGACACGGTCGGCGAGCCCATGAATTTGCTGGCGGCTCAGTCCCAACTCATGACTCACGTTGAGCACGCCTGACGCAGAGACCACGAGGTGGGTCTCAACATCTTCAACGGCACGCACCATTTCCAACAGGCGAATGGCATACGCCGAGCCCGTGGCGCCGGTGACGCCAACCACCAGCCTGCGCTTTGCGCTCACGACGTAGCGCCTGAATCCTCAAGCAGCTTTTTGAGTTCGCCGCTTTGGTCCATTTCACCCATGATGTCAGAGCCACCGATGAACTCACCTTTGACATAAAGCTGCGGAATGGTGGGCCACTGTGAGAAGTTCTTGATGCCTTGGCGAACCTCGTCATCCTCCAGTACGTTAACGGTCACCAGTTTTGTCACGCCGCTGTCGCGAAGGATCTGGATCGCACGACCAGAAAAGCCGCACTGCGGAAACTGGGCGGTGCCTTTCATGAACAACACAACCGGGTTGTTCTCTACGGTTTCCTTGATAAAGGTTTGAGCATCTGACATGGCTCGATTTCCTTGAACTCGGTTAAATGAAACGGGGTTTATCGCAAGGTCACACTCTTGCAATTGTCATCTATTATAGGAACCCGTGGTCACCCGTGGGTGGCCAGCGAGATCTTCTATGGTTTTTACGTCCAAAAAACCAGCCTGACGCAATAAATCAGCAACCGCCGCACCTTGGTCAAACCCATGCTCCAAACAAAGAGATCCACCCAAAGCCAGAAACTCGCTCGCCCGGGACAGAATCATTCGATATGCCATTAGGCCGTCAGACTCATCGGTCAACGCCCCCCTAGGTTCAAACCGCAAGTCACCCTGACTCAAATGGGGGTCACCCGCGGCAATATAGGGTGGATTTGACACGATCAGGTCAAACCGGAGGTATACCCCGTGCAAGGCATCGAACCAAGATCCCTGCATAAACTGGACTTCAGCACCTTGGCTGACCGCATTACGCTGCGCGAGCTCAAGCGCTTGCGCGCTGATGTCAGTTGCCCAGACCTTGGCATCTGGCCGCGCGTGCGCCATGGATAGCGCGATCGCACCGCTGCCGGTGCCAAGATCGAGCACTCGGGGTGCGGCAACACCAGAGACACGAGCTAATGCTGTCTCCACCAGTAACTCCGTTTCGGGCCGGGGAATGAGCACTGACGCATTGACCTCAAAGGTCAAGCCCATGAACTCCCGTTGGCCAACCAGATAGGCCATGGGTTCACCCGCAAGACGCCGCTGGCAAATCGTTTGAAAGCGCTCAAACTCTGCTTGGACCAGTTCATGATCGTCATGCGCAATTAACCACACGCGGGACTGGCCGAGCACATAGGCGAGCAGCATCTGTACTTCAAGACGTGGCAAGCCGGCATCGCTCACCCCCAACACTAAGCAGTCTTTGACTGTTTTACCGTTAGGCAGTTCAGACGACATCGGCTAGCGCAGCCAGCTGGTTAGCCTGGTGCTCTGCAATCAGTGCGCCCGTGAGTTCGTCCAAATCACCCTCCATGATCGCCAGCAATTTATAGAGCGTGAGATTAATACGGTGATCGGTCATGCGCCCTTGCGGAAAATTGTAGGTGCGGATGCGCTCTGATCGGTCACCCGAGCCCACCAACGTTTTACGCTCAGCAGCCTCCTTGCTTTGTTGTTCACGCAACTGCTGGTCCTTTAAGCGTGCGGCGAGCACTTGCATGGCCTTATCGCGATTACGGTGCTGCGAACGATCATCCTGACACTCCACGACCAGGCCAGACGGCAAGTGCGTGATACGCACTGCCGAGTCTGTTTTGTTGATGTGCTGTCCACCGGCACCGCTGGCTCTGAAGGTATCAATACGCAGGTCTGAGGGATTGATGTTGATTTCGGTCTGAGCGTCAGCTTCTGGCATGACCGCCACGGTACAAGCGGACGTGTGAATGCGCCCTTGGGATTCAGTTTCAGGCACCCGCTGCACTCGGTGTGCCCCAGACTCGAACTTAAGTTGCCCATACACACCCTCACCCTCGATACGAACGATCACCTCCTTATAGCCACCAAGCTCAGCAGGGCTCTCGGACATCAGCTCCACTTTCCAACCCTTTTGCTCGGCATAGCGGGTGTACATGCGCAAAAGATCACCACAGAACAAAGCGCTCTCATCGCCACCGGTGCCTGCCCGAATTTCTAAAAACACGCTACGAGAGTCATCTGGGTCTTTGGGCAGTAGCAGGATCTGTAGCTCATCTTCGAGCGCTTGAATGCGCTCCTTACATTGCTGCATTTCCTCAATTGCCATTTCCTTCATGTCTGGATCGCCCATGAGCTCTTTGGCCTGCTGATAGCCGTCCTCGGCCTGAACAAACTGCGTGAATGCGTTGGCCACGGGCTCAACTTCTGCCCGCTCGCGCGACAAAGCCCTGAAACGCTTCATGTCCTGGCCAGTCTCGGGTTCAGACAACAGCGCATCAACCTCCTGAAGACGGTTGACAAGCTGTTCAAGGCGGGAACGCATGGATGGTTTCATGGGGATAACGAACCTAAGACAAACGATGACCGGAAAAAACCGCACGAAGACATATTCGCTGCATCAGGCCTATCTGGCCAGACACTGCAAAAAACAGTGAGCCTCGCTAACGGCGGGTGTCGCGTGACGGAAAAAGACGAGGCAACCAGCCAAGCAGCTGCTGACGCTCGGCCTCCTCACTTTGGTGAATGGCAGCCAGTGTGCCGTGGAGATATTTCTGGGTCAGTGAGTGCGCGAGTTGCTCCATCACCGCCTCGGCAGACTCACCCTTGGCCAAAGCGCGCCTGGCACGCTCAAGCTCATGGGCCTGTAATGCTTGTGCGCCGGCCTGCAAGCCTTGGATGATTGGCACGGTTGAGCGCAACTGTAACCAATGCATAAAACTGCGGACACGGGAATCGATTATCGCTTCTGCCTGAACCACCGCCGCCTGACGCGCTTGAGCACCGGACTGCACTACGGCACCAAGGTCGTCAACTGAGTACAGATAAATATCGTCAAGACGACCCACTTCGGGTTCGATGTCGCGTGGTACCGCTAGGTCAACCATGACCATGGGGAGGCGACGACGCTTGCGTGTCGCGCGTTCTACTAAGCCAAGGCCTAATATAGGCAAGGTACTGGCCGTACAGGACACCACCACATCGAACTCAGCGAGTCGGTCTGACAAGTCAGCCAAACGCATGGATGACGCATCAAATCGCCTTGCCAACACATCAGCCCGCTCAAGGGTGCGATTGGCCACTGTCATCAGTTGCGGCTGCTTGGCGGCAAAGTGTGTAGCGCAAAGCTCAATCATCTCGCCTGCACCAATAAACAGCACCTTGGTCTGAGACAGATTGCCGAACACACGCTCGGCCAGACGCACCGCCGCAGCGGCCAAGGACACCGACTGCTCACCGATAGCCGTGGTAGTGCGAACCTCTTTGGCCACCGAGAACGTGCGCTGAAAGAGTTGATGCAACAGCGTACCCAAGGCACCGGCTTCTTCAGCCGTGCGCACCGCACCTTTCATTTGACCCAGGATCTGGGGCTCACCCAACACCATGGAATCAAGGCCACTCGCGACTCGGAACGCGTGTCGCACAGCCCGGTCCTGATCATGCAGGTAAAGATGGGGTGCCAATGATGAGTGATCTAGCTGACGGAAGTCGGCTAGCCACTTTGGCAGACTTTGCGCTACATGCCGATCGGCCGCGCAGTATAGTTCCGTGCGATTACAAGTAGACAGCACGGCCACCTCTCGCACCGACCCACCAAATGCTGCCTTCAAAGACTCTAGCGCAGGCTTGACGAGATCATCGGACAAAGACACGCGCTCACGCAACGCCACAGGGGCGCAGACGTGGTTCAAACCAAGCGTGTAAACACCGGCAGACATGTCAAGCAGTGCCACTAATAATTGATCGGGATCAATCGGATTATAGGACCCGATTGGGCTAGGCGCCACATTAGACACACGTGATCCGGGCAGTATTGACCGAGCCATTGATATGAATCAAACGGACAATCGCGGCTTAGACGCGCAAATGCATCGCCAAGCCACTCGCCCCCAATCTATCAGCCACACCGAGAAAAGCCAAAAGACACAATTTGGTGTATCATTTCGCGTTCCTTGGCCCGGTAGCTCAGTCGGTAGAGCAGAGGACTGAAAATCCTTGTGTCGGCAGTTCGATTCTGCCCTGGGCCACCAAGGTTTCGCGCCCAACCGTTCTCGGTTGGGCGTTTTGTTTTTGCGGACCCGCAATTGGCGCGGGGCTCCCGGAGATTCTGCTTGTGTTGACAAGTGCGTGCAATTTGGCAATTCGGCCAGTTTGTCGTTAGATTTTGCTCTCTGTTCTCAAAAAAGTTCTAAAGAATAGTTTAAGTCGACACACGTAAAACGCCTTCATTATCAGTTAGTTACACGTGTGTCGACGATATCAGTCTGACCTCGCTCTTGCATACCATCCAGATAGCTCAAGCGCAAAGATCTGCAGTGAGACATTCCCAGCCGATCGTTGATGGACCAACGAACCCAGGAGATGCCACGATCAATCCTCAAAAAATGGATAACTTGCAATTGGTGATGGCACCCTCTTTGCCGAGGCAAAAATATTCAACAGGTTGAACAAAAGCGATGATTGCTTAGCACCCTGTGACTCATCGATGACTGGATACAGCCATTCTATTTTTACCGAGCCCGATCGATAAGTACCTACTAGCAAATAACACTCTATGGACTGTTTGAAATGGCACGCCACGCATGTCTTGCCGGACTGCTTGTCTGCGCAAAGGTCAGTTGGTTGATATGTTGAGATTGAGCCGTGAACAGGCCTTAAATGGATCTGCCTGCATCGCACGCACATGTAGAGAGCAAATGAGACAATTCTAGACATAACGCTTGACTATGCTTTATCAAAACGGTTTGTCTGAGACCCAGAGAACCCCATTTTTGAGTACCGATGTTAACTTTCTCTTCGTGATTGCGCGTGATACATCATTCTCCGATTTATCGTACTTGCTCAAGTATCGAATAGCTTTTATCGGCTTACCGAGGTAGTCGATATCATCTTGGGTAAGCCCGAATTCCCGAGCCTCCTCATAGGGGTCTTGAAGCTCAACAGCCGAACCGCCAGTTGCGCTAGGATTTACCTCAGACAATAATTGCTCATGACGCATCTTGACATACAAAGTCTTGGCTCGAGCCTCATCCCAAACTGCATCTGCCAACGCCTTTGTCCATAACCCTGGCTTTACGTAATTGGACGCCAACTCCGAGGCAATAACTTCATAAGCCGCCTCCTCGAGTCTAGATGGAGCTGAACCTCTTAACTTTAGAAACTGTGCAATATTCATAGAAATCTCAGGTCAGTCACGCCAAAGCTCTCAACCAAACGGATGCCTCAGGATTACCGTTAGAGCTGGACATGCTTCATCACCCATTTCGTGGCGTGAAGAACATCGTCGAAGACAGCATTTGAAGCAAAGTAATGGGAGTACACCAACACCAGGCTCAACGACAAGCACCATGCAATTGACACATTTGCCGCGCATATTGAGCGCAACGTGAAAAATTCTTAAAGTGATTTTGCCAAACCAGAATACATTCCCGTCTACTTTGTTCATTATTGGTAGTGGATGAGCAGTAAGAACTGATATCGCCTCCAACGTAATTTCTGTTGTCTTCAATAATCATCTTTATTCCAACATATTGAGACACCCAAAAGTCTCTCTCATCCCAGATCAATCGAGCCCTATTGGATATACCGTTAGGTCCACACGTCTCCCAATCAACATCGTCATAGCTGATGAGCTTAGCTACCGCCGATAGAGGAAGCAAACTAAGCACTGCAATTAACAATAGAACAGAAAAGTTCGAGAAAAATGTGGTCTCAACGATTTTGAGAGATCTCATATTGAACGCCTTTGACTGTAGCCAGTGCTCGGGCCATGGGATATGGTTTTGCAACAACGATTAACATCACTAAGGTTAAGTTATACCTAGCTATTAAGAGCTGTCAATCTAAAATCTGCCAATCCTGATTAGGTCAGATGAAATTGATCAAGCTACCGACTAGACTGGTAAAGAAATAGTTGGTAACTGAGGGAGCTTTCAGAATATTGCACACTACGGCGGCAGACACAAACGGCAGCCTCACGGGGGCGGCACACAATATCGCGGACGACCTATTCGGTGACGACCCTTCAATGCTGTATATCGTCCAGTACAAGCCAGTAAAGCCCCTCACGCCGATCTGAAAACACTAGCCGCCTGTAAACGGTCAATGGTCCTATTTGGTAATCATCATTGCTTCGACTCTTGGCTTTTGCTTTGAATAGGTCAATCGGCTTCGCACTCGATAGTCCAGCGCGTGCCATTAGCCGTTGCGCATCAACTTTCACGCCCTGAAATGACCACAAGGCCCTGAAAATAGCCGCCTGCCCTTTTGTAAGCCGAATCGGACCATGTGGCCATTCTTGCAAGGTCACCCAACGAAAATCCTCTGAAAATGGTCCGTGCACTGGGATCGCAGGGCCGATGGCACGACTTTGCTTTTCACCTGGCTCAATAAAGGAGAGCCCAGACCCATAGATAGCGAAACGCTCTTGTAAGGGTAACCAGATAACCTCGTCGCCCAATGGCGCTGCAGCCACTTTCCGTTTGGTCGGTGTAATTACCGTTGTCTTACCTCGAGAAACACGCACCCGGTCGAGAACAGATGGATCCCGCCACACATGGTCAAGGCTACGGGCCAACACTACTGGATCACGCCTGGCGTTTCCAATTCGCCAAATGCCGTCGGCGATTTCGTCCACGCCATCATGACTTGCGATGTTCATGGCTAGCCGAAGCTTACGTTTTAGCCATGTTTCATCAAGTGAGACACCAAGCAGGTCATCGGCCTTTATCGGAATTAACCCGCAGTCTGGACAACGACAGTGCTGACGCTTGACGTCACCGGAGCAGACAAATCCAAGACTTAGGTGACAAAAGGGGCACAGAGCCCTGTTGCGACTGATTGGCACCGGCTTGAGCGCAAATTTCAGAGACTGAATCACGCCACGCTCCTGCGGTGGCAGCGCAGACTGATGCACCAGAGCACCGATAGCAAAGAGCCGACAGACTAACGACAAGGACTCATGCGCTGACATCACCAAACCCTGATTGCTCGACAACACATAGCGTCTGATGTGGCAGCATAACGCCGGCCTCTAGCAAATAGCCCTCAAGCTGCACCTGCAAGACGCTGTTGAATCGAGGCAGGTTAAGACGCCCCTTACGAGTAAGCTCAACAGTAAGTACTCGATGGTCGTAGCCATCAATAAGCGGCGGGCAGTACAGATCAATTTGCGCGGCACTGATCAACCACTCTTGTTCAATCACATCCGGCATTTTCTTAGCGAGCAGATTGGTGACACAACTCTGTCCGTCAGCTTCCAAAGCACAGCAATCAACACGTAACTGGTGGTCGGGGCTTATGAATGTGAACGATCGGACCCTCATCAGCGTAAATCCATCAGTCACAGCCTTTGGAGCAATGAACCCAAGCCGAAGTTTTGACAGGTCCAAGGTCGGTGGCGGTAGCCAGGGCATCTCTGGCGAAATCTTTAACAGATGCCTAACAAATGCCTTGACCAGACATTGCTGGTATTCAACATCTCCTCGAGCCAGTACACGTGCCACCCCGGTGCGCGATGAGTATTCCAAAGACATTGCGATACAACGACTACTTTCGCGTCGAATCAGGTTGTTCCCATCAAACTCCAGGCTAAGCGAACTCAAATCTTTGATGCGTAGCCCAACAAAATAAACACTATTTTCCCTTTCGTGGATAAACGAAACACAAGCTTGACCCGCGTTTTGCTTGCGCCGATAAAATCCCGACACTTCTTCTTCTAACGCAGCCATCGCGCATGGCGACAGGTCTGGCACGACCTGAACACCGAGATCGTACTGTTGGGCTAGGTTTGCCAACGTATCGAACTGGCACAGTGCTTCCGCACGTTCGTAAAGTACTGGCTGCTCCATTGATAGCCACAAGGCCCGGTGTAGTTCGCTTCGGCACGCAGCAAGTTGGGCTCGAACTTCAGGCATTGTCTCAGCCATTTCGAACATTGCCTGTCGTCCCTTCACGTGATCAAGCCGAGCAAGTGCCGTCAGACGAGTTGAGATTCTGCTTCGCAAATCAACATCGCAACTGCTCAAAACCAATTCAATCAACGCGCGGCTGGCCGCTGTTGTATCAAGCCATTCAAAGTCCGTTGGAACGGACAACCCTTCTTGTTCAAAAAATTGATGTAGAACGCCATCAACTGGCAGATCTAACAACACGTCTGCCCATGTCATAAGCAAAAGAATTCTCCAACTGAGAAACGCAACAAGTAACGCCCAGACAGTCGATCCTCCCGGAAATCTCGAGAAAGCCATGCGCAACACCATCGCGCTAGCTGACGAGAATGGCTTAACCCGATTGGCTGTTCCTGCGATTTCGATGGGCGTCTACGGCTACCCAGCGGAGGAAGCCATTCCAATCCTGGTGCGTGTTGCATGCCAAATGGCAGGGGCGCTTCAAAATCTGCTGGAAATTCGTTTTGTGGTGGTGAGCGATGAACTCTTGCACCTGTTCCGTCGGTCGCTTGAACAGTATGTCGCATCCGCCGAAGAAAGCACCCCGCAGGCGCTCGTACCCCTGAGAGTTTCAAGAGTTAAGGAATCAGAGGTTCGCGACAATCTGGATCAGTTTCACATTTTGACTTATGCCGAGGACGGGCTCTCACCACTGGATATTCACGCACGACGACTCGGTATCGATCGCGAGCTGGTGAAGTCATTTGTGAGTGAGGTCAACGATCGATCCTCAGTTGGCTCGCTTCATCCGCAGGCACCCGTCAGCGCTGTGCCGCGCGAACTGGTCCGCGACCGGCAGGACATAGATGCGCTGGCTGCAAGCATTGGGGAGTTCCTGCGTGTTAATCGGGAAACGATCAAAGCCAGACGTTTGGCCTTCGATTTTCGTACGCCGTCGGTGCCTGAGTTCACAGTTGCGGCATTGAACTCCGCGATGCGTGCGCATGGATCTGACTTGGAAGAAGTTCTTATGTTGGAAATGTGAGATTCGATATCAATTCGTGGGGAGTCATGGATGGCAAAGCCTGATGAATGGGCGGGTTGAGTGTGAACTGACCGGAGTGCGGGTCACCATCGATGACGCCCATCTGGACCACACGTGGCCGTACTTTTCACACTTGGTGAGTGGCTTTCGGGCTGCCCGGGGCTGGCCCAGAGAAATCCCGGATGGTGCTGTGTCGGCTCCGGCGGATGGCCAGGCAACGGCCACGTTCATCGATACCTATGTGGCCGACGCATTCCGCGCGTGCCACCATGACCAGGCAATCCTCCGGATCCTCTCCCGGACGGCTAACCTGCAGACGGATAGTCAGGCTCGAAGGCCACGGGTCGCGCGACCGGTGCGAGTGCCCTGAGATCTGTCGGTCTGCGTGCAGTAGTTCTGCTCCGGCTACCCGGCTACTCGGCTACTTCCACGACTGTCAATTATGGTGTAAACTGTCAATCGGATTGTCAAGTGGAGAGTGTCATGGGTGAAAAAATGAAGAACGCGCCGGTGTACTTCACCATTGCCCAGGTTCGGCACAACCCTGTCCTGCGCCTTGCTGCTTATGCAGACGAGATTCAGGATCGCATGCGTAAAGCTGGCTACCCCGACTTTAAGAAGGGGGTAGCCATGGCGATTTCGTTGATGTCTCAAATTGGTGATGAGCCGCAACAACAGCAGCCAACCGTCGAGAAAGTCGAGCGGCTCATGTTTTCCAGCTCAGATAGCACCAGGGGCTTTATCGTCGAACAAAACGCCCTTTCATTTCAAACGACTGAGTACGACACCTTCGAGTCGTTTATTGATGAATTCATGAAGGGGCTGGGCATAGTGCATGAATGCATGACCCTGGCACATACCGAACGCGTTGGACTTCGATATCTTGATGCAATCGTTCCGCCCAATGGCGAAGATGGCCTACCTGAATATTTGGCTTCAGGCGTCCTTGGATTGAGCAACAAGTTGCCTGATGACGTTCAGGTGTCACACTCTTTTTCTGAGACGCACTTTCAAACTGCCGGGTGTGCCGTGCTTGCCAGAACGATCATTCAAGCGGGACCTTTGGGGTTCCCCATGGATCTTCAGCCAATTGGAGTCAAGGTTGCAGATCGATTCCAAAAAATCAATGGTGTTCATGCAATCGTGGATACCGATGCATCCATTGATGGTCGGAACACGCTTAGTTTGGATGAGATCAAATCCCAGCTGACGCTCCTGCGAGCGGGAATCGACGTTGCTTTCAATGCAGTTGTTATGCCTGACGCGCTTAAAGCGTGGAAGATCTGAGGATGGGAGGTATCTACTATGTACGCAGCTTATCAAGCAGATGGTCCGGTTCGACATACCGGAAAGGCAACGACATTCTCTGCCTCCGATTCGTTTGAAGAAAAGCCATCCGACCTCGGATGCGACTTGGCTGGCCGGATAATAAAGTATTGCGTGGCCGGGACTTTTGGCCTGCTGTCTCCGATGTATCTTCATGCCAGTGCAGCCACATCGAACTGGACCATAAACCAGATCGAGATTCATGAAGCAGTAAACCAAGCGGCGAACAACAGCAGTTCTTCTGTTCGTGATTTGGCGCACATCCGTGAGGTATTAAAAATCTCCGTCACAGAGCTGGCACGGGTTTTCGGAGTGACACGGCAGGCAGTCCACGAGTGGGCCAAGGGTGGGGCTCTTTCACCAGCCAATGCAGAGAAACTTTCAACCCTTGCTAGAGCTGCAGACGTGTTGGCCGAATCAGGTCTTGAAATTGCGCCCCAGTTGTTGAGGCGAAAGATTGGTCTTGCGCCGTCACTTTTAGACTCTGTGACGAAAGGTGCAGACGTCGTCGATTTGGCTCGGAAATTGACGGACACATTGATTAGGGAATCTCAACAACGCGAACGGCTCGCTTCGCGGTTGGCTGGGCGCAAGAAAAGTGCACACGTCGACTCAGAGTTTGCTGTTCCCCACCTAGCTGAAGATGCTTGAGGTGTTCACGAATGGTGGACACTGCGAGAAATCTGTCTTGGCGCCAAGGCGACATTCTGAGCGACGAAGCAGTCGCGATCTGCGGCCTGGGATCTGCTGATGGTTCGTCAGAACCTGTATATGCCGTAGTGATTTCTCACGATTGCGATTTAGCTGCCAGCGAAAGCAAAGAGCCGAACGCTGAAGTGATCATGGGAAAGCGGGTGCGCAAGCTTGGCCGCGATTCATTCGCCAAGACCGCTCGACGTCTGCAAATCGAGTATCAGTCGGCCGATGGCCTAGTTGTTCTCGAACTTTCCGCAACAGAAAAAATCCCTGTGTCCAAGGCCAGTTTGTCCACATGTGCGCCCCGCCGGGATATCGTGCTAGACAAGCAGGGACACAACATTCTCCAAAAGTGGCTGGCAGCACGTTACCGGCGCGCTGCATTTCCAGAGGTATTTGAAGCGCGTCTGAGATCGCCACAGATGCCGGGCAAAGAGACTTTTCTTGATCGCATTGAAGGCATCCTCGAGGCAGGGGGCGATCACATACGTGGACTGCTCTTTGACCTTGATGAGGGTGAAGACGTGGAGCGAGTTGCACCGGCTGATACGTACCAGCTCGGCATTGTGGTCTTGTACAACAGCTTGCGTGATGAGCCGGCAGCGGCAGCGGTTGCAAGCAATGCCGCTGAAGAACTCGAACGATTGTTCGCTGAGGCATTTGAGTCACAGACCGGCGAGTGGCAGGGCATATGCCTGACGTACTGCGATCCCATGTCTGACAACGCAATCACAGTTGCTCAGTCGGAGAACTTCAAAGAGTGGCGCCTTGAGCACATGAGTCTGAAAGACTACCCTCCTCAATCCACCATCTCAAGATGATCCGGGGAGTCCAACCTGTTGGTTTCCAGACACATGACCCCACAAGAAATTGAAGATCTCAAGACTGTTGAGTACTACTCTGCAGCAGTGACTGCCTGGTTTAACACCGCACTTGAACACGATAAAAGCATATTGACTCTGGCTGCGGGTGGAATCGGTCTGCTCATCACGTTGCTTACTACTGTTGGACTCTCGACGGCAGAACGATCGCGACCGGCTGGCAACATGGGTCAATCACTATCCCGGAATCGCCGCTTGGGTACGCACGCGGCTCGGCATCGGTATGTCCGGCTGGAGCAGCATTGGAGATTGGTGCGGCGTCGGCGTGAGCGAGGAAACGCCCTATCTCTTCAACGACAAGGCTTGCCTAACCGATGAGCGAACGAGCGACCACGAGCAACTCACCATCGGCGAGGGTATCGCCCGGCTTCGTGTCTCTCTTACCAAAGCTCGCCAATGTATCCGGTTGATCGGCTTGTCCGGTCTCGGAAAGACTCGTCTCGTGCAGGCACTGTTCGAGGATGGTGTCGGCGAGGCGCCGCTCGACCCGGGGCTTGCCGTTTATACCGACTATTCAATCGAGACTGACCCGACCACTCGGGGGCATGGCGCGCAAGCTGGTGATCGCACGGCAACGCGCGATCCTGATCGTCGATAACTGCAATCCGGCGACGCACAGCGAACTTGCCCGCATCTGTTCGCAAGCGGGGAGCCAGGTCAGCCTCCTCACGGTCGAATATGATGTTCGCGACGATGAGCCCGAGCGTACCGAGGTCTTTCGCCTGCAATCAGCATCGCCCGAAATGGTAGAGCTATGGCTGGAAAAGACCTTCCCCAATGTAACGCAGGTGGACCGGCGAACGATATCGGAGTTCAGTGACGGCAATTTCCGCGTGGCGCGCGATCCTGCCGCACGCGATCGCGAACCCGCTCGCCGGGTTCGCCCTCGAACGCATGCCCCCGGCCGATTTCGATCGCTTCTGCACTTCGCTCACGGCGCGGATGCTGAAGTCCCTCTCGCGCCGCCTCGGCTATCTGCACGACAGCGCCGAGGCACGAGCCGCGGTCGAGCGCTGGCTCGGTGCCGACGGTATTTTTGGCGATCTCGCGGCGTTGGGCGAAGACGGCCTCCAGATCTTCACGAATATCGCTCCGGTCGCGCCCGAAGCCGTGATCGCCAGGATCGAGCGATATGTGGCCGGGCCGCGCGGTGCCGAGATACTCGATCCGCAGTCGAGCGACAGATGGCAGTGGATACGGTTGATCCTAAATTCCTCTGTTACCTGGCCGGCGAGGCGAGTGCTGGCGGTGTTTGGGGTATGTAACGGGCTGCAATTGGTTGCTTGGCGCCGATAATTTCCGCGATGATATAGCGCATCAGGGCCCTCCATCGATCGATTTTTTTGGAAGATCTCGTCTAGCGGGTACGTCACGCGCTTTGAAAGCTTGAGGTAACGCGAACCTCGGCCTTCTGATCGCCAACGCTGCAATGTCTTGGGGCTGACGCCCCAGCGCGTGGCAAGTTCGTTCTCATTGATGGCAATTAACATATTTGTTACTATGCGGGCGTATGGAATACGAGATTCGCTACTACAGCGAAGCCGTACAAGATGAGATCTTGGACTTGCCTGACACGCTGGCTGCGCGCTATGTGGTGCTGACTCGGCGCATGGTGGCGCTGGGGCCCAATCTGGGCGAGCCTCACACCAAGGCCATGAAGAGCGGCTTGTTCGAACTTCGGCTCAAAGGTGCTGAAGGCATTGCTCGGGTGTTTTACTGCACGCAGGTGGGCCGACGGATCGTGATGTTGCACAGTTTTTTGAAGAAGACCAATCGCACGCCCCCGCGCGAGTTGGATACGGCGATGATTCGCTTGAAAGAGGTGAAGCATGAAAACGCATGACGAAGTGGTCAAAGCACTGATGAGCCGCTCTGGCGTGAAAGCCGAGGTTGAACGCATCGAACGGGAAGAAGGTGAGCTGCTCGACGCCTTGCTCAAGGCCAGGCTGGAAGCCGGCTTGACGCAGGCGGATCTCGCTGCACGGATGGGCACGCAAGCGCCATCGGTGGCGCGGCTGGAGAAATCTCTGGCAACGGGGAAACATTCACCATCGGTCGCCACCCTGCGCCGCTACGTACAAGCGTGTGGCAAGAATCTGCGGTTGCAGGTCTGCTGATTTACATTCAGGCGGGGGTATGAGCGAAGACAGACCTTCCCCTCAAATTTGACATTAAGCCGGAGGTTTTCCTGCGATTGGCGCAAGACTCCGGGAGGGCTGTTATGCAGGATGCTACACTCCAACTTCGTTTCGCATTAGCCCCAACCTGTACGCATCCTTCCTCATTTGTCCTCATCGCTCCTAACGGCCGTTTCTAACCTGTTGATTCGTAACAGCAGGAAAGCCCGGAGTGACTGATGCGCTTGTTGACTTTTAACGAGTCATTAAGCGATTTTCATTCAAAATCCTCACATTCATACGGATTTTGAGCAAGCAAGAGGGCGCAAACGGAAAATCCTTACGATCGCATGGATTGGTTGCCAAGCGCGCGTGCCTAGTGCAGAATCCTCACAAACGTGAGGACTTATCGTGAAAATACCCATCGACAATGCAGCAGCCATCGGCAAGGTAGTACGCGCCAGCCGCAAGGCACAGAAGATCCGCCAGGACGATGCAGCAGGCAGCATCGGCGTCAGCGAGAATTTTCTGGGCAAGATCGAACGCGGCAGTGAGTCCGTGCAGTGGGGTAAGCTCTTTCAAGTGCTCGAAGGGCTGGGCATTCTGGTCATATTGGATGTGCCCGAGAGCGTTGCCACCCACTTGAACGAACCTGCGACCACCAAGGATAAGCCATGAGTGGCCGCTCCTTGCGAGCATCGATCAACCAGATGGAGGTCGGCACCTTGCAAGAGGTGGCTAGCCTGTGGGGATTTCAATATGCAGCGGGCTGGGTTGCAAACCCAAGGGGCTTCGCGCTCAGCCCGCATCTGCCACTGAACGCAGAGACCTTGCTGGACGGCGCTAGCAAGCGCCCCGTTCAATGGTATTTCGACAACCTGCTGCCAGAAGAAGGCCAACGTGTGCTGCTGGCTGGAGACGCCAAACTGGATGCGGCAGATGCTTTTGGCTTGTTGGCCTGGTACGGCGCGGAATCCGCAGGGTCAGTGACCTTGCTGCCGCCCGAGGCTGCGCCGCACATGACAGAGCCATTGCGCCCGTTGCCCGACGCTGCACTGGAGGCGAGAATTCGGCAACTGCCCAAGGCACCGCTGACGCATGCGGCCATCAAGCGCATGTCGCTGGCGGGCGCCCAGCACAAGCTGGCGGTCGTTCTTCACGATGACGCGCTGTTTGAACCCGCTGGCGCCACACCCTCTACCCATATTCTGAAGCCGGATCACCCGGACGAGGACTACCCGCATTCCGTGATCAACGAATGGTTCGTGATGCGGCTGGCCAAACGACTCGGGCTGGATGTGCCTGAAGTGCACCGCCGCTATGTGCCATCACCGGTGTACCTGATTGATCGCTTTGACCGGATTTCAGACGATCAAGGCTGGCAACGCCGCCACGTGATTGATGCCTGCCAGTTACTCGGGCTGGATCGAAGCTTCAAATACAGCCAGGGCAGTATGGAGAGTCTGGCGGCGCTGGCCAACGCCTGTCGCAGCCCGGCGGTCGCACGCGCTCGTCTCTTTGGCTGGTTGGTGTTCAATGTGCTCGTCGGCAACAGCGATGCCCATCTGAAAAACCTGAGCTTTCTGGTCTCGCATGAGGGGGTTCAGTTGGCACCGTTTTACGACCTGCTCAGCGTCGCCACATATGACTGCGTCGCCTTCGACAAAAAAGGATGGCCCACACAAACCCAACTGGCATGGCCGATTCTGGGTGTGCGGCACTTCTCGGACATCAACCATGGTCTGCTCTTGGAGGCGGGTGCGTCGTTGAATCTGGCCAAAGGCACTGCCCAGCGACTGCTTGAAAACCTGCGCAGCCGCGCTGTGCAGGAAGCGGAAGCGCTGTATGCCGAGGTCGAAGCTGAGAACGCCCAGATCGCCAGCGTCCGCCCCGAGCTGTCTGCCACGATGGCTGGTGAATCCCGTTGCCTCAGGGCCATTTTGCACACCGTCCTCAAAGAGATGGCTAAACAGATAGCCTGAGGCTACGGACATGGGTTCGATTACCGGTTTGGGAATTGAAATAGCATCAGATTGCAGACAACTTCGTGTGCTTTCGGAACTCGGCAGTCGATGAGACGAGGCACTCGTTTTCGAAAGCTTCAATGTCGCACAATCGGTAGATGACCCTGCCAGGCAGCCGGATGTACTTTGGTCCGGCGCCGATGACGCGCCAGCGCTCCAGCGTCTTGGGTGATAGGCCCCAACGCTCGGCGAGTTGCAGTTGGTCAAAGTGGGTGGTGGTGGTCATGGTGAACTCCTTGTGGTGAATGGGAGCCCATGAACGCTCTGTTTCGGGAAGGTAGCAAGTCCTGCGGGTGGTCTGGGAGGCCTTGGCTATAAATGGATGCTGTGGCCCTGGTTGGACAAGGGTGAAGATTGCTATCCAGTCTCGACCGTCGAAAAGTGATCGAACCAAGCGGGTTTTGAGGTAGGATGCGGCCCGGTCAAACCTTTCGCATTGGCTCGCAAGAGTATGCGCAGCCTTTTTTGCGTACATTCATGCTAGTGTCGGTGGCGGGCGAGGGTCCCACCACCAATGTTTCGCGCCCAACGGTTCTCGGTTGGGCGTTTTTATTTGGGCTTCCCCCAGCACACGCGGGGAACAGGCGCATTCTGCGTGTGCCAGGGTCTGGCCAAGTGGGCCTCCAAGACGGTCGGTTCGCTCCTTTTCTGCCCTCTGTTCTCTAGTAAAGAGACGCCAACTTTTTCGTCACACCGCACGCACATTGCTATGTGCGACAAGGGTTTAAACGCGTGTCGATTTTTTGAGTTCGCCAGCCGACCTGGACGAGCAACAGAGAATCAAAACTCTACATCAACATTGTTGAGAATCCGTGCGTCACCGCCTCGGCTTGCGGGGCTTGTTTGTCGCCGCCCGAACGAAGATGTCGCGCACCGTGCTTGGCAGGGTATTGCCTGTCACGAATTCGCGGATCAGTTCAACAAAACCCTCGACATGCAGGCGAACCGTGATTCCGTCTGAATGCACCGTCACCCTTTCCAGCACCCGACGCACGATCTGTTTCTGGAACGCAGGGAACAACTCTGGCCAGACCTGCGCGATTTGATTCAGGGCTTCCGAAAACTGTGCTTCGCTGTATTCTGGATGCTGCGTCACCCAATCTGGCAATAGGGCCATCACACGATCTGGATTTTTCAGATGATCCAGAACATGATCCATGACCTGCTGCTCCAAGGCATAGACCTGCAGGCGTGGCAACCCTGATACGCCGCCACCCTGGGCAATGTCCTTTTGCGTAGAGTAAGAGACAGGGCGTAGTCGAACTATTTCCCTGCCTCTCCTCTCCGAACCGGACTTGCACCTCTCAGCGCATCCGGCTCTCCATTGAAGCGTTGCCCATGGCAAAGGCGACATCAGCGTAACGCGACTCAATTGTGCTTCTAATTTCGTCGCGAAGAATGTACGGATTTTCCGACGGAGAACGCCACCTGAATTGCCCCTTTCGACTGGTAACCAGACGCCGAAGCGCCACTGCCCCATACCAACCTCGACTATTCTGACCTTCTAGAACCCAAGTTTTAGCACGCCCAGGTTCTGGCGCACGAACACCGCTCCGCATTAAAGAAGTAAAGCCGCAGCGGTATTTGCGTGCGAGCCAGTAGCCGAACTTCCAGAAGACAGCTCGATCGAGCTTACTAAACATGGTGGCCGTGTAGTCAGTGTATTGGTAAAAGGCAGCCCAGCCAGCAAGTTGCCGATTCAGGCTCTCCATTAAATCCATCTTATTCATGCCGTAATTCCCCGACAGTTGTTTGACGAGTCGCTCGGCAAAGCCCCGATACTTATCCCACGGAATCGATGTCACAGGTCGCATTCGGCCGCGTGGACCACGCTTGCGGATGATGCGGTGACCAAGAAAGACAAAGCCGTCATTCACATGCGTAATATGGGTCTTCTCCATATTTAGCGTGAGCTTAAGTTCGCCTTCAAGGAACTCACGACATGCTTTACGCAATGCCTCAGCGTGTTCGCGAGTACCCTTGACCACAATCACAAAGTCATCCGCATACCGACAGTAGGACACAGCAGGTTTCCATTGTCGGTTTTCTCGCGCAGCAATCGGTCGCTGCTTGAGAATGCCAAAGTTCCACGCCCACCGGTCCTTGCGCACCTTTTTGCTCAGGAAATTGCCTTCCATCCAAACATCGAATTCATGCAGCATGATGTTAGACAGCAGCGGCGAAATGACACCGCCTTGAGGAACTCCTTCGCTTGCGGCACGAAATAGACCGCGATCAACGCAACCCGCCCTGATGAACTTCCAGAGCAGCGCAAGGAAACGCTGGTCGGCAATTCGTTTTCGGACTCCCTTCATAAGAAGGCGGTGATGAACCGTGTCGAAGTAGCTGGCGAGGTCGCCCTCAATAACCCAGCGTCCAGCGGCACTTTGTTCACCGCTGTCTTGTAACTGAAGCTTTACTGTCCGAATCGCGTGATGTACGCTACGGGCTGGTCTAAAGCCATAAGAGGCCGGATGGAAGTCACTCTCCCATATTGGCTCCATGGCCATCAGCATCGCCCGTTGTACGATCCGATCCCGTAGGCTCGGTATACCCAGTGGCCTGAGCTTGCCGTTTGCTTTCGGTATATAAACGCGTCGCGCAGGCAGCGGGTTAAACGTTCCCGCCAACAGTTCTTCGCGTATCGTCGCCAACTCATACGCAAGGTTCGCTTCCAGCATAAGTTTGTCGACCCCGTCCACGCCAGGCGTGCGAGCTCCGCTGGAGGCCAGCGTTATGCGCGCCGCCTCACTCAGCCAAGCCCTGTCGGCAATCAGTCGCAGGAGTCGATCGAACTTGCGCTCTTTGTTCTCCGTTGACCATGTTGCCAGTTTGCTTTGCATTTCACTGATTATCAAAGGTCTTCACCTCACTAAAGTCAGTTAATTAACCAAACAAACCACTTCAACTGCCCCCCTTCGCCATGTGGCCGGCTTTCCCGACCTCGGACTACTACGGAGGCTCCGCCAGCCTGCACATCATCGGGGGCACACTCCCTTAACATCTGTGCAAGCCTTCCCCAGTTCACATGCTGGACTCAACACATAGGCGAGGTTGCCTGTCGCAGTCTTTATCCTTGCTTGCCGCAAGTCGTTGCAAACACCCCGGTCTAGCTGTGCGCTCCCCGTGGCACCAGACTGTCCGACTTACATATTCAAACAGTCATCGTGATGCCGGACCATACCTGTGTCCGACATCAGTTTGCGTCCTACCCATAAAGCGGTGTGGGCAGGGGTGACATTTCAACCCTCAGATGCGTTAAAACAGGTTCGTGTTCCTCAACCGTCCCATGCTCAGCCTAGAGACTCATCTTGACGTAACCGCTTCGCCGCAAGCCCCGTTTCCCACGGACTACGTCACCTTGTCAGTGTCAACAAGTCACCGCCGCTTCGGCTCACTTTCTCTCACAGCAGAGAAAGGGCATACCCCGGTACTAAAACGTTGCCGTCGCCGGGTACTGCATTCCAAACATGCTCAAGCAGCTTCACCCCCATACTGGCGGGCTACGCTGGCTGGGCGTACGGCACGTAATATCTGTAAACCCGATTACCGCGCACACTGGACGTCCACGGTGAGTAAGCTCTGCCGTCCTCGCCAAACACCAGACCGCGCAACAGAAGTTCATTGTCGACGACAGCAAGGGGCGTGACTTTGCCAGGACGGCGCCGTGCGTTAAGCAATGCCTGCGCCTGCTCCCACAAATCGCGATGGATGATCGGCTCGTGTACGGCCGGGTGCCACGCATCGTCATACTGCAATTCGCCGATCAGCATCCGGTTGTTCAACAGTTTGTAGATGTAGACCTTGTCGATCGGCTTGCCGCCCCGGATCTTGCCGTTGCGGGTCATCCATGACTTGGTCGTTGCACCTTGCTCGGTGAGTTCCTGTGCCAGCAAGGTGACCGACTGCAAGGCGACGAACCTCTCAAAAATGGTTCGCGCCAGTTTGGCCTCGTCTTCCTTAATCACCAGTCGCTGACCTTGCAGCACATACCCCAATGGCGGGACGCTGCCGCTCCAGAGGCCCCTGCGCCGGGTGGAGATAAATTTGTCGCGTGTGCGCTCGCTGGCAATATCACGTTCGAACTCAGCAAAGCTCATCAACGTGTTGATTGCCAGCCGCCCCAGCGAGTCGCCACTGCTCAAATGCTGGCTGACCGAGACCAGCGACACCTCGTGCTGGTCAAAGAAAGCCATCATCTGCGTAAAGTCCGCCACGCTACGGGAAATCCGATCCAGCTTGTACACGACCACCACATCGATCTTTCCGGCAGCAATGGCCGCCATGAGGCGTCGAAGGCCGGGGCGTTCGAGCACAGCACCGGAAACTTCTGCATCGCTGTAGGTCGTGTCGGTGGCATGCCAACCCATGCCGGCCTGGCTGGCGATGAAGGCCAAGCCGGTGTCCAGCTGGGCGTCGATTGAGGTGTAGGCCTGGTCGACCGCCTCATGGCAGGACGTGTGCGCATACACCGTGCAGCGCAGTGGCTTCACGGCGGGTCCGACTGAGGCCGCAGAGGTTCGATCCATGCCGTGATGATCTCACTCGGCAGTCAATCTGGGCACATCAAGGGCTGGGTGGACCCTGAAGCGATCCACGCCTATGGATTTCTGAAGGAATATGGGTGTATTATTATTTCCATAGAAAAAAAGGTTGATCATGAGTGCATCTGCCCGCAACCAGGCTGCCAAGCCAGATCCATCCTCGGTGCTGACCAAGGCCGTGGCCCGTGCGGCCGAGCGGCTGGACATCTCGCGTGCCTTGCTCGCTAAGATCCTGGGTGTGAGCCCACCGACCGTCACCCGCCTCTACAGTGGCGAGTACAAGCTCGATGAGCGCCGCAAGGAATGGGAGTTCGCCTTGTTGTTCGTACGTGTGTTCCGCTCCCTCGACTCCATCGTGGGCAATGAGCAGACCGCACGTCAGTGGCTCAACAGCGAGAACCGGGGGCTCAACGGCCGTCCGGTGGATCTGATTCGTCAAACAGAAGGGCTGGTCCGTGTCGTTCACTACCTGGACGCCTCCCGCGGTCTCGTCTGAGGCCTTTGCCTGGCGTGGCCAGGCCTGGCGCATGGTGGAGTCGCAGCACATTGCCGCCACCATGAAGCTGGTCGACAACCGCGATGAGCAGGATCTGCTGGAGTCCTTGCTGGAATCGAGCAAGCCCGCCCAGCCGGATGACACCGCTGGCCTCGACTACTTACTGGCCACCCCGTTTCGCTACGACCCCAAGCGAAGCGGTTCGCGTTTTCGGGCGGTGACGGATCCGGGTGTGTTCTATGGCGCGGAATCCGTCAGGACGGCTGGTGCAGAGCTGGGTTACTGGCGCTGGAAGTTTCTCAAGGATGCCGTCGACTTGGACCGTATCGAGCCAGTGGCCCACACGGCTTTCCGGGTAGAGGTCGCCACTCCGGTGGTCGATTTACAGTGGCCGCCCTTCGATGCCGATGCCGCTATCTGGCAACACCCTACCGACTACGCGTCGACACAGCAGTTTGCGTGCGTCGCCCGCGAGGCCAACGTTGGCGGCATTTTGTATCGGTCTGTGCGAGATCCCAAGCCGTCGTGGTGTCTGGCGTTGCTGACGCCAGCGGGCTTCGCCAAGCCCAAACCGCACGCCGAGCGGCAGACCTGGTACCTGGCGGTGTCGCCGCACGAGGTGACGCTGCGACGGGATACGGAGTCGATGCAGTTTTCTACGGAGGGCTGGTAGCGCGAGATTTTGTCGAACTGGCGAGGCCGCTACAACACGCTCTAACCAGCCTTGGCGCGCGGTAGCCAGCAGGGTTTCTTCACATTCCGCTCTGCCACCAAGGTTTCGCGCCCAACCGTTCTCGGTTGGGTGTTTTGTTTTTACGGACCCACAATCTATGCGGGGCTTCCGCCAATTCCGCGTGTGTCGACAAGTGCGTGCAATTTGGCCATTCGGCCAGTTGGTCGTTAAATTTTGCTCTCTGTTCTCAAAAAAGTTATAAAGAATAGCTTAAGTCTGCACACGTAAAACGCTATGTGTGACAGTAGCTCATAGATGTGTTGATTTTTCGGGTTTGCCAGGTCTGAATCGCTCCGGGTTTGGAGGATGCGGGTTGGTCTAAGTGCTTCGCTTTCCAGAACCTCAAACCGCTTTTGCCTGTAGTAGTTCTGTTCAGCTTCAGCAGGTGGACAATAGCCGATTGAGCTTAACAGGCGTTTGTTGTTGAACCAAGTCACCCATTCCAGGGTACCGTAACGCGTATAGCAATCTTGATATCGATGCGCAGGATGTGGACGATTTGGTCGGTTTCACTCAGCGCGCCATATCAAGAAAAGCATAAGACCGCTTACTCCCGCTACAACACGTTACGCGAACTGCCCTCCATCCCTAGCATGAGAAGCGTTTTTTACTCGAACGCTGACCATGCAGGTGCCCGAACGCTACCCAGACCCGGTGCGCCTGTACCGGCCCATGCCGCCCAGCCCTAAAGCGGTGGAGCGGATGCTCGAGACCATGCGATGGGTGCAGTGGTTGGAGTTCGAGCAGCGGCACCTGGTGTGGATGCGCGCCAATCGCTAAGAGTGGCAACAAATCGGCAGCCGCTTTGCCTGCGACCGCAACACCGCTTTACGGCGCTGGCACCGGGTCATGGAGCTGGTGGCCTATCAACTCAACCTGAGTAGTTCTTGAGGAGGGGCTTGCCAAATTTTGCCAAGACAGCTAAGATTCCCTCATGACGACCATGAACATTTCCCTGCCAGAAACGCTCAAATCCTTTGTTGACGGGCAAGTCGTCGAACGCGGCTACGGTACGAGCAGCGAGTATGTACGCGAGTTGATTCGCAAAGACCAGGATCGACAAAATTTGCGTGCCCTGCTGCTGGCCGGTGCCGCATCGCGGCCGGACAAAGTGGCAGATGCCAACTACTTCGACGCACTGCGTAGCCGGGTTCAGAAAAGCGGTTCGGTTTGAAATCCAAACCGGTTATCCCCCGCGAACTCGCGGGCAAGGATGCTGAGGACGCGGTCGATTACTACCTCCAGGAGGCGGGTGATCAAGTGGCCTTGGGCTTCATTGAGTCGCTGCAAAAGACCTACGACTACATGGGCAGGCATCCACAAACGGGCTCACCACGCTATGCCCACGAACTGAATTTGCCGGGGCTGCGCGTGTGGTCGCTCAAGCGCTACCCCTACTTGGTTTTTTACGTCGAGCAAGACGATCACATCGACGTCTGGCGGGTGCTCAACAGTCACAGGGATATCCCGGTGTGGCTGCGTGACGAGTAGGCCAACGCAAATAGGTGTTTTGGCGTGTTTTGACGTGATTGCGGGTAATGCCTGCGGTTAATTCGGGTCAGAGCGAAGAATGCGCCTAGATCCGGATGCAGCATGAAGGCCCATTTCGGCGTACAGTTTCAGCTATGGTCAGGACAGAAGTGCAGCGATGCATGAGGAGCTCGAAAACACCTCGCACCTGAGGAAATCAACGGGTCCTTCTTGGCCAAAGCGTAATGCGGGGGGCAACAGCGCGAGATTTCGATAGCGTCTGCCCCTGAAATGAGGTTACCACCCGGCGAGGTTACCGGCCTGTGGTTACCACCGCCCCTGACAGTTACCACCCCCTGAATATTTCTCACCCGCCCGGCGGCAACGCTTGGCGGGTTTTTCAATTCCATGCCGCCAAACCTGCAGATCGAATACCGCCCGATCGATGCGCTACTGCCATACGCGCGCAATCCGCGCACGCATTCCCCGGCGCAGATTGCCAAGATCGCAGCCAGCATCGTGGAGTTTGGCTTGACACAGCCCATCCTGGTCGATGGCGAGAGCGGGATCATCGCCGACCACGGACGCTTGGCGGCTGCGCGCAAGCTGGAACTGTCGAACGTCCCGGTCATTGAACTGGGGCACCTCACGCCGTCGCAGAAGCGGGCCTATGTGATCGCCGACAACCGCCTGGCGCTCGACGCTGGTTGGGATGACGAGCTGCTGGCGCTCGAACTGGCAGAGCTGTCCGAAGCCGGATACGACCTGCTGCTCACCGGCTTTAACGCGGTTTGGGTGATGCGCAGATCTACCTGCTGGCGCACCAGCGCGTTGGGCACGCTGTATAAGTGCCCGGCGTACTCGATGTGATAGTCCACGTTGACCCGGGCCGTCTTGAACTCGGCCATCTCATAGCGCTTAGCAGGCAGAGGCT
>CAMCOS010000003.1 GCA_945876565.1 Lautropia mirabilis | reverse complement strand
ATCGAAGACGAGCAGTGGCAGGTGCTTGATCGCCGCGTTGCATTAACGCCAGTTCGTAAATTGTGGCTAGCTTGGCGCAATTGGGTCGGCGGTGGCAAACCAGCATTAAAGAAACTGCGGCGTGCCGCAACACCGCGATGAAAATTGCGGTCGTAGGTGCCGGCTGGGCCGGGCTAGCAGCCGCTAGCGAGTGCTTGACCCACGGAATGCAAGTCACGCTTTTTGACGCATCACATCAAGCAGGCGGTCGAGCCAGAGGCGTCTCAGATCCCGCGATTGGACAAGTTGACAACGGCCAGCATCTCTTGATTGGTGCTTATGAAAGAACACTTGCGCTCATTTGCCGTGACGTGGGTGCTGAACGTACTGCAATGAGTTTTAAGCGCTTACCGCTTTGGCTTGAAAGCGCCGATGGCAAATTTGCCTTACGCAGACGCCACAGGGTAAAAAACCCACGCATAGACACCGCGTTAGCACTATGGAGCGCCCATGGGTTAACGCTCAAAGACAAATGGCACATCACCGGTCTCTTGCGCCGCCTTGAATCAGGGGTGCACGTGCCCGATTCAAAACTGAACCTAACTGTTGCCCAATGGCTAAGTAATGAGCACCAAACGGAGAATGCCTGCAGATGGCTCTGGCATCCGTTGTGCTTAGCCACCATGAACACCTTGCCATCCGAGGCGTGCGCTGCACTTTTCATCAAAATACTGTCTGACAGCCTCTTAAGCGCGCAAGCCGACGCCACCGATTTACTCATTCCGTCATGCAACTTAAGTGATTTATGGCCATCGGCTGTTGCTAGCAAAGTCAATGCACGATGGGGGCATGTGGTTCGTCATCTGAACCTAAGCCATGAGGGCGTGGCCATCGATGGCGAATGGTTTGATGCTTGTGTGCTGGCCGTCCCACCGCCGAGCCTGGCTCGCTTACTTGGGTCGTTAAACGGATTCGAGAGTCTAGTCAGTGAACTTGAGGCTTTTGAGTTTCGGGCCATTGCGACATGCTACGTTGGTTTGGGGCAAGCTGCCGCCTTGCCTGCCCCACTACTGATGTTTGATCACGCCGATCTGAACAACGAGAACCTTGCCCAATGGGTATTTGATCGCTCGTCCTTTATGCAAAGTCGTCCAAAAGCTCAATTGGCGTTTGTGATCAGCTGCGCCGATAATCTACCGGGGCTCGACGACCTCGATCTTGCCGAGCGATTAATGAAGCAACTGACTCGCGCAATTGGCCATACACAGCGCGGTGAAATTACAGGGGCACGATGTTTCCAGGAAAAAAGGGCAACCTTTGCCGCACGCCCGGGACTTAGGCGCCCCGGCGCCACCACACGGCACCCGCGGCTTGTGTTGGCTGGCGACTGGACGGATACCCGCTACCCTTCAGTCCTCGAAGGTGCTGTAATCAGCGGCATAAACGCAGCTGAAGAACTAGCCCAGTTGTCGCATCAGTTGTCACATCAGTTGTCGCGTGATTAGGTACGCAGTGCATGCAAGGTCCACCAGCCCAGGGTTGTCATGCCCAGACACCCCAGCAAAGAGACCGTTGCATACATCAGCCCGAGACTCCATCTGCCTTCTTCAAAAAAAGTAAACGTCTCTGCCGAGAACGTCGAGAAGGTCGTAAGTGCACCCAACAGCCCAGTCACTAAAAACAAACGGATGTGTGCTGGCCAGTCCGGATGCAAGAGGCTATATGCCAGCGTCAAGCCAATAATATAAGATCCGCTCAAATTAGCCACCCAGGTCCCGAGTGGAAACCGATCAGTGCCTGGGTTGAGCAATAACGCCAAGGTCCATCGGCACCAAGCGCCAATGGCTGCCCCAGCACCGATCGCCAAAAAATTCGCAAAGGTCCACGGGCTAGAGAACATGTTGACTAAACACTGGCGTGCTCCTTGATGTAGTCCCGAATGCTAGCGACATCACATGGCAACTCCACCACACGTTGTGGCCGAGACTCAAGGTCTTCAAATCCAGGCGGCATGGGTGCTGGGCGACCCAATGCCTCTTCAATTGTTTCAGAAAACTTGGCAGGCAATGCGGTTTCGAGCACCAACATCGGAATACCTGGCTCGACAAACTGATGCGCAACTTTAACGCCATCAGCCGTGTGCGGATCAATCAACATGCCCGCTTCATCAAAGACACGCCGAATGGTCGCCACTCTGGCGTCATGATCACTGACACCGGCGACAAAGCCATACTCGCGCTCAAAACGTGGCAGGTGCGATGACAAATCAAAAAATCCATCCTTGGTCAACTGCTGCCACAACGATTTGACTCGAGCGGCATCGCCGTCGAGCAAGTCATAAACAAATCGCTCAAAATTTGAAGCGCGCGAAATGTCCATTGAAGGACTCGACGTCGCGTGGGTTTGTGCCGGCAAACGTGGTCGGTAAATACCCGTGCGGAAGAACTCCTCAAGCACATTGTTCTCATTGGTAGCCAATACCAGACGACGAATTGGGACACCCATACGCCTGGCGATATGTCCCGATAGAATATTGCCAAAGTTGCCAGACGGCACAGAAAACGATACTTGTTGGCCCGGCTTACTCGTCGAGCGCAGCCAACCCCAGAAGTAATAAACGACCTGGGCTGCGATGCGAGCCCAGTTAATTGAGTTCACTGCACCTAGACGATAAGCTTGCTTAAAGTCTAAATCACCTGCGATCGCTTTGACAACGTCTTGGGCCTCATCAAACACACCTCTCACCGCAATGTTGTGAATGTTCTCATCCATCAGGCTGTACATCTGCGCGCGCTGGAATGTACTCATCCGGCCCTGCGGAGACAACATAAACACGGCCACTGCGGGCTTGCTGCGCATGGCATACTCAGCTGCCGAACCCGTATCACCGGATGTCGCCCCCAGAATATTCAGTGTGGTGCCTCGCTTATCCAGGACAAACGGAAATACTTGCCCCAAAAACTGCATCGCGATGTCCTTAAAGGCCAGCGTCGGACCCTCAGAGACAGCAAGCAAACTCAAACCATGACCGAGCTCACGTACGTCAACAATCGATTCACTGCGAAAGACAGTCGGGTTGTAGGCAGCCGACGTCATGGCGAGCATGTCTTGAGGCTGAATGTCTGTGGCAAAAAATCCAAGCACACGAGCAGCTAACGCCGGGTAAGACAAACTGCGCCAAGACTCAAGCAATTCAGAAGAAATGACTGGTAACGACTCAGGTAAAGCCAAGCCACCGTCTGGCGCCAGACCCTCTAGCAGAACATCCTGAAATAGCTGAGGCTGCATGCCCCCACGGGTCGATATGTATCGCATCAAAAAGTCTCCACGCGCAAGCGCGTCACAGCCGAACGCATGAATGGCATGGCTTGAATTTTAGCGATGGCACCATTGACGCTTCTCTCGAGTGCCAGGTGTGTCATGAATATCAGGCTGGCCATGCCCTGACCACCCGGTTCCTGGACCATGGAGCCAATCGAAATGTCATTCTCAGCCAGAACCCGTGCCACCTCCGCCAGAACGCCAGGCGTGTCGTTGACAGTCATCCTTAGGTAGTGACCACAGCGCACATCCTCGATTGGCAAAACAGGAATGTCGACCATCGACTCGGGCTGAAACGCCAAGTGAGGCACTCGGTGCTCGGGGTCTGCTGTGTGCAAACGCGTGACATCCACCAAATCTGCCACTACCGCGGACGCAGTTGGCTCTTGGCCAGCGCCCTTGCCATAGTAGAGCGTCTGTCCTACCGCATCTCCGTTGACCAGCACCGCGTTCATGGCGTCTTCAACGTTGGCAAGCATGCTGTGCGCAGGCACCAGGGTCGGGTGCACGCGCAGCTCGATACCCTCAGCGCGACGACGCGTAATGCCTAAAAGCTTTATCCGGTATCCCAGTCGATCTGCAATAGCGATATCCTGATCGCTCACATTGGAAATGCCTTGAACATAAGCACGTGACAGTTGCACAGGAATGCCGAAAGCCATCGAAGCCAAGAGCGTTAACTTCTGAGCTGCATCGATACCTTCCACATCTGAGGTCGGATCCGCTTCGGCGTACCCAAGTGCTTGCGCTTGTGACAAAGCCTGCTCAAAACTCAACGCGCGGTTGCGCATCTCAGTCAAGATATAGTTGGTCGTGCCGTTGATAATGCCAGCAACCCACTCAATCCGGTTGGCCGTCAAGCCTTCGCGAATGGCTTTGATAATTGGAATGCCGCCCGCGACTGCCGCTTCAAAGGCAACCATCACGCCTTTGGCGCAAGCCGCCTCGAAGATTTCGGTGCCATGCGTGGCGAGCAATGCTTTGTTTGCAGTGACGACATGCTTGCCGTGGCTGATGGCAGAAAGCACCAATTCGCGGGCAAGCGTTGTTCCCCCGATGAGCTCAACCACAATATCAACCTTGGGGTTTGATACCACTTTGGATGCATCGTCGGTTAACTCAACGGCCGAACCCACTTTGGCTCTCGCCTTGGCAACATCCCTGACAGCGATCTGAACAATCTCGATTTGACGTCCTGCCCGACGACTAATCTCTTCGGCATTGCGCTGCAAGACAGTCCACGTGCCACCGCCAACCACACCCAAACCAAGCAAACCAACCTTGATTGACTCCATCAGAGCAACCCATCCTTTCTAAACATTTCCTTAATACCCCGCACCGCTTGGCGGATGCGTTGCTCGTTTTCTATCAAGGCAAATCGGACATACTCATCACCCTGATCACCAAAGCCCACGCCTGGCGACACCGCCACTTTAGCCGACTCCAGAACTCGCTTGGCAAACTCCAACGATCCTAGCGCACGATAAGCCGGTGGAATGTGTGCCCAGATGTACATGGATGCCTTGGGCACTTCAACGTTCCAGCCAGCATCCTGCAAACCCTTTGCCAACACATCTCGACGCAGCTTGTACTTCTGCACGATTTCAGACACGCAATCCTGCGGACCATCAAGGGCAGCAATGGCAGCCACCTGCAAGGGGGTAAAGGTGCCGTAGTCGTGATAACTCTTGATGCGAGCCAGCGCATTGACCAGTTCGACATTGCCCACCATGAACCCGATGCGCCAACCGGCCATGTTGTAGCTTTTACTCATGGTAAAGAACTCAACAGCCACCTCGCGCGCACCGGGCACTTGCATGATCGACGGCGCCTGATAACCATCAAAACAGATGTCTGCGTAGGCCAAGTCATGGACCACCAGAATGTTGTGCGCTTTGGCCAGCTCAATAACGCGCTCAAAAAATGACAAATCAACACACTGCGCCGTTGGATTGCTTGGAAACCCAAGAATCATCATCTTGGGCTTGGGAATCGATTCGCTGACCGCGCGCTCAAGCTCTGCAAAGAAATCCACACCCGGCGTCATACGAACCGAGCGGATGTTGGCGCCTGCAATCACGGCGCCATAAATATGGATTGGGTAGCTCGGGTTGGGCACTAACACCGTATCTCCGGCGTCCAATGTGGCTAGCATCAAGTGCGCCAATCCCTCTTTTGAGCCAATCGTGACGATCGCTTCAGAATCGGGGTTGAGCACCACGTCATAACGACGTTCGTACCAATCAGCGATAGCCTTGCGCAAACGCGGGATGCCCTTGGAGACGGAATAGCCATGCGTGGTGGGCCTGCGTGAGGCCTCAATGAGCTTTTCCACGATGTGATCGGGTGTCGCACCGTCGGGATTGCCCATCGACATGTCGATGATGTCCTCTCCACGCCGACGTGCGGCCATTTTCAATTCGCCAGTGATGTTAAAGACATAAGGCGGCAACCGCTCAATTCGTGGGAAGTGTTTCATTCGGCAAAAACCTGATAATGGCGCGAAAGCCTGATGATAGAAAATCCTTTAATCTAGCGCATTTGTCGCAACGCAGCAAATTCATGGGGTGAAATAGCGTAACCGTAGCGTGCGACCGTGCCAAATATGCCACAGGACCAGAGAATCCCTAATCGCGCCAAGAATCAGCTCATGTATGATCAAACAAACAGCAGGAGTCTCTTTTGAAGTTGCACGACGATGTCAACCCGAGCCTAAACACCGTCACCGCCTATGGTGAGGGTTTTATTGAAATCAACCAAGCCCGCTTTCAAACAGCGATCGCCTTTGGCCCCGAAGGCGAGATCAGAACATGGCCTGCCCAAAGTGCAGCAGACATCTCGACAGATCTGCTTTTGCAGGCCTGCGCCATGACCAAGGCGAGTCAAAGCCCGCTTGACTTTCTTGACTCAGATGAAGCATCAGGCGCCTTTGATCCTAGCCGACCCGAAATCCTGCTCGTGGGCACAGGCGAGCGCCAGATCATGCTCGGTGCCGAAATCGTTGGTCCTTTGATGCGCGCCGGCGTGGGGGTTGAGTGCATGTCAACGGGGGCTGCTGCGCGTACCTACAACATTCTGATGACCGAAGGTCGTCGAGTCATTGCAGCCTTAATTTTGGAGCAACCGTAAGATGGGTAACCAACCTAAAGTGGGGGATATAGCCCCGAATTTCGAAGCCGAGAGCACCGCTGGCATTATCAAACTCTCAGACACCCAGGGACACAGGATCGTCCTGTTCTTTTATCCGAAAGACAATACCCCTGGCTGCACCATTGAAGCGCAGGATTTCCAGGCACACCAGCAAGCATTTCAACGAGCAGGCTGCTATTTAGCTGGCATTTCTCGTGACACGATCGGCTCGCACATCAAATTCAGCGAAAAACTCGGGCTGAAGTATCCCTTAATCTCAGATACCAACGAGGCCATCTGTCAGCTATATGACGTCATTCGTGACAAAAAAATGTATGGCAAGGCGGTGCGTGGCGTTGAACGAAGCACTTTTCTGATCGACGCCGAAGGAAAGATCGCCAGGGCCTGGCGGGGCGTGAAGGTTGCTGGTCATGCGTTGCAGGTATTGGAAGCTGTCAAGGCGCTTTAGCGGCATTGGCAAGGCTGTAACAAAACTGTCAGACTGTCATGGCAGTGTTGGCGTAACGAAACATTTCGGCTCAAACCAAGGAGATTGTTCCTCATGCCGCTTCCTAAACTGCCGTCCCGTCCCGCAACCTTGTTAGACCTAGAAACCATTGCAGAACCCAAACTGGGGGCTGCACCGAACAAGGCGGCAGCGACCGTGGTCCCCATCGAGCCTGAGAGCTCGCAACCACCGAACCTGGCGTTTATTGAAGCAGCAACGGCTCCCGCCGTCTTGTTAAGCCCGAGGCCCGCCACGGTGAAAACCGTGGCAGACAAGCCCGCGCAACGCAAGCCAGTCCATTCGCGTGCGGGCAGCACGAGTAAAGAGGATGGGCGATCGAGCAAAACAAAGTCAAAAACAGCAACCAAGCTGTTTGTGCTTGACACCAACGTCTTGATGCACGACCCATCAAGCCTGTTCCGGTTTGAAGAGCACGATGTTTACCTGCCCATGATGACGCTCGAAGAGCTCGATCATCACAAAAAAGGCATGTCTGAAGTAGCGAGGAATGCCCGCCAGGTCAGCCGCTCCCTTGATGCACTTGTCGAAAACCTCGAGCAGCTTGACCAAGGCATTGAACTCAACAGGCTTGGTAACAAAGACGCGATCGGCAGACTGTTCTTCCAGACGACAGCACTATCGAGTGACTTGCCCAATGACCTGCCCATGGGCAAAGCTGACAACCAAATTCTGGGGGTTGTGAGCGCTCTGCAAAAACAGCACGACCATCGCGAAGTTGTGTTGGTCTCAAAAGACATCAACATGCGCCTTAAAGCGCGGGCCCTGGGCTTGGCTGCCGAGGACTATTTCAATGATCACGTACTCGAAGACACCGACCTACTCTACACCGGTGTTCAGGTGTTGCCAGAGGACTTCTGGAACAAACACGGCAAAGACATCGAGTCTTGGCAACAAGGCGGCATTACCTTCTATCGAATTAAAGGTCCTTTGTGCAGCCAATTTCTGGTCAATCAGTTTGTTTACTTTGATGGGTCGCTACCCCTACACGCCCAAGTGCGGGAAGTCAGTGGCAAAACCGCTGTTCTGGCCACGCTGCGAGACTACACCCATGCCAAAAACAATGTCTGGGGGATCACGGCGCGCAACCGGGAGCAGAACTTTGCGCTGAACTTGCTGATGGATCCAGATGTCGATTTTGTGTCGCTACTTGGCCAAGCAGGCACCGGCAAAACTCTGTTAACCCTTGCCGCCGCGCTGACCCAAGTTTTAGAGACCAAGCGATACACCGAGATCATCATGACCCGCGTCACAGTCCCAGTGGGTGAAGACATCGGGTTCTTGCCCGGCACAGAAGAAGAGAAAATGCTACCTTGGATGGGTGCGTTGGAAGACAATCTCGATGTTTTAAACATGGGCGATGGTGAAGGCAACTCTGGCGGCAATGAATGGGGACGCGCAGCGACCATGGACTTGATCCGCTCTCGCATCAAAGTCAAGTCACTGAACTTTATGCGAGGGCGAACCTTCCTGAATAAGTTTCTCATCATCGATGAAGCCCAGAACCTCACGCCCAAGCAAATGAAAACCTTGATCACACGGGCAGGCCCAGGCACCAAGGTGGTTTGTCTAGGCAACATTGCCCAGATCGATACGCCTTATCTGACCGAAGGCAGCTCAGGCCTGACCTTCGTGGTCGACCGATTCAAAGGCTGGCCCCATTCGGGGCACATCACCCTGCAGCGAGGCGAACGGTCACGCCTGGCTGATTACGCTGGAGACGTGTTGTAGTGGATGAGCATGATCGCCTGGCCATCACCATGGGGGATCCCGCTGGCGTGGGGCCAGAGATCATTCTTAAGCTATTTAAGGATACGCCGCCCGCGAACTGCGTGGTTTACGGTGATCCCGACTGGCTAGCTCAAACTGCGCGCATGCTTGGGTACGAACTTGTTATCGAATCGCTTGGTAGCCCGAATGCACCGCTGTCACTGCAAACCTTGCCTGTCTATCGGGCTTGCGATGCGGTACCTTCGGACCTGAGCCTCGGGCATGTCAGCGCCATCGCCGGCAAGGTGGCCTACCAATGCGTAAAAAGTGCGATTGATGATGCGCTTGATGGCAAGGTGCGTGGCATGGTGACTGCGCCCCTAAATAAGCACGCGATTCATTCGGCTGGCTTTGACTTTCCTGGCCACACCGAAATACTGTCCCATCGCTGCGGCGATATCCCCGTGGCCATGATGCTGGCCAATGATGTGATCCGGGTGGTGCTAGTCACCATCCACATTCCTCTGTCGCGGGTCGCACAAACCATTTCGATTGAGCTTGAACTACAGGCGATGCGCCTGGCTTTCCAGGCTTGCGTCGCGCTCGGCGTCCCCAACCCTCGCGTAGCAGTGGCCGGACTCAACCCTCATGCTGGGGAGTCTGGAAAATTTGGCCACGAAGAGCAAACGATGATTGAGCCAGCCATCAAACAGGCTAGAGGGCTTGGCATTGATGCTTCAGGCCCATGGCCTGGAGACACCATATTTGGCCGAGCAAGACAAGGTGAGTTTGATGTCGTTGTCGCGCAATATCATGACCAAGGCCTGATTCCCGTGAAATATTTAGGTCTCGATCAAGGGGTGAACGTCACCATTGGATTGCCGTTTGTCAGAACCAGTGTTGATCACGGAACTGCCTTTGATATCGCGGGACAAGGGATCGCCAGCGCCGCGTCGTTAAAGCAGGCTGTTGACATGGCGCGTGCGCTGATTGCCAACCGAGCGCAATCGGGTCAATAGCTACCGCCACCACCCGTGAAGTTCAGGAACTTGGTGCTCTCACCCTGAAAGGTAAGTCTGACCGTGCCGATCGGTCCGTTACGCTGCTTACCAATAATGATCTCCGCCGTGCCTTTGTCAGGCGAGTCCGGGTTATAGACCTCGTCTCGGTAAATGAATAAAATCACGTCCGCGTCCTGCTCGATCGCACCGGACTCTCGAAGGTCACTCATCACCGGACGCTTGTTGGGTCGTTGTTCGAGCGAACGGTTTAACTGCGACAGGCAAACCACGGGGCACTCCAACTCCTTGGCCAGGCCCTTGAGCGCTCGGCTGATCTCGGATATCTCAGTCGCACGATTTTCACCACCGCCGCTTGCAGACATCAACTGGATATAGTCAATCACAATCAGACCCAAACGGCCGCACTGACGGGCCAACCGGCGCGCACGTGCACGAAGGTCAACCACAGTCAAACCAGGCGTCTCGTCGATATAAACCTGGGCATTCTGCATGCGTTGCACTGCGTGTGTTACCCGGGGCCAATCGTCGGTCAGCAACTTGCCCGTGCGCATGCGATGCTGATCAAGCATACCCACAGACCCCAGCATCCGCATCGCAAGTTGCACAGCACCCATTTCCATGGAAAACACAGCCACTGGCAGGCCCTGCTCAATGGCCACATGTTCAGCCATGTTCATGGAGAACGAGGTCTTACCCATGGAGGGACGGCCTGCCACAATCACCAAATCACCAGGCTGCAGGCCTGAGGTCATGCGATCCAGATCAACAAAACCCGTCGGAATACCTGTTACATCAGAACCGCCCTCACGGTGATAGAGTTCATCGATGCGTTCGACAACTTGGGCTAACAAGGGCTGAATTTCATGAAACCCTTGAGAGCTTCTGGCACCCTCCTGGGCAATCTTGAACACGCGTGACTCAGCCTCATCAAGCAACTGGCGGGCCTCTTTGCCTTGAGGGTTTAAGGCGGTGGCCGCGATATCGTCTGCGACCGCGACAAGCTTGCGCAGCATGGAGCGCTCACGCACGATTTCAGCATAGCGACGAATATTGGCTGCCGAGGGCGTATTGTGCGCCAGCGCATTTAAATAGATCAACCCACCAGCGTCGTCCGCTTTACCTGCACTGATCAGTGACTCATTGACTGTAATGACATCAGCCGGGCGTGACAAATTGATCAGTCTGGCGATGTGATGCCAAATCAGACGGTGATCATGACGATAAAAATCACCCTCACCCAATAAGTCCGTCAAACGTTCGAAAGCGGCGTTGTCCAGCAATAAGCCACCGAGCACTGACTGTTCGGCCTCAATGGAATGAGGCGGAACGCGCAAGTATTGGAGGTCTGGTTCGGGTGTTTGGTTCATACAAAGATCATATCGCCAAGGTGAGCGTCATGCAGGCTGCTCAGACAAAAATGGCACGGGATCACCGTGCCATTTTGCAGCTGATCAGCGACTGACGCTTAGACCAGCTCACCCTCAACTTTGACCACGACATCAGCAATCACGTCCGAGTGCAGCGCAACCTGAATCGGAAACTCGCCAATCGCCTTGATCGCACCATCAGACAAACGCACCTGGCTCTTCAGAACACCCTCAAAACCCTTCTCAACCAATGCTGCCGCGATATCCATGTTGGTCACCGATCCAAACAATCGACCATCCACACCAGCCTTTTGTGACATCACCAGCACCAAGCCTTCCATGCGGGCGGCCAGTGCCTGCGAAGCCTGTAGGCGATCGGCTTGAGCACGCTCGAGCTCAGCACGGCGCTCTTCGAATTCCTGAATTGCTGCTTGCGTGGCACGACGTGCTTTCTTTTGTGGGATCAAAAAGTTGCGCGCATAACCGTCACGAACACGAACCACATCACCGAGGTTGCCAACATTAACGACTTTTTCTAACAGAATAATTTGCATGGTAGCCCCCTGATTACTTGTGATTGTCAGTAAACGGCAACAACGCCAAGAACCGAGCGCGCTTGATCGCCGAGTCAAGCTGACGCTGATAATGCGCCTTTGTACCGGTCAAACGAGCAGGGATAATCTTGCCATTTTCCTGGATAAAGTCACGTAGCGTGTCTAGATCCTTGTAATCAATCTGGTCAACACCGGCTGCCGAAAAACGGCAGAACTTACGGCGTTTGAACAGCGGATTTTGCTGAGTGAACTTCTTCTTTTCTTTACGAGCTCCGAATGCCATCTTGGACACCTCTCACAATTAAACGTTTGATGAAATACCGATTTCAGTGGCGTGTAGTACGAGTCGCGGGGAATTTTGACGTGCTGCTGCCAAAAAACCTTGCACCTTGACTAATTGCCCCAACGGGATCGACTGCCACATCAGCGCCAAATCACCCATTGCTGCAACCGATATTTCAAATCGGATCGATCTTGATAAACCTGCTTGATCAACGGTTTCACAATGAAGCAACTTAAGATCCAGGACCGCCACAGCGGCCGGTGTGTACCTAAGTGCTGATCTCTCAATGAGCTCACCAGTGATTGCAACTTGATTCAAGCGACAGCTCGCCAGACCGGACTACTTGGTTTATTCCGCCGTGTCAGCAGCGGGTTCACTTACCTTGCGGGCCTCTTCACGCTCAACGGACTTCATCATCACTGATGGGCCTGAGGGCGCAGCGGCAGTCTTGATGACGAGATGACGCAAAACAGCATCGTTGTAACGGAATGAGTGCTCTAGCTCTTCCATGGTTGGCTGGCCGCACTCAATATTCATGCAAACGTAATGTGCCTTGACCAACTTCTGGATCGGATAGGCGAGCTGGCGACGACCCCAGTCTTCCAGTCGGTGCATCGTGCCGCCGTTGCCACTAATGAGCGCCTGGTAACGCTCAATCATTGCTGGCACCTGCTCGCTTTGGTCAGGGTGCACAATAAAAACCACTTCGTAATGGCGCATTCAAATACTCCTATGCCTATGGTTACTAGCCGACATCGGCTTCAGTAGCCCGTCGAGATTGCCCGTTGTTCGGACATTGCACGATCGAGCAGGTTTGTTTTCAACGGCTTCTTTCCGTGAAAAGCCCTCAATTATGGCACTTATCCGCATATCGCGCAAATGTGGCACGCAAAAAACCGAACCAATTCAGTTAGTTGAGCGACTCGAGATCAGCTCAAGCCGTTTCTAGACCACATTTACCGCGACAAGCATGCCGCCAAATCGATGCTCAATGCTGGCACGAATGCCTGCAGCATCAAGCCCTACCTGTGCGCGCAACAAGTTCTGCTCGCCATGGTCAATAAACTCATCAGGCAAACCGATCTGTAAAACAGGCATGAGCAGCTGCGCCGAGTTCAGAAATTCACAAACGGCACTACCCGCCCCACCCATCACACTGCCTTCCTCGATGGTCACAAATCCCTGGTGCGTTTGAGCTAGCGCCGCAATCAGCGACTCATCAATGGGCTTCACAAAGCGCATATCCACCAAGGTCAGATCAAGGGCTTGCGCAACCGCATTAGCCGCAGGCAATAAAGTGCCAAACACCAGCAGGGCTAAATGCTTGCCCTCTCGGCGCACTACCGCTTTGCCAATCTCAACGGCCGCCAAATCACTGCTCACCGTCGCTCCGCTGCCGCTGCCACGCGGGTAACGGACAGCGGACGGCCCGGCAAATTCATAGCATGTCGTGAGCAGCAACCGCGTTTCGTTTTCGTCCGAAGGCGTGGCAATGACCATGTTGGGGATGCAGCGCAAATAGGCAATGTCGTAGTTTCCAGCATGCGTGGCGCCATCGGCACCCACAAGTCCCGCACGGTCTAGCGCAAAGGTGACATCAAGGTTTTGCAGCGCCACATCGTGGATCAACTGATCGTAGCCCCGCTGCAAGAAGGTTGAATAGATCGCAACGACTGGCTTTTGCCCTTCACAGGCAATGCCAGCGGCAAATGTCACCGCGTGCTGCTCGGCAATCCCAACATCAAAATAGCGCTTGGGAAATCGCTTTTCAAACTCCACCATGCCACTGCCTTCACGCATGGCCGGCGTAATTCCGATCAAACGATCGTCGGATTGAGCCATGTCACATAACCAATGACCAAAGATTTGTGTAAACGTCGGCTTGGCCGCGGCTTTGGACTTCTGGATGCCCACCTCAGGATCAAAGCTGCCCGGGCCATGGTAGAGCACCGGATCCGCTTCAGCGAGCTTGTAGCCCTGCCCCTTTTTGGTCACCACATGCAAAAACTGAAGACCGCCGAGCTCTCGCAGGTTATGCAAGGTTGGCACAAGCGCATTAAAGTCGTGGCCATCAATCGGGCCCACGTAATTGAATCCGAACTCCTCAAATAGGGTTGCTGGCATGATCATCCCCTTGGCGTGCTCCTCGAACCGGCGAGCAAGCTCCAGAACAGGCGGCATATGCTGCAAAACAGCCTTACCCATGTTCTTGGCCGTGGCATAGAACTGCCCAGACAATAACCTGGCCAGATAACGGTTCAATGCACCAACGGGCGGTGAGATTGACATGTCGTTGTCGTTTAACACCACCAGCAAATTTACATCGGGCGTCACCCCGGCATTATTCATCGCCTCAAACGCCATCCCAGCTGACATCGCGCCATCGCCGATCACAGCAATATGCTGCCGATTGACGCCTGCATTGCGTGAAGCGACCGCCATCCCAAGCGCCGCTGAAATCGAGGTAGACGAGTGGGCAGTCCCAAACGCATCGTAGGGAGACTCACTGCGCTTGGGAAAGCCAGACAGGCCCTCATACTGACGCAAGCCAGACATTTGCTCACGCCGCCCCGTCAAAATTTTGTGAGGATAAGACTGATGCCCCACGTCCCAAACAATCCGATCCTCTGGTGTATTGAATACATAATGCAAAGCGATGGTGAGCTCGACAGTACCAAGGTTCGACGACAAATGGCCACCTGTCTGGGATACAGACTCCAACACAAACTGCCGCAGCTCGTTGGCCAACGAGTCTAATCGGCTGCGCTCAAGTGCACGTAGCTCATGAGGAGAATTGATCGTTTGCAACAGCTCGTAAGACATTCGAAGTCCTTCAGTAGGCACGCTGCACAATGAAGTCAGCTAAACCGCGTAAATATTCACCACGCTTGCCAAACGACAGAATCGCCTCGCACGCTTGCTGATGCAACTGCTGTGCCAGATCTTTGGCACCCGACACACCAAGCAAACTCACATAGGTAGCCTTGTGCGCAACAAGATCTTTGCCAGCCGTCTTGCCAAGCACATCTGACGGCGCTGTGACATCAAGCACATCGTCAATCACCTGAAATGCCAAGCCAATGGCTCTGGAGTAGTCTCTAAGACACTCGCGCTGTGGCGAACCTGCCCCCACCACAATGGCACCAAGCTGTGCACAGGCAGACAAAAGGCTTCCCGTTTTCTTGTTGTGCATTTGCGCAAGCATACGCTCATCGAGTTGCCGTCCCGTACTCAACAAATCCACCGCCTGACCACCTGCCATGCCCTGACTGCCGATTGCGATGGCCACGGTGCGCACAGCTTGGAGCCCGAGTGCCGGCGCAATTGGCATTTCACTGAGCCACTCAAAAGCCAGCGGTTGCATCGCATCGCCTGCCAGCAACGCCATGGCTTCCCCGAACTGAACATGCGTGGCTGGCTTGCCGCGACGCATCGAGTCATCGTCCATACACGGCATGTCATCATGTACGAGTGAATAAGCATGGATCAATTCAACCGCCGCCGCCGCCCGGTTTAACGCTTGTTGCAAATTGGCATCCGAGCTTGCCAGGCACGCATGCCCGGCGGCATAAACCATACAGGCCCGAACTCGCTTACCAGCACCAACCGCAGCCCAGCGCATGGCCGCATGCAGATCGGCTGGCTCAACATCGGCACCTGGCAACATTTGATTCAAGCAAGAATCCACCTGCTGGGCCCGCTCTAAAATCCATGCGTTAATGGACGGCTGCGTATCAAGCGCTGCCGTCTTCATGCAAGTCTCTCATCACCAGCGCCCTCACCCTCAGCACGCGGATTCAAGGGACGCAGTAAATCATGCTCTAGAACTTTAACTTGCTGCTCAGCAGCCTGCAGTTGCGTCTGGCAGGCGCGCGCCAACACCACACCTCGCTCGTAAGCCGCCAGCGATGCTTCAAGCGACAAGTCGCCGCTCTCCATTGACGCAACAACCTTCTCTAGCTCCGCGATTGCCTGCTCAAAACTCGTAGGCACATCATCCAAAGCAGCATCAGCCGATTTTCGTTTGCCCGTCAAAACATCTCTCCAGAATTCAAATTGCCATAAAAACCTGAGGCTACGCAAGGTTTCATTTTAACTGCGTTCTTAAGCCCACCCCTTCGGGTACAATCGAACTTTAATCGGGTATCCGGTTTTTCTTCGCGCCAGAGAGGGTTTCCTGCTGGCTTTTTTTTTCACTGCGGAGGGAATCATGACCGATCCAGGTCGCAAAGTGCATGTTTCGCCGGCGCTGACTCAGTTGGCGCCCAGTGTGTATGTCGATGAGCAGGTGCTCGCAAAGGAGCGCGAACTCATCTTCGACAAGTCAAGCATTTACGTCAGTCACGAGAAGACAATCGCTCAACAAGGTGACTGGCGCGCGCTTGCGCACGAAAACAATGCACGCGTCCTGGTTAACGGCAAACGGGGTATCGAACTCATTTCCAATGTCTGCCGGCATCGACAGGCCCTCATGCTTGGCGGCGAAACGGGCAATGTCACGGGCACGAAAAATATCAGCGGCAACCTCTCGGCCACCGGTGGCAATATTGTCTGCCCGCTGCATCGCTGGACTTACGATGACGCTGGTCGTCTGCTTGGTGCTCCGCATTTCGATGAAACGCCGTGCCTTAATCTGAATCGCTACCCACTAAAGAATAGTCACGGGCTCTTGTTTGAGGGTCCGCGCGATCCCAAGCAAGACATGGCCTCTTTGTTCAATCGTCCAGAGTTTGATTTTTCGGACTACGTCTTTGACCGTGTGGAGGTTCACCCCTGTCATTACAACTGGAAAACCTTTATCGAGGTGTACCTCGAGGACTACCACGTTGAGCCATTTCACCCCGGACTTGGCCATTTTGTGAGCTGTGATGATTTGAAGTGGGACTTCGCACCTTTTTTCAGTGTCCAGCGCGTTGGGGTGCACAGAGCCCTGTCACAACCCGGTTCGGCTGCTTACCGGACATGGCATGACAAACTGCTCGAGTTTCGGCGAGGTCAGGCGCCAGAGTTCGGTGCAATTTGGGTCACGTACTTTCCCACTCACATGATCGAGCTGTATCCACATGTCTTGGTGCTCTCGACCCTGTACCCAATTTCGCCGCAGGAAACGGTCAACGTGGTCGAGTTTTATTACCCGGAAGAAATTGCCGAGTTTGAACGCGAGTTCGTTGAAGCACAACAAGCTGCCTACATGGAAACTGCGGTGGAAGATGACGAGATTGCCGAGCGCATGGACGCGGGTCGCAAAGCACTCTGTGACCGTGGTGACATTGAAATGGGGCCGTATCAGTCACCCATGGAGGATGGCATGCAGCATTTTCATGAGTGGTATCACGCCATGATGCACCCAAAAACATAAAACCTTATGTTTAGAGTGGTTTTATATAACGGCTGGCAGTTTTAGGAACTGTCAGCCGTTTTATTCGTCTAATATTTGTCTTTGTTCTCATACGTTTACCAAATAGATCATGAAACGAATCGTGCTTTTTCTTGCCACTAACCTGGCAATTCTTATTGTTCTTGGAATTATCCTGAACATCACGGGCGCCAATCGCTTTCTGACGCCTCAAGGGCTCGATATCCAGACCCTGCTGGTGTTCTCGGCCATCATTGGTTTTGGCGGCGCATTTATCTCGCTGCTAATTAGCAAACCTGTAGCTAAATTCACCACGCGTGCTCGCGTGATTGATCCGAGCGCGCCCGGCAATGCCCGCGAGGCGTGGCTGGTACAAACCGTGCACCAACTTGCGGATAAGGCTGAAATTGGTCGCCCGGAAGTGGCCATTTACGATGGTGCACCCAACGCATTCGCCACTGGCGCATTTAAGAACAGTTCGCTGGTTGCCGTTTCAACGGGACTGCTGCAAGGCATGACAGAGGAAGAGGTCACCGCTGTCTTGGGCCATGAGGTTGCTCACATTGCCAACGGCGACATGGTTACGCTCACGCTGATTCAAGGCGTTTTGAACACGTTTGTCGTCTTTTTTGCTCGAATCGTAGGTTACTTTGTAGATCGGGTCATTCTCAAGAATGATCGAGGTCTTGGCATCGGATACTATGCTGCTGTCATCGTGTCGGAGATCATTTTCGGGGTTCTGGCGAGCATTATTGTTGCCTGGTTCTCAAGGCAACGAGAATTCAGAGCAGACGAAGGCTCTGCCCGGTTGCTACAGTCACGCGAACCCATGATCAAGGCGTTGGCCAGACTAGGCAACATGAATCCAGGCGAACTGCCCCGTAGTTTCGAAGCCTCGGGTATTAGCGGTGGCGGTGGATTTAGTGCGCTATTCTCTACTCACCCACCCATCGAGCAACGGATCGCAGCGCTGCGCGCACTTTGAAGAGGCGTCAGTCAGCCTAGCCACCTGGGTTGCTGGGTTCCTAGCTTTTTGATCTTAAACCACGCCAGACAATGTTGCCATGCATCTTTGGCCGCTTTAGGGTGATACATAGTGCGGTAATCCGCGTGAAACCCATGGTCTGCGTCCTCATAGACCAGGATTTCGCTAAGCCTAGCCTTATCTGACCTGAATTTCAGTGCCGCCTGCATGCGCGAACCGCTTTGAGCGGTATGCCCGCATCGGTCCCACCATACAAACCCAAGACAGGTGCACTGAGTCGCTCAACCACGTCAATCGGGTGAGTAGTCTAAAATTGCCCATGCCCTCGGGTCAAACGTCCATACCAAGCGACCTCGGCACGCAGCACGGGCTGGTGTGCCGCATTTAGCCAAGTCTGAAGTCCTCCCCAACAGAGCCTCGTGGCAAATACCTGTGCCAGATCACCACCGTGCAATCCCGCCCAATTGGAAAGATTGCAAGTCCGGTCCGCTTTAATGCGCCTGATCCCAATTATCACCCTGTCCGAGCTCGGCAACCAGCGGAACACTGAATTGGGTAACGTCACACATGAGTGCCGGCAGGTGGGTGCACACCGTATCAAGCTCATCTTCGGTCACATCAAGCACCAACTCATCATGTACTTGCATAATCACCCGGCTTTGCAATTTCTCGGCTTCGATCCACTTTTGGACATGAACCATGGCCATTTTGATGAGATCAGCCGCCGTACCTTGCATCGGCGCATTAATGGCGGCACGCTCTGCGCCCGCACGACGTGCGCCACCGGCATTGATGTCTGGCAGCCACAGACGTCGCCCAAACACGGTTTGTACATACCCTTGCTCATGAGCACGGGCTTTGGTGTCAGCCATGTACTGCGCCACACCCGGGTAACGCGCAAAGTACCGATCAATGTAGCTCTGCGCGGCTTCACGGGTAATACTGAGGTTGGTGGCCAGGCCATGAGCACCCATGCCGTATATCAACCCAAAATTGATCGTCTTGGCTGTGCGACGCTGATCGACGGTCACTTCGTCTAGCGCGACACCAAAGACCTCCGCAGCCGTTGCCCGATGAATATCCTCTGCCTTGGCAAATGCCTCACGCATCCCCACATCGCCTGAGACATGCGCCATCACCCGCAACTCAATCTGCGAATAGTCCGCTGACACGAGCTTGCCACCTGCGTGAGTCGGAATGAACGCCTGCCTGATTTGCCTACCCTCTGGCGAGCGGATCGGGATGTTTTGCAAATTCGGCTCAGACGATGACAACCTGCCCGTGATCACGGCGGCCTGCGCATAATTGGTATGCACTCTGCCTGTTCTTGGATTGACCATTTTGGGCAATTTATCGGTGTAAGTCGACTTTAACTTAGCTAGCCCACGATACTGCATCAATAATTTAGGCAAGGGATAATCTTCAGCTAACTTGCTGAGCACCTCTTCATCCGTAGATGGCACACCACTAGCAGTTTTGCGGACAACGGGCAACTGCATCTGACCAAACAGAATCTCGCCAAGCTGCTTGGGGGAATTCAAATTAAACGGCTGCCCCGCTAGCTCGTATGCACGCTTTTCCAGGTCCAGCAACTGCTCACCCAGCGTTTGACTTTGTCGCTGCAACACCGCCACATCGATGGCCACACCCGTGCGTTCGATACGCCAAAGCACCTTTGACACTTCAAGCTCAAGCTCGTAGATGCCTCTCAAATCAGGCGCCGCCAGCACTTGGGGATAAAGCGTCTCATGTAGCCTGAATGTGTAATCTGCATCTTCACAGGCGTACTGACTGGCCTGTTCAATCGCAACCTCATCAAATCCGATTTGTTGGGCACCTTTGCCACAAATATCCTGATAACTCAGACCCTTAAGCCCAAGCCAACGTTGTGACAACTGGTCTAAGGCCACGCTTCGATGGGACTCTAGTACGTAGGCTTGCAACATCGTGTCATGGGCCACACCCGACAAGGCAATGCCCTCGTTAGCCAGAACGTGCGTATCGTACTTCGCGTTATGAAGCACTTTGGTTAGTTGCTCAGACTCAAGCCAGGGCTTAAAAAGCGCCAAGACATCCTTTTTGGGCAACTGATCCATGCTTTGTGGACCCCGATGTGCCAAGGGTATGTAGCAGGCCTTGCCCGCTTGAACACTCAAAGAAAACCCAACAAGCCTCGCCTGCATGCCATCCAGGGACGTGGTTTCGGTATCAAATGCGACCAAATGAGCGGTTTTAATTTGTGCGAGCCAATTCTGTGCCTGCGCCAGCGAGGTAACAATCTCGTAGCTGGTTTCGATCGCTTGGGCAACCACAGCAGATGCATCGTCTGTCTGCGCCGTTGATCTGACCACCCGACTGTCACCACTCGGAATACGCGTTTGATCTCCGGTGAGCTCACGAAGCCAGCTGCGCAAACCATATCTCTCATACAAACTCAACAGCTTATCCGTGTCGGCGGGCTTGGGCACCAGCGACTCGATCGAGGCGAGATCGTCGGGCAAGGTGCAGTTCGTGCGCACGGTTAACAAATCACGCGTCAGATCAAATTGCCCAAGCGCCTCGCGAAGGTGATTGCCCACCGCGCCTGTGATCTCTTCCGCTCGGGCCACGAGATTGTCAACACTACCGTAGGCATCAAGCCATTTCACGGCAGTTTTAGGACCCACCTTGTTCACGCCAGGCACATTGTCCACGGCGTCTCCAACCAGCATCAAATAATCGACGATGCGCTCAGGCGGCACGCCAAATTTGGCCTTCACGCCAGCGGGATCCAGTTTCTCACCATTCATGGTGTTCACCAATGTGCAGTCGGGTGTAACCAACTGTGCCAAGTCCTTGTCACCAGTGGAAATAATTGTGTGCACACCGTGCTCGCTAGCAAGCCTAGCCAGTGTGCCGATGACGTCATCGGCCTCCACGCCAGCAATGCCGATCACCGGCCAACCCAGCGCGGCCACGGCTTCATGAATCGGCTCTATCTGCTGCGCCAGATCCTCGGGCATGGCCGCTCGATTAGCCTTGTATTGTTCATACATATCCTCCCGAAACGTCTTGCCTTTCGTATCAAAGACGCAAGCTGCATAGTCAGGCTGGTAATCTTGAATCAGTTTGCGCATCATGTTGATGACGCCATATATTGCGCCAGTCGGTTCGCCTTGCACATTTCGCAGGTCAGGCATGGCATGATAGGCACGGTACAAATAGCTTGAGCCATCGACTAGCAACAGGTTTTTTTTCATGAATCAGAACCATCAATCACTGCCCGCCATCGAGCAAACACCCCAAATTATGTCAGAGTTAGTGCGCGCTGCCGAAGCGCTCTCGCACATTGGGCCTGCCGCGAGCATTTTTGGTAGTGCCAGGCTTCCAGCTCGCTCGCCCTACTGTGCGCTGGCCACTGAGCTTGGTGAACGTCTAGCCAAGGCTGGCTTGGCGGTGATCGCCGGTGGCGGCCCTGGCATCATGCAGGCAGCCAACCGCGGTGCGTTTGAAGCGGGCGGCACCAGCGTTGGGCTAAATATCCGTTTACCCGCTGAGCCGGTCAACAACCCCTTTCAAAGCATTGACCTTCAGTTTGAGTACTTCTACTCACGCAAAGCGACTTTTTTCATGCACAGCATGGCCTACATCGCACTGCCGGGGGGGTTTGGAACACTCGATGAGCTATTCGAGGCGCTCACCCTGATTCAAACCCGCAAAATCCCGCCCGGACCAGTGATTCTGATGGGCAGATCATTTTGGACGGGTTTAATCGAATGGGTCGAGCGTGAAGTGCTGAGCTTGGATATGGTCACACCAAGTCACATGGCGCTTTTTCAGATAGAGGACGAGCCTCAGAAAGTCGTTGATATGGTTTTGGCGTACGAATACACCCACATGGCCCAAGCAAACCGACCGAGCAGCTTACCTAGATAACAAGACGGCTCTAACAGCATTCTAACGGTGCGCGTTGCCCGCACCCGGCCGCAGCGATACACTGAGGGACACTGTATTTATATTAGAAGAAGAGGACAAGCCAAATGTCATCAGCAGCCTTTCCCGTCAAACTCGACAACCCTGCCTTGCTGCATACCCAGGCTTACATCAATGGCGCCTGGGTTGACGCACTAGATGGTGCTGTATTTGCGGTGGACAACCCGGCCAGTGGCCAATCCGTGGCTCAAGTGGCCAATCTCGGGCCAGATCAAGCTGAAAAGGCCATCGCCGCCGCCAATGCGGCTTGGCCTGCCTGGCGCGCACTCACCGCCAAAGCACGGGCTGGCATCTTACGCAAATGGTTTGATCTCATCAATCAAAACGCTGACGATCTCGCACGAATCATGACCGTGGAACAAGGTAAACCCTTTGCCGAAGCACGGGGTGAGGTGACTTACGGCGCTTCGTTTGTTGAATGGTTTGCCGAGCAGGCTAAGCGCATCATGGGTGACACCCTTGAGGCAACGATGCCCAACACCCGTATCTTGGTCCTGCGTGAACCAATCGGCGTGTGTGCGGCCATCACGCCCTGGAACTTTCCTAATGCCATGATCACACGCAAAGTGGCACCAGCACTTGCAGCTGGTTGCACCGTGGTGCTCAAACCGGCCGAGCAAACGCCATTATCTGCATTGGCACTGGCTGAGCTCGCGCAACGAGCTGGCATACCACCGGGTGTACTGAACATTATGACTAGCGACAGTGAGCGGTCAATCGCCATCGGCAAAGTGCTTTGTGACAGCCCGGTTGTTCGCAAGCTCACGTTCACCGGATCAACCCAGGTGGGTCGGATTTTGATGCAGCAAAGTGCCCCGACCATTAAGAAGCTCTCGTTAGAGCTCGGTGGCAACGCTCCCTTCATTGTGTTTGAAGATGCTGATCTTGATGCGGCGATCGAGGGGGCCATGGCATCCAAGTACCGCAATGCCGGTCAAACCTGCGTATGCGCCAACCGCTTTTATGTTCACGCCAAGGTCTATGATGCATTCGCTGAAAAGCTCGCGCGTGCAGTCGAGCAGCGTCTAAAGGTTGGTGAAGGCTTTGAAGACGCGATCACCACGGGCCCGCTCATTGACGACGCAGCCATCGCCAAGGTTCAAGAGCACGTGCAGGACGCAATCGCCAAGGGTGCCAAAGTGATCACCGGCGGCAAGCGCCATGTGCGTGGTGGTCGGTTCTTCGAACCAACCGTGCTAACCAACGTAAGCCGTGAGATGATTTGCATGCGAGAAGAAACGTTTGGACCCGTGGCACCCATCGTCAAATTCGACAGCGATGCAGACGTTATCGCCCAGGCCAACGACACCGAATTCGGGCTAGCCGCTTATTTCTACAGTCGTGACATTGGTCGCATCTTTCGCACCGCTGAGGCACTGGAATACGGGATCATCGGGGTCAATGCTGGCATCATCTCTAACGAAGTCGGGCCATTTGGCGGGATTAAGCAATCTGGCCTTGGCCGCGAAGGCTCAGTCTATGGCATCGACGACTTTCTCGAAATGAAATACGTCTGCTTAGGAGGCGTATGATTTAAGAGCCTTTACCAATCTTGGTAGAGGCACTTATTCTTGACTTCGATTCAAGTGCGACAGAGCGCTTACACATCGGTAAGCGCTTCCCGAGCAGAGCTCAGACTGCGCCCTCGCGCGACCAGCGTCGACGCTCGTGCTCTTGCAGGTGGCGTTTACGCAATCGGATCGATTTCGGCGTGACTTCGACGAGCTCATCATCGTCAATAAACTCAACGGCGTATTCGAGTGTGAGCTTGACAGGCGGCGTCAGGTCAATGTGCTCGTCCTTGCCCGATGCACGAACGTTGGTCAACTTCTTTTCACGAATCGGGTTGACCACCAAGTCGTTATCACGGCTGTGAATGCCAATTAGCATGCCTTCATACAAGGACTCGCCAGGGCTGACAAACATCCGACCCCTTTCTTGAAGTTTCCACAAAGCATACGCCACTGCATCACCGTTATCCTGACTGATCAGGACACCATTGCGCCGCTCACCCACAGAGCCTTCTCGAACTGGTGCGTAGTCATCAAAAATGTGACTCATCAGCCCGGTACCGCGGGTCAAGGTCAGAAACTCACTCTGAAACCCAATCAACCCACGGGCTGGAATGCGATACTCCAGACGCGTGCGGCCACGGCCATCTGACTGCATATCCTGTAATTCACCTTTGCGACGACCCAACTCTTCCATCACTGCGCCCTGATGCGCATCCTCGACATCACAGGTGAGCAACTCAAACGGTTCACAGCGCTCGCCGTTAATCTCTTTAAACACGACGCGCGGACGTGAAACTGCCAACTCATAGCCTTCGCGACGCATGTTTTCTAGCAAAATAGTTAGATGCAATTCACCACGACCGGCCACCTCAAATACCGTGTCATCATCTGTGTCACGTACACGCAAGGCCACATTGGCCTTTAGCTCACGATCCAAGCGATCACGCAACTGCCGGCTCGTCACAAACTTACCTTCCCGACCAGCCAGTGGTGAGGTGTTGACCATGAAGTTCATCACCAGCGTTGGCTCATCAATCCTCAACATTGGCAATGGCTCGATCGCACTGGAATCCATCAAGGTGCAACCGATACCGATGTCCTCGATGCCATTGATGAGCACAATGTCGCCAGCTTGGGCCTGGTCAACCAGAACGCGCTCCAGACCTTGGAATTTGAGCACCTGATTGATGCGCCCCTTGCCAGACTGGCCATCTGGACCATACTGATAAACCACTTCCATACCAGGCTTAATGCGACCCCGATTAATTCGGCCGACCCCGATCTTGCCAACGTAACTGCTGTAATCAAGAGAGATGATCTGAAGCTGCAATGGACCGTCCACATCGTCGTTTCGCATGGGCACATGGTCTAACACTGCCTCAAACAATGGCCGCATATCACCGTCTCTGACACTCGGCTCATGACCGGAATAGCCATCAAGGCCTGACGCATAAATCACCGGGAAATCAAGCTGCTCTTCTGTGGCGCCAAGCTTGTCAAACAAATCAAAGGTCGCATTGACCACATAGTCCGGGCGAGCACCGGGACGATCGATCTTGTTAACCACCACGATTGGCTTTAAGCCGAGCGCTAGGGCCTTACGAGTCACAAACCGGGTTTGTGGCATTGGGCCTTCAACGGCATCCACAAGCAACAACACACCGTCAACCATTGAGAGCACGCGCTCGACCTCACCACCAAAGTCAGCGTGCCCAGGGGTGTCGACAATATTGATATGGGTGCCCTCATACTGCACAGCGCAGTTTTTAGCCAGGATGGTGATGCCACGCTCACGTTCGAGATCATTGGAGTCCATCACCCGCTCATCGAGCTGCTGATGTTCCTGAAAGGTTCCTGATTGACGGAGCAGCTGATCAACCAGGGTCGTTTTGCCATGGTCAACGTGGGCGATGATAGCGACGTTACGCAGCGCGCGTGACATAAATATTTCCTTATAAATCAATAAATTACTGAACCATCGACGCTAACCGGTATGGCTCAGGCAATTGTTCAACTCCAAGCACCGCTTCAGTAGCGGATTCAATCGACTCCAATGCCTGCAAACTCCAAGCATCCTCGAGTCTGAAGGGACCAATACGAGTGCGCTTCAAAGCCACTAGATGGGCGCGCACACCCAACGCACGACCGATATCCTGAGCCAATATACGGATATAAGTGCCCTTGCTGCAGTCAACCGAAACCGTGGCGCTTAAACCATCAAACTCAAGCAAACTAAGACCATGAATCATGACTTGCCGAGGCTGACGCTCAATTTCTATGCCCTGTCGGGCGTATTCGTACAAAGGCTTGCCTTTATGCTTAAGCGCCGAAGTCATTGGCGGCACTTGGGTGATGCTACCGACAAATTGTTGCAACACCTCGAGCAAACGTTGTTCACTGGGCCTGACAAACTCCGACTCCAGATCAACCGTCACAACACCGGTCAGATCACCCGAGTCGGTCTCTTGACCGAACTTCAGGGTTGCGACGTACTGCTTGTCGGCGTCCAGCATCTTGCCAGCTAGTTTGGTTGCCTTGCCAAGACAACAAATCAACAGTCCTGTTGCAAAGGGATCTAACGTGCCCGTGTGACCCGCCTTTTGAGCATCAATCAGGCGTTTTACACGCTGCAACATCTGGTTGCTGGACCAGTCAACCGGCTTGTTCACCAGAACGAGCCCGTCAATGACTTGACCACGACGTTTACGCATTAGCGCCTTCCAAACTCACAAGCACCACTCAGTTGTCACTATCGTGATTAGGCAGAGACTGGTCTGCGTTGGCACGATCAATCAGCTTGGACATCTCAATGCCATGCTCTACCTGTGGATCGTGGAAGAACCGCAAAGTTGGCACCGTGTGGATATGGAGCATCTTAAATAACTGGGCATGCAACCACCCAGCTTTATCATCGAGTGCCTTCTGGGCAAACGCCGGCTCAGCACCGAGCACGGTGTAGTACACCTTGGCGTGCGCGTAATCTGCCGACAACTCGACACCGGACAGGGTGATCAGACCCGCCTTAGCCGTATCGATTTCTCTCTGAATCAAGTGCGCCAAGTCTTTCTGGATCTGATCAGCTAGGCGGATGTTTCGCCCGCCCGCGACCTTCTGTTTATGCCGTGTCATCACAAAAACCTCAAAGTGACCTAGCCACTTCTCGAACCTCAAAGACCTCAAACTGGTCACCCACTTTGATGTCGTTGTTGTTCTTTAAGGTAATACCACAATCAAATCCAGATTTCACCTCTTTGACATCGTCTTTAAAGCGACGCAGCGAGTCAATATATCCAGTCCACATGACGACGTTATCTCTGAGCAGACGAAGCTGCGAATCACGGCGCACATGACCTTCGATGACCATGCAACCGGCCACCGTTCCAATCTTGGAAATCGTGTAAACCTCGCGAACATCGACCATACCAATCACTTCTTCACGCCGTTCCGGCGCAAGCATGCCCGACATCGCGGCTTTGACCTCGTCCACGGCGTCATAAATAATGTTGTAGTAGCGAATATCAACGCCATTGTTTTCAGCGAGCTTCTTGGCACTTTGATCGGCACGAACATTAAAACCAATCACGACTGCACCCGAGGCAATGGCCAGGTTGACATCACTTTCCGAGACGCCGCCAACAGCCGCGTGCACGACCTGCACTTTCACTTCCTCAGTCGCCAACTTGAGCAATGCAGAGACCAGTGCTTCCTGAGAGCCTTGCACGTCCGTCTTGACGATCAACGACAAGGTTTGCATACCTTCAACAACCTGATCGAACATGGACTCAAGCTTGGCCGCTTGCTGCTTGGCTAACTTCACATCGCGGAACTTTCCTTGACGGAACAGCGCGATCTCACGTGCCTTTCGCTCATCAGCCAGCGCAATGATCTCATCACCCGCTGCTGGCACCTCAGTCAAGCCCTGAATCTCAACAGGAATCGAAGGTCCGGCAGACTGTATCTGTTTGCCATTCTCATCGAGCATGGCTCGAACGCGTCCAAAGCTCGCACCAGCCAAAACCACGTCACCGCGATTTAGGGTGCCTGATTGAACCAGCACAGTAGCGACCGGGCCACGCCCTTTGTCCAGACGAGCTTCGATCACGAGCCCCTTGGCTAAAGAATCAACCGAGGCCTTTAACTCAAGAATCTCAGCCTGTAGCAAGACGTTCTCAAGCAACTCATCAATCCCTTGCCCAGTCTTGGCTGAGACCGGCACAAAAGGAACATCACCGCCGTACTCTTCTGGCACAACCTGCTCGCCTACTAGCTCTTGCTTGACACGCTCAGGATTGGCTTCAGGCTTGTCAATTTTATTGACTGCCACCACCAAGGGCACACCCGCAGCTTTCGCATGATGGATCGCTTCACGGGTCTGCGGCATCACACCGTCGTCGGCGGCAACCACCAGAATCACGATATCGGTTGCTTTGGCGCCACGCGCACGCATGGCCGTAAATGCCTCGTGGCCAGGTGTATCCAAAAACGTCACAATCCCACGGTCCGTCTCCACGTGGTATGCGCCAATGTGCTGGGTAATGCCACCGGCTTCTCCAGAAGCCACCTTGGCACGACGGATGTAGTCGAGCAGCGAAGTTTTGCCGTGATCAACGTGGCCCATCACCGTCACCACTGGGGCGCGTGGCCTTTCCTCAAATACCACGGTGTCTGCTTCGTCAAGGAACGCCTCTGGGTCATCAAGCTTGGCAGCCACTGCGGTATGACCGAGTTCCTCGACCACAATCATGGCAGTCTCTTGATCAAGCACCTGGTTAATGGTGACCATCTGACCAAGCTTCATCAAATGCTTAATCACCTCAGCGGCCTTGACCGACATTTTGTGCGCCAAATCAGCAACTGTAATGGTCTCCGGCACGTGGATCTCACGCACCACAAACTCGACTGGTGCTGCCTCTTGTATCTGAGCGCCCTTGCCACGCTTATTGGACTTGCCGCCCTTGCCTGCACGCCAACCGTCACGCGCTGGCGCAAGCGCTTGTTTGCCCGTTGGCTTTTTGCGACCGGCCTCTTCTGACCATGTCGAAGCAACCGTACCCGACTTGATTGTCTTTTTAGCACCGTCAGCTTTCTTATCTGTGGCCTTTGTGCCAGCCGGCTTATGCAAAGTCCCTTTGATGGCAGACGGGTCAGCCTCTGGCTCGGCCCGCAAAACCTTTTTAGGTCGATTCAGCATATCACGCAACGCAGCCGCTTCACGCTCGGACTTGCGTTTCGCTTCTTCCCTGACTAGCTGGCTAGCTTGAGCTAAGGGCGCACTCGCCTGAGTCTCTAGAACAACGATGGGTTCGGAAACCTTCGCTGCAGCATGCGCAACGGGTTCTTGCTCAGCAACAGGTTCTTGCTCAGCAACAGGTTCTTGATCAGCAACAGGTTCTTGATCAGCAACAGGTTCCAGAGCCAACTCAGGGACCGAATCGGACTGTGTTGAAACCTGTTGGACAGACTCGGTTTGTTCCTTAGAGTCTTCTGCGGGCGTTGTCAAAACTGCCTTAGTCACTTCAGACGGCGCAGCCGCTTCGGAAACTGGCTCTTGTGCAACCGCGCCCTGTTCGACGAGATCACTCAAACCGGGGATCTCAGTATTGGTGTGCAGCAACACGTCACCGGTTACCGGCTCTGTTACCGGTTCGGTGGCCATCGAGTCTTGTGGCACCTCTGCCGTCGCTGTATCACTTACGTCCGAAGCAAGGTCTCGCTTTACAAACACCCGCTTTTTGCGAACTTCGACCTGAATGGTGCGCGAACGCCCCGCTGAGTCGGCTTGCCGAATCTCAGACGTTTGTCGACGCGTGAGCGTGATCTTCTTTTCATCTTTAGCGCCATGCGATCGACGCAACGATTCGAGCAACTGCGCTTTATCTCCCTCAGACACAGCATCATCCGCGGACGCAACACTCACACCCGCTGCACGCAACTGTTCAAGCAGCACCTCGGCTGGCATCTTCAGTTCATTGGCAAACTGGGCAACGGTAGTACTCGACATTAGACTCTCTCTTACCTTGAATTGGCTCGTGACACCATCAGTACTGAAACATCACGAACCATCACACTACGCTAGCTCTTCATTGCTGGTCTTCGAACCAGTGAGCACGGGCCGCCATGATGAACTCAGCCGCCTGATCAACCGACAAACCAGCCATTTCAGCAAGCTCATCGGTTGCCAAATCAGCCAGATCATCGCGGGAATTGATACCGTGCTCGCTTAGTTTGGCAACCAGCTCGGTTGTCATACCCTCAATATTGAGCAAGTCCTGAGCAGACTCAACGCGCTCTTCCTGAACAATCGCCTCGGTTAAAAGCGCATTACGGGCTCGGTTGCGCAGCTCATTAATGGTGTCCACATCAAATGCCTCGATCTCCTGCAGTTCCGACATCGGAACATAGGCGATTTCTTCGAGCCCAGTGAATCCCTCATCAATCAAGATGTCGGCGACTTCCTCATCAACATCGAGCTTATCCATAAACGTGACACGCAACTGGCTGCGCTCTTGTGCCTGACGGTTCTCACTTTCTTCAGGCGTCATGATGTTGATCTGCCACCCGGTCAAATCAGAGGCAAGACGGACGTTTTGCCCCCGTGACCCAATTGCCTTGGGCAAGTTCTCTGCATCAACAACGACGTCCATGGCATGCCGGTCCTCGTCGACCAGAATAGACTCGATGTTTGCCGGTGCCAACGCACCAATCACGAATTGCGCAGGGTCCTCAGACCAAAGAACAATATCGACTTGCTCGCCACCGAGCTCGTTGCGCACAGCGGTGACGCGCGAACCACGCATACCGACGCAGGTTCCAATTGGATCAATGCGATTGTCATATGCAATGACAGCGATCTTGGCCCGCACACCTGGGTCGCGAGCCGCGCCTTTAATCTCTAGCAAACCCTGCTCAATCTCTGGCACCTCGTTTTCAAACAATTGTTTGATGAACTCAGCCGCTGTGCGAGACAGAATCACTTGCTGACCTCTGGCCGCGCGGTCAATGCGCAAAACCCAAGCACGAACACGATCACCTAGCCGCAGATTTTCTTTGGGGATCATTTCGCTTCTTGGCAGTCGCGCTTCGATTTTGCCAACCTCAACGATGGCATCGCCCTTATCCATGCGCTTAAGGGTGCCAGACACGATCATTTCGCCACGCTCAAGAAAATCATTGAGCATTTGCTCACGCTCTGCGTCTCGAATTCGCTGCAAAATCGCCTGCTTTGCCGCCTGGGCACCGATCCGACCGAACTCTACAGGCTCAACTGCTTCTTCGATGTACTCGCCAACCTGAATATCAGGAATAGACTCTTGTGCATCGGTCAATAGCTCTTGACGATCCGGCTCCTGTAGTCCAGCTTCATCTGGGACAACCAGCCAACGACGAAACCCCTCGTGCTCGCCGGTGGCACGATCCACCGCAACACGAATATCCGCATCATGGTCAAACCGTTTCTTCATGGCCGAAGCCAATGCGCCCTCAAGTGCATCGAACACAACCTCTCGGCTGACGTTTTTTTCGCGCGCCAGCGCATCAACTAGCAACAAAATTTCGCGACTCATCGCTTTCTACCCTTGAAATCTAGGAGCGGATCAAGCTTGGCACGCTCAACATCCATCAAACCGAACGCCACCTGTTTAATCACACCCTTGTTCTCTTGATACTCGACTACAAAACGTTTTGCGCTGCCCTGCTCAGAAGACAGCTGCAAAACACCCTGGAAAGACCTACGGTTCTCGACAGCTTCCCGCAACTTAAGGTCAATGCGCTCACCCACAAATCGCTCAAAATCCCGCTCGGACTTCAGCGGTCTGTCGACGCCTGGCGACCCAACCTCTAGTCGTCGATAGTCAACTCCCTCAACTTCGTAAACCCGAGACAACTGCCGTGAGACTCGCTCACAATCTTCGATTTTGACATCCGAAATCGCACCGACTTGACCTGAAAACGGACGATCGATCGTGACACGCAACAACCCAAGCGGTGCGCGCTCAACATCAACAAGTTCCAGATCCATTCCAGCGATGGCTTCGCGGGTTAGCTCGACTAAGTCTTTCATGCCCTAAAAAAAATGGGCTGTTGAACAGCCCATTTGTATCCGGCGACGATTCTTACAAAACTCGCACCGTGCGAGTTTTTTCAATGATCGTACATTCAGTGAAAAATTGTAGCATGATTAAAACCACAAGTAGCGATCGAAAATTCCGTAACTACCAATAACTTAACGGTTCTTTAAAAATCCAAGGCGGGATTCATGCGCCTTAGCACCTGAAGGTTGCCAATCATCATCCCGCCGGACGTTGCCGCCTTCGCGCGCCCCTTGAGACTTACCCGCCATTGGCTGGGATGTTTTTTTAGGGCCTTTACTTTTGCCTCGTGCGCCGGCAAACTGCCCCGCCGCCGGGCCGCCTCGGCTCTTGCGGCCTGCAGCTGACGGTCCGGGATGCCCATTAGCGAACCCACCATTGACTGACAATGCGGACGTGGTCAAAGGGTTGGGAGCGTGCCCACCCTTACCAGAATTGGGCCTGCTAGCACTCCTGCGGCCTTGGTCAGCAGGCAATAAGGCTTGCTTTTGAGCACCGTAGCCAGGGGGCATCGCGCTATCATGACTGACTGGTTGTTTTGGCTGGCGACTACGCCCGCCACGTTTGGCCCCCGCCTCGTCCTCATCCTGAAGCAGGCCAACCTGCACAAGCAATGCATTGACGAGATCCCCACTGAGCTCTTCCCATCGTCCACGACGCAAATTGCTCGGCAACACCACCTCACCGAAGCGTGTCCGAATCAATCGGCTGACAGTCAAACCAACCGACTCAAAAACTCGACGAACCTCGCGGTTTCTGCCCTCTTGCAGGGTCACCCGATACCAGCGGTTGCTTCCCTCACCACCCAAAAACTCGACACTTCCGAACTTTGCTACACCGTCTTCGAGCTCCACACCGTCCAATAACCTGGCCCGGATATCGTCCGTGAGCTCACCCAAAACACGCACCGCATACTCTCGCTCGTTACCATAGCGTGGATGCATCAACCGATTGGCCAAGTCACCAGAGGTCGTCAAAATCAACAAACCTTCAGTATTTAAATCAAGGCGACCAATGGAGAGCCACTTCCCGACCTTCATGCGAGGCAATCGAGAAAACACCGTTGCACGACCCTCGGGGTCATCGTGGCTAACAATTTCACCAGCTGGCTTGTGATAGAGCACCACGCGAGGCGGCTTTTTGCTTGCGCTGCGATTAACGGGCTTACCGTTTACTCGAACAACATCATTACTGCCAACGCGCTGACCAATATGCGCTGGCTCGCCATTGACCGAAACTCGCCCAGCGATGATCAGCTCTTCCATCTCCCGGCGAGAACCAATGCCAACTTGAGCAAGAACCTTGTGCAACTTTGGCATGAGCACTTCGCTTTGCAAATACTTACCCAACCGTTGCGCTGTCTTCGGCGTGGCCTCCAGATAGTTCAGCGCTGCCGCAGGCGAATCATCGACTGCCGCAGCATGCTCAGCCATCGCGTCTTGCTCAGTTTGGCCTTGTTCGCTTTGCCTATTCTGCACGGCCTCGCCTGGCTCGCGTTGATAAGATTGCGGATCAGCGACGGTCGCCTGATTACGTCGGCGCCGAAACGGTGCTCGCAACTTGCTCGACTTGGATCGCTTTTCACGAGCAGGTTTTGTCTGCGATGCGGAATCTTTCATTTCAGTGCTGGCGCCAGCTGAGTCCGGTGTGGCGCCAGCACTGGATTTGTGTGCCTCATTGTCATGTTCATTGATGGTCACGATTACTCCGATTCGCGCTTGGAAATATTGAAGGAATTGTCTTCGTATTGGGTTTGGTCAGCGTCACGTTGAACGCTAATTTGAGTGTCTGTTGACGCAAACTCACTTGCCGTGGCAAGTGCTACTTCTTCATGGGGCTTTCTATCGTCTCCTGCAAACCCCGGAGCCTGGTTATCTCCATCCGAATCTTGAGCACCATCCTCAGACAGCCTGAAATCCAAATCCATCTCACTGGCAAAAACATCCGTCGCGTCCTCGGACTCTGAGTCTGAGTCTGAGTCTGATGCTTGCACTAATGCCTGAACAGGTGCCTCGATGGATCTGGATCCATCACCACTAACACCCCCGGCCAAGCTAAGTGTTTGGTCACGATGCTCGACCACATCATGTTTGGTCTCCATCTCTGAAGACAGGTCAGCGACATTACCTTGCTGTAGCTGAACTGCAGCGGTCTCATTGAGCGCCAAACTGTTTTCCTGCTGCGGCAGCTCTAGAATAGAGTGCAAAGCTGGCAACTCATCCAATGCTCTCAATCCGAGATCATCCAGAAAAAGCTTGGTCGTACCCAAAAGTGCGGGCCTGCCAGGCCCATCGCGATGCCCAATTGTCTCCACCCAGCCACGATCCTCAAGCGTCTTAATAATCTGCGACGAGACAGTCACACCTCGAATGGCTTCGATATCTCCGCGCGTAACTGGTTGCTTCCAAGCAATAATCGCGAGTGTCTCTAGAACTGCTCGTGAGTATTTAGGTGCTCGCTCAGGGTTCAGTCGCTCCAGGAACCGTTGCATCGGCGATCTACTTTGGAAACGCCAGCCGGTCGCAATCTCAACTAGCTCCAATCCCCTCTCCAGCCAACCCATTTGCAATGTCTCAAGCCATTGCCTGACTTGTTGAGCACTAACTTGCTCGGGCTCAAATAGTTTCTGCAGCGATCCCACGCTCATTGGGGAGTCTGCACATAGCAATGCCGTCTCAACCACGTTAATTGCTTGTTGGTCTTCCATGTTTCTCCGTAACTCTTAAACGCTTTACTCATTGAACAAAATTACCAACTTGAAGATCAAGCGGCGATTTGCTATACTTCTGCTTATCAGACGCGGGGTGGAGCAGTCTGGCAGCTCGTCGGGCTCATAACCCGAAGGTCGTAGGTTCAAATCCTGCCCCCGCAACCAAATTAGAGAAACCGGCTTCTTGCCGGTTTTTTGTTGCTCGCTCTTCGCGATTACTGCCATCACGCCACCGAGCAACCAAAACCATCGAACAAACAACATCGCAAAAAAACACCGCAAGAAACTTGTTTCGCTGCGCGCCAACCGTTGCTACAACCCACACCATCCCGCGCAGAAAACGAAATGCATACCGTGTCATTGTGAATGTAGCCCGCCAAGCAGACGCCCGACGACCCTGAGGCTGTGCCCACAACATGGCTAGCCTTATGGAAATCACTCAAGACGGTGTTCTGCTATCTGCTGTCGCCAAGGAACTTTGAGACGAGATTTCTCACCTCTGACCGCCCAACTAGATACCAACTCTTGATAAACGATTCTTGATAACCGCCAAATCAGGATATGGGTGTTAAGACCTACAGGTATTAAGACCGATACATGGAACGGCGCACGCCTGTGGTAATCACAGCCGTCATTGCTAACCGCAGCGGCATTACGTGAATGACTACGTGAATCGAAGCTGGATTAACTATGTATCGGATAGTTTATATCATGCAACCACAGACGGCAAACTGACCAAAAGCTTGTAACGCTGGCCTAAAAACGGCGCGTGCTTCAGAGTGTTAGCCAAAGCATCCGCAGTGTTAGCCAGCGTCACGATCACTACCGTGCCCACTTTTTCTTGTTGACGCCTAAGCACACCGAAAAATAATTGGCTCAAGGCGGCGGGCAGTTCAGATCCCAACGCACAGCACAAACATCCATCCGAATTGATCAGCTCATCGTCAGAGAAATGAATACAGCGCAAACTCTCTGGCCAATGCGCTGGCGTAGCCTGGCCCGCGAGCACCACAACCTGCCTCAGAACATCGCTGTCCAGCCCTTCAAAAACCTCGGCCAAAGCTCGACTCAATGACGTACCGAGTAGCACAAGCACCGGGATACGCTTGTCCGATGCGCCAGTTCTGATGATTTGCTCGATTAGACGGCTAGCGTCGTTGCTCACTTTATCTCGCCCGTTTGGAAACTTAAGCACAAGGCTTTCGGTTGCCTGTCAATTAGGTATAGTTCACCAAGGGTTGATTCCGCCTCGACCGAATTAAATAAACCACGCGTAAGTATATCTGCACACAAATGATTGAATCCGAGTCCCAACACATCGTCGATCAGGCGATTACGTCAAGGCGTTCAGTACGTGCATTTCTGCCGATAGCCATCGCGCGCGAAGACATCAAGCAAATTCTCACGGTGGCTGCCCGCGCGCCATCAGGGACAAATACCCAGCCCTGGAAAACCTATGTGCTGACCGGAAAGCGCCTTGCAGCCATGAGCGATGAGATTGTCCAAGCCTTTCTCAACCCGATTGCGTCTGAGCAATTTACCGAAGAGTACCAGTACTACCCGCAACAATGGCACTCACCCTACATTGAGCGACGACGCAAAGTTGGTCTCGATCTGTACCGCTTATTGGGCCTCAAGAAGGACGATCACGATGGCATGCAACAACAGCACGCCAGAAACTTTAAGTTCTTCGATGCACCAGTCGGTCTAGTTTTTAGCATCGACCGCACATTGGGAACCGGATCATGGCTAGACTTTGGTTGCTTTATGCAAAACATCATGGTGGCGGCAAGAGCACGCGATCTAGATACCTGTGCCCAAGCAGCATTTAATCGGTACCACCGGATTATTCGAAAGCACACTGGTATGCCTGAACAAGAGATTCTGATGTGTTGCATGGCGCTCGGAAAAGCCGACCCAAGCAAAATCGAGAATACGCTCATCACCGAGCGTGAGTCAGTCGATCGGTTTACCAAATTTCTGGATTAGCTATAAGGTCCCAAAGCACATCACACAGAAAGCACAACAGGCCACAGTCGCTGCCCAAGCCTAGCAACAAGGATCGCCAGCGCAGCGATCACGAAACCAGCCAAACTCAATTGAACATGACTCAAGCCCAAATCACCTCCGCCAGGAATGGTCGTAGCAAAACCACCAGCAGCGAGCAAGACTCGCGCCATCAACCCAATCGGACCTGTGTGCATCGACCCAACTTTGACCAGGCAACCTTCGACAAGACCAAACCAACCGCCACAATATAAAAAGCGCTATCGGGGGCCATGAACTCTCATGCTTCGGAAATAATCCGTTTGCTGTAGGCTGAGCTAAATTCGTTTAGAAATTGACTCAATCTAAACCCACCCAAACATGAATCACTTTACTAGCTCGCAAATACCGTGCACACTGAAATGAAACACCAAACATACTCCCAGATGCTTCATGTGTTCGCGTATGGATCCCTGATGTATCCAGACGTTTTTTTTCAGGTGACCGGGTCCAGTCCTGTATCAGTACCGGCAATAGCCCATCATTGGTCCAGATATGGTCTCAAGAACCGAACCTATCCTGGTGCAGTGCCCGACTTTCAGAAAAACGCTGCCATCACTGGAGTCATCTGGCTAGAAGTCACACCTAAGGCACTCGCCGCCCTAGATCGCTTCGAAGGTCACGAATATCGGCGAGTCGCAATCGAGGTCGTTAGCCAATCAGGACCACATCCAGCACAAATCTACGAGTGGCTCATGCCAGACCTACTTGATGGCGCATGGGATCCGATCGAGTTTGAGCGCAGCCATCGACACAACTTTGCACAACTCCACCAGACTAGTTAGGTTTAGTGTAAGCAGGTTTAGCTGCGCGCACGGCTCGTCATGGCTACAATCTATTCGTACGTCAAGGCTATCTTGCCCAGCACAATTCTGAATCCCAAAGCACACGAATGGGCACACTCTTTTATTTCCTGATTTACTTTTCGTTCGTGAGTTGGGTCAGTTACCTGCCCGTCTACACCACCCGAAAATACGCCCCCCCCTACTTTTGGCGCTGGACGTTGCTGGTGACTGGAACCGGACCACTGCTTTCGATCCTAACCATTGCAGGCTTTGCTCTGACCGCACCTTCCGGCACTGGTTTCGATTCGTTTATGAAGATGGGACTTTTTGTTCTGGTGTTGATCGTACCGTTTCAACTACTCGTGCCCATGACTGTCTACCTGTTTATCTGCAGCAGCCTGAAAGAGCGTCGCGAGCAATCCCAAGCGCAGGCAGCGCAGGCTGACCAACAAACAAACTGCCAAGCCAACCGCTAAGTACCACTGTTGTACTGGCCGATTTCAACCCCCTCAAAATTTACGCTTCCGGATCAACTCTGGGTCAAAGTCTTGATCGCCACAGGCGCTTGACGGTCTAGTGGCTGATTCGATATCACTTTTGACCTGCAACAAGAATGATTTTCATTTACATGTGTATAATTCAATTGTCATAAAGACAATGAATACCCAAAACCGGGAAAACACATGGACCGCAAAATGGCGCAGCAGACCCTGCCACTGAGCATGGCGCAGACAGGCGTACCGCTTCGAATTGTCTCAATGTTGGGTGGATGTTCACTGCTACACAAAATCACTGAAATAGGCTTGAACGCAGGCGCCCAAATCGAAGTCAAGCAGCAAGAACGCGGATCCGTGGTGGTCTGCCGGGGGCAAACGCGCTATGCCATCGGTGCCGGCATGGCACACAAAATCATGGTCGAACTCCTCAAACAGAAGACTTAGGAAAACGAGTTCTCAATTTATGGAAACAGCAATGAAAACCTTAGGTGAGCTCAAAGTGGGCGATCACGCGAAAGTACTAGGACTATCTCAAAGCGGCTCAAACTATCGGCGCAAGTTACTAGCCATGGGCTTAACACCTTCAACAGCTTTCGTGGTCGTGCGCATGGCACCCATGGGAGACCCTGTCGAGGTTCGAGTGCGTGGCAGCAATCTCTCTCTGCGCCGCGATGAAGCCAGTTTGGTCAAGGTGGATCTCATTTAAATGTCAAAAAACAAACAACTTACCGTTGGGCTGATTGGCAACCCAAACTGCGGAAAAACCACGCTCTTCAATGCACTAACCGGCTCAAAACAGCGCGTTGGCAACTGGCCAGGCGTCACCGTTGAGCGCAAGAGCGGCCAGTTTCGGCTTGAAGGCACCACGGTAGAAGTCGTAGACCTACCAGGCACCTACTCGCTCGACGTTGTTGACCATGCCATTTCCTTGGATGAAATGGTTGCGCGTACGTACGTTCAGCAAAACACAGCTGATCTGATGATCAATATTCTGGATGCAGCCAATCTTGAACGCAACCTATATCTGACCACGCAACTGTGTGACATGGGCGCACCCCTGCTGGTCGTGCTCAACATGATGGACGTGGCGAAATCCAAAGGCATGACCGTCAGTGCTCAGCGGCTGGAACAGGAACTGGGATGTCCCGTGGTTACCGTGGTCGCTTGCGAGGGACAGGGTATCGCCGAACTAAAAGACGCGATTGTCCATTTGGCAGACAAGCCGGCCCGCTCCACCCTAAAGGTAAAATACGACACTGCCATCGAGGCAGTAATCACAAAAATTCAACACGCACTCGAACATACTGCGCCCGAACAAGAGGGCACCCGATGGCTAGCAACTCAGTTGCTCGAAGGTGACACCACTGCCCATCGCGTCGCTGACCAGCGTGTCTCGGACTTGGCTCAGAAGCTCTCTAACGACATTGGGCAAGACATCGACTTGATGCTCGCTGATGGCCGTTACGCCGTGGCCAACCAGATCAGCCAAGTCGTGGTCAAAACCCAAGGCCAGGTGGCTAGGGACATGACAGACCGCATAGACCGGGTTGTGCTGAACCGCATACTAGGTATACCAATTTTTTTGCTCTTGATGTACTTGATGTTTATGCTGACCATCAACATTGGCGGGGCTTTTATCGATTTCTTTGACATGGCTGCGGCGGCTATTTTTGTCGATGGATTTGGGCAAGCACTTGGCGGCATCGGTTCACCACAGTGGCTGACAGTCATTTTGGCCAATGGCATTGGCGGCGGCATCCAGACAGTCGCCACTTTTATCCCTGTGATTGGCTTTTTGTACCTGTTTCTTTCTGTCCTGGAAGATTCGGGCTACATGGCTCGGGCAGCATTTGTCATGGACCGCTTCATGCGCTGGGTAGGCTTGCCTGGCAAATCCTTCGTCCCACTCATTGTCGGATTTGGCTGCAACGTTCCGTCAATTATGGCCACACGCACGCTCGAGCATCGACGTGATCGCCTGCTAACCATTGCAATGGCGCCCTTCATGTCATGTGGTGCCCGTTTACCGGTTTATGTGCTGTTCGCCGCTGCTTTCTTTCCAAGCAACGCTCAGAACGTGGTGTTTGGACTTTATCTGATCGGTATTGCTGCTGCGGTCATGACCGGACTGGTGTTGAAAGGTTTACTGCTGAAAGGCCAAGCAACACCATTCATCATGGAATTGCCTGCTTATCATCTACCGACAATCAAAGGAATCGCGATACACACCTGGGAAAGGCTAAAGGGATTTGTACTGCGAGCCGGCAGGATCATTGTGCCGATGGTCCTGGTGCTTAACGTGCTCAATGCCATGGGAACCGATGGAACATTTGGGCATGAGGACAGTGAAACCTCGGTTCTTGCAGCAGTCGGAAGAACCATCTCACCCGCATTCTCCCCCTTCGGGTTAAACGCAGAGAACTGGCCCGCAGCCGTTGGCATCTTCACAGGCATTCTTGCCAAGGAAGCCGTGGTCGGCACTTTAAATGCGACCTACGAATCATTGGCCAAAAGCGACGCCATCGATCGTGGCGAAACACCGGAACCTGAAGAGCCCTTCAGTTTAGGCAAAGCGCTGGCGCAAGCCATCGAGACCATCCCTGTGAACTTGCTTGACGCCGTATCAATGTGGACTGATCCGTTGGGGATCAATGTAGGTGATTTATCCGACCAAGAGGCAGTAGCCGAGCAAGAAGAGGTCTCTGTCTCAACCTTTGGTGCCATGGCTGAGCGCTTTGATGGCGCTGCAGGCGCTTTTGCATATTTGCTCTTCATCCTTCTCTACTTTCCATGCACCGCGGCCACGGCGGCGGTCTATCAGGAAAGCGGCGCACGCTGGACATTTTTCGTTGTCGGCTGGACAACTGGCTTGGGGTACGGCCTAGCCACCATCTGGTATCAGGCTGCCAATTTCGATCGTGACCCTGCGTCAGCATCTGCGTGGATTGCCGCCATGGCGGTCGCCTTCATCGCCGCCATGTTAGCCATGCGCCAATATGGAAACAACGGCGAGCGCGCCGAACTACCGCACGCACAAAACGCATGAGAGATCAAAGATGATTCTGAGTAAAGTTCGCAGCTATCTAAAACTAAACCGACGGGCTGCCTTGCTAGACATGGCATCCGTACTGGATATCAGTCCCGATGCGCTAAGAGCCATGCTGGATCGGCTTGAGACCAAAGGCAACATTAGGCGTTTGCCAGCCGGGACCGCATGCGGTGGTGGTTGCAATAAATGTAAGCCAGACGCCATCGAGCTATATGAGTGGGCTGACGCTTAACGAACGCAACAACCTGAAATGAGGGCTGGTTCTTGCAGATGGCCGTGGAGCTGTCCATGAACCAGACCCTCGACTCTTAACACCACCAACTCAGACTCTTCCTCGATTCAAGCAACACATCATGAAACGCCTCCATTGGGCATCCTGTATGACCGGCGCGCTCGGCAAACGATCGGGCACGCCAGCTGGCAAACCACTTTGTTTGCATATTTTCTATGGAGATAGTTCATGACATTTCGGCCCACTTTGGGCGCACTCGCGCTCGCCGCTACCGTTTCAATGGCACCAACTGCGCATGCGTTTTTTCCCTTTGTTACTGACGACACTGGCACACAAGGTCAGGGCGGCAATCAAATTGAGGTCAACTACGAGTTTGTTAAAGAACGCAATGACGAACTCGATCTCGAGGGACGCCCCGTTGGAACCGGGTCTGGCGTAATCAACACATTCCCGGCCGGATACACCTATGGTCTGACCGATAACCTTGACCTATTTGTTGGTGTGGCACGTCAAACGAGCCCAGTCAACGGCTGGTTGAACACCGAGCTTGGCGCCAAATGGGTGTTTGCCGGTGATCAGGCACAGGGTTGGAGCGCGGCAATCAAACCGACCCTGTTTTTGCCCATCAGTAAAAACATGCAAGATCGAGGACTGGGCAATGCCCGAACCAATGTTGGGTTAACCTTGGTCAGCTCATACATGACAGACACTCACGAACTGCACCTGAACCTTGACTACACCAGCAACAACTACGCCTCAACCGAATCATCTGAGGCACAACGTAAAGCTCTTTGGCGCGTTTCAGCTGCGCCTGTCTATGTGATCAGCGATCAATGGAAAGCTGGCCTAGGCATCGGCTTTGAAACCAATCCCACCTTTAGCAGTCGTTACCAAGCGTTTGGCGAGCTCGGTCTTCAATATGCACCCATGGAGAATTTGCAACTTGGACTGGGAATCATCGGGGCAACCGCGCTGAACTCAACCGACAATGGCTGGAGCTGGGCGCTAACCACCGGTATTGCTTATCAATTTTAAGTAACCCGCTCACGACCCTGTGCTGGGTGTCATACATCGAGCCAGATGCGCCTACTGCACAGGGCACGCATGTCACTTACCACTCCATGAATGCCTCATCGGCGCTACCCCACTGCGGCATGAAGAATTCATTATCAAACGCTGTAAAGCACTTCTGCCGCCCCCAAAAACGCCAACGCCCACGGCCAAGTTACCGCTGCCGTGAGATGGCGCAAACTGATCCCAGTCATATTGAATCAGATGCTACCGTTTACTGCTATAAGGAATTAGATACAAAGCCATAGGACTCGCCATGATTGCGCGCAAGAACCAAGCAACTCAGAAGGACGGTGACTCAGGCGTTGGCATGACCCATTGGCATGCTGAACCCGTCGATTCAGTGCTCGTATCACTCGATGTCGACTCAAACGGTCTGAGCGCTGAACAAGTGCTCAAACGTCGTGCCCAGTTTGGCGAGAACCGCTTCGAAGAGGAAAAATCAGCGAGTTTTTTTAGGCGCCTCGGCGCACAAATTCACAATCTGTTGATTTATGTGCTGCTGGCAGCTGCCCTGATCACCTGGCTGATTGACCACAAGCTCGACTCACTGGTTATTCTTGCCGTGGTGATCTTGAATATCTCCATCGGGCTATACCAAGAGGGAAAGGCGGAAAAGTCACTGCAAGCGATCCGCAAAATGCTGGCGCCCAAAGCACGAGCACTCAGAGACGGTAGGCTTCAAACGCTAGATGCTCAGGAACTGGTGCCAGGTGACATCGTAACGGTGGCTTCAGGCGACAATTTGCCAGCGGACCTTCGTTGGCTCAGCGTGGTTAATTTACGGGTCGACGAATCCGCCTTGACAGGCGAGTCCGTTGCGGTGGGCAAATCCACTGACACTGCCCCCGTTGATGCGCCGATCGGTGACCGAGGCAACATCGGGTTTGCAGGAACGCTGGTTACCCAAGGCCAGGGTCGAGCCGTTGTGGTTGCAACCGGCATGAATTCAGAGATGGGTCGAATCGGACGCTTACTCAAAACCGTTCAAGCCGGTCAGACACCGCTGGTGCAAAACATGGCGCAGTTTTCTCGCTGGCTGACCTTCACGATCTTGATTTTTGCCGTGTTGCTATTGTTTTACGGCACGCTGCTGATGAAGATGCCCTTGGCCGAAACCTTTATGGCGGTCGTTGGCTTAGCCGTAGCAGCCATTCCTGAAGGTCTGCCCGCGATTTTGACCATCACGCTGGCCATAGGCGTTCAACGCATGGCTCGACGCCATGCGGTCATACGCCGTTTACCCGCTGTGGAAACACTGGGGGCTGTCACCGTCATTTGTTCAGACAAGACCGGCACCTTGACCCGCAATGAGATGACGGCCCAGACTGTGGTACTCGGCGATCAAACGCTTAGCGTTACAGGCTCTGGCTACTCGCCAGATGGTGAGGTCCACAGCAGTGACCAATCCGAAATCAAGTGCGACGGTTCACTGGAGAGATTAGCTAAGCTTGGCTCAGTCGACTGGATCACCTTGTGCAGTGCCCTTTGCAATGACGCCGCCTTATCAGAAGATACCAATGCCAACTGGTTGGTCAGTGGTGATCCAACTGAAGCGGCCTTGCTAACGCTGTCCATGAAGCTAGGCGGTGAACTCAAAGAGTTACACACAAAATTTCCTCGCACCTGTGTTGTGCCGTTTGAGTCGGAACATCGGTTCATGGCAACAGCTCACCAAGACCCAACGCCTGATTCAGCGCGAGGCAGTTTTGTGTTGGTCAAGGGCGCACCAGAAAAGCTGCTGTCACTGTCCGCAAACGAAATGGTAGCGGATGGACAACGCGAGCCGCTTGACCATGAGTATTGGACTCAAGCGATTAGCCGAGAATCTGAATGTGGGCGTCGCTTATTGGCCATTGCGATCAAAACCGATCTCGTCGAACTCAATCAACATAACCTTGATAGTCAGATTCATGATTTAACCTTCGTCGGGCTTATCGGTATCATGGACCCACCCCGAGATGAAGCGGTGCACTCGGTCAGCTTGTGCAAACAAGCGGGCATTCGAGTCAAGATGATCACAGGCGATCACTCAGGCACAGCACTGGCCATCGCTAATGCGTTGGGCATTGGCGATGGCAAGCACACGATTTCTGGTCACGAGCTTGAGAAACTCTCGGACCGGGATTTGCTCGCGTGTGTGGAACAGGTGGATGTATTTGCCAGAGCGAGCCCTGAGCACAAAATCCGAATTGTGCGGGCTTTACAAGCCAAAGGCCACGTGGTCGCCATGACTGGGGACGGCGTCAATGACTCCCCTGCACTTAAGCAGGCCGACATTGGCATCGCCATGGGCAAAAAAGGCACAGAGGCAGCCAAACAAGCTTCAGCAATCGTGCTTGGCGACGACAACTTCGCATCTATTGTGAGTGCAGTCGAAGAGGGCCGAACGGTCTATGACAACCTGAAAAAAACCATCGCTTTTCTATTGCCGATTAACGGCGGTGAGTCGATGGCCATTGGCGCGGCCATTTTGCTTGGCGCAAGCCTGCCGATCACACCGCTACAGATCTTGTGGATCAACATGGTGAGCTCCATTGGATTGGCCATGGTGCTGGCTTTCGAAGCGCCTGAGCCAGACATCATGAAGCGCCCTCCCCGTGCCCGAGACGAGCCATTGTTGTCGACTTTCCTCATATGGCGCATTCTGTTTGTGTCGACTCTGTTCCTGGCCGGCATTTTTGGTGTCTTCCATTGGACTTTAAGCCAAGGCGAATCCATTGAGGTTGCCCGAACCATGGCGGTTAACGCCTTGGTGTGTATGGAAGTGTTCTATCTATTTAGCGTGCGGTACTTGAAGTCAAAGTCATTTAGCTGGAGGGGCGTGCAAGGCACTGCGCGGGTTCTGGCTTCGATTGCATTGGTGACCGCCCTGCAAGTCGCCATGACCTATTTACCCGCTTTGCAGACTTTGTTTCACACCGAACCGCTTGGGCTATCACAGCTTGGCGTGATCCTGGTGACTGGTGCCTCAGTGCTTGTCATACTCGAACTAGAGAAAATGATCATGTGCAGGAATCACTATCACGGTTAGCCAGTCTGAACTATCTGCGTGAGGACTAGTCTCGGATTGGCCTCATCGGCGCGATTAAGCCACACCTCCTGGTACCTAGAGTGCCAGACAACCCTTGTTAACAATAAAATCAATGATCTCATCCAAACCCTGACCCGACTTCAGGTTGGTCATGACCCAAGGACGATCTGGACGCATGCGATCGGTATCATGGCGCATGACATCGAGATCGGCGCCCACGTGTGGTGCAAGGTCAATTTTATTGATCACCAGCAAGTCACTTCTGGTGATCCCAGGGCCACCTTTGCGGGGAATTTTTTCACCGCCAGCCACATCGATCACGTAAATCGTCAAATCGGAGAGATCAGGGCTAAAGGTTGCAGCCAGATTGTCACCGCCAGACTCGATAAAAATCAACTCCAAATCGGGGAATCGCTGATGCATCCGGTCAACTGCCTCAAGATTAATCGAGGCATCTTCGCGAATGGCCGTATGCGGGCAGCCACCTGTTTCCACACCCATGATTCGCTCGGGTGCCAATGCACCGGCAGCAACGAGCAATCGCTCATCCTCTTTGGTGTAGATGTCATTAGTAACAACCGCAAGGTTGTACTTTTGCCGCATCCGCTTACAAAGCATTTCAACCAGGGTAGTTTTGCCTGAGCCAACCGGCCCGCCGACACCCACACGCAGTGGGCCGCTCAATGATGTCATGATTCAACTCCTGAATAAACGCGCATATTGTGTTTCGTGTTGAGTGCTGGCCATGGCCAGACCAATTGGGGCTGATCCAGCATGCGACATTGGTGTGGCAAGTGCAATCTCAACCGCTTGCGAAATCTTGGGCTTTATTGCATGCAGCACCCGCTGGCCGTCACGCTGCCCTAATGGTACGAGCTTGACTGCCGCAAGCACTTGGTTATCTAGCCACGACCAGAGCCAGGCCGTCAGGGCCAATGTGATTGGCATCTGACGCAAACCACACAAGGCGCCATGCGCTGCGGTGTAGTCGGTCTGTAAAACCAGCGCCAATTCACTGGCCATCGTTCGTGAATCAACTGCGCAGGCCTCAGTGCCATGCCCAAACCACTGGTCGTATAAGCGAACAAATGCATGGCCCATTTGCCTGGACTCCAATCGGAGCTCAGCGGTTTCACGCAGTGCACACAAAGTGTTGGTAGCGTCCCGAACAGCAGGCCAGTCGCGCTTCAGACTTGCCCGGTACACCGCTATCCACCATGGCATTTCTTGTCGAGCCAAAACCAGCAACAAGTAATCTTCAATCCAGGTTTGCGCAGACTGCGCATCGTGCACGTCACCCAATTGACAGGCTTGCTCGAGCCCTTGCGAGTAGGCAAACCCACCGATAGGCAAACTGGCACTAGCCAAATGCAACGCATCAAGCCAATCCGAATCATGCGCCTGCATCATTGCCTCTTGACTGATGAGCGGCAATCGACAGCATTTCGCCGACATTGCCCATCGCTTGATCGGCAGGATCATACTCACCATGATGGTGATGCCCACCCGCATAGGCGCCGGCCTCAGGCTCAAACACCGCCTCGACTGCTTCGACCTGGCCCCCTAGAGCTTGGATCATTTGGGCCAGCACGGGGTCTGGCTCAATAAAAACTGCGTCAATCGAAATCATGGCCCGCACATGCCGGTTAGCCAAATGGTAAATCAGACGCATCAAGCCCAGACTGGTTTGCGAGCTTGCTTTCATCAAAGGCTCGACTGCAGCCTCAATCCGTAACGCCTTATCATCACCGGCCAATAGAACATCGCCTGGCTGCATGAATTGGCCACGTGGCAAAACAATCGCCGCTGCCTGGCCGTCTTGCAACATAATCGCTAGACGATTACGCTGACGCTCGTTACAGCTTAACCGCACAGCCTGCGCTTTAGGGTGGCTCGCAGCTGCATCGGCACGCACTAACTGGTTATAGAGCGTCGGCATGATCAGAATAAAAAATATCGTTGCGCCATGGGCAATACGCTGGCTGGCTCACAATCCAGCAAAACACCATCGGCATAGACCTTGTAGTTCTCGGGGTGAACCTTGATCTGCGGCGTGGCGTCATTGAGCTTCATGTCTGACTTTGTTACCTGACGAATGTTACCGACCACACTGATCAACCGTTGCAAGCCGAGCTTGTCGGGCACACCGCACGCCACGGCAGCCTGTGATAAAAACGTCAAACTGGTCTGTGCCACTGCCCTTGCAGACGCTCCAAACTGGGGGCGGTAATGCACAGGCTGTGGTGTGGGAATCGAAGCGTTTGGATCACCCATGAGTGCGGTTGCAATCATGCCACCCTTGATGACTGTGGTTGGCTTAACCCCAAAAAACGCAGGCCGCCAAAGTACGAGGTCAGCGAGCTTGCCAACCTCTACCGAACCGATGTCATGAGCCACGCCGTGCGTGATAGCTGGATTGATGGTGTACTTCGCAATGTAGCGCTTGATCCGGTTATTGTCGTTGCGGTCAGGATCAAACAAACCACCCGAGGATAAGGAGCCAAATTGAGCCTTCATTTTGTGGGCAGTTTGCCAGGTACGAAGGATCGTCTCACCCACACGGCCCATTGCCTGGCTGTCGGAGGCAATCATTGAAAAAGCGCCCATGTCATGCAACAAATCTTCGGCTGCAATCGTTTCACGCCTGATACGACTTTCAGCAAAAGCGATGTCCTCGGCAATGCTGGCATCAAGATGGTGACAAACCATTAACATGTCCAGATGCTCGTCAATGGTGTTGACCGTATAGGGTCGCGTGGGGTTAGTCGATGAGGGCAACACGTTCTGAAACTGGCAGGCACGGATGATATCTGGCGCATGTCCGCCGCCCGCACCCTCGGTATGGTACGTGTGGATAACACGTCCATTGATGGCCGTCATGGTGGACTCAACAAACCCCGATTCGTTCAAGGTATCGGTGTGAATCGCCACTTGTGTGTCGGTTTGCTCTGCCACGTTTAGGCAGTTATCGATTGCTGCGGGTGTACTGCCCCAGTCCTCATGCAGTTTCAGCCCAATCGCGCCCGCATCAATTTGCTCAAACAAGGCACCCGGCAGTGAAGCATTGCCTTTACCCAGAAACCCCAAATTCATGGGGTAGGCTTCAGCCGCTTCCAGCATGCGCGCCATGTACCACGGCCCAGGCGTCACTGTCGTGGCAAACGTCCCGGTGGCTGGTCCGGTGCCTCCGCCGATCATGGTGGTGACGCCGGATGTCAGCGCCTCTTCAATTTGTTGTGGGCAGATAAAGTGGATGTGACTATCAATGCCACCAGCCGTCACAATCATGCCTTCGGCGGCAATGATCTCGGTGGCAGGACCAATGACAATGCTCACACCCGGTTGGACATCTGGATTGCCAGCCTTGCCAATGCCGCTGATTCGTCCGTCCTTGATGCCGATATCGGCCTTGACAATGCCCCACCAATCGATCAGTACAGCATTGGTCAGCACTGTGTCTGCACAGTCCTTACTGACCCGCTGGGACTGTCCCATGCCGTCTCGAATCACCTTACCACCACCGAATTTCACCTCTTCACCATAGATGGTGAAATCCTGCTCGATTTGAGCCAGCAACGCTGTGTCAGCCAGTCGAATACGATCACCCACCGTTGGGCCATACATCTCAGCATATGCCTGCCTGGAGATTCTCATGTGTTCGCTCCCGTGGCGCCAAGCGCGCCCATGACCTTGCCTTGGAAACCATAAACAATGCGCGAACCATCGTAGGCAACCAACTCGACATCCCGCGCCTGACCGGGTTCGAATCGAACCGCGGTACCAGCGGCGATGTTCAAGCGAAAGCCCGTCGCCATGTGGCGATCAAACATCAGGGCTTCGTTAATTTCAGCGAAATGATAATGCGACCCCACTTGGACGGGTCGGTCACCTGTGTTGACCACGCGAAGAACAATTGTTTCGCGTCCCGCATTGAGCTCAATGTCGCCTGGCTGAACAATCACTTCACCGGGGATCATGATATCGCCCCGGCTTGCCCACTGTTCTAATCTTGCCTGAGCTGCGCCGCAGCGCCTGATACACCAGGGTGCCGATGCCCGCAAGCAGCATTAAGCCAATCCAGATACCATTAGCCTCCAGCATATGCATGATCGCGTGTAGCGGCGTGTTGCCATGCCCGTCGTGCGCCAACACAACAGCGGGAGTACTCAACACAACAGACGCCAATACTGCGCCCATCCTGTTAGCACTGATCCATTTAGCACTGATCCATTTAGTACTGATACATTTAGTACTGATACATTTAGTACTACTCCACTTCGTATTCATGGTTTTCTCCTGCATTAAGCGATCGGTTTGTGAACCGTGACTAGTTTGGTGCCATCGGGGAATGTTGCCTCAACCTGAATGTCCGGGATCATCTGTGGCACACCCTCCATAACCTCATCTCTTGTCAAAACATCGCGACCAGCACTCATGAGTTCCGCAACGGTTTTGCCGTCTCGAGCACCCTCCATGATGGTCGCCGTGATCAAAGCAATCGCCTCGGGCACATTCAGTTTCAGACCTCTGGCAAGCCTGCGTTCGGCCAACAGCGCTGCTGTAAAGATCAACAGCTTATCTTTTTCACGGGGCGTCAAATCCATCCTGAATTCCTCTTGTTACAAGCCATGACAGCATCAATCATCACATCAACCAAATCAAGTCGACCACAAACGCAGGTCTTGCGCCGGCAGGCCCCAATAGGTTTGCTTAATCCAACGCCAAGCGCCTTGCAGGCGCTGTTGCATTTGAATTGGACAGCCGACTTGTCGCCCCACCAGTAATCGGGGGTGTAGCCGAGTCCATGCGATTGCAGGCGAGTTCGTACGAACCGAATCAACCACCTCATCAAGCCACGGCAAATCGCCAGGTGCAATCGCCCAGCAGGTGGCTAAAGCGTGATGCCCCCCTAAGCCGATCGGGGAGCGAAACAGCGGATCCGCGCCATGAAGGCGCAACCGATCGATCCAAACCGTGTCCGCATCCATCATCACCTTCAGTGTCTGATCGAAACAGCCCGACTCGAATACCTCGCCGCTGCCGTGTCGACCAAATATCAGCAAATCCCACCCAAACATGCTGGCGCAGGCTCGGGCCTGGATCGATATCGTTGACTTAACCCAAGCTCGGTCAAACACAATCGTCTCGCTAGGCAGCCACTCCAGCCTGCCCTGTATATCAATGTCAATCACCTGCATGGCCTGCGTTCGATCAAACGAGCCATACCATTTGCTCGCAGACGGCGTGGTCACAAGGGCATGTGCGTCTGATGAAACAGCAATATCCATCGCCAGGCGATCACCACCAGCAATCCCGCCAGGCGGGTGGACAACCACAGCGTGGCAGCAATCACCGCCCTCTGGATAAAGGGGTTTTTGTACGCGTAAAGGCCCCTCATGCTTGAAACGCAGATCAGTGAAGTCAAACCGCCGTGAGAAGTCCAGATTCAGCCTTGCCTGCCAGCCCAAAGTCACCTCAGGCACCTCAGGCACCTCAGGCACCTCAGGCACCACAGTCGACCCATCATCTCGCTCAGTCTCTGATACCAGCACTGACATACTCCCTGCTCTATTAATCGCTTGAACCGAGCAAAATCCATGCCATTGCCATGCGACACCCAGCACAGCCAACCAAGCACCAAGAAGGTGCATAAAGATGATTAATGGTGCATAACCACTACAATGCACCATAAGCGTGCGAACTATCCGTTTGACATGCGTGCGCGTGAAACACTACCCTGCGCAAGCAATTGAGCTTCCCGACTCAAACGACTCGAGTCCGTTTGCATTTAGCTAAACAGCCCTTTGACTAGATACAAGAACAGCATCATCGTGGTTAAATTACCTCAACCAACCCCATTGAATAAGTGCCTCAGTCACCATGCGCATATTGATTGTAAATCCGAACACCACACAATCCATGACTGACAAGGTCGCGGTGGCCGCGAGACAGGTGTGTTGTCCGGGCACGGAAATCATGGCCACCACCTCCAGTTTTGGGCCGGTGTCGATCGAAGGCTACTACGATGAGGCCCTTAGCCTTGCGGGTATGTTGCAGGAGATTCGCAACAATCCACAGGTCGACGGAGTCGTTATCGCGTGCTTTGATGACACTGGGCTCGATGCTGCCCGATGTCTAACTGACCGACCAGTCGTGGGCATCGGCGAGGCGGGCTACCGGATGGCGGCGATGTTGTCTAACCGATTTTCAGTGGTGACCACTCTGTCCCGCTCAGTCCCCGCACTTGAGCACAACCTGCTGCGATACGGCCTAGATCGGCAGTGTGTCAGTGTTAGAGCCTCTGATGTTGCCGTGCTCGAACTTGAACACGGCAAGCCCGAAGCCATGGCACGAATCGAGGCCGAGATACAAAAAGCCATTGAACACGATCACGCAGAAGCCATCGTGCTTGGCTGCGCTGGCATGACCGATCTTGCACAGGGTCTTGCAGCCAAGTACCAACTACCGGTTTTGGATGGCGTTGCGTGTGCTGTGGCCCTCGTGGAGTCGATGGGTCGAATTGGACTACGTACATCGAGGCTAGGCGGCTACGCACCACCCCCACCAGCAAAACTAACCGTTAAGTAGTGCCATCGGCTTAAATCTGGGCTTGATTGTGCCTCGAGGCCGGCTCAAGCAAAACACAGCGCGCACGATGGTCTGGCGCCAGCCATACCTCCTCGGGTGTCGATTGCCTGCAGGCCTGAGTTGCCTGTTCACAGCGATCCGCGAATGAGCAGCCCGGCGGCAAATTCGCCAAATCCGGCGGCGACCCAGCAATGGTCTGTAACCTGCTACCTTTGACAAAGCCACCATGAGCAACGCTACTTAGCAAGGCTTTCGTGTAAGGATGCGCAGGTTCACGGATCAAGCTGCGAACCGGACCCTCTTCAACAATTTTGCCGGCATACATAACGGCAATTCGGTCGGCCACCTCGACGGCCGCACCGATATCGTGGGTCACGAAAATAACCGACAAACCCAACTCACGCTGAAGCTCACGCAAGAGCAACAAAATCTGAATCTGTACCGTTGCATCCAACGCCGTTGTTGGTTCATCGGCCAATAACAACTTGGGGCGACTAGCGAGCGCCAGGGAAATCATCGCACGCTGGCGCATGCCGCCAGACATCTCGTGGGGATAAGCCTTCAAGCGGCGTTCTGGGCTAGGAATTCGCACAAGTTCAAATAGCTCAAGGGCACGCGCGTGCGCGGTTGCCTTGTCCACATTTTCGTGTCGACGAATGGCCTCAATAATCTGATCACCGACCGTGTAAACGGGGTCAAGCGCAAGCAGCGGCTCTTGAAAAATCATCGATACCTTACTGCCCCGAAAATCAGCGAGCGGACCTGGTGGCAGTCGCATGACATCTTCACCGTCAATCACGATCTGACCTTGCATCACCGTTCGCCGCGGCGGATGCAACCGCAAGATCGAACGCAAGGTGACACTTTTGCCTGAACCTGACTCACCAATCAGGGCAATTACTTCGCCAGATTTGACACTCAAATTCACGCCATCAACTGCCCGCACCGGCTTCTTACCGGCCGTAAATGTCACTGACAGTTCCTCGATTCGAACCAGCGCATCAACACCTTGAGCTAGCCCATTCATGCCAACGCCTCCGCAGACTGTTTAGACGAATCGTATTGACTACTAGGCACATACATCAAACAAGCAACCGACTGTCCATCAGCTTGCCCGGCCAGTGCCGGCACTTCCTGCGCACAAACTGGCTGAGCTTTGGCGCAACGGGTGTGGAACCTGCAACCACTCGGTGGGTTAATCGGATTCGGTGGATCGCCCGACAAAGGCGGCTTCTCCGTTCTGCGATCCGGATCAAGCGAGGGGATCGATGACAGCAATGCCTGCGTATAAGGATGACGTGGCGACTCAAACAAGGCTTCACTCTCGCCAATCTCAACCACTTGCCCCAGATACATCACCATCACTCGATCCGAAATAAATCGGACCACGTTCAAATCGTGACTGATAAAAACATAGGTCAAGCCAAACTCATCTTTTAAATCGAGCAACAGATTGAGCACCTGCGCCTCAACCGACTTATCTAGCGCCGAGACAGCCTCATCGAGAACGATCAACCTTGGCTGCAGCGCCAAGGCTCGTGCGATGTTCACCCTTTGTCGCTGCCCACCAGACAGCTCATGCGGATAGCGTTCTGCAAACCGTCTTGGCTCCAAGCCAACCTTCACGAGCAAGGATCGAGCCCGCTCAATTGCCTCGCGCTTTGGCACACCATGAACTTGTGGGGCAAATGCGATCGAGTCTTCGATGGTCAATCGTGGATTTAAGGACGCGTAACTGTCTTGAAATACCATTTGAGCTTGGCGGCGAAACTCTGTCAAACCAAGGTCCGAACCGCCAACTGTCATGCCATCGAAAACAATGTCTCCTGCATCGCGAGCCAATAAATTCATCAAAAGACGCGCGGTCGTTGATTTGCCACAGCCAGACTCACCAACCACACTCAGCGTCTCACCCTTAAAAACATCAAAAGACAGGCCATCCACCGCTCGAACCACACCGGTGCTGCGCCCAATGAGATCTTTGCCCAGCGGAAAATGCTTAACCAGCCCCTTGACACTTAGCAATGGCTGCGCGGAACCACCCCGATCCTGATCGTTCAAATCTTTGCCCATCAGTCTTTAATCTCCATTGCCGTTCGAAGTCCGTCAGACACCATATTGAAAGCAATCGACGTGATGAAAATCATCACCCCTGGCAATGCCGCAATCCATGGCTGCACATAAATCGCCGTTCGCAATGTGTTGAGCATCAAACCCCATTCTGGCTCCGGTGGCTTGACGCCCAGACCCAGAAAGCTCAGGCCGGACGCAAGAATCATCGAAACAGCAATCAAACTAGTCGAATATACAAAGATCGGCCCCAAAACGTTGCCAAGCACATGGACTCGAACGATCGTCCACGCATGCGCACCCGATGCGCGGGCGGCCTCGACAAAATCGCGGCTTCGGATCTGCGTTGTCACGCTTTCAGCCACGCGCGCAATTGGCGGAATAAAAACAATCGTCAAGGAGATCAGTGAATTGGTAATGCCCGCACCGAGCACGCCCGATAAGGCGATGGCCAACAACACCGATGGAAAAGCGTAGAAGACATCAATCGTGCGCATGATGATGCTATTGATCCAGCCACCACTAAACCCCGCCAAAATACCGATCGCCGATCCCACCACAAACGCAATAATCACAGGCGTGATGCCCATAAAAAGCGAGAGCTTTGCACCAACAATCAATCGACTCAGCATGTCACGCCCGAGCTCATCGGTGCCTAGCGGGTGGCCCTCAAACCCAATCGGTCTGAGACGCTTCATAATGGAACCCGCATAAGGGTCGTGCGGTGCGATCCATTGACCGAATACCGCCAGGATCAACAAGAACAAAATAACCGCTGCCGCCACGAGCGCAACGGGATCACGCATGAATCTGCGACCAACATTCTCCCAATACCCAGCGGAGCGCTCGAATGGAATGTCAGGCACTTTGCTGCTATCGACGGTGATATTTAACATGTTCACGATTGCTTACCTTCCCGATGTGGTCTCGTTAACTTCTGGCAATGCGCGGATCAAGCAGCGTCTGCATGACATCCACCAATAAATTCAGCATCACAAAGAAGGTTGCCAACACCAAAATCGTGCCTTGCAATAAAGGCAGGTCACGCTGGAAGATCGCCGAGTTCAGCAAAAAACCAGTGCCTGGCCAGGAAAACACCGTTTCAATCAAAATCGACCCGCCAAGGAGGTAACCAAGCTGCAGACCCATCACAGCCAATGCGGTGGGCGCAGCGTTCTTAACGACGTGCAGAAAAATCCCCACATCGGTGAGGCCTTTGGCTCGCAAGCCAACGATAAATTCTTGCGCCAAAATTTCAGCCACCAGCGCGCGCACCGTGCGCGCAATGATCCCCATTGGAATCACACTCATGGTCACAGCAGGCAAAATAAGAAACTTGATATGCACCCAGTCCCAAGCCCAGGAGCTCGATCCACCTGGCCCGGCACCACTTGGCGGCAACCACATCAGGGTCGAGCTAAAGATAATGACGAGCACCATGCCTAGCCAGTAATGCGGCACACTCACGCCAAGAACCGACGTGGCCGATGCCGCTTTGTCGATCCATGAGTTTTGAAAGTAACCAGCCACAAATCCAAACAAGCAACCAAACACAAAGCCAATGATGGTCGCAACCATGGCCAGCCTGAGTGTATTGACGACTGCCTTTAACACTTCCTCACTCACCGAACGCCCAGTGGCGATCGACGTTCCTAGGTCACCTTGGAGTGCACGAAAGACCCACGAAAAAAATTGCTCCGGCAAGGATCGGTTGAACCCATAAAGCTCCATAAGCTGATTTTGCAAATCCACTGACGCATCTGGCGGCAAGATCGAGACCAGCGGATCACCTGGCGCAATATGAACCAATGCAAAACACACGAGCGCCACACCCAACATAATCGGCACTGTGTAGAGAATGCGCTTGAGAAGAAAATTAAACATGCAGGCAACCCCGAGACAACGACACACCAACAGCTTGCAAAAACGCGGGAGAGCATTGCTCTCCCGCGTTGGGCGCTATTGCGCCTATTGCATTGACATTGGTGCAATGTCGATGAACCAGCTCTTGGGCTGAACCACACCTTGCACTTTGGGACTCATTGCGCGAGGACCAGTGTCATGCGCAATCCAGACAAATGGCGCTTCGTCGACAATTTTTGCATGCAGCTTGGCCAATGCCTCATCACGTTTCTTGTCATCGAACGATGTGCGGGCATTAGCAATCAGCGCATCCAACTCGGGGGAAGTGAAGTAACCCCAGTTGTTCGAGGTCGGCGGCACGGTTCCGCTGCTGGCAAAGCGGACCATGGCAAAGAATGGATCCATCGCAGCAAAGCTCACGTTGGTGGCTGACGCCCCATTTGCGGTTGGATCCTTTGCACCTTTACGCCAGTTGGTAAACAGTGTGTTCCACTCCACCACATCAAACTCGATGTCAAAGAAGCAGTTCTTGAGCGATTGCTGAACGAATTCATTCATGGGCAATGGCTGCATCTGACCAGAGCCAGAAGCCGAGATCTGAATCTTCGCTTTCATGGGCTTTTGCGCAGAGAAGCCAGCCTCAGACATCAGCTTTTTCGCGGCATCAGGGTCATAACGAATGTCAAACGATGGATTGCCCCACCATGGGTGTCCGGGTGGCACCGTGCCTTTCGGAATGCCCATTTGTCCGCCTAGCAACGTCTTCAAACCCTCACGGTCAACGCAAAGATTTGCTGCGTGACGCACGCGCTTGTCAAGCCAAGGCGACCCCTCAGCGAAAGACAACTGCCAAGGCCAGACATGGGGCTGTGGGTTGCTGTAAACCTTAAAGCCTCGAGCTTCAATCTGAGGAATCGCGTCAGGCGCGGGTGCCTCAATCCAATCCACCTGACCCGACAAAAGTGCTGCCGTGCGAGCGTTGGCCTCAGGCATAGGCAACATCACAACGCGGTCTAACTTGGCCGTGCGGGCTGGATCCCAGTAGTTCGGGTTTTTAACCACCTCCAGACGCTCACGTGGCACAAATTTGTCCATCATGAATGGACCTGTGCCCGATGCATCTGATGCGAATGCAATCCATGCCTGCTTGGCACGCTCTGCTGGATCAGTCACGCTGGCAGGCACGGCGTCATACTTGGCCTTCCACTGAGCAGGAGAAGCCATGAAAAGGTTAGTCAAATTAATGGGCAAAAACGCATCCGGAACACTGGTTGTCAATTCAACCGTGAAATCATCGATCTTGCGTGCGCTACGCAGCGTGGGCATACGAGATGCGGTCACTCCAACCTGACTGGCATCAAAGTGTGGCGCTTCTTTGTCAAGCACTTTCTGGACATTCCAAACCACGGCATCCGCGTTAAACGGCGAACCGTCGTGAAACTTTACGTCGTTGCGCAACTTGAAGACCCACTTGGTTTGATCGCTAGGGTCAACTTGCCAAGCAGTTGCAAGCGCCGGCATCAAAACGCTAGCTTCGTCGTATTTCGAGAGATCCCACTGTGTTAGCGCGTCATACATCGGTATGCCCGTAAACCGGTTGCCCTCAAAGCCCTGGTCCGGCTGACCAAGCGTGCGTGGTATGTCAGCTGCGGTCATGCCAATGCGCAAGACCTGCTCAGCATTTGCCGAGCCGCCAAACGCCACCAGCAATGCACCGCAAACAGCCGCTGTCTTGAAGGGCGTTAAAAATGATTTAGAAGTTAACTTGGAATGTTTCATACGTTCTCCGACCACAAGGTTGTTGACTCAAACACGGCTTCGACACTGGCTTGGCTTGCCAATCCGAAGTCATTGCGACGACTCGTCATGAACTTCTGCAACGTCGAGCAAAACTTCATAACCACGACTCTCCTTGAACAGCAATTTACATGCCAGCATTCTCACACCAAACATTACAAACAGAAAACCAATCTCTGCCATCAGTGCTCAAAGCCACAACAAAAGCATGATTCCGGCCGCTGCAGATCAATGAACGCGTCTTGCTGACTAAACCTCTCGCAAAACGTCCAAACCGTTCCAATCTGATGCATCAGTCAACAGCGACTCCCTGAATCAGTGCATTGAGCACCAAAAGTGCCCACTGAAATTTCGCACATACCCAGCCGAAGATCAATAAGAAAACACTGGGGTTAGCCACTAGATTGCATACAATTTTTGATTCGGCTGTGTACCATCAAGGGTAATCGCCAGTTAGTAATTTCCCTAGTTCAGCGACATTCAGCCCTCTAAAAACAAGTGCACGAAGTTTGTTTGAGTTTGAAATGCGGCTCGACAAAAGCCCGTTGAAGCGGGCATACTTTTTGCAGTGTCCATGACGGTTATCTCATGCCCTCGGTTTACTTAACCAAGACCTTTTCGCAGCGGAGTATGTATGCCAAGCACCCTGATAGAGCAAAACGTGAAAGTATCCTCGCAACGCCTGTATCAAACACTCATGGATTTGGCAAAAATCGGTTCCACACCCAAAGGCGGAAATTGCAGGCTTGCGTTAACCGAACTAGATGGCCAGGGTCGAGACCTCGTTACCCGATGGATGCGCCAAGCCAACATGTCGGTGACAGTCGATCAGGTTGGCAACATCTTTGGCAGACGCTCGGGCAAGGACAATCACTTGCCGCCCATCATGACCGGCAGCCACATCGACACACAGCCGACTGGCGGAAAATTCGATGGCTGTTTCGGTGTGCTTGCTGGTCTTGAAGTGGTGCGTACGCTAAACGATCACGGGATCGAAACGGATGCACCGATTGAAGTGGCTATCTGGACAAACGAAGAAGGCACGCGTTTTGTGCCCGTGATGATGGGCTCTGGCGCCTTCATTGGTAAATTCGATATCGCTGACATACTGAATGCCACGGACAAAGACGGCAAACGGGTCGAAGACGAACTGAAAGCCATTGGATACGACGGCCAAGAACCGGTTGGTAATCGGCCGATCGGCGCGTATTTTGAAGCTCATATTGAGCAAGGTCCCATCCTGGAACATGAAAACAAGGTCATTGGCGTAGTCACTGGCTCGTTGGGATTGCGCTGGTATGACGTGACAGTGACTGGCATGGAGATGCATGCTGGGCCAACGCCAATGCCAATCCGACAAGATGCCCTTTACGCGGCGACATTCATCATGCAAGATGTGGTGCAAAATGCGCTGGATCACGCCCCACAGGGCCGTGGCACGGTTGGATCCGCCACCGTTCACCCCTCCTCGCGCAACGTCATTCCTGGCCGCGTGACATTCACGGTTGACATCCGCCACGAGGATGCAAAGTCCCTGCTAGCCATGCATGAGCGCCTAGTTGCCACTTGCGAGCGCATCGCAAAGGCGCACAACGTGGATGTACAAATCAAAGAGGTGTCTTATTTTCCACCCACCCCCTTTGACACATCCATGGTCAATGCCGTGCGAGATGCCGCCCGAGAAAATGGATTTAGTCACATGGACATCGTCACCGGTGCTGGCCATGATGCGGTGTATATGGCCAGTGTGGCGCCAACTGCCATGATTTTTGTGCCATGCAAAGATGGTGTCAGTCATAACGAAATCGAGGATGCCACACCTGAGGACTTAGGCGCTGGCGCGCAAGTGCTCTGTGACGCCATGCTGGCCCGCGCAGTGCTGTAGCGAGCAAGCATTGGAAGCCGGGGGTGGGCTGCTATCGGACTCCCGGAGAAGTGTGGCTACATCGAATTTTTACTTGCCCGGCTGGTCATCGTCACTAAGTTTTATCCCCATGCGTTCGGCTCTTTTTTGACGAAGTTGCTGCGCGAGACTTTGCATATCAATCGCCCGATCGCCCTCGTCCAGGATTTCACTACCCAGCAAAGTTTCGACCACATCCTCAAGCGTCACAATCCCCTCAGTCTCGCCATACTCACCCACCACCAGCGCGATGTGCTGACGCTCTTGCAACAACGTCTCCAGAACTTTAGACACCGGCAAGGTATCGAGCACAGCCACGATATCCCGATGAAAGATTTGCACTGTCTGCTGCCCCTGGCCACGCGACTGCGCCAAAAGCAAATCCTCACGCAAGACGAATCCAGTGACTTCGTCAATGGTGTCACCGTAGATCGGTAACCGGGAAAATGGCACTGAACTGGTTTTCACCAAGGCATCATCAACCGTCATGTCTGATTTCAAAGCCGCCACCATCACGCGAGGTGTCATGATGGCACTGGTTTTCAATGACTTAAAACCAAACAAGTTACCGATGATGGCTGACTCACGTTCATTCAAGTGCCCAGTTTCCTGGCCGATACCAGCCATGGCAACGAACTCTTCCCGATTAAAGTCACCGGCCTTCCTACCACCAGAAATCAGTTTGGTGATTAACTCAGAGACATAGATCAGGGGATACATCGACTTAATCAGGAAATTGACATACAGGGCCGTCATGCCACAGACTTCACGCCAATAAACAGCACCGAGTGTTTTTGGAACGATTTCTGACAAAAACAGGATGAGTAGCGTCATCACCGCTGAAAAAATGCCCAACCACTCGCTACCGAATACCGCTGTCGCTTTGACACCTGCGCCAATCGAGCCAACCGTGTTTGCTATCGTGTTGACAGTCAGAATCGCAGCCAATGCCTGCTCAAGCTTTTCGCCCTTGAGTTGACGCAACAACTCAGCGCGTTTGGGGTTTTTGTCACGCAGGCCAGCCACGTAAGCCGGGGTAATGCTCAATAAAGAAGCTTCTGCAATCGAGCACAAGAAGGAAAAACACAACGCCAATACAACGAACAGAAACAACAAAATGACGTCTGTACTCACGACTGGCTCAGGCAGAGTCGCCAGAATGCCGCCGACGTTCGTTGCAAAACTGGCAACGGGCTCAAAATCGAACGATCCCATGGGGGCGTAATTTACCTATTCAGGTTAATGAAACAAGCTCACGGCACATACCAATCGCACGCTATACCGGTATTTGAATGTTAACAAAAGGGTTTAACTTCAGATTTTGGCAAGCGCTCGCCAATTGTACAGACGGCTAGGTGGCCTGATAGCCAAACAACTCGTCACCCTCTGGCGAATGAACCTGGGCATTAAAAGACACAATAATGCGGTCTTGCTCACCCTCGTAGGGCATCGCTTTGTGTGGCAAATAAGATGGAAACAAGACGAGTTTGCCAGGTTCAGGGTCAACGTCAAGCGTATTCTTTTGCAAATAGGCGTTACCAATATCCATATATGCGCCGCTTAACCAATCGGTGTAAGGTCCATAAAAACGCGTCACGCCGTTCATGCTACCCAGACTTTGATGCATCTGGCGCTTGTCCTTGCTATCGCACTGAACGTAATACACGCCAGACCAAGAGCAATTGCCATGTGTATGCACATCGTGGAATGCCATGCCGTTTTGAATCTGAAACCAGCATCCCACAATTTGCAGTTGCAACCGGATCCGGCCACCAGGCCATACCCCCGCGTTGGCCTGCCCGACGGTCTTTTGTAGCGAGTCAGCGATAAACCTCACCAGTGACTGAAACTCAGGCAACTGCACACGAGCGAGCAACTGATCGTGACTGGCGTAAAAAACATCTCTAGATGTTTGCTCACTGGCTCTATGAGCCAGATCAGTGGCACGCATGGCAGAAAACGCGCGCGCCAGCGTCGGATTGATATCTTCTGCGCGATCAAACTGATGAATGCCCAGCGGCACTGGCCAATGAATACCCGCCATTTAAGATACCGCCATGCGTCGCCTGAGCGCCAAATAGACTGGCTCAGCACCAAGCCCTTCATTACCCTCTTGACTTGATGCGACTGAATTAGCCACAAGCTGCGGCAACTCGAGCTTGAAACCAGAACTCTGCTCAAAAACGCTGACGTCCTCAAGCGTATCGACGTCCGTGACAAAGTGCTCGTTGTCCGTATCAAAAAACGTGACAAGCTCCGGGTGTGCATCGATGTACTTTCGGCAGTACATATTCTGCCCCTGCGACAAAATGTCGCCAATGGCCTTGCCCGACAATACAATCGGGTTGCCTCGCTTGCCACTAACCATTGGCATCAAAATTTCACCATGGGTGCGTTTCTTGAAAGCGGCTATTAATGCGGTGATATCAGACGCGCTCACAAGCGGTTGGTCACACAACATCATGATGACCGCATCAAAGCGCTCCCCAATCGTTTCGATGCCAAGCCGAACTGAACTCGGCTGACCAGCCGCTGGGTCTTGGTTGCGCACAATCTGAACCGGAAATGCTTGGACCGCCGGCTCAACCACCTCATGATAAAAGCCTGTAACCACCACCACTTCATCGACACCTGCTCCACTGAGCGCAATGAGGTGACGATTAATCAGCGGTACACCCTGCAGGTGCATCAAAGCCTTCGGCACATTGCCCATGCGACTGCCTTGGCCAGCGGCGAGCAAAACAGCGCCAATGCGCATCCTTGAATACAAGCCCCCGCCTTGCTTGAACATGCAGCCCATTGCGATCACTCCTCGCTGAACCAAACTCAATCACTCACCTAACCGGTCACCTAACCAGTCACCAAACCGAGCTAGATCGACACTCTAAAGACTTGAGGCCGTCTGATTCGTCAAGAGCATCGACTTGCTATCATACCCGCCGCGCCCGCCAATCAGATCAACGAGCCCTTCGAGACTGCTCAAGTGACTGACACTCAAAAAACCTGACATGAAATCGCGCGCCTCATGCATCGCTCGTGACTGTGGCAAATCCACTGTTGGGTGTAACCAAAACACCTCAGCACCGGCGCGGCGTATCGCCTGAACCGACACTGACAGCTGCTCTGGCGGATCCGTATCAAAACCATCACTGAGCACAAACACCAAGTCGCGCCGGCCCAGCCCCCTGACCCGCTGACCGCTAGGACCTCTTCGCGCTTGCTCCATAAACCGCTGAAGGTTAGTCGCAATCTTGGTACCACCACCAAAACCGAACGCAACTGAATTGATTTTTTCCTGAACCCTACCGCTATTGCGTTTTAGCAATTCAGTTACTTCGATCAACGAGGTATGAAATACGAAAGCCCGTGCGTTCATGACCTGACAAAAGGATCTCGCCATTCGCAAAAAAAACTGAGCATGCGCCTCCATCGAATGACTCACATCAACGAGGATATAGACCTTGGGCATCACCGTCTTGCGAGCGCGAGTTTGTAGCCGGATCAATTCGCCGCCCGTGCCCATGGCTCGTCGTATCGATTCACGCAAATCAATTCGGGGCGCATTGGGTGAACGCTGATACCGCTGAATCAGCTTGCGCCGCAATCTCGCCTGCAATGGCTCAATCAGACGATCAAGCTGCTCACTGTCATGCGGTAACCACTGGCCAAGCGGTTTGTCGGTCAATGGGTCCACGCGGCTAGCGCCACCTTGACCACGCTCAGCCTCGTCACCGCCAGTTGCTTCACCCTCACTGCTCAAACCCAGAGTGCCCGACTGATCGCTCGTCGGCACACTTTGCCCTTGGCCCTTGATCTCCTGAACCAACTCATGCAAGGATTTTCCCTGGCGCTGCTTTTGCGAGGACTTGACTTTGCCCTTCATTCGCTCGGGAAACCAGTAGGCCTCGAACAGCCCGGGGAACTGCCGCCATTGCTTCTGTGACGAGCAAGCAATGCCACGCCAATACTTTTGAATTTTTTCAGGCTGATCAATGCTGGCCCGCACGGCAACGTCAAGCATTGCGTGCAACTCAGCCAATCCAATCACAAACCCGTGATCACGCAAATACCCAGCAAAGTTTCTAACGCTGTGAGCCGGACTCATCACTTAGGCTCTTGAGGCAACCACACCCGCATCGATTCCAACCCGATTGCGTGATCCCGTGAGCTTGGCCACCACCTCATCAGACACTTGCCATTGATCAGCACGGGTCTTTAGCAATGCACTCAGCGTGCCGACTAGCTCAGCCGGATCTTGCGGCAAGGCCTTGTATTGACGCGCGCAAAGCACGCGAATCCAATCCAGTGTTTCAGCAATACCAGGGGTTTTATCTAGATCCTCTTTGCGTAGTTGATGCACAAACAGAACCGCTTGTTGCACTAACTCCGCATTCGCGTGCGGGATGAGTGTTTGCACAATATTGAGCTCGCGCGAAACCGTCGGATAGTCGACGTAGTGATACAAGCAACGCCTGCGTAATGCATCAGATAGATCTCTTGTTCCGTTGCTCGTGAGCACGACCATCGGATGGCTTTTGGCGCGGATGGTTCCGAGCTCAGGAATTGAGATTTGATATTCACCGAGCAGCTCAAGCAAATAGGCTTCAAATGACTCGTCTGCCCGGTCGATCTCATCGATCAATAACACACAGGGCTCGCTCGATGTAATGGCCTGCATCAGCGGGCGCTGCAACAGAAAATCCTCGCTAAACAAGTCATGACGAAGACCAGCCTGCCCCACACCCTCAGCCTCACGCAAGCGAATCTCCAGTAGTTGCCGACTGTAGTTCCACTCGTAAACAGACTGATTCAGATCCAGACTCTCATGGCACTGCAAACGAAACAAAGTGCGCCCGAGTGCCGTGGCGCTTGCCTGAGCAATCGCGGTTTTACCAACACCAGCCTCGCCTTCGAGCAAAATGGGTCTGTCAATGGTCAGTCCCATCCACACGATCTCGGCCAAGCTGTCGTCCGCTAGATAGCCAGCGGCTGCAAGCCCCGTGGAAATTTCTTTAACGTCCATGCAAGGTCACCGGGAAGCGCCTACGAAGACTTGCCAAACAATCGCGCGAAAAAACCTTTGATCAACATCCAAGCAATGGCCAAGCCATTGAGTTCAGTCTGCATCTTTGGCGCTTCTGAGGCATGTGCTTTAACCGGCGCACTGCCTTCAGACGAACTCGTGTCGTTGGTTGACTGAGCGCCCGTGGCAGGTGCAAGAGCAGCCTGAGCAGCCTGAGCCTTCACCGCGAAGTTGTCCGCAAACTGCTTCAAAATCATGTCAGACACAGACGTCATCATGCGCCCGCCAAACTGTGCAAATTTGCCGTTAACAATCACATCCGCCTTGCCCAATAGCATGACATTGCTGTCATCTTGCACCTGCAATGACGCAGTCAGCTCCATGGATGCGGAAGATCCTCCCTTGTCCGCACCCTTACCGAGCAGACGAATCTGGCGGGCACCCTCATCGACACCGAGCACCTCAATATCACCCGCAAAGGCCGCGGTCGCAGGTCCAACTTTGACCTTGACCGTGCCCTTGTAGTGGATGTCATCGATTTGCTCGGTGATGACCGCGCCAGGCATACAAGTAGCCAGCTCTGGTATGTTCGACAGAATTTGCCAGCAAGCCTGCTCCCCGGCTGCGATCGGATACTGCTTGTCAATCGTGACTTCCATTCCGATTCCCTGTTGATAAATTCAGTTCAAGTTCAAGCCGTGATGCTTGAGCTCTTTCCAAACCCGGAATGCCGTGTGTGGCATGTCGATATGGGTCACACCCACGTGTGACAACGCATCCACGATCGCTGCGGTAAAGGTTGGAATGCTGCCCACGTGAGGAGACTCTGCAACGCCTTTGGCACCAATCGGGTGATGCGGTGATGGCGTGACGGTGTAATCAGTCTCCCAATGTGGGGTCTCAACAGCCGTGGGCAGGAAATAGTCCATCAATGAATTGCCCTGGATGTTGCCCTGAGCATCAAAGGACAACAACTGACCCATCGCCACGGCAAACCCCTCGGTCAAGCCACCGTGAATCTGGCCTTCGATGATCATTGGGTTGATGCGTGTGCCGCAATCATCGAGTGCATAAAAGCGACGCACCTTGGTTTCGCCCGTGGCGCGATCGATATCAACCACACACAGATAAATACCAAATGGATAGGTAAAGTTCGGTGGATCGTAGTAATGGACCGCCTCAAGACCTGGCTCCAAACCCTCTGGTGGCTTGTTGTATGCCGCCCAAGAAATATCTTTCATGGTCTTGAACTTGTCATCATTGCCACGAACCTTGAATCGATCAACCTCCCACTGCAGATCCTCTTCGCTGACTTCAAGCAATGAAGCCGCGATTTTCTTGGCTTTGGCGTGTATCTTGCGCGCAGCCATCGCAATGGCCGCACCAGCCACAGGTGTAGAGCGTGATCCGTAGGTACCCAACCCGTAGGGCGCTGTGTTAGTGTCACCCTCCTCAACCTGGATCACTTCGGAGGGGATACCCAATTCGGTCGCGATGATCTGCGCATAGGTGGTTTGGTGGCCTTGGCCTTGGGAAATCGTCCCCATGCGGGCAATCGCGCTGCCAGTCGGATCCACACGAATTTCGCATGAGTCAAACATGCCGATGCCCAAAATGTCACAGATTTTGCTTGGGCCAGCACCAACGATTTCGGTAAAAGTCACAAGACCAATCCCCATGAGCGTTGGGCTATTGGGGTCAGCACGTTTGGCAGCTTGCTCGGCTCGCAGCCCCTTGTAGTCGACCGCCTCAAGGACTTTGTTCAAGGCGTTGTGATAGTCACCTGAATCGTATTCAAACCCAAATGCCGACGTGTACGGGAACTGCTCCTTACGGATGAAGTTCTTCTCACGAATGTCGGCTTTATCCATGTTGAGCTTTTGCGCCAAAACATCGACCATGCGCTCAATCAGATACACAGCCTCGGTCACCCGGAACGAGCACCGGTAGGCCACACCACCTGGCGCCTTGTTGGTGTAAACACCTTTTACCGAGCAATGTGCCGCTGGAATGTCATAGGACCCTGAGCAGATGTGGAACAGACCAGCCGGAAATTTGCTGGGGTCAGCACACGCATCAAACGCACCATGATCAGCGACCACTTCAACACGCAAACCCTGGATTTTCCCATCAGCAGTCGCTGCAAGCTCACCAGTCATGTGGTAGTCACGCGCAAATGCCGTTGATGACAGGTTTTCGATCCGATCTTCAATCCATTTCACAGGGCGACCCAAGACGATGGACGCCACGATGGCGCAAACGTAACCTGGATAAATACCGACCTTGTTGCCAAAACCACCACCGATATCCGGTGAAATAATGCGGACTTTGGACTCAGGAATACCAGAGAGCATGGATACAACCGTGCGCACCACGTGCGGTGCCTGACTGGTAATGTAGGTCGTCAAGTCGCCACGGATTGGATCAAATGATGCGACGCAACCGCAGGTCTCTAGCGGGCACGGATGCACACGCGGATACAGCATTTCCTGCTCAACGCGCACCGCAGCGTTGGCAAAAGCATCATCGGTGGCTTGTTTGTCTCCGGCGGTCCAGGTAAAAATCTCGTTTGGGTGGTTACGGGCACCGTGAGCACCCTCGGTTTTGCCGACCAGATCCTCACGCAGCACTGGTGCGCCTGGCTTGATCGCCTCAAACGGATCAATCACCACATCAAGCTCTTCGTATTCTACAAAGACCGCTTCTTTGCCATCGGCGGCCGCGTAGCGGTTCTCAGCGATAACAACCGCGACCTCTTGCATTTGAAAATGAACTTTCTCATCAGCCAAAACCGCTGCCACATCACCGGCCAACGTTGGCATCCAGTGCAACTTCAGCGGCTTAAGGTCTTGAGCCGTTAACACAGCGATCACACCGGGGATTTTCAGGGCTTCTTCCTTGTGGATCGCCTTGATGCGTGCATGGGCCAAAGGCGACCGTACGATGTCCATGAACACCATGTTCGGCATCTTGATGTCATCAACGTAATTGCCCTTGCCTTGTATAAAGCGCGCATCTTCCTTGCGCAGGCGTGAGTCGCCCATGCCCATGAGCGCCGCTTCGCGATCTTTTAAAGGTGCATTCATTGTCTCGTCTCCTAATTCAGCATCGGTTGAGCAAGTTCAGGCAACAGCCGTTTCTTGCAGTTTCTTGGCCGCGTACTGAACGGCTTTGACGATGTTTTGGTAACCTGTGCATCGGCACAAATTGCCCGAGATGCCAGCGCGAATTTCTTCTTCAGTCGGGTTTGGATTTTCTTGCAGCAGTCGATAGCTGCGAACCAACATACCTGGGGTGCAAAAGCCGCACTGCAAACCGTGCTCTTTGTAGAAACCCTCTTGGACTGCATGCAACACGCCGTCTTTGGCAAGACCTTCAACGGTCAGGATATCGCTGCCCTCGCACTGAACCGTCAGATGGGTACAGGACTTAACCGACTTGCCATCAATATCAACCGTACATGCGCCGCAGTGACTGGTTTCGCAACCGATGTGGGCGCCAGTCAGGTTCATCTGTTCACGCAAAAAATGGATCAACAAAGTGCGGGGCTCAACTGCTTCTTCGACCTTGCGCCCGTTGATCGTCATGCCCACTATTTTCTTGCTCATGGTGTTCTCCACTCGAATAGTTGTGTATGCCTTAACGGATCTGGCTGGCCGCATCGAGCAAAGCTCGCTTGGTCATTTCACCGGCCATGGCGGTCTTGTACTCAGCGTCGCCGCGCAAATCCTCAGCGGGGTTACAAATGGCAGTCACGGCTTGGACAACTTTAGCCAGCACTTCTGGCGTCAGGGCATTGCCCATCAACACTTGTTCAGCCTCGGTGGCACGCAACGCGGTGTCCGCCACGTTGGTCAAGCCTATGCGAACCATCGATACCTTACCCGCGTTCATTTGCAACACCACAGCGGCAGCCGCCGTGGCCCAGTCACCCGTCTTGCGCTTGAGCTTGATGTAGGAAGTGCCGGTGTTGCTGGCCAAAGGCTCAAACTGTATCTCCGTCAGAATCTCGTTTTCCGCCATGTCAGTCATGTAGGTGCCGTGGAAAAAATCCACGGCCTTGACGGATCGCGAACCATCCGGACCAGTCAAAACGAACGTTGCATCCATGGCTTTCATGATCGCGGGATGATCATTGGCTGGATCGCCGTGAGCGATATCGCCACCGATCGTGCCACGATTGCGGACCTGAGGATCTGCAATCAGCTTAACGGCCTTAGGCAACAAAGAGGCCTTTTGCTTCAAAAGCTCGGAGTCCAAAATGTCGTTCTCAACGGTCATGGCACCAATCTTGATGACACCACCCTCCTCGCGTATGCCACGCAACTGCTCGATTTTGTTCAAATCGATTAGGTGGGCGGGCTCAGCAAACCTCATTTTCATCATTGGCAGCAAGCTGTGTCCGCCAGCTAGAAGTTTGGCCTCCTCGCCAAACTGATTCAACAAAGCAATCGCATCGCCTAAGGTGGTCGGTGCGTGATACTCAAAATCTGGCGGGATCATCCATGCCTCCTGGTTGTCAGATCATTTCATTGCGAATGATTTAGTTTTTTTCTATTGTGAACCGATCAGTCGTAAAATAACCGATTAGTTGCGTCATATCAATCTTGTTTATTATCATAGGTCTGTATTCGATTCATGCTATCGAAAAAAACCGTATAAGTCAGTAGTCACTAGGGATAACGATTACATAGGACTTACAGCACTTGCCACTTAGTCAGGATGGCTCTATTGTTTAACACCAATCACCCGTTAATGTTTTGCCTCACTGACATCGTTGCCACAATAGAAATTACTAATCGATGGGTTTAGCAGCACCCGACCTAATCAGAGCAGTGTATTCAGGAGACGCGGTTGCAACATTCGTTTTTTGATCGGCACACGAACATCATCGTTAGCGCAACGTTGGTCGGGTTGGTGGCGCTCACCATGGCGTATGTCAACCTTGGCCCGTCTGGCGACTGGTGGTCAATCTCATCTCTATCGATTATCGGGGTGGGCGGTGGTTGTCTCGCGTTGTCCCGTTTGCGGCCTCAACGCTTTGGATTTTCTCCGCCACACGTGATGTTGAGCTTGGGCTTCGGCGGCATGCTGATCGGGTTATTTTTTGACTTTCAGCGAACCCCTGTCGCCATCATTGCGTCCATCTGCTCAAGCAGTCAGTCACTATCGATTTGGGGGTCATTAAGGCTTCATGTCGAGCTGATGCCGTACATGCACATTGGGATGCTAATCGGTGGGCTTGCCGCGATCCCTAGCCTCAGGCTCTTGCGTCCTGAATGCCGCAAACTTTGCTCCATGCTCGCTCAAAACCTGCTTTGCTCCGGCTGGATGTTTCTTGGCATGACCGTGGGCGCAGTCTTGTTTGTCCAGGTGATTCAACAAAGCAATAACGGCAACTTGAATTTAAGCGCCATGTTGTCTGGCATGTTCTCCGGGATGGTTTGGGGCATGGTCTTGAGCGTATTCCTGTATCGCAGCTACTTCGCTTGGCGAGACCGCAACCTAAAGAGACACGCCAACGACGCCATTCGTTTCGAGAGGTAGTCAAGCCATTTAGGGCAGCGCAAGCATCGGCGCATCCAGATGTCCCGTCTTGACGTAGATGAGTGCGCCTTCATCGCTGGTATAGGGAGTGTGCATGCTGTAGCGAGGGCTACGCAACCAACTGCCGGCAGGATATGCGCCATTCTCGTCGTGAAACACGCCCTGCAGCACATAGATTTCCTCGCCACCCGGGTGAACATGGCGATTGAATTGCGTGCCGGGCGCCCAGCGAACCAACGCTGTATTGACACCATCGGCTTGATGCAACGGCATAACCGACAAACCCGGCACTAGACCCTGATACCAGCTCGCGGTTTTTGTGTCGATTTGGACGGCTTGCTCGTCACCAAGGGTGAACTGCCAGAGCTTCACGAACAAGGTGCAACCGAGCTCAGAAACTGGCTGATGGCTGGTCCCTGGCGGATTGCGAAGATAGGTACCGGCTGGATATGTTCCGTGCTCATCCTCAAACACACCACCTAAAACGAGTATCTCCTCACCACCACCGTGAGTGTGAGATGCAAATCGGGATTGGGGTGCATACCTGACAATCGAAGTCGCACGGGCCACCTCACCACCAAAGCGGTCAAGCATCTTCCGTTGGACCCCCACAATGGGCGAGGGCACCCAGTCCATCTGATTGGTGTCCAAAGTCACGCGAGCCGTGAAATCGCTGTTTATCTGCATTTGATTGGCCATCGAAGCGCTCGCATGGGTCGGTGGTCTGAATTAATGTCTGTCGATAGATTGCTTCTCCTGCTAGTGTAGATCGAGCGCCTCAGGTCGGGGAACTTGACCGGTCCGCCGGTGGGCGAATTCGATCTCTTCAAGCACCAACGCATCTGTGTCTGGGTAAACATGATCACCAGGGTTTATCGATGTAACATTGCGGATCAAACTGTCAACTCGAAAAAACACCGTGAACCAAGCCCGACACCAACTTGTCATGACGGTGCTCATGACACCTGACACCGCTAATTTTGCTGGCAATGTGCATGGCGGCACCATCTTGAAGTTGCTTGATGAAGTTGCCTACGCCTGTGCCAGCCGATACGCGGGTCGTTACGTGGTAACACTGAACGTAGAAAACGTGACTTTCCGCGAACCAATCTATGTCGGTGAGCTTGTCACGTTCCTGTCTAGCATCAACCTCACGGGTCGAACCTCGATGGAGGTGGGCATTAAGGTCATTGCCGAGAACATCCGCACTCAAGCAACCCGTCATGTCAACAGCTGTTTCTTTACGATGGTTGCCGTCGGTGATGACCGAAAACCAGTGGCCGTGACCGAGTTTGTTCCTACCACCCCTGAAGAAGTAAACCGACACAAAATGGCGCTCGCACGTCGGGCGCAAAGAGCGGCTGCACTTGGCTAATCGATAGTGATCGGTCACTCACCTGCTGGCTGGTTACACTGGCCTGCACATCAATACTTAGCGCAAAAAAGACAGTCATGGAACAACTCATCCTTGAATCATTAACTAAATTAGGCTGGCCAGACATTCCCAAGTGGGCTGTTCTGCTCATTTCGAGCCTGAACCTGATTCTGATCATTGTGTTGGCGTTTGCCGTGCGTCGCGTGGTCGGACACCTACTGAATGCGATTCACGTGCGCCTGCGCAAACGCATGGCAGGCAATGAAGAGCGCAAGCGGATCGACACCCTGAACCGCATATTCGGTTATGTTGCCTCGGTTGTGATTTGGGTCATCACCATCATGGTGGTTCTATCGGAACTGGGGATTTCGATTGCACCGTTTCTGGCAACAGCAGGTGTCGTGGGCATTGCCATCAGTTTCGGGGCACAGAGTCTAGTCAAAGACTACTTCACTGGATTTGTCATGCTGATTGAGAACCAGATTCGTCAGGGTGACTTTGTTGATGTGGCTGGCAAATCTGGCAACGTTGAAGAAGTCACTTTGCGATACGTTCGGCTGCGCGATGGTGAAGGCACTGTGCACTTCGTGCCCAACAGTGCCATCACGACCGTGAGCAATCAAAGCAGGGATTTTGCCTACGCAGTGGTTGAAATCGGTGTCGGCTATGACGTTAACCTCGGGCAGGCCTATGAAGTGATCAAACAAGTAGGCACTGAACTGCGCCAGGATCCCGAATTTGAAAGCAAAATTCTGGAGGATATTCAAATCCTGGGCGTGAACGCACTTGGCGATTCAGCTGTTACCATTCGTGTACGCCTGAAGGTCGTGGCGCTTGAACAATGGGTGGTGCGACGTGCCATCCTGGCAAACTTAAAACAAGCGTTTCAGAAATCCGGAATTGAGATTCCCTTCCCACAGCGGGTTGTTCGAATCAAAGATCAATCAGCACCGCAATGACTGCGCCTAGCGCTGATTCGCTGAACAAGCGTGGCTTGCATATTTGGGTTGACGCCGATGCGTGCCCATTGGTGATCAAAGAAATTCTGTTTCGGGTTGCCAACCGGACCAGCACCCCCGTGACACTGATTGCGAACCAAATGCTGCACGTTCCACCATCGCCTTGGATCAAGTCGCTGCAAGTTCCGTCAGGCTTCGATGTCGCTGATCAACGCATCGCGAGCGAGGCGCATCAAGGAGACATCGTGGTGACAGCCGATATTCCACTGGCCGCACTGGTTATCGAGAAGCGAGCTTGGGTGATCGATCCACGCGGTGATCTCATCGACCACAGCACCATTCAAGCGAAGCTCACCATGCGAAACTTCATGGAGGGCTTGCGTGAGAGCGGAGTTCAAACGGGCGGTCCGGCGGCTTTTAGCGCCAGAGACGCCAGGAACTTTGCCAACCAGCTTGATCGATTACTAGTGCGTCGTTCAGGGCTGCTGGCAAAATCAACCTGATCAAAGCAATTCAGGGTAGCTCTTCGATTCGCGGTTTCTTAAATAAGTTAAGGATCATTAACGCCACTACCCCAACGACCATCACCAACAACGATATATGAACAGCACCCTGACTATGCGCATAAACAATGCTCGAATAGGTTAAGTACCCACACATCAAACAGAAGATGATGGGCAGCACTGGATAAAACGGCACCTTGTAAGGACGTGGCATGTCGGGATCAACTCGTCGAAGGCGCATCAGGCCGAGCCCAACGAGAAATAAAAACCCCCAAAAAACCGGTGCCGTGAATTCCACCATGGCCTCAAAGCCATCGGCATACATAGACCCAAGGCCAATCAATGCAACGCAGATCATCGCTTGGACGATGTGAGCCGCGACGGGCACACCTCGGTCCGCTCGCCACTGCCCAATAAAGCGTAATTGCCTCCAATCGTTGCCTAGCGCGTAATTGGATCGCGCGCCAACGATCATCGTCGCATTGATGCTAGTTAACGCCGCCAAAGCCACCAAGGCACTGACGAGCCACTCCGCCCACAGTCCCATGCCCTTAAGCACCAAATCGGAGGCCGGTGCTTGACTCGATGCCAGCGCCGAAAGGCCTAGCCCGTGGATTAATGCCAGATTAACGAGAACATACAAGACCGTGATGAGGAACAAGCTCACGACAATCACTGACACAATCGTCTTGGGCCCTCCTTTGACTTCAGCCGATATGTATGCCGACTCATTCCAGCCACCGAAAGTTAGCAGTACAAACACCATGGCAAGACCCATCATCCCCAACGACGGGGTCGATGCGAACAAAGCTGGCGACGACACCGAGACCGGCTCAGCCCAAAAAGCACTTGCCGCGACCATCAGCAAACCAAGGAAAACGATCACCGTGAAAAAAGCCTGCAAACTACTGGCGATGCGAAGACCAGTGACATTTACCACCGTCAGAACCAACACAATCAGAACAGCCCAAATGGCAGAAGAATTGCTCCCTAGGTTAACAATGGCAGTTAGGTAGTCACCAAAAACAAATGCCAATAAAGCAATCGATCCCGTATTGATCACCATCGCTTTGGCCCACGCGTATAGAAACGAGACCTGCCGGCCATAGGCTCTGGAAAGAAAATGATAATCGCCACCGGCATGCGGATAGGTCGAAGCCAGCTCTGCGTAACACAACGCACCAATCAGAGAAATCACGCCGCCCAACACCCAAATGAGCAGCGCCCACCCCACGTCGCCGGTCACTGCAGCAACGAGCGAGGGGGTACGAAAAATTCCAGCACCAACCACAATACCGATAATGATCGTCACAGCGCTCGCAACTGCCAGCCTGCGCTCGGGTGTGCCTGATTGCATCGTTCGCCTACTTGCGTTTACTTCAGTCGTGAGGCTCTAACGGCAGACGATGACTGCGGACTGCTCGCCTTACCCGTCATTTGGTCACCGGCGACTTTCAGTTCCACCTTCTGCTGCAAGCCCTTGGCGTCAACGAACTCGAATGAAAAGTTTTCACCGCTAAGTTTGGGCTCGATCAGCGCCAGCTCCACACCGTTTGATTTCGCAACACCCTCGACGATCTGAAACTGCTGACTCAGATCAAGGCTGATCGGCCCGTTGCCAGGCAATCCACTGAGTGACCAACTACCCTGCACTTTTGCTGGCACTATCCAGAAATAGCCGCTTCTATATTCAGTGTTGAGGTACTCATCAGGCTGCCAGTTTTCCATGTCAAAACTATTAGACACAATACGGGTACCAGGCTTCATATCGAGCAAGGTTGGTCGCAGCCTCATGTTAAGGTGCGGCAGTAGGTAAAGCGTAACCACTGTCGCATCTGAGAAGTCTTCAACAAATATGTCTGCGTGGATAATTTTGACCTTGTCGGCAACGCCTGCTCGCTCAGCATTACGTTGAGCCAAAGCGGCCATTTCAGGGTTGTACTCAATACCCACGGCCGTGGCACCGAAGTCGCGCGCAGCAGCAATCGCGATTTTCCCGTCACCCGCCCCCAGGTCATATACAAGGTCGTTCGGCGTTACTTTGGCTGCTTCAAGCATTAGCCTCACCAAGGAGTCATCGGTAGGAACCCAGATCACATCCTTGCCTTCTTGGCCAACAGTTGGTTTGTACACATCATCGCCTTGGGCCGTCACTCCAGCCTCGGCCGATACCGAACCCGCCCAAGCGAGAGCTAGGCAAAACAGCAATGCAGCCATGGCAGTTGCCGAAAGCTTAAGTGGTTTGTAAGAAAGCATCTTGTCTAACCCCCCAATTTTTTACCTTGTTCAACCTTCGCCCATTTCAACTGCATCATACAAAAATCTAGCTCCAGTCAGTTTCTGGGTGCTGACCTTAACGTCTGAAGAAACTCTGTCTGGAATATAGCCATGCGAATCACATCGCAATATTGCCCGGCTGCAAAATACTCCATTTTCAACAAACCTTCCTGCTTGAAGCCAATTTGCTCGTACACATGAATGGCTGCCCTATTGTCCACATCGACCACTAGATAGACTTTATGCAAATTCAAGGTCGTGAACGCGTACTCAACCGCAAGCCGAGTGGCTTCCTGAGCATAGCCACGCCCCTGAAAATCCGGCGCAATGATAATTTGAAACTCCGCGCGCCTGTGGATATGGTTGATGTCGACCAACTCGACTAGACCAACCCGGGTCTCGTGGACTTCAGCCACGAAGCGGCGCTCGGATTGGTCGTGGATGTGTTTCTCGTAAAGATCACAAAGCTCAAAGAAAGCTTCGTATGGCTCTTCAAACCAGTAGTGCATGACCGATTCGTTATTGTCCAACTCATGAACAAACCGCAAATCTTCCCGTTCAAGTGGGCGAAGCCGAATTGAGGCTAGTGTAGAAGTCATCTTTTCATTCCATGCTGACATTGAATTAACCGAGGTGCAACAGAGTCTCAGTTACGGGACAAAACATACATATCGAGAGTTTTTAGATTACACGCTCAGGGCCGGTCGGATGGCAAAATCCACCAGATCCGCTTGGTCACGCAGCTGTAACACTGGGTTGCTAACGTGCCCGCTCTTCCGGTTAACGATTCTTGGACGATGACAATGCTCGGGCTTGTGCTGATTTACCTCTTGATTTCCATCGGCATCGGGCTCTACGGCGCTTCGCGCGTCCATAACGCTAAAGATTTCATCACCGCTGGTCGCAACATGCCCATGGCTGTGGTGATCGCCATGGTCTTTGCCACCTGGTTTGGTGCGGAAACTGTTTTGGGTGTATCCGCCACCTTTTTGGAAGAAGGCTTAAGGGGCTTGGTTTCCGACCCTTTTGGGGCAGCGATGTGCCTGGTGATTTTTGGCCTGATCTTCGCACGCCCACTTTATCGTATGGGGCTGACGACGCTGGCTGACTTCTTTCGCGTGCGCTACAACCGGTCAACCGAGCTGTTGTTATCCCTGTGCATCGTGGTCTCGTATCTGGGATGGGTCTCAGCCCAAATCACCGCACTCGGACTGGTATTTAACGTTCTGTCTGAGGGCGTGATAAGTAAAGAGCTTGGAATGGTCATCGGGGCGACGGTCGTGGTTCTTTACACGGCGTTTGGCGGCATGTGGTCGGTCGCCATGACCACCTTCGTACAAATGATCGTGATCATCATTGGCTTATTTGTCGTTGCTGGTTTTGCCGCTGACAAAGCAGGTGGGGTTGGTAGCGTGATCGAGCATGCCGCGGCGGCAGGCAAGTTCGAGTTTTGGCCAGACCTCAATGCGATGGAGATCATTGCCTGGATAGCCGCATTTGCGACCATGGCCTTGGGTTCTATTCCACAGCAGGATGTATTTCAACGCGTCAACTCAGCAAGCTCCGAACGGGCCGCTGTCTGGGGCACAACCATCGGTGGATTTAGTTATCTGCTTTTTGCAGCAGTACCCCTATTTCTGGCTTACAGCGCAGTGATGATCGATCCACAAATGGTCGAAAAACTGCTCACCGTGGATTCGCAACTCATATTGCCAACACTGGTCATGAACCACATGCCTTTCGTGATGCAAGTCGTATTTTTTGGTGCCCTGCTCTCTGTCATCATGAGCACAGCCTCAGGGACTTTGCTCGCACCGTCAGTGACCTTCACTGAAAACATCCTGAAAAACTTCATGCCGCGTTTGACTGACCGGCAATTTCTCTGGGCAACGCGTGCAACCGTGTTCGTGTTTAGCATCATCGTCACCATCTATGCCTTGCGTACGGGCGACAGCATTCACAAGATGGTTGAAAATGCGTATCAAATTACGCTGGCCGGTGCCTTTGTGCCGCTGGTTGCTGGCATCTTCTGGAAAAAAGCCAGCAACCTTGGAGCGGGTCTCTCGATCTTTTTCGGGCTCTCTACTTGGATCGTCCTGTCTGTGACTGGCGTGCACGATCCAGTTCCACCTCAACTTGTTGGACTGATGGCTGGCGCAGTCGGCATGGTGCTTGGAACCTATATCCATCCCCGGCCAGTTACTGACACCGCGACCGCCCACGCTTGATAGACACCCAAACATTCTCAGGTTTCCTCAGGTTTCTATTGAGAAAGCAAGGTCTTCGGCTGCTGGGTTTAGGTTTCTGGCAGCGCGTTCGCTTCTGACAAAGGCATGAAATAAAAGGCCAATGGACGCCTTTGCAATGAACCTTCACTTACGCGGTGGCAACCCAGTGTGTTGAGTCAATAGGCGACCAGGCTTAACCGTTTTCGAGAACTTGGCTGGCTTGCCCGAAGCGCCCATGGGTTTCGCTGCACGCACGCTGTTTGCCTCTGTGCTGTTCTTGCGTCGGACACTGGTATAACTGCCATCCGTCTTTGGTTGATGGAAAGGTATCAAATGCCGTTTCCCATTGCCGATCAGATCCGCACGACCCATTGCTTTGAGGGCCTCACGCAATAACGGCCAATTGTTTGGATCGTGGTATCGCAAGAACGCCTTATGCAATCGTCGGCGGCGGTCACCTCGCACGATGTCGACCGTTTCGCTTTGCCGGGTAATCCGTCCAAGCGGATTGCGGCCAGAATGATACATCGCGGTAGCCGTTGCCATCGGGCTCGGATAGAAGGTCTGGACTTGGTCAGCCCGAAAGCCATGGCTTTTAAGCCACAAAGCCAAATGCATCATGTCCTCATCGGACGTGCCTGGGTGCGCCGCAATGAAATACGGCACTAAAAACTGCTTTTTGCCGGCTTCTAGACTGAACTTGTCAAACAACCGCTTGAACTTGTCGTAGCTACCGATACCTGGCTTCATCATCTTGGACAAAGGGCCCATCTCAGTGTGCTCTGGCGCAATTTTGAGGTACCCGCCCACATGGTGCGTCACCAGTTCACGGATGTACTCGGGCGATTTGACGGCTAAGTCGTAACGCAGGCCAGAACCTATCAGTATTTTCTTTACGCCTTTGAGCGCACGCGCACGCCGATACATGTGAATCAACGAGCTGTGATCGGTATTCAAATTTTGACAAACGTCGGGGTACACGCAACTTGGCTTGCGGCAGGCCGACTCGATCTCCGGACTTTTGCAACCGATGCGGTACATGTTGGCCGTGGGCCCACCCAAGTCAGAGATCACACCCGTAAAGCCAGGTACCTTGTCGCGAATATCCTCAATTTCCCGGATAACGGAGTCTTCGCTTCTGCTCTGAATAATCCGCCCTTCGTGTTCGGTAATCGAGCAAAACGTACAGCCCCCAAAACACCCACGCATGATATTGACGCTAAAGCGGATCATCTCCCAAGCCGGAATCTTGGTCGCACCATCGTGACTGCCATGCTCATCCGCATAGACGGGGTGTGGACTTCGCGCATAGGGCAAGTCAAACACCAAGTCCATCTCGGCGGTTGTTAGCGGGATCGGTGGTGGGTTGATCCAAACATCCCGTGCCGTGCGCCCGTCACCATGCGCTTGCACCAGCGATCTGGCGTTGCCTGGATTTGTCTCTAGATGCAGCACGCGATTGGCGTGCGCATACAAAACCGGATCCGATTTAACTTGCTCGTACGAAGGCAATCGAATCACACTTCGGTCACGCGGTGGTACCTTGAGCTTGCCTTTTCCCTGCAAAGCCGGATTTGGCTGAAAAACCAACGGTGATTCAGATGCAACACCCTTGCCCGAGTACTGGGCATTCGCTTGCTGCGCAACCGCACGTGCCTCATCATTGCGCGCACAGCTCTCGCCCTGCTCGAGCGCCTGTTCGCTAATCATCAGATAAGGGTTGACGTGCGCTTCTACCCGCCCTGGTGCATCAACGCTCGTGGAGTCAATTTCAAACCAGCCCTCAGGTGTCTGGCGACGCACAAACGCAGTACCACGGACATCGGTCATACCTTGGATCGGTTCTTTGGCAGCTAAGCGATGCGCGATTTCTACGATCGCGCGCTCTGCATTGCCGTACAAAAGCAAATCACACTTGCTGTCCACCACCACGGAACGACGCACTTTGTCTGACCAGTAGTCGTAATGCGCAATACGACGCAAGGAACCCTCGATGCCACCCAGAATGATGGGCACGTCCTTATAAGCCTCTTTGCAACGCTGGGTGTAGACAATCGCGGCTCGGTCGGGTCGCTTGCCGCCCACATCACCGGGCGTATAAGCGTCGTCGCTGCGCATTTTGCGATCGGCCGTGTAGCGATTGATCATCGAATCCATGTTGCCCGCGGTCACACCAAAAAATAGATTTGGCTTTCCAAGGGCTTTGAATGGCTCGGCACTTTGCCAGTCAGGCTGTGCAATGATGCCAACCCGAAAACCTTGATTCTCAAGCATGCGTCCGATAACCGCCATGCCAAAGCTTGGATGATCGACATAAGCATCACCCGTGACGATGATGATGTCGCAACTATCCCAGCCAAGTTGCGCCATCTCGTCGCGACTCATTGGCAAAAACGGGGCCACGCCAAAGCGCTCAGCCCAATACTTGCGGTAGCTGCTCAGTGGCTTTGCGTTGCGCGGAAAATAGGAAACGTCGCTGTAGGTAGTCATATCAACCCGGACAATGCTCTAAGCACCAATGCTCGGCGGGACAGCTCTTAATGAGCAATAGATTCAAATATGGATATTAACCCTTTGTTATTGACGTAATTACCATCTTGGAGAAGAAAAAATCACTCTTGGACCGATCAAACGAGCTGAGTGTGCACTTCATCAGGTCACGAGAAAGCTTGATGTGTGCATCCATCAAGTGGAAAGAGCACGTTTGAAACGCCCCAAGGTCTCAACGATCTCATCATCCCGTGTCGCGAAACTCGTTACAAACCTGACTACATTAGGGCCGGTTCGATAGAACAAGAGACCACTGCTCGCCAAGCGATCCGCCAAGTCGCTAGACACCTTCAAAAAAACCATATTAGCCTGCGGCTCAGCCACTAGCTCAACGCCGAGTTCCACCAAACCAACAGACAACTGCCGCATCGCTGAATTGGCACGATCGGCCAACTGAAGCCACAGCTCATCTTCCAAGTACGCAAGCAATTGAGCGGACTGAAACCGCATCTTGGATGCGACTTGCCCTGCTCGCTTGAGTCGATATGTCAACTCATCATTGACCCGCCGATCAAAACTCACAATCGCATCAGCCGTCATAACGCCGTTCTTGGTGGCCCCCAAAGAAAAGACGCTCACGCCAGCACGCCATGTCAATTGTGCCGGACTGCAACCGAGCGCAGCGATGGCATTGGCTAGCCGTGCACCATCCACATGCACGCGCAGACCACGCGCTTTTGCCTTATCAGCCAAAGCCCGGATTTCTGCAACGCTGTAAATCGTGCCTAGGTCGGTCGGGCTTGTCAGCGACAGCACGCTGGGTTGCGAATGATGAGGATCACCCCAGCGCGTTGTTTCAAATGCCTGCTCAAGCGATTCGACACTCAGTTTGAAGTTCTTGCCCGGCAGTCCTCTCATGATCAGACCGGCTCCAAACATCGAAGTTGAACCACCCTCACTGCGCAGAATATGCGCTGTCTCGTGACACAAAACTGCACCCCAGGGTGGACACATCGCCGATAAAGCAATCGCATTGGCCGCGGTGCCAGTAACCACCGGGAACACAGCAGCATCTGCGTGCTCAAATACTTCACGCACCTTCGCCTGCAAACGTGCGCTCCAATCGTCCGCACCATATGCCAGCGCAGACCCGATATTGGCACTGGCAAGCGCTTGCAGGATTTCCGGTGCTACACCAGCCGCATTGTCACTGCGCAGCTCGATTGGTTCAATCATTTTGGTTTCTCCAACCTCTAGCGTAATCCGCGTCGCTTGAGGTGTGGCAGGTCAGTACATAATGTCTAAGCAAGCGCACCACAGGCCAAAGTAAAGCGAGATAGATCAGGGCAGCTAACATAATAGGTGAAGGGATATAGCCAGAGACTGAGCGTCACGCGCGGCGTGCAAGAGTTCAGGCATCTCTACCGCGCTGGCTAGGTGGCATCTGTACGATAAACAAATACCTTTACCTTTTCAGTTGGCCTTTTTTTAAGTAAAAACAATCTAAGTATAGTGATCGTGTCGGTGTACATTGATAGCTAAAGCGACAGACAACATTTGACAACAGTTTTTGTAATGATGACCCGTTCGATTCACCAAACATTGTAAAAAAGTGCGGTGGTTCATAAATTTTAAGTAACACCATCTCACGAATTGTCTAGCCCATTTGAATGGCATCAAAAGACGTATTTGTTAATCACCAGGAGTAAGACATGACAGAGGATCCTCGCTGCTGCGGTAGCGGCACCTGCATTATTGACCCGGCGGGCCGCTGTTGGTGCGGACAGCAATGGGATGGCGAAAAGATGTATTTGCCTGCGCTAAAGACAAGCGACGGCGATGATCAAACGAGCAAGGCAGATTCGACGGGCCCATCAGCGCCCAACGATCACAACACCGACTAGGTTACCCTGATTAATCAAAGTTGCCCTTCGTACTTGCACAAGATACCAGACTCCCATATCAAGAAGATCGATTCATAACCGCAGGATGGTTGGATGCTCGATTGGTAGTTTTGGTATGGACACCTCGCGGCGAGGACCTCGCGGCGAGGCCCGTCGCATCATCAGTATGAGGAAAGGAAATGACCGCGAAAAAGCGCTCTACGCCCGCCACTTGGAAAGATCCTGACGACGCACCAGAACTAACAAAGGACTTTTTCAAGAATGCCGACTTATACGAAGGCACCAAACTTAAAAGTAAAACGCGCGGCAGACCGAAGTCTGCGTCGCCCAAAGAGCCGGTAAAACTGCGATTGGATGCCGATGTGCTTGCTGCCCTGCGTGCCAGTGGCGAAGGCTGGCAGACACGAATCAATGATGCCTTGCGTGCATCGTTGAAGTTAGCCGGACAACTTTAGAGTCAAACGCTTGAAATTCAACGCGGGCAAAAAAATAGCCATCTTTCTCGCGAAAGACGGCTGTTTTTTGAATTGCTTGGCTCCCCAACCTGGGCTCGAACCAGGGACCTACGGATTAACAGTCCGGCGCTCTACCGACTGAGCTATTGGGGACCGGCGAAGCGAAGATTCTAGCATTGAAATCACCGCCCACGCAAATCGACTGGATGCGATACGCAAGCCTCCCGAATAGTCGATCACCACGTCCAACAGAGCAGGAGTCTATTGAAGATTCTGCTAGAATGTCAAACTATGCCGATGTAGCTCAGTTGGTAGAGCAGCGCATTCGTAATGCGAAGGTCGGGGGTTCGACTCCTCTCATCGGCACCATCAAGCAGATGTTTCTTTTTGTGCGCTTAATGACGAAGAGCCAAATTGCTTTTGGTAGATAGACTGAAAGGCGCTTTCTATATCCCCACAAAGCGCTGCTCGAGCCGCTGCCGAATCCTTCGCCTGAAGTGCGGTAATCAAATCATCATGATGCTTAACTGCAATTTTCTTGACAGTACGCTCTGAGCCCACGCGCAAATCGTAATTCAATATCGGGCCGATTCTGAGCCACATGGTCTCAATAATCTTAATGAGCATCGGCATCTGTGCCGCCGCGTAAATAGAAAAGTGCAGCTCTTTGTTCAGTCGCACGGCGTCAACTTTGCTACCTGCCTGATCCATCGCCGCCGATAATCGACCATTTAAAGCCCGCAGTGACTCAATGAATTCGGTGCTCACGTTTGGGGCAGCTTGCGCAGCCGCGAACCCCTCAATTTCCAAGCGAATGCGCGTAATTTCCACAAACTGCTCGGCAGACAGTTGCGGCACTCGCACTGACTTGTTCGGCGCAACTTCTAATGCCTGATCAGCAACCAGCTGATAGACCGCTTCCCGAACGGGCATCACACTCACCCCGAGGGCCTCTGCAGTAGACCTAAGCGACAGACTCTCGCCAGGCATTAACTGACCAGTCAGCAATAGCTCCTTAATTTGCGCCAATACGTTAGCGCCTAAGGTCTCGCGTCTGGGGGCCGGATTGAGCAACGAAACATTCATATGCATAAATAAGGGTTAACACTTAATGTGATCTGTGATCACAGTGAATAGTATATGAACACTACCGCAGCAAGTGTAGTGCATCAACACAAAAAACCGAGGAGACCTTCAATGAAAACCAAGCATCAGACTGTGCAATCGCCAAATCGGCGAACCATACTTCAAGGCTCTGCTGCGCTAGCAGCCGGACTAGCCATGCCCGCCTTTGTACGCGCGCAAGGTGAACAACCAATCATCATCGGTCACCTGACGCCAAGAACGGGGTTCTTGGGACCCATGGGTGAATATGCCTTTATGGGCGTTACCCTCGCCGTCGAAGAAGTCAATGCAAAAGGCGGGATCTTGGGTCGTCAAATCAAACTGTTAACCGAGGACAGCGTTAACCCCCAGACTGCAACCACCAAAGCCCAGCGGATGGTCGAACGCGACAAGATCAATTTCCTGGTGGGTGAAATCAGTTCTGCGTCTGGCTTGACCATCTCTCAGGTCGCCACCCGTGCCAAGATTCCCTTCCTGCAAACCGGTTGCAACTCGGATCAATTGCGCGGAAAGGACTGCAGCCGTTACATGTTTCACCTTGAAGCCTCAAATACGATGTACGTGCGCACCGTCGGGCGCGAGCTCGTCAGGCGCAACATGGTTCAGGGCAAACGCTGGATGGCCTTCACGGCTGACTATGCGTTTGGACATGACTTATTTAAGCGCACCAAAGACTTCATGGACGCCAATGGTGCAATTTTTGTTTCCAATGACATGATTCCGACTGACGCCACAGAGTTCAGCGCAGCCATGCTGAAAATTCGTCAGCAAAACCCTGAGCTTGTCATGAGCAACTTGGCAGGCAATCAGACCACCAATTTTGTGAAGCAGTACAACGAGTTCGGTATCAAGGTGCCATTTGCAGGTGCTGACATGAACATGAGCAGTGTATGGGGCGCTGGCCAAACCGCATTTAGCGGGATCTGGCCAATCATCTGGACCCATCAGATCAATGTCCCGGCTGCGCAGGCGTTTGTGGCTGCTTTTAACAAACGCTGGAACAAAATCCCCGACAATCAGGCCGTCAACGACTATTTGGCGATCAAGATTCTTGCACAGGCAATCACGGCACAAAAATCAATCGATGCAGAGAAGGTCATTGATTATCTTGCAGGCGATGTGAAGTTTGATGCGCTCAGAGACCGCAAAGCTTACTTCCGACCATGGGATCATCAAATGGTTTACGAGATGTACACCATTGAACCCAATCCGAATCCGAATCATGGTCCCAATGACTTCATGGCGACCAGCGCACCAGTGCCAGGACCGAACGAGCCCCTCGATGTCCTGTTACCCACTCGGGAGCAACAGATGGCAGAAGGAAACGTTTGTAACTTGTAATCAAGCCATCACGGTAGTGGCGCCCCACCATCGGGGCGCCGCGCAATGCTGGAGAAATCATCTTGCCCATCGAGCTGATATTTTTGTTTCAACAGGTCGTCAACGGCCTGTTGCTTGGATGTTATTACCTGCTGATCGCTTTAGGGCTATCCATTATTTTTAGCCTAGGTGGCGTGGTAAACCTCGCCCATGGCGCTTTTTATGCCATCGGCGCTTACTTGATCGTCACGCTAACCAAATACATGGACTATGGCTACGCTTTTGTGGTCTCACCCATCTTGGTGGCCATACTCGGCATGGTGATTGAACGCCTGTTTTTGCGGCGTTTCTACAAGGCAGATCCCACGCTGAGTCTACTCTTTACTTTCGCGCTCTCGATGATCATCGAGCAAACCCTGCGAATGATTTATGGTGCCTCGCCCCTGGCATTTGCAGTCCCAAAGTTCGCACACGGACAACTGATGCTCGGTGAGTTTTTCTACCCGTATTACCGTGTTGGCATGCTGGGCGTGGCTGTGGTTGCTGTTGCCTCGACCTGGTTTTTGCTCAATCGCACAGCCTTTGGCAAGATTGTCAAAGCAGGCATTAACGATCCCGACATGGTCAGGGCAATGGGCATCTCCTTAAGCCCCATCATGACAGCTGTCGCGGGCTTGGGCATTGGGCTGGCCGGTCTGGCGGGCGTACTACTGGCGCCAATCACTGGTGTCCAGCCAGCCATGGGACAAGAAATTCTGACCGCAGCCTTTGTGGTGGTTGTGATCGGCGGGCTAGGAAGTTTTTGGGGCGTTGTGGTGGCCGCAATCCTAGTGGGCGTCATTCGTGGACTGACCGCCTATTTCTTTCCACCAGCCTCAGAAGCGTCGCTATACCTGCTGATGCTGCTGATTCTCATCCTACGCCCACGAGGCTTGCTCGGTGAACGAGTCGAACGCCTGGAGTAAGACATGTCATCGACTGAACTAAAAAAGCTATGCGTTGTTGCAGTGGGACTCATCCTGCTGCCATTTATCTTATCCTGGGGCGGATTGACATACAGCACCGCCGTTGAATGTGTCGTTCTTGCACTAGCCGGACTGGCACTCAATATCTTGCTGGGGTACACCGGTCTAGTCTCCTTTGGTCATGGTGCCTGGTTTGGCATCGGTGGCTATGCCATGGGCATTTTGCAGCTTCGGGTGTTTGAAGGATCAACACTGCTACCCCTGGTGTCTGCCGTACTGATTGTTGCAGGTGTTGCACTGATCATTGGGTTACTGATACTCAGGCGCCGCGGTGTTTACTTTTCGCTATTGACACTTGCCTTTGGTGCGCTGTGTTTTGCTGTTGCGTATCGCTGGACTGCGCTAACTGGCGGCGAAAATGGCCTAGGTGGCATCGAACGCTACTCAGTACTGGGCCTTAATCTCGACGATGGCTACGTTTTCTACGCATTTGTCGCCGTTATCGCCCTGATCGTTGTCACGTTCTTGTTAAGGCTGACCAACTCACCATTTGGTCATGTCCTGACTGCCATTCGAGAAAATGAACAGCGCACTCGTTTTATTGGGTTCAATGTGCAGTCCTACAAGCTGCTTGCGTTTGTCATCTCAGCCACGATCACGGGCCTTGCCGGTGCGCTTGGTGTGCTGTCACACCGAATCGCGTCAGCTGAATCCATGTCACTGATGTTTTCAGGGGAGCTTCTGGCCATCGCATTGATTGGTGGCATGCGCAGCTTCTCAGGACCGATCTTTGGTGCCCTGTTTTACATTCTTTTTCGCGAATACCTTTCGATGTATACCGATGACTGGTTGCTCTACTTTGGCCTGATCTTCGTGTTTTTCATTTTGGTTACGCCACAGGGCCTAGTCGGCATAAGCAGTCGCTTGTACCGACTGGTTGTCCCAGAGAAGATTACAGGGGCGGCCATGGGTCAACGCATGGTGCCAACTGATCCCGACTTCTTTCCTGAGTTTCTGGTCACGAACAATGCACCGCAGCTGCGATGCCGCGAAATAACCAAGAGTTTCGGCGGCATCAAAGCGGTCACCCGTGTGAACCTAGAAGTCGCTGGCCAAGGTGTGCATGCCTTAATTGGCCCAAACGGCGCAGGCAAGACATCACTTTTCAACCTCATTTCAGGGATGTTTGCGGCCGATTCAGGGTCAGTGCGACTCGGACAGGCAGAACTTGCCGGGGCGCAACCAAACAAAATATGCACCAAAGGCCTATCCCGCTCATTCCAGATCACCAACCTGTTCAAAGGACTGACGGTACGGGGCAATCTGGAGTTGTCGGTGTTGGCCCGAGATCCTCATCGCTTCTCGATGCTACGCCGCTTGGCTGCGCTTAAAGAGACACAGCACCAGACCGAGGATTTAATCAGATATCTCGGTGTTCAAGGAATGGAGCGTGCACTGGCTGAGGACCTATCCTACGGTGGGCAACGACTCGTCGATATGGGCCTCGCACTTGGTTCTGCCCCAAAGATACTGCTACTCGATGAACCGCTGGCGGGTTTAGCTGCGGCTGAACGAGATCGTATCGGAAGACTCATCCGAAAGCTCGGCGATCGCATCGGCGTGCTGCTTGTAGAACATGACGTTGACCGTGTGTTCATGATGGCAGATAAGATCACGGTGATGAATCAGGGTGAAGTTTTGGTCGAGGGCCAAGCCGAGCAGGTGCGCACCGATGTCCGCGTACGCGAAATCTACATCGGCTCAGGTAGCCAAGCCCTGGCAGCCAAGGTAAAGCCCTCACGGCTTGGCGAAGACTATGTACTGAAAGTCTCAGACTTGAATGCCTTTTACGGCAAGAGCCATATCCTCACGGACATTTCGTTTCAGGCGCGCAAAGGCGAGATCATTGCTGTGCTTGGCAGAAATGGCGCGGGTAAGTCAACCTTGCTAAAAAGCCTGTTGGGCTTGGCACGGCTCGGTTCGGGAACAATTGATCTGGCTGGCACGACAACGTCTTCCCCCGTGCCTGAAGTCATGGCTCGCTTAGGCATTGCCTTCGTGCCGCAAGGCAGACGACTGTTCCCTGGCCTGACCGTCAAAGACAATCTCATGCTTGGACGCCTCAAACGATCTGGCCTAGGCAACAATGGCTGGACAGACCAAGAGATCTTCAAAGTGTTCCCGCGCCTGAAGGAGCGCTACCTTCTGGATGCCACATTGCTTTCTGGTGGCGAGCAGCAGATGGTAGCCATTGCTCGAGCACTGGCAGGCCACGTACAGGTGCTGCTGCTTGATGAACCGTTCGAAGGGCTATCGCCGGCCATGACAGAAGAAGTATTCAATGCTATTTTGGCGCTCAAATCCAAACTAACGATGTTAATCGTTGACCACAATTTAGATTTGGCGCTGGCCATCTCTGACACTGCGGTGGTACTGGATCGTGGCCGGGTTTCGCATCAAGGCAGTGCTTATCAGTTGTTAACGGACTTGGAATTCCGCAAAGAAAAACTCTGGATATGAGAACCGACCATGTTTGACAAATTCAGCATGAAAGACCGACGAGTGCTCATCACAGCCGGTGCTAGCGGCATCGGCCTGGAAATAGCACGTGCTTTTAGAGAGGCCAATGCTCGCGTGATGATCTGCGACATCAACCCGAAAGCGCTAGCAGCTGCAGACAAAGAGCTGCAAGGCTTGATCACCACTGAGGCAAACGTCGCCGATGAGGCTAGCGTAAAGTCCCTGTTTGCTCTCGCACAGGAAAAACTGGGCGGGCTTGACGTGCTCATTAACAATGCTGGTGTAGCAGGCCCGACAGGGCCTGTCGAGACGATCAATAAAGCAGACTGGGATCACACCATCAACGTGAACCTCACCAGCCAATTTCTCTGCGCGCGTGAGGCCGTACCGATGCTTAAGACATCCAAACATGGTGTCATACTCAACCTCTCGTCGGCAGCTGGGCATCTGGGTTTTGCGGGCCGAACACCCTACTCTGCATCGAAATGGGCTGTGGTTGGATTGACCAAATCATTAGCCATTGAGCTCGGTCCACACGGGATCCGTGTAAACGCCATTTTGCCCGGCGCTGTTGAAGGACCGCGGATTCGCGCTGTCATTGCAGCGAAGGCCAAGGCACTCAATGTGCCAGAAGATGAGTTGGCTAAACGTCACGAACAGCAAGCAGTGCTTGGCCGCCTGGTGAGCGCCCGAGACATCGCCAACATGGCCCTCTTTGCCGCAAGCGATGCAGCGCTCAATATCACCGGCCAAGAACTGGTGGTTGATGGCCATACGCAAGCGCTGATTTAACAAACGGAGCAAGTGATATGCAAACAGCTGTAATCGGCAGCGGACTCATTGGACAAGCTTGGGCAATTGTATTTGCTCGCGCTGGCTGCAAGGTAAAGCTCTGGGATGGCGATACCCAAGCATTAGAAAAAGCCATTGTGATCATTGCCCAGCAGATGACAGAGCTTCAATCGCATGGCTTGGTGCAAGACGCCCAAGGCGCTTTGTCGAACATCACGGTCACCAAAACGCTCGAAGACGCGCTGACTGATGTTCAGTATGTTCAGGAGAACCTACCTGAGAACGTTCAGATCAAGCGCAACCTGTATCAGCGCATGGACGTGCTGGCAGCGCCTGACACCATCCTGGCAAGCTCTACATCAAGTATCCCCGCATCGGAATTCACCGAGACATTGCCGGGGCGCAACCGTTGTTTGGTTGCTCACCCAGTCAATCCACCCTACCTTGTGCCCGTCGTTGAACTGTGCGGCGCACCTTGGACCGATCCGAGCGTGATCGAGCGCGCCAGAGACTTCATGGACTTTGTTAAACAGAAACCCGTGACCGTTAATCGAGAGGTCGAGGGTTTCGTCTTAAACCGTCTTCAGGGCGCTTTGTTGCGTGAAGCATTTAGGCTAGTAGAGCAAGGCGTGGTGAGTGTCGAAGATCTTGACGTCACCATTAAAGATGGTCTGGGCTTGCGTTGGTCTTTCATGGGCCCATTTGAGACGATTGATCTAAACGCCCCCGACGGCTTGGCAGATTATTGCAAACGCTACGGCGGCATGTATCAACGCATTGCAACTGAACAAACCAACACCGACGCTTGGAGCGACGCTGTCATCGACGATGCCAATGCGCAGCGGCGCAAGCAATTGCCAAGCGCAGAGCTTTTAAATCGCCGTCTCTGGCGTGATGAGCGCCTAATGGCACTCATGAGGCACAAACTTCAGTTCGACGACAACAGGAAGAACTTCAGCAACACTGACAACACTTGATCCGGGAAAACACATCATGGCAATCAAACGTAAAGTCATCATCACTTGTGCGGTCACTGGCGCGATCCACACCCCATCCATGTCCAAGGCATTGCCAGTCACAGCGCAGCAAATCGCCGATGCCGCAATTGGGGCTGCCAATGCGGGCGCAGCAATCCTGCACCTGCATGCAAGAGACCCGATCACAGGCAAGCCTTCACAAGACCCGGCACTGTTTCGTGCGTTCCTGCAAATCATCAAAGCCAAGACCAACGCGGTCATCAACATCACGACCGGTGGCAGCCCCCACATGACTGTCGAAGAACGCATGCGTCCCGCCATGACGTTCAAGCCTGAAGTCGCTTCTTTAAACATGGGCTCGATGAACTTCGGTTTATTTCCCATGCTCGACCGATTCAAGTCATTCGAGCATGCATGGGAGCGTGAGCACCTTGAAAACAGCCGAGATTTGATTTTTAAGAACACCTACAACGATATTGAAACGATTCTCAGAAAGGGTTCGGACAACGGTACTCGTTTTGAGTTTGAGTGCTACGACATCAGCCACCTGTACAACTTGGCGCATTTCATGGACAAGGGCCTGGTCCCGGGCCCGGCTTTTGTGCAATCGGTTTTTGGTATTTTGGGCGGAATAGGTCCAGATCCCGAAGACCTGATGCACATGCGTCGCACGGCAGACAGACTCTTTGGCAACAACTATCAATGGTCTATTCTGGGAGCCGGACGCAACCAGATCCCGCTCGCCACCATGGGCGCTGCGATGGGGTCAAACGTGCGCGTCGGTCTTGAAGACTCGCTTTGGATTGAGCCAGGCAAAATGGCTTCATCAAACGCCGAGCAAGTCAGTCGAATCCGGATCATTCTTGAGGCACTAAACCTCGAGATCGCCACACCGGATGAAGCCAGACAGATTTTGCAGCTAAAAGGCGGGGGTCAAGTCGATTTCTGAATCGTCCATTACAACGCAGACAGGCATCTATGTTGATTTGTTTACGAGTAATTTCTCACTCAAGCCTTTCGGCAGAGGAAAAGACACGTGCTCTTGAAGACCATCCATGGTGCGCACTGAGATGGCCCCAAGTTCCTTGAGTCGAGCGATCACATCCTGCACCAGAACCTCGGGCGCCGAAGCACCAGCTGTTATGCCAATATGCCCTTTTTCCACCAACCAATTCGGGTCAATCGCACTCGGCCCATCAATCAAATAAGACTCAATGCCCAGACGTGTCGCCACCTCGCGCAAACGGTTGGAATTTGAACTATTGGCGCTGCCAACCACCAACACCAAGTCGCATTGCTGGCTCATGAGTTTGACAGCATCTTGGCGATTCTGAGTGGCATAGCAGATGTCACTTTTCTTTGGCTCCTGAATATCAGGAAATCGATCGCGCAAAGCTTGAGCCACCGTGGCGGCATCATCAACCGACAGTGTCGTTTGGGTTACAAAAGCAAGATTGGTTGGGTCGTTCACCTTCAGCGCCTGAACGTCCTGAACTGTCTCAACCAGATGCATACCCTCAGCCGATTGGCCCAGTGTGCCCTCAACCTCCGGGTGCCCCTGGTGACCAATCATGATCACCTCCAAGCCGGCTGCACGCATCTTGGCGACCTCGACATGAACCTTGGTCACCAACGGACAGGTTGCATCAAACACCTGCAAGCCCAGGGTTCGTGCTTCGGACTGGATTTTTTTAGAGACACCGTGCGCAGAAAACACAACAATCGAACCAGTTGGAACCTCATCCAACTCTTTCACAAACACAGCACCCTTGGCCCGTAAATTCTCGACGACAAATTTGTTGTGAACGATTTCGTGACGAACATAAATCGGTGCGCCATGAATCTGCAAAGCACGCTCGACGATCTCAATTGCACGATCAACTCCAGCGCAAAAACCACGCGGCTGAGCCAGAATAATGTCCATTTGCGCCATCAAATCACCCCCAGCAAATCAATATCTACCCGCAGCTCACGTCCGGCCAAGGGGTGGTTAAAGTCAAACATCGCACCCTGATCATCAATTTCCTTCAGTACGCCTGAGTATTGCCCACCGTTAGGTGCTGTAAACGACACCAGATCACCTGGTACAAACTCAACATCCTCCCCGGCATGCTCGGAAAGCATCTGACGACTAACGCGCTGAATAAGATCTGGGTTGCGATCGCCATAGGCCTGGTCAGCAGGCAAATGAATGCTGAAACAATCGCCCTCAAGCCGCCCTAGCAGCGCTTGCTCCATGCCCGGCGCCCACTGCCCCGTACCCATCTGGAGGGTGGCCGGACGGCCATCAAAGGTGTCAATAAAAACCGACCCAGCACCATTACCACTCTCGATCACAATGCGATAGTGCAATGTCAGGTACGAGTCCTCGCGAACCTTGGGTGAATTTGTCATGGTTGGCTCTTGCATTTCAAATTGTGCCTCAAAATCAATCTTCCGTATTCTAAAGGTTGACACATGACTTTGCGCGAAATCCTGACCCCGGACGAAAGACCAAGAGAACGTTTGGCTAAACTTGGCGCCCATGCTTTGACAGACGCCGAACTCGTGGCATTGCTACTAGGCAGTGGTATCAAAGGACGTCACGCCATTGCGCTAGCCAAGGACCTACTAGAGAGCTGTGCGGGTCTCAGAGGACTGCAACGCAAATCAGTGAAAGATTTAATGCGCCTGAAGGGCTTGGGTCTTGCCCGCGCAAGTGTACTGGCGGCTTGTTTTGAGATTGGTGAGCGTTCCAGCCTTTCAGAACTCATGAGTGGCAGTTCGATACGTAAGCCCAGTCAAATTCACGACCATTGCCGCATGCTGCTATCCAATAAACCGGTTGAGCACTGCATTGCCGTGATGCTAAACGCCCAGAATCAAGTGCTCGATTGCAAACACGTCTCTAAAGGCACATTGACAGAGACTGCTGTGTATCCACGCGAGGTCGTCAAACTAGCGCTTGAGCATCACGCGAGCGCCCTCATCCTGGCACACAACCACCCCTCGGGATTTGCCGAACCTAGTCCGGGCGATATCGCGATGACACACGCATTGGCTGAGGCCCTGTCAGTGGTCGATGTGGTACTGATTGATCATATTATCGTTGCCGGGCCGCGAACCATATCCTTATTCGAACTAGGCTACATGGCAGACCCACCTTTGATGGGCCTGCCAACTCACAGTAATACGTAGACCTAGGCGCGCTCAAAAATTGCAGCAATACCCTGGCCACCACCGATACACATCGTCACCAAGGCATAACGCCCGCCAGTGCGGTGCAATTCATGGATCGCTTTGACCGTGACAATCGAACCTGTGGCGCCGATCGGATGCCCAAGCGAGATGCCACTGCCATTGGGGTTAACCTTTTCCGGATCAAGCCCAAGCTCTTGAGTAACCGCGCATGCCTGAGCAGCAAATGCCTCATTGGCTTCGATAACGTCAATTTGGTCGAGCGTCAAGCCAGCGCGCTTTAGCACCAGCTCGGACGCTGGCACAGGGCCAATGCCCATGATCTCAGGATCAACACCTGCATGCGCGTAAGCAACCAGTTTGGCCAAAGGCTTGGCACCCGAAGACTTCAATGCCTCACCACTCATGAGAACCACCGCAGCCGCCCCGTCATTAATGCCGGATGCGTTGCCGGCAGTCACCGTGCCGTTTTCTTTCTGAAATACAGCCCGCAGCTTTCCAAGACTCTCAGCGCTGATATCGCGACGGGGATGCTCGTCTTTGTCAAACACCACGTCGCCTTTACGGCTTTTAATAACCACGGGCACGATTTGATCATTGAAACGACCCTCATCCTGAGCGCGGATAGCTCGCTTGTGCGACTCAACCGCAAGTGCATCCTGCTGTTCGCGGCTGATGTTAAATTTTGAAGCGACGTTTTCTGCTGTCACACCCATGTGCATGCGACCAAACGGGTCAGTCAACGCAGCCACCATCATGTCAGTGACCTTGGTGTCGCCCATGCGAGCACCAAAACGCATGGCTTCAGACAGATAGCCACCGCGGCTCATCACCTCAGCACCACCGGCCACGGCCACTTCAGTGTCACCAAGCAGGACTGACTGCGACGCTGAAATGATCGCCTGCAAGCCAGAGCCGCATAAACGGTTGACGTTAAAGGCAGCAGTGGTCTGCGGCAGACCAGCATTTAGCGCCACCACTCGCGACAAGTACATGTCACGCGCCTCAGTGTGAACCACATGACCAAACGCCAGATGACCCACTTGATCAACCGGCGCACCACTCTTCTCAAGAGCTGCCTTGACGACCGTGGTTCCTAGGTCGATTGGCGGTACATCTTTTAACGAACCACCGAAATCACCCACCGCCGTTCTGACGGCGGCTGTTACCCAAACTTCACGCATAATGTGCTCCTTTTAAATGGTCTTTTCGATCGTGTAGAGTCAAGATCCGCCGCTCGATTGCTACCCACCAAGCGACTTAATCTTTGCTTGTTCTCCAAACGGTGATCTGTTTGGTTACATTAGTTAAAGAATAACCCGTTATTGTGTTGGTTTTAAGACGATGACGCCATACTCGATACTTGACCTATCGCCAATTGCGCAGGGCTCTACTGCCGCTCAAGCGCTTGCCAACTCTCTGAGCCTGGCTCAGCACGCCGAGCGCCTTGGCTACCGGCGCTATTGGCTAGCCGAACATCACAACATGATCGGCAATGCCAGTTCAGCAACCGCCGTGGTGATCGGCCATGTCGCTGCAGGAACCCAACGCATCCGCGTGGGGTCGGGTGGCATCATGCTACCCAATCACACACCATTGATTATTGCTGAACAGTTTGGCACGTTAGCTTGTCTGTTTCCTGACAGAATTGACTTAGGTCTTGGGCGGGCGCCAGGCACCGATCCGCTAACCGCACGCGCACTGCGCCGGGATCTTCAAGACACTGGCGAGGGGTTTGCGCCAGATGTTATGGAGTTACAGAGTTACCTTAGCCGTGAAGCTGAGCAGCACCCCGTCAAGGCAATCCCAGGCATGGGCACCGAAGTGCCAATCTGGATTTTAGGCTCTAGCCTATACGGTGCGCAGCTAGCGGCACACCTTGGGATGGCTTACGCCTTCGCGTCACATTTTGCGCCAGCCGATCTTCTGGACGCGCTCGCGGTGTACCGCCAGACATTCAGAGCATCTAAATACTTAAACGAGCCTTATGCGATGGTACTCGTCAATGTCATTGCTGCACCCACAGACGAGCAGGCACAGTTTCTATACACCTCAGTTCAGCAACACTTTGTACGAATGCGCCGAAATACCCGCGGGCAACTACCGCCCCCGATCGCAGACATCAACGAATTTTGGAGTGAGTCGGAGCGCCACTTCGCCACACAAATGCTCGCCTGTTCGGCCGTCGGTGGCTTAGAGCGCATCCGGGACAGTTTGCAACAAATCTTGGACAAAACACAGGCCAATGAGCTGATGTTTGCCGGGCAGATTTACGATCACACTGCCAGGTTGCAGTCCTTTGACATAGCGGCACACGCCATGCATGAGATCACGACCGCCCCGGGGTTGACCGAGGCAACGGGTACTTAGTCACGCGCACCGTACATGTAGTCACGCCGCCACCGGTAGGCCAAATCCTCGGGGTTATCCAGCTCGTCAGATCTTCCCGACTGCGGCAAACGCGCACCTAACATCTGATACAGCGCAATCCAGCCGTTTTCAAAGCCAGCCGCACACCCGGCAAGATAAAGGCGATAGGCTCTGAGCGCCTTTTGCCCGCGCTCAGAGCTCAGGACTTCCTTGGCTTTATCGAGGTTCGCCTCCAAACCGTCACTCCAAGCCCAGAGCGTTCTGGCATAGTGCGGCCGAAGGTTTTCAATATCAAGCGATTCCAAACCGCCGTTGGCCATGTGGGTGAGCACGTGACCAATGTGCACGAGCTCACCGCCCGGGAAAATGTATTTTTCAATAAAGTCCCCCATGCCGTGACCAAGCTGCGCATTATCAACCCCACCCGCTGTGATGCCGTGGTTCATGATCAGCCCGCCCGGCGCAAGCAACTCTCGCAACCGGGTAAAGTAACTATCAAGTTGGGCTCGACCGACATGCTCAAACATACCCACTGATGCAATTTTGTCAAATGGCTGATCAATGTCGAGTTTACGGTAATCCAGCAACTGCATCCGAACACGTCCGGATAAACCTTTTTTCTCGATCAGACTGTTGACATAGGCATGCTGGTTCTTCGAAAGCGTGATGCCGGTGGCATCAACGCCATAATTTTCAGCCGCCCACAGCAGCAGCCCTCCCCACCCGGCCCCAATATCGACAAAACGCTCACCCGCCTTCAGGCGCAACTTTCGGCAGATATGGTCTAGCTTGGCTTCTTGGGCCTGGGCCAAAGAAAAATCAGGCTCTCGATAGTAGGCGCAAGAATATACGCGCCTCGGATCAAGCCACAGCGCGTAAAAATCATCAGACAAATCGTAGTGAAACTCAATTTGCTTGGCATCGCGCTCCGGGGAATGGCGCCAAACCGATACCAAGCGTTGAATCAAAGCTGTAAAAGCACCCTGCCTGGCCGCCTCGACTGGATTACTGGGCATCAGCGCGGTGGCCGCTGCCATCAAATCCCGCATCGAGCTATTGAGGTCAACACGACCTTCAACATAATCCTCGCCGATTTTGCCAATATCACCAGATGCTAAATTTTTTAGCGCACCATTTGTTCTAGCAACAAACTCAACTTGGGCGTCTTTAGGGCCGAGCCACTGACCATCAGGCATTTGCAGCCTGAGGGCGACGGGCATGGCTGCAAGCTTCTTTTCGACTAGGCTAGCCAGTGGATTCAAAACATTCCTCCTGCACAAAATTGGACTTAATGGTGCAAAATGTATCGGATTTTTCGTTTTGAGGAAACTGACTAGCGTGACTAAGCCACCCGGATGGCAGACTTGTTCTCTCAGAACTTGCCAAAAACAAGAAAATCACGGTATCATCTCGGGTTTAGGACTGAACCGGCAGGCTTTTTGTCTGCGCTGAAGAATAAGGTGCGATCATGGCACGTGTATGCCAAGTAACTGGAAAAGGCCCGATGTCGGGCAACAACGTCTCCCACGCCAACAATAAGACCAAGCGTCGTTTTCTGCCGAATCTGCAGTACCGTCGTTTCTGGGTCGAGACCGAGAACCGCTGGGTTCGCTTGCGTGTGAGTACCAACGCACTTCGCACCATCGACAAAGTCGGCATTGAAGCTGTCTTGGCTGATCTGCGCGCCCGCGGCGAAGCAGTCTGAGCACTGCTTAATCAAGATACGGAGATTACGACATGGCCAAAGGCATTCGCGAAAAAATCAAATTGGAATCGACCGCTGGTACGGGTCATTTCTACACCACGACCAAGAACAAACGCAGCACGCCCGACAAGATGATCATGAAGAAATTTGATCCCGTTGCGCGCAAGCACGTTGACTACAAAGAAACCAAGCTTAAGTAATATTTAGCACACTGGTTGTATTTGTCAGATCGCTCGGTACTTTTTAGACCGATCTACATTGATCTGACACCTGAAGTAGCTTGGTAACGCTAACCCCGCCCGATTGAACATGGCGGGGTTTTTTGTTTTGTATGGGGACTATCCATGCCCTGTATGTCTGCCTCCTATAATGCCGATACCGTGTCATCTAGTCCATCCACCGAATACATCACAAAGAAAATTCATGCAGGAACGCTACCAACCCAATGAAGTACAGTCTCAGGCACAGCAGGCTTGGGACGCTCACAATGTTTATGCTGTCACTGAACAGGCTTTGGATGCCAATGGCAACCCAAAACCCAAGTTTTATGCTTGTTCGATGTTGCCCTACCCTAGCGGCAAGCTACACATGGGCCACGTGCGTAACTACACCATCAACGACATGATGACTCGGCAACTGCGCATGAAGGGATTCAACGTGCTGATGCCGATGGGGTGGGATGCCTTTGGTATGCCCGCTGAGAACGCAGCGATTAAGTCGAATGTGCCACCAGCGAAGTGGACCTACGACAACATCGCCTATATGAAAAAACAGATGCAGTCGATGGGCTTAGCGATCGATTGGTCCAGAGAAATGTGCGCCTGCGATCCGAAGTACTACAAATGGAATCAATGGCTATTTCTCAAAATGCTGGAAAAAGGCATTGCTTATCGCAAGACTCAAGTCGTGAACTGGGATCCGGTGGACCAAACAGTGCTGGCCAACGAACAAGTGATCGATGGCAAAGGATGGCGTTCAGGCGCTCTCGTGGAGAAAAGAGAAATACCTGGGTATTACTTGCGTATTACGGATTACGCGCAAGAGCTTCTATCGTTTGTCAAAGACAAGCTTGACGGCTGGCCTGACCGAGTGCGGGCCATGCAGGAAAACTGGATCGGAAAAAGTGAAGGTGTCGAGTTCGCGTTTAGCCACGACATTCGAAATGAACAGGGTGATCTCATACAAGACGGTCAAATGCTTGTCTTCACCACAAGAGCCGACACCATCATGGGGGTCACCTTTTGTGCAGTCGCACCAGAGCACCCATTAGCCAGTCATGCCGCTCAGTCAAGACCTGAGCTTGCTAGCTTCATCGAGCGCTGTCAGCAAGGCGGGCAGACGGAGGCGGAGATCGCCACCCGGGAAAAAGAAGGGATGGACACCGGCCTGAGTGTGACACACCCTCTAACAGGGCAAGCAGTACCCTTGTGGGTCGGTAACTATGTCCTGATGAGCTACGGCAGTGGCGCTGTGATGGGTGTGCCAGCGCACGACGAACGCGACTTTGCGTTTGCACTGAAGTATCAGCTTGCGATTAAACAAGTTGTGCAAGTGGGCACGCATGCGTTTGACGCGCAGCAATGGCATGAGTGGTATGCCGACAAGCAGGCAGGCAAGCTCGTGAACTCAGGCGAATTTGATGGCCTGACATCGACCCACGCCATTGGCACGATTGCAGATCGCCTGCAATCCATGGGAGCTGGCGAACGTCAAACCACGTGGCGACTGCGCGACTGGGGTATTTCGCGCCAGCGCTATTGGGGAACCCCGATACCCATCATCCATTGCGACGATTGTGGGCCCGTGCCAGTGCCAGAGAAAGACCTGCCTGTGGTACTGCCTGAAGACCTGATTCCAGACGGCTCGGGCAACCCACTGACCAAGCACGAGCCATTCCTTTCGTGCCAATGCCCCAAGTGCCACAAGCCAGCCCGTCGCGAGACGGACACCATGGATACATTCGTGGACTCGTCCTGGTACTTTATGCGCTACACGTCGCCCGGCAACGATCAAGCCATGGTCGACGCCCGCAATGATTACTGGATGCCCATGGACCAGTACATTGGTGGCATCGAGCATGCGGTGTTGCACCTGCTATATGCGCGGTTTTGGACCAAAGTCATGCGCGATTTGGGCTTGGTGAAGTTCGATGAGCCATTCACGCGCCTACTGACTCAAGGCATGGTGCTAAACCACATCTACTTTGACAAGAATGAGCGTGGTGGCATTGAATACTTTTGGCCCGATGAAGTAGAGAATATCTACGACACCAAAGGTGCCATTATTGGGGCGCGCCTGAAGGCCACCGGCCATCAGATCCAGTACGGTGGCGTGGGCACCATGTCAAAGTCAAAGAATAACGGCGTTGACCCACAGTCTTTGATCGACAATCAAGGCGCAGACACGGCGCGCCTGTTCGTCATGTTTACCAGCCCACCGGAACAAACCCTTGAGTGGTCCGATTCGGGCGTTGACGGATCGTTGCGCTTCCTGCGCCGTCTCTGGTCAAGTGCCTATCAGCACCGCGAGCTAATACAGACAGGCGTGGCGCAATCCAAAGTCACCGACTGGTCAATCGCCAACGAGGCAGTGGCAAACCTGCGTCGTGCCGTTCACGGTTTGCTTAAACAAGCCGACTACGACTATGACCGTATTCAGTACAACACCGTTGTATCTGCTTGCATGAAAATGCTCAACGCTATTGACGAAGCCAAACTTACCATTGACAGCCCCATGGCTGCCCCCGCGCTTGCAGAAGCTTTTAGCATTTTGTTGCGCGTTCTCTACCCGGTGGTGCCACACATCACCTGGCAACTGTGGCGTGATCTGTCGTTTTTTAATGCTCACGGTGACTTGCTCGACGCAAGTTGGCCTGTGGTAGACGAGCAAGCACTCAAGGCCGATACGCTCGATCTCGTTTTGCAAGTCAATGGCAAGGTCCGTGGCGCCCTGTCCGTGGCGGCTAATGCAGACAAATCAAACATTGAAACACTCGCTGCTGCCCATGACGCTGTACAAAAACACCTTGAGGGGCGCCCGCCAAAACGGATTATCATCGTGGCTGGCAAACTCGTGAACGTGGTGGGCTAGAGCCAAACAAGACAGGACAATCGACATGCGACCAACCTTCGAGCTTGCATTGACCAGTAACCAGACCGGGTACGGCGGTTTTCGAATCAGGTGGGTTTTGGTGTTGGTCAGCCTGATGTTGGCTGTCAGCGCCTGCGGCTTTAAGCTGCAAGGATCAACACCCCTGCCCTTCAATACCTTGTTAATGAAGGTGCCTGATAACACGGCATTTGGCGCAGACCTGCGGCGGGCGTTGCGCGCTGCATCGCCTAACACGCAACTGATCGAGAGTCCGACTCAGACTTATGAAGCCGCGTTACAACAGATTTCAGAGACGCGCACCGCTCGCGAAGTGTCTTTGAACGCCCAGGGCCGGGTTGAGGAATACGAGTTAGTCTTGACTTACACCTTCAATATTGTGGCTGCCAACGGCGAAATCATACTGCCCAACACCACCCTGCGTGTGGTGCGAAACTTGCCATTTGATGATCGGGTCGTACAAGCCAAAGAAGGCGAACAGGCCACGCTGTTCAAACAAATGCAAACCAGCTTGGTATCTCGCATTGTCCGACAGGTCAGCTCAGAAAACGTTGCCAAACGCTATGCCGATGTGCAATCCACCGGAAAATGACTGACCCAGGGACTCACGCACTAGATCCAAAGCGGCCATTGCCGGCGCTCATTGTCATCACGGGCAATGAGCCTTTGCTGGTGCTCGAAGCAGGCGACGCGCTGCGAGAGCGAGCTCGCGCCGAAGGATTTACCCAACAGCATCGATTTGTCATGGATGCCCGCAGTGACTGGCAACCAATTTTTGGTGCGGCATCGAACGGCTCTCTGTTTGGTGACCGACAAATGGTGGAGATTGCCTTGCCGAGCGGCAAGCCAGGTAAAACCGGTGCGAGTGCAATCGAGACTTTATCGTCGCAATGCGCTCAACAGCGAGTCGGTGATGTACTGACCGTATTCAAATTGCCTAGACTAGACCGAGCGACCCGGGATTCAAATTGGGCTAAGGTTTTGTTTGGCACAGGGCTTGTCATTGACCTACCTGATATCACCCGACAAGCCCTGCCCGCCTGGATTGACCAACGCCTGGCCCGACAGCAGCAATCCTTGAATCGTGAGTCACTGCAATGGCTCGCTGATCGAGTGGAGGGGAATTTACTGGCGGCACACCAGGAAATCCAAAAGCTTGGCCTGCTTTATCCCGCGGGCGAAATCACGCTCGAGCAATGCCAGGCGGCGGTATTGAATGTTGCTCGCTACGACGTTTTTGCGCTACGCGATGCCATGCTCGATGGAGACGCCAAGCGTATGCTGCGTGTGCTCTGGGGGCTCAAAGCCGAGGGGGAAGAACCGCCGCTGGTGCTTTGGGCGATGGGCGAGGAAATCAGGACCATGGATCGAATCAACCAGGCGGTTGAACGTGGGCAGCCTTTGAGCGCCGCCATCAAGTCCAACCGCTTGTTTGGCGCACGCGAACAGCGCGCGCGGGCAGCCTTGAATCGAGTCAGCCCTGCCCGCTGGCGGCGGGCCGTTGCACACGCCCACGATGTCGATCGGATTATTAAAGGCGTGCCGGTGGCCACGCGCTTAACCGACCCCTGGCACGAGCTTGCAAGGCTGGGCATGAGCATTGCTGCTAGCCGCTCAGGCTAAACTGTCACTACTGCTGCTGGCTTTATTAGCTTCGCAGCCCGATTGCAAGCCCAGACACCGCCTCATTTTGTCATGACCGAACTCGCTCAAACCCTCAATCTCATTGGACAACGCGCCAAATCTGCCGCGCGACAAATGGCGTGCATCAGTGACGCGGATAAAACCAAGGCACTAATGGCAATCGCCCAACGCGTTGAAGCCTCACACGACAGCCTGATTAAAGCCAACCAAATCGATCTGGATGCCGCCGCACAACGCGGACTAGCTGCTGCCATGATTGATCGCTTGAAAATCAGTGACAAATCGCTGGCCGCCATGACAAATGGCTTGCGTCAAATTGCCTCGATGCCAGACCCTGTGGGTAGTCTCACCAACACCATCATTCGCCCCAATGGGATGCGGGTATCTCAAATGCGAGTGCCGCTAGGCGTGATCGGCATTATTTATGAGTCTCGCCCTAACGTCACGGTGGATGCGGCTGCGCTTTGCCTGAAATCGGGCAATGCCTGCATTTTGCGTGGCGGCAGCGAAGCCTTTAACAGCAACATGGCACTAGCGGCCATATTGCGCGAGGCACTGGCACAAACAGCGCTGCCCGCCGATGCAGTCCAGTTAATTGAAACCACTGACCGCCAAGCGGTTGGCCATCTGGTGAAGATGACCGAGTATGTCGATGTGATCGTGCCGCGTGGCGGCAAAAGCCTGATTCGACACTTGCAAGACGAAGCGCGCGTGCCCCTGATTAAACACCTCGATGGCAACTGTCATGTTTATGTCGATGAGCACGCAGACTTGCAACGGGCACTCGACATTGCCGTGAACGCTAAAACCTTTCGGTATGGAATCTGTGGTGCCATGGAAACGCTGCTGGTCAACGAGAAGGTTGCAGCCGATTTCCTACCGATGTTTGCAAAAGCGATGGAGGATCATGGGGTTGAGCTGCGCGGCTGTGAGCAGTCACGGGCCATTTGCCCGAACATGACGCGAGCCACCGAAGAAGACTGGGCAGAGGAATACCTTGCCGCAATCTTAGCGGTGCGTGTGGTGAGTTCAATCGATCAGGCCATTGACCACATCGCCACCTGGGGTTCAGGACACACAGATGCAATCGTCACGCAGGATGTCGATGCCGCGAACCAGTTTGAACGCGAAGTGGACTCAAGCTCAGTCTATGTCAACTTGCCAACTTGCTTTGCAGATGGGTTTGAGTACGGCTTGGGCGCTGAAATCGGCATCTCGACCAACCGACTACACGCGCGGGGTCCAGTGGGGCTTGAGGGACTGACCACGCAGAAATGGGTGCTGCGCGGCGAAGGCCAGATACGCGGTTAAGTTCCTGAACGATTCAAACACGAGGAGCCAGTCAATGGCATTGCTGTGGGTTAAAACGTTTCATATTTTGTTCATGGCTTCTTGGTTCGCGTGTCTTTTTTATCTGCCACGCATTTACGTCAACCTCGCACAAGCCACTGACCCTGCCGTCAAAGAGACGCTGATCGGCATGAGCCATCGGCTCTATCGCTTTATGACCATACTTGCCTACCCTGCTTTGGGGTTTGGTTTTTGGCTATATCTCTACTATGGCATTGGCATGGGACCCGGCAATGGCTGGATGCACGTCAAACTCTTTCTAGTCGGACTCATTATCATCTTCCACCTAGCGTGCCGCCACTACCTGAAGCTGTTTGAACAAGGCCGTAACCCGCACTCCCATGTGTTTTACCGCTGGTTCAATGAAATCCCGGTGGTACTCATGCTCGCCATCATTGCCATGGTTGTGCTCAAGCCCTTTTAAGCAGGTCTCATGTCAGACTCACCAAGCAAAAAACCTACCACGCTGAGCGTCAAGCCCCGGGCAAGCTCGGCGCAGAACAGCGACAAGCCGCGCAAATCCCAAAGCCTAAAGACGGGCGCTCGCGCGCATCAGCGCGCGCGCATGGAAACGGAGCAAAAACGCACAGAAACGCCTAGCAAGGTCGCAAGCCACCATCATCCGACGACCGACAGCGAACGACAAAACCCCACCCGTGTGATGAGTCGCGGCAGCATGCGCAGCGACGTGGGTGGTGATTCACGAAACAGAAACCGCAGCGAAAGCCGAAGTGAACAACGCAGCGACAATCGCAGCGACAATCGCAGCGACAATCGCAACGACAATGGCGGTGAATGGGGCCATGCCGGACGCGGCAATGACCGCAATGACCGCAATGACCGCAATGACCGCAATGACCGCTCATCTACACGCCGGGAACCGAATGCCCTTGGACAAAGAAGCCGCAACGATGGAGCCACCGAGCGAACCACCGAGCGAACCACCGCGCGGACCACCGAGCATCATTCGCACTCAGAGACCACCGCACCAGAAGCAAGTGAAATCTTCCGGATGTTTGCATCATGTCCACGTGGCCTTGAGCAGGCACTGTCTGAGGAGCTCTCCAAGATAGGGTTAGCCGGCGTAGAGCCTGCGCAAGCAGGCTGTCGCTTCCATGGAAACTGGTTCGATATGTGGCGCGCCAATCTGCATAGCCGTCTCGCCACACGCATACTGGTGCAACTAGCGCATGGAAAAGTCGCACGCGAAGACGATCTACGAACACTCGCGCTAAGCGTGAACTGGGAGCGGTGGCTTGGTCCAGAAAGAACCTTGCGCGTTGACACCTCAGCCATACGCAGCCCCATGCAAAGCCTGCAGTTTTGCAATCTATTGGTTAAAGACAGCATTTGTGACCGCTTGCGCGAGAAGGAAGGTGCGCGCCCATCGATCGATACCGTTCGTCCCGATGTACGTGTGCACTCCTTTCTGGCGCATGACAGCGCGACCCTTTACCTCGATACATCGGGCGAATCTCTCTTTAAGCGTGGCTGGCGTTTGGATAAAGCGCAAGCACCCATCCGTGAGAATCTCGCCGCGGGCCTGCTCGCCATCAGTGGCTGGCAAGCAAACCAGGCGCTGCTCGATCCTTTCTGTGGCAGTGGCACCATCCTGATCGAAGCGGCTTGGATGGCGCTCAACATTCCGCCCGGCATTAACCGACCGTTCGCGTTTGAGCGCCTACGAGCCCATGACCCGCAAGCTTGGCAGGCGATGCGCAAAGATGCGACCGAATCGATTCGGACCGAACTGCCTGCACCGATCGTGGGCTGCGATCTGTCGCATGAAGCGCTCGAAGCCGCAAAAAGCAACGCACACCGGGCCGGCCTGCAGCCCGACACCATCCGGTGGCTCAAATCCGATGCCAGACAGCTGGCACCACCGGCTCAAACCGGCATGATTGTCACCAACCCACCTTATGGCGAGCGCCTCGATATCGATGCCGAGTTAATGCCCGCGTGGGCCACTGAACTGAAGCGCCACTACGCTGGCTGGCAGGTCAACGTCATCAGTGCCGACCAGACTTTGCCCGGCGCACTTCGGCTTAAGCCGAAACGTCGGGTGCCGCTCTTTAACGGCGCGCTCGATTGCCGTTTGTTCATGTTCGAGATGGTCAGTGCGGACTATGACCCCAAATCGATGCGAGGCACTGCAAAAAAACAACATATAGGCACTAGTTAGGTTCAGACGATCGAAGATAAATTCCCAATAACCTAGGGATTTCCCTATAATTAGGGTTATCCCTAGGTTCGATTGATGGAGCCCTAAATGAATCCGAAACTTACGCAAATCAACTACATGACCGATGCGCTCGAGCGTGAATTGTTTGAGCAGGAACTTCGATCGATGGCGCAACGCGCTGCTGCGCGGGCAATTGCACGAGGTGTTCGTCAGTTATTCGCCAAAGTTCGTAGCCTGATCGTTAGCGCACGCTCAGCTAGCAAGGCAGGCTTGCGCTCTGCCTAAGTCTGGATTGCGGGGCTGTGCGTCAGCCCTGCAAAGTTCACGACAATGTCGGATAATGCACGACATGTCACTAAATTCCGAAGTAACCACCCCGGATTTGCCACCGACAGTCTTGTTGCCCGCATCGCGGGGCAAGCGGTTTGTATCCATGATGTACGAGGCCGCACTACTCTTTGGTGTTGTCTTTACGGCCGACTACTTGTTTGACACGCTCACGCAAAGCAAGCATGCCCTGATGTTTCGGCCAGGCCGCCAGGTCTGGCTGTTTATTGTGATTGGTGGGTATTTCTTGCTGTGCTGGCGCCGTGGCGGTCAAACGTTGCCCATGCGAGCCTGGCACATCAAACTGGTCAGTGCTGATGGCTCGCGCCCGAGCCTGAAGCAATTGACTACCCGCTACTTTCTAATGTGGCCGGTGCCGCTAGCTGGCATGGCCTTGATTTACGGCCTCGTGCTGATCACCGGTTGGCCTGCCATCTACACGTTTGCCGTCGTTGTCCCTTTTCTGATTTTTATCCCCACCTGGTTTATCCCTGAGGGGCAATTTCTACATGACAGACTGGCTGGCACCCAGATTGTGGACATTCCAGAACATCTACGTCACGCTGCAAAGCACAAAAAAAACACCTAGCCACTTGCCAAGTCCGCTAGAGTCGGCGATGCTTTACATTTTTTCACAAAACTAGAGCGGCCGCAGACCGATGGTGGAGTCATATTCCGAGCTTTACAAGACATTCCGCTGGCATGTGCCCAAGGGCTTTAGCCTGGCCGCGGCATGTTGCTTGCAATGGTCTGGCTTACCAAGCCACGAGCAGCGCCCTGCCCTGATACGTCAAGACACGCTCGGCAACACGCGGCTCACAACGTTCGCTGAGTTGGGACGCATGACAGCGCAGCTTGCCAATGGCTTGACTCGTTTGGGCGTCATACCGGGCGATCGCGTGGTGATCGTACTGAGTAACCCGAGTGACGTTCTTGTATCGTTGCTGGCATGCTGGGCAGTACGCGCTGTCGCCGTGCCTTTGCCACCCTCGAGCAGCGCCGATGTGCTGCTACCAAAAATCAAACAAGCACGCAGCCAAGTCGCCTTGATCGACGGCAGCACCCAGTCTGAAACACTTCTGGCCATCTCTCGCTGCCCCCGCATCAAACACACGATTGGTATCGATGTCTATGATGGTCGTGTGATGAACTGGCGTGGTCTGATTGCCCGCCAGGCAACCACCCATATGCCCATGCAACCGCTACCGTCCGATCCAGCGCTCATGGTCTGGCCAGAACACACTGGCCCTGACTTGGACCCGCAGTCGGCCATGGTGCTGTCACATCAGTCACTGATCGGTCAATTGCCCGGCTTTGTGATGGCGGCAAACTGGTTTCCTGCCCATAGCAGGCAGCTGATGACCACGCTAATGCCTTGGGATGAGGCAGGACTGCTAGCCGCCATATTGCCCACCCTCTATTTTGGGCAAACAGTGTTGCTAGCGCCACGACTACCCACGCCAGCCAATCTGCCAAGTCAGGTGACGCATGTGGTCACGACTGCGCATAGCCTGATCACGGCACTAAAGTCCGACACGAGTGGACAGCCCGCCTCGAACCCGTTGTCGGGCCTGGCACTGCTTGACCATTCACTGCACCCGGACTGGCAAACACAGGCACAACAAGCCTATGGCGTTAAACCCAACCTGAGCACGTTCATCAGTGGCGCTGGTTTGTTCATTGCACAGAGCTTGGCGAAGTGGCATGAACCTAACCACAGCAGCGGACGTCTGGTACCCGGGCATCGCATCCGCCTGGCAGGGACTCAGGCCCAAGCAACCGACGCTCGCTTAACAACCGGTCAAATCGAAATCTCACGCACGGATCTGGCGCAACAGACCGACCCGGCGCAGTTCACTCAGGCTTGGCCAGTCAAAGACAGCCTTGACTTGAGCGCGCAGCTGCCAACGTGGTGGCGCACCAACCTCTACGCCCAAGAACTAGAAGATGGTTGCTGGCGGGTACTGGGGTATACCGATCAGTGGCAAACCATTGCCGGATGCTCAATCAGCCTGTGGCAACTCGAGCAAGCGGTATTGCTTGAACCGCAAGTGAAATGGGCGCAGGTGGCTTTCGTTGCTGCTCGCAAGCAGCAAACGCAGATGACGCAGAAGACGGAAGTATGGGTTGTGCTGGATACCGGACCTACTCATGAACGTCACATGAAACCTTGGCGCTTGAACCTTCGCATGGATATGGCAAAGCGTATTTTAAATGCGATGGGTTTGGCTAATGATCAGGTAAACATACGCATCGGTCTGGTGGACCACCAGGCGATGTCGCGAGCTGATCAGGTCAGCCGTTGTCCCTGGCAGACCCGCGCATACCAAGCGCTGATTGACTTCCTCTAGAGCGATCACCCTTTAAAAACCAACTAAAAGACAGCCTGACCATGCCTATCTATCAGCTTGACCAACTTGTGCCGCACATTGACCCAACAGCCTGGGTGCACGAGTCTGCCGTGTTAATCGGTGATGTGCGCATAGGGCCCAATGCGAGTGTCTGGCCCAATGTCAGCATCCGTGGCGACAACACCCGAATTGACATTCGAGCCGGCTCCAACATTCAGGAAGGCTGCGTGCTGCACGTCGACCTTGATACGCCACTGACCATTCACGACAACGTTACCGTCGGGCATCAAGCCATGCTTCACGGCTGCACGATTCACAGCGGCTCACTGATCGGCATGCAGGCAATCGTCTTAAATCATGCAGTGATCGGCAAAAATTGCCTGATCGGCGCCGGTGCGATCGTGCCCGAAGGCCGCGAGATTCCGGATGGCAGCCTCGTGATCGGAGTCGGCAAAATCGTGCGTTCGCTCACGGACGAGGAAATAGCCGACATGCATGCCAACAATCTGAACTACCAAGAGCGTGCTCAGTTCTATGCCAAATCGTTGAAGCGGATTGGATGATGAGCAAGTCGGACTGTTTGAACAAGTTTCTTTTGCACGATCGCAGTGCACGTGTCATTTCGGTGCAAATCGAGCAGGTGTGGCAGACGGCACAGTTGCACCAATCACCATCACCAGCCGTGCGCAACCTGCTTGGCGAATTAGTTGCTGCCGCAACCCTGCTGACAGCCAATCTAAAGTTTGATGGGTCATTGTTACTTCAGTTACAAGGCAATGGCGCGGTCAAACTCATTGTGGTGGAGTGTCGCCACGACATGAGTCTGCGGGCCACTATCAAGCTCAACCACAGTCCAGAAGACGATCAGGCTGGTTTGCAATCGCTGCTGAATGCCGATGGGCAAGGTCGATTCTCTGTCATTTTGAATCCACCACGCGACAATCCGGGTCGCCAACCCTATCAAGGCATCGTGCCGCTTAGCAGCGACACGGTCGCAGAAGTCCTAGAGGACTATATGCGCCAATCCGAGCAACTCGAGACCCGGATATGGCTAGCCGCAGCCACAACACGCGTTGGCGGCCTATTGCTGCAACGCATGCCCCACGACGGTGGCACTGCGGTTGCATCAAGTCAGGCCCTTGCCGCCTCTTGGGAGCACGCCCAAGCACTATGTGACACCATTGAAGCGCGCGAGCTCGTTGATCTAGACAGCGAGGTTTTGTTGCACCGGCTGTTTTGGGAGACGCCAGTGATTGGCCTTGAGCGCGCTAGCTTGAGTTGGCGTTGTGGCTGTGACCGTGATCGCGTGGCAGCGATGCTGCGCAGCCTTGGCCAACAAGAGGTCGATGACATCATTGCTGAGCAAGGCCAAGTTGAAGTGACCTGCGAGTTCTGCGCAACACCCTATCGCTTTGATGCCGTTGACGCCGCCGCCCTATTCAAGCCTGTAAGCCCAGAGAGCACCGATCAACTGCAATAGGGTCACTGAACTTGGAATGCCTCCCACTAACCGCCTGCGGTTGAGGTGGGGGCTTGTTGGTTAATCCTAAATTCCTCTTTTGGTTAATCCTAAATTCGTCTGTTACCCGGCTGGCGAAACGAGTGCGGGCGCCACTCGATCTGCCTTTAGCCCGACGCTAGAGCTTGCGTTGCCAGCGACGCCTCAGCCTGCTGTTTCGCCATCCGTTCACGCTGAACCGACGCGAGATCAAACTGTGCGCCATTCGAGCACAAAAAAGCAACGGCAATGGCGATGGCGATGCCGCACCGCAATCAACCCCCTCTATGGTCGCACTCGAATCTGCTGCGCAATTGAACCACATCAGCGGCCATAAAACGTTTGCACCGTGTCTTGGGCGACTTCCTGAAGCTTGCGAATGGTCTCGGGGTCTACTTCGCCAAACGCGTCAAACGAGTTGCCCACAGGCGACCTGCCATAGATGGCCGCATAAATGGTCGCAGCAGCCAGGTAAGTTCCCGCGCGCGATGGATGGCTTCCGTCATAATCCTTGTGAAGCTTAATATCCGGGTAACGACGATAGGCTTCCTCGAAGGCTAGCCCGACAGGAAGCACCATGGCGCCGAGTTCATTGCCCAGTTGAACGTAAAAATCTCGGTTCTTTTTGACATTCTCCGGGTTAGTTCCCTTATGCGGAGGAACATAGGATTGCGTCATGTAGAGGGCGACTTCACCACCGCGCGACTTGATGATCGCGGTCGCTTCTCGGGATGCGTCTTGATGAATCTTTGACTGCTTTTCGCCGAGCGCAGCGGCACTGTGCCCTTGCAGTATGACCAACTGAAACGGCTCGGCAATGCCAATCTTGCCGGGTGTCGTAAGCCAGTCAATGTTGTGATGATCGAGGCTCGCGCCACCGATCGTTGCCGACTTGTACTTCAGTTTTTTCCCCAACTCCGGTTGGTCGGCAGCGACCATGCGACGCAGCACATTGTGCAGACTGTCGCCGTAGTACAAATAGCTATTGCCGACAAGCAAGACACGTTCCGGATCCTGAACCAAGGGGTCTTTGATGTTGGGCGATTGCGCCCATGCGGCCGCGCCAACCAAAAGCGTCGCTAAAGCGCCAGCGATGAGCCGAAAGAGTCTTGTGGGGATTTGCATGTTGTCTCTCCTTTTTATTCAGAAAACATATCAGAGGGCAAGATTGCCGACACTTCTGGATAACCCGACAATACGAATTGAACAAAGTCCTCGGGCATCGTGATGCTAGTGTTCGATGTTTGGCTTGCTGTTTGCTTTGGACTTCCCGTTGGCGTTTTGCCTGAAGCGTTGGTCTAAATTCTCAACACCTGCCCGAATGTCGTGCCTCATTGCGACAACGGACGGCGTCACTGCGTATTCACACGAATATCCAAACGTGCGGGCTTTGGGCATCATAACGACATGTCTCACACCGCATCTAACCACCAAACTACACGCGGCAGTGCCATGTTGCAATGGTGCATTGCCGCGTTGCCTTTGCTGCTGCTTGGCTCTATGACCATTGAAGCGAGCCATTGGCATAATGCGAGGCAGCGCCTTGCTTTGGCCGTACAACGCGCCACCGACGATACCGCCCTCGCGGGCGGCACGATCGAGGCCTTGTTGGCGCGACTCAAAAAGCACTTGGCACGTGACCTGCAAGTGCCCATCAAGCTCTGCGTGACCGACCCAGTCAATGCCATGATGACGGACTTCGTGGACAAGCCACTGTCCAGAAAGCTGGGCAAGCCTGTCATTCGCCATGACCATTTGGTGGCCCAGCACCGCGCTGCAATCGACCGAGGCCGCCCTGATGGCATGGGTCCTCGCAGTCACAAAACGATATTCGAGGCTAACCAGTTAAACGTGCTAGCCATTATCGAGTATCGAGCGCTAAGCCCGTGGGTGCGCAAGATCGTTGACCCTGTCACGATTCGTCTGGAGCACCGCGCAATCATGCAAAGCCACCGGCAACGATTGACCAGGCCATGCGTGACGCTGAATCAGCGTTGATTCGAGATTTGTTAAGGTTACTGAGACCTCAGCCTTGGCAACTGCGTTGCCGGGGAGGATGTGGAGGATGTGGGCGAGACTTCGGGTGTGGTCGCAGCACCTGGGACACTCACCTGTGAACCTGGCGTTTGTGCTGGCAGGATCTGAATAAAGACCTCTCTGTCCTGCATCAAACCCAACTCACGGCGGGCTCTCTCCTCACTGGCCTGAGTGCCCGAACGCAAATCCTCCACTTCAGCTTCCATCGCTTGATTGCGAGCGCGCAAACCGTCGTTGATTGCTTGTTGCTCGGCGACTTTTTGCTGCAAGTCCCAAACTGACATCCATCCCCCCTGCCCGAACCACAGGGGGTATTGAATCAACACAAACAACACCAGCAGCGTCAGAAAAATCAGCCGCATGGCGTTGCCCTCTAGCGCAAGTTATAGAAAGCGTCTCGTCCAGGATAGCTGGCCACTTCTGCAAGCTCTTCCTCAATGCGCAAAAGCTGGTTGTACTTAGCCATTCGATCCGAACGAGACATTGAACCGGTCTTAATCTGCATGGCATTGGTCGCCACGGCAATATCGGCAATCGTTGAGTCTTCGGTTTCACCGGAGCGATGAGACACCACCGCAGTGTAACCAGCGCGCTTTGCCATCTCGATGGCAGCAAAGGTTTCAGTCAATGTGCCGATTTGATTGATCTTGATGAGAATGGAGTTGGCGATGTTTTGATCGATACCCTGCTTCAGAATCTTGGTGTTGGTCACAAAGAGGTCATCGCCAACAAGCTGTACCTTCTTGCCAAGCATCTCGGTCAATATCCTCCAACCTTCCCAGTCGTTTTCTGACATGCCATCTTCAATCGAGATAATGGGGTACTTATCACACCAGGTGGCCAGCAGATTCGCAAAATCGGTTGATGACAATGTCAAGTTACCTTCACCGGCCAAGTGATACTGCCCGTTGCGGTAGAACTCAGAAGCGGCACAATCAAGCCCCAACGCAATTTGGGTGCCAGGCTCATAACCTGCATTCTGAATCGCGCGCAAAATCAGCTCAATGGCTGCTTCGTGATTGGCCACGCTCGGTGCAAAGCCGCCCTCGTCACCCACCGCCGTGGACATTCCCTGCTCATCAATTAACTTCTTTAGTGCATGAAATGTCTCTGCACCCATGCGAATGGCTTCACGAAACGAGCTTGCTCCTATCGGCAAAATCATGAATTCCTGTAAATCGAGCGAATTGTTTGCATGTGCACCACCGTTGATCACATTCATCATCGGCACGGGCATGCTCATCGGGCCACTACCCCCGAAATAACGATAAAGCGACAAACCAGACTCTTCTGCAGCTGCGCGAGCAACAGCCATGCTGGCAGCCAAAATTGAATTGGCACCGAGCCGAGATTTGCTCTGCGTGCCATCGAGCTCGATCATGGTGCGATCGATAAAGGTTTGTTCCTGGGCATCCAGACCCATGAGCGCTTCGGCAATTTCGGTGTTTAGATTTTGTACGGCGTTCAGAACCCCTTTGCCCAGAAAGCGAGACTTATCGCCATCGCGCAACTCAATGGCCTCACGCTCGCCAGTGGATGCACCGGATGGCACCGAGGCCCTGCCCATGGCACCAGACTCCAACAGTACATCACACTCAACCGTTGGATTGCCGCGCGAATCCATAATTTCCCGGCCGATGATGTCTACAATTGCACTCATGATAAATTCCCGTCTCAATGGTTTCTAAATCGTCAAAATAAACTGCTCTAAAAATCGGCTTCCAAATAGCCAGCCGCCTTGCTAACCCGATCTAGCGCGACCAGTGTCTGCAGCAACTGCGCCATCTTCGATAACGGCACGGCATTGGGCCCATCTGACAAGGCCTTGGCTGGATCGGGATGGCTTTCCATAAAAAGGCCAGCCACCCCAACCGCAACCGCAGCACGCGCCAACACCGGGACAAACTCACGCTGCCCGCCAGAGCTCGTGCCTTGGCCGCCCGGCAACTGAACCGAATGAGTCGCATCAAATACCACCGGACGCCCGGTTTGGCGCATGATGGCTAAAGACCGCATGTCAGACACCAGGTTGTGATAACCGAAGGAAGCACCACGTTCACACACCATGATTTGAGGCTCAAGCCCCGCTTCAGTCGCTGCAAGCTCAGCCTTGCGTACGACTTGAATCATGTCTTCCGGTGCCAGAAACTGCCCTTTTTTGATATTGACCGGTTTACCACTGACTGCACAAGCCTGAATGAAGTCAGTCTGGCGGCACAAGAAAGCCGGTGTTTGCAACACATCGACCACTTCTGCCACCGGACCGATTTGCTCAATATCGTGCACATCGGTTAGCACAGACACCTGTAGCGTCTCGCGGATGTCAGCCAGAATTTGCAGACCTTCAGCCATGCCCAAGCCTCGAAACGAGCTCGCCGAGCTCCTATTGGCCTTATCAAACGAGCTTTTGTAGATGAACGGTATGCCAAGCATGGTGGTAATTTCTTTTAATGCAGCAGCCGTTTCCATGGCCATGCCGCGAGACTCGATCACACATGGCCCGGAGATCAGAAATATCGGCTGATCAAGCCCAACCTCAAACCCCGCTAGCTTCATGAAACCTCCCGACGCTTGGCTTGGTGGGCCAAGGCAGCTCGAATGAACCCAATAAAAAGCGGATGACCGTCACGCGGTGTCGAGGTAAATTCCGGATGGAACTGCACCCCCATAAACCATGGGTGACTTGGTATCTCCATGATTTCAGGCAAATTCTCTGTGGGTGTTCTGGCACTAATCACCAAACCAGCCTGCTCGAGCTTGGGGACGTAAATGTTATTAACCTCGTAGCGATGACGATGGCGCTCGTTTACTTCATCACCGTAGATCCGGTGTGCGAGCGTCTGGGATTTGACTGGACAGCGCTGAGCGCCTTTGCGCATGGTGCCACCCAAATCCGAGGACTCGCTGCGCACTTCTAGTTTGCCTTCACTATCCAACCATTCCGTGATCAAGGCCACCACAGGATGCGGCGATGCTGGATCAAACTCGGTGCTGTTGGCATCTGTCAGGCCCGCGACGTGCCTGGCAAACTCAACCACGGCAAGCTGCATGCCCAAACAAATACCCAAATAAGGCACCTGATGCTCACGCGCATACTGAATCGCAACAATCTTTCCTTCCGTACCGCGTTTACCAAACCCGCCAGGCACCAAAATCGCGTCAAACTCGGCCAGCACTTGCGGGCCATGCGCCTCGATATCCTCTGAATCAATATAAGTCACACTCACCTTGGAGCGCGTATGAATGCCGGCGTGACTCAAGGCCTCCGTTAGAGACTTGTATGACTCGGTGAGGTCAACGTACTTGCCAACCATGGCGATACGAACCTCATGCTCCGGATGCGCGATCGCATCAAGCAAATCATCCCACATCGACAAATCAGCCTGCGGCGCATTCAACGCCAAGGCATCACAAATAAGGCTATCAAGTCCCTGGGCGTGCAGCATGCCAGGGATCTCGTAGATTGAACTGGCATCCCAAACGGATATCACCGCATCAAGCGGCACATTGGAGAACATCGAAATCTTCGCCCGCTCATCATCCGGGATTGGGCGGTCGGCACGACAAAGCAGCGCATGGGGAATGATGCCGATCTCACGAAGCTTTTGAACAGAATGCTGTGTGGGCTTGGTCTTTAGCTCACCGGCTGTCGCGATGTAAGGCACCAGAGTCAAGTGCACAAAGGCTGCCTGGTTACGGCCAAGACGAAGACTCATCTGGCGGGCCGCCTCCAGAAACGGCAAGGACTCGATGTCACCTACTGTGCCGCCGATTTCAACAATGGCAACGTCAGTGGCACCTTCCCAAGCTTGGCTCGCGCCGCGGGCAATGAACTCTTGAATCTCGTTGGTGATGTGCGGGATCACTTGAACCGTCTTGCCCAGATAGTCACCACGGCGCTCCTTGCGCAGCACCGACTCATAGATCTGGCCCGTCGTAAAGTTGTTGGCTTTACGCATCTTGGACGAAATGAATCGCTCATAGTGCCCCAAATCAAGGTCGGTCTCAGCACCATCTTCGGTCACAAAGACCTCGCCATGCTGAAACGGACTCATCGTGCCTGGGTCTACGTTGATGTAGGGATCAAGCTTTAACAAAGTAACTTGGAGGCCGCGAGACTCGAGAATGGCGGCCAGAGATGCGGCAGCTATCCCCTTGCCCAGGGATGAAACCACGCCGCCAGTGACAAATACATACTTGGTCATATAAAGACGCGCCGGCTGAGGGGCGCTAGCAGGAAATTTGGATTATAGCGGTAGCGGCTCGGTTCGATCCAGTAGCCATTGCAATGACCGCCCGGAAAGTCGCGGCCCTAATGTTTGCCTGACATGAGCGTGATACTCGTTGACCCAGACCCGCTCGGCTGTCGTTAGCAGCGCACCATCGATGCAACGCAGATCAATTGGACAGACTGTCAACGTCTCAAACTGCAAAAACGTACCAAATTCATTCTCCGCATAGGGCTCGGCGCACACCAGGTTCTCAATACGAACGCCCCATTGCCCCGGGCGATAAAGACCCGGCTCGTTGGAGGTGACCATGCCGGGCCAAAGCGCCATGTTCCGATTCACGGGCGCCCGATATGACAGCACTTGCGGTCCTTCGTGCACGTTCAAGCCATATCCAACACCGTGCCCAGTGCCATGACCATAGTCCAAACCCTGTTGCCAAAGCTGAGCGCGCGCAATCGCATCGATGAGCGGCGCGGCAATGCCTTGCGGAAACCGTAATTGGGACAAGGCAATCATGGCTTTGAGCACCAGCGTGCAATCGAGCAACTGTTGGGCACACAGTTGCCCCACGGGCACCATGCGTGTGATGTCGGTGGTGCCACCGAGGTACTGGCCACCCGAATCGATCAGCAAGAGCCCATCGCCCTGAATGCGCGCATGAGCCTCCTCGGTTGCCCGGTAATGCGGCATCGCACCGTTAGCATTGAATGCAGCAATGGTCGCAAAACTTGGTCCGATGAACTTGGGTGACCTCGCACGAGACGCACAGACCTGCTCATCGATCGTCAGCTCAGTCAACGGCGCTTGCTCCCGACGCTCGATCGCATCATCGAGCCAAGCAAAAAACTCACACAAGGCCGCACCATCCATGGCCATCACGTCGCGCCAATGCGCCAACTCCACGGCATTCTTGCGAGACTTGGCTAGCGTGCTTGGATTAATCGTCTCCACGCGCTGTGCCGGACACGGCAGCACAAACGCACTCGCGGTGCGCGCTGGATCAATGAGCAAAGTGTCGCTGACGTTGAGCCCAAGCATGCTGACCAAAAGTGTGTCGTAATCAGCAACCGAAACACCGTCGGCGGCAAGCAAATCAACGATGTCAGGCGTGACTTTGGCGCTGTCCATAAAACACACCGCATCACCCGCAGTGATGAGCAAGTGCCCTAAAAACACGGGATTGAACGGAACATCACTGCCGCGCAAGTTCAAAATCCAAGCCACATCATCCAGGGAACTCACCAGGTGATGCGTGGCACCCCGCTGCTTGATCTGCTCTCTGATCATGCGCAGTTTGTCTGCGCGGGTCAGACCAGCCAACTGATCTAGCCACACCGTCACGCGCGCTCGAGGCAGATCAGGCCGCTCTTGCCAGGCCTGACCCGGCAAATCAAGGTCCAAATTGATCGTAACCCCAGACGAAAGCGCCGCAGTCAGCTGAGCATGCGCCGAAACCGAAAGGGTTCGACCATCAACGGCCAAACATTGGCCATCAGCTAACGACTCACCCAGCCAATTAAGCGGACCCGGATCCGTCACGATACCGATTCGCTTAAGCTCAAATCCACTGCCAGCCAGCTCTTGCTCAGCCTGCACCCAGTAGCGGCTATCAACCCACAGATGTGCCTCGGAGGCAGTCACCAACACGGATCCCACCGAGCCAGTGAATCCTGTCAACCAACGCCGAATCTGCCAGTGCTTGGGCAAATACTCAGATAAGTGGGGGTCGGCCGATGGCATCAGGCAAGCATCGATGGCGTGGCTCGCCATCGCACCGCGCAGCGCCGCTAGCCGCAATTGGGCAAGGCTTGAGTGACCCATTACCGGTTACGCCACCGCCGACACATCGAGTTTGGCCAGCGTCTTGGACTTAACCTCATCGACCGTGACGCCTGGCGCCAACTCGATCAGTTTCAGACCATCTGAGGTGACTTCCATCACACCCAAATCGGTGATGATAATGTCCACCACACCCACACCGGTCAACGGCAGGTTGCATTGAGGCAACAACTTCATGTCCTCGGTACCGTCTTTTTTCTTGGCCACATGCTCCATGAGCACGACCACACGGCTGACGCCAGCAACCAAGTCCATGGCACCGCCCATGCCTTTGACCATCTTGCCTGGGATCATCCAGTTGGCCAAGTCCCCTTTTTCTGAGACCTGCATGGCACCCAAAATAGCCAAATTGATTTTGCCACCACGAATCATGGCAAAAGAGTCTGCGGAAGAAAAAATCGACGAGCCAGGCAAGGTGGTGACGGTCTGCTTGCCCGCATTGATCATGTCCGGATCAACTTCATCTTCGGTCGGAAACGGCCCAATACCAAGCAGACCATTTTCTGACTGTAACCACACCTCCATGCCATCAGGCACGTAGTTAGCCACCAGGGTTGGCAACCCAATACCCAGGTTGACGTAAAAACCATCCTGCAATTCGCGCGCAGCGCGCGCAGCCATTTCATCACGAGTCCATGCCATGATGTCTATCTCCTTTATTTGGCGGCGCGCACAGTGCGCTGCTCGATGCGTTTTTCCGGGGCGTCGTTGATCACAATACGATGCACGTAAATACCTGGCAGATGGACCATGTCCGGGTCAAGCTCGCCGGTGTCGACCACGCGCTCGACCTCAGCAATCGTGATCTTGCCCGCCATGGCCACGTTCGGGTTGAAGTTACGCGCTGTCTTGCGAAACACCAGGTTGCCGCTGCGATCCGCAATGTACGCCTTGACCAAGGACACGTCTGGCACGAGCGAGCGCTCCATCACGTAGGTTTGGCCGTCAAATTCTTTGGTTTCCTTGCCATCGGCCACGATCGTACCCACACCGGTTTTGGTGTAGAACGCCGGTATGCCCGCACCACCGGCGCGCAGCTTTTCAGCCAAGGTCCCTTGCGGGGTGAATTCAAGCTCAAGCTCGCCAGCCAGGTACTGACGCTCAAACTCTTTGTTTTCACCCACATAGGAGGCGATCATCTTTTTGACCTGCCGGGTTTGCAGCAGCATGCCAAGACCAAAACCATCAACGCCGGCGTTGTTGCTGATGCAAGTCAAATTTCCGACTTTGCTGTCACGCAAGGCAGCAATCAGTGCCTCGGGAATACCGCAAAGACCGAAACCACCCACGGCAATGGTTTGCCCGTCCTTGACCACACCGGCAAGTGCTTGAGCAGCACTGGCATAGACTTTTTCCATTCAAACGACTCCTCGCCCGGCCTTAGGGCATTTGATAGTAAAAATTGGCATTGATGTCACAGAGTTTACTTGCGATTTAGACACAAAACAGACAGACCCGCTGATTACTCATCCCCCCGGCTGCAGACTGCACCTAGTGCGCCCAAAGCCTCCGCAGTCCAGGGCGCAGCGCAGTGATTCAGTGTGTCGATGCTGACCAGTACAGTCTTACCCCGCGCGTAAGGTCCAGAAGCCGTATCCCCAACGACGTAGATCTCGTTAATTTGGGTAAGGCTCGTGCGCCCAACCTTTTCCACAATCAGCTTGACCCGAACCGTGGCCGGGTAGGTGATGGCGCGCAAAAAATCGCACGAACAATGCACGACCATATTGCTGACCTCACCGGCAACCTCTAGGCCAGCGGCTGCAAGCATTTGAACGCGGGCCTCTTCCATGAACCGAAAATAAACCGTGTTATTCATGTGGCGCAGCATGTCTGCATCAGCCCAGCGCATCGGCAGATCAACCTCAAACACGTCACCCGCAGACAATTGACGAGAACCAGCCATTGCTTTCTCCAACAGGCATGTTTACCAATCGGCCGAAGAGCTTCTTTGGCAGATTGCAAGGCCGCAACCACCTTGTAGAGCAAGGCGGTGCAATACAATCAACTGATTGTAGGGGCAATCACGAGGGCGCACTCATGTCAGAAAGAGAGTCGATGGAATACGACGTAGTGGTCGCAGGCGGCGGACCTGCTGGTCTCGCCACTGCCATACGGATCAAGCAGCTCGCCCATGAAAAGAGCCAGGAAATCTCGGTCTGTGTCCTAGAAAAAGGAAGTGAGATCGGTGCACACATCCTGTCTGGCGCAGTGATGGACCCACAGGCACTGACCGAGCTGATTCCTGACTGGAAAGATCGCGGCGCGCCCCTAAATACACCTGTAACAGAGGATCAGTTTCTCTTTTTGTCGCCATCCGGTGCGAAGCAAACCCCAGAATGGCTATTGCCGGAATGCTTTAAGAACCATGGCAACTACATCATTAGCCTGGGACAAGTCGCCCGCTGGCTAGCCGAGCAGGCCGAAGCGCTTGGGGTTGAGATATTCCCAGGGTTTGCCGCAACGGAACTACTCTATGGTGAACAGAATCAGGTTGTCGGTGTGGCCACTGGTGACATGGGAGTCGGCCGCGATGGCCAACCCACCGACCAGTTCCAGCCCGGCATGGCTCTTTTGGCGAAATACACGGTCTTTGCTGAAGGCGCTCGCGGCCAGCTCGGGCGTGAGTTGATCGCTCATTACAAACTGGACCAAGGGCGTGATCCACAAAGCTACGGCATCGGTATCAAAGAGCTGTGGGAAATTAATCCAGCCAAATCAAGACCCGGCTTAGTTATTCATACGGCTGGCTGGCCGCTCGATGCAGACACGTACGGTGGATCTTTCCTCTACCACATGGAGAACAACCAAGTCGCCGTTGGTGTGGTGGTGGGTCTTGACTATGCCAACCCCTGGCTATCTCCATTTGAAGAGTTTCAGCGCTACAAAACACATCCTGCCATCAAACCCACTTTCGAGGGGGGCAAGCGAATTGCCTATGGCGCACGAGCGATCACCGCTGGTGGACTGCTGTCGTTGCCGAAACTGGCCTTCCCCGGCGGCGTGCTGGTGGGTTGCGAAGCGGGCTTTCTGAATGCCTCAAGGATCAAGGGCAGCCATGCCGCGATCAAGTCAGGCATGATGGCAGCTGAGGCTGCGTTTGATGCCATTGTGGCCGAGCGAAGTCAGGATGAACTGACTGCCTACCCTGCAGCCTTTGAGCAATCTTGGCTGCATGCAGAGCTAAACAAAGCCCGTAATTTCAAACAGTGGTTCAAAAAAGGCAGGACGGTTGGCACGGTCATGACCGGTATTGAGCAGTGGCTATTGCGCGGCAATATTCCCTGGACCATCCACCGCGACAAGGCAGACCACGAGTGCCTAAAGCCAGCAGCCGAATGCATGCGCATTGACTATCCCAAACCAGATGGCAAGATCACCTTTGATCGCCTGAGTTCCGTGTTCATTTCCAACACCAATCATGAAGAAAATCAGCCGGTTCACTTAACGCTTCGAGACACAACTGTGCCAGTCAAGCTCAACCTGGCAACTTATGCAGGCCCTGAGCAGCGCTATTGTCCAGCCGGCGTTTACGAATACGTCAAAGATGACACGGGGTCAGACCGGTTGCAAATCAACGCCCAAAACTGCGTGCACTGCAAAACCTGTGACATTAAAGACCCTTCACAAAATATTGTCTGGGTGGCGCCACAAGGCGGCGAAGGCCCTGTGTACACGGGCATGTGAGGAAAAATGAGCAACAGGCTTGATCCACAAACCCAGGCACTGCTTGACTGGGTGGCCGAACGCGGGGCCGCACCAACGCATAAGCTCACCCCCGTTGATGCGCGCCAAGCTTACCTTGCACGGCGCGATCTCATGCAGCCACCACCCGTGCCTGTAGGGCAAATCAATGATATTTCCATGGCTGGGTCCGGTGGTGAATTAAAGCTGCGCGTCTATCGCCCTGCGCACAACACACATTCGGCGTTGCCGGCGCTGGTCTACTTTCATGGTGGCGGCTTTGTGATCGGCAATCTCGAGACGCACGACGGTTTGTGCCGTGAACTATGCAACCAGGCCACCTGCGTGGTTGTCGCAGTCGACTACCGATTGGCGCCCGAGCATCCATACCCAGCAGCCGCGCTAGATTGTCTAGTCGCAACACGATGGGTGCACCACCACGCGACTGACTTGGGTATTGATCCAAGCCGTCTTGCCGTTGGTGGTGATAGTGCAGGTGGTCAGCTAGCGGCAGTAACGGCTTTAACCTTGCGTGACGACGCAAACATCAAGTTGACATTTCAGTTGCTCATTTATCCCATCACTGACGCACTGATGCAAAGTGATTCTATCGACCGCAACGGCGAAGGTTATCTGTTGAGCAAACATGACCTAGCCTACTTCTACGACCACTATTTCCAGTCGCCTGAAGGGCGCAAGGACTTATTAGCCTCACCCTTGTTCGCCACCGACCTTTCGGGCTTGCCCCCGGCATTTGTGCTGACCGCCGGATTTGACCCTCTGCACGACGAGGGACTTGCCTACGCCAACGCGCTTTCCAAAGCGGGCACTGCCACTCAGTACATCTGTTTCACCCGACAAATCCACGGCTTTGTACTGATGGGTAAACTCATCGACGAAGCCAACCTTGCCATCGGCGTCTGCGCGGTTGCGCTCAAACGCGCCCTGCATAAGGAAGCCACATGACAACCAATGCTCGCCCCCAAGCGACACCGAGCCGACAAATTGACAATGACCGTGTCATCGTCACTCAGTGGCACTTTGAGCCTGGGGCAGAAACAGGCTGGCACACCCACGGCCACGACTATGTGGTGGTACCTACCACCGATGGCCAACTGTTGCTAGAGACGCCGGACGGGCCAGTGCGCGCCGAATTAACGCAAGGGGTTGCCTACAGTCGCCCTGCTGGCGTGCACCACAACGTCGTCAATGCCGGTGACAAGCCTTTGGTTTTTGTGGAAATCGAGCTTCGCTAGGACACAGCCGGCACCAACCAACAGCGCCAGCCAGCAACGCCAGCCAAGACCAGCAAACCCTAGCCACCGCACCGATAGCGGCTACTAGTCACGATCAGCAATGCGCCAAGCGCAAGTAGCGCACTGGCAATGACATACAGCGGCGTATAGCTTCCCAACACACCATAGGCTGCTGACATGAGATAGCCAGACAAGGCTTGTGCCGCAGCAAATGCCGCAGTGGCTTGACCCCAAGCTTGCTTATGGCGCGCCGGACCAACGATTTCAGCCAATCGACCAGAGGTCAAAGCCGTGATGGCTGGCACAAACGCGCCGACCAGCAAAGACGACAGCGACTGACTGATCCATGCCAATGACAACACCGGCATCAAGATCGCGCAAGCCTTCAGCCCAAACACCAAAGCAAGGCTGGCGCCCCAGCCAAACCGCGCCACCATGCGGTTAGCAATCAGTGGCCCACACACGGCACCAACACCAAACAGTGCCCACTGTAGCGATGCAGCCGTTTGACCGAAACCTTTTTCACGAGCGAGGTAGTCTACCCAAAACACGGTGTGAGGCACGAACCCAACGGCATCTAGCGCATAAGCCGATATCACCAGGACCACAATGATTGGCACTACCTTGGTGTTTGTCGTTGGAATTGCATTGACTCTGAAGACTTGGCTGTTAAGCGCCATTGGACGCACGCCTTGATCACACGCGAGCCCACACACCAACGCCAGCGCAGCGAGGGCAAACCAGGTGATTGTCAGGTTCCACGAAAGCAAGGCCGGGATCACGATGGCCGCCAAGACCGCACCAATCCCGATCCCACTGAACATCAGCGTGCCAACCATGGTTCTTTGATTCAAGGGCGTGCACGACAGTGCCATCGAGGGCACCACCACCATCAAGATCGCCCCGGCCAAGCCAGCGCAAAATCGCCACACAAAAAACCAGTAAAAGTCAGCTGGCCAAGCACACAGCAAAAAGCTCAGCACAATGGTTAACAAACTGAACGCCAGAACCATGCGGGGAGCAAACCGCTCAGTCAGGCGATGCGCTGACAAAGCCCCAATCAGATAGCCCAGCAAGTTCGCCGCACCCAAATAGACAGCCTCGCCAACGGTGAACCAACCTGACTGAATCAGCACAGGAATGAGTGGTGTGTAGGCAAATCGCGCCAGCCCAATGCCAACCAATGTCGCCATGATGCCAGAGAGCAGCGCAGGCCAAACGGGCTGATCATGCATCATGCGATCAGCATTGACAGAAGATTCCAGATTCAAAACACGCTTCAAATCACTCACTTCATATCGCATGTGACTACAACAAGCAAAAAGCCCCGGTTGAACTGAACCAGGGCTTTTTGCTGTTGCGCTTGCTGCTGACTTTCGCTGATGCGCTTAGACCGGCTTGGTCAACTGAGCAAGAATCGCAGGGTTCTCCAAGGTTGAGACGTCCTGCGTGACCTCTTCACCCTTGGCAACCACCCTTAGCAAGCGGCGCATGATCTTGCCCGAACGCGTCTTGGGCAAGTTGTCGCCGAACCGGATCTCTTTGGGCTTGGCAATTGGACCGATTTCCTTGGAAATCCAATCGCGCAACTGTTTGGCAATGGCAACGGCCTCCTCACCTTCCGGTGTGGTGCGCTTGAGCACGACAAACGCGACCACCGCCTCACCCGTTGTTGCATCTGGGCGCCCCACAACAGCAGCCTCTGCCACGAGCTCATGAGCCACCAGCGCAGACTCCACTTCCATGGTGCCAAGGCGGTGGCCTGAGACGTTAAGCACATCATCAATGCGCCCCATGATCCAGAAGCAGTTGTCAGTATCACACTGGGCGCCATCACCGGCGAGGTAGTAACCGCGCAGCTCCGGTGGGAAATAACTGCTCTTGAAGCGCTCCGGGTCACCCCAGATGGTGCGAATCATCGATGGCCATGGGCGCTTGATCACCAAGAAACCACCGTGCCCAGCCTCGACATCACCGCCGGTCTCGTCCACAATGGCGGCCGTAATGCCGGGCAGCCTCGTGGTGCATGAACCCGGCTTTAAGGGCGTGACACCTGGCAACGGCGTGAGCATATGACCGCCCGTCTCTGTCTGCCACCATGTGTCGACAATCGGACAGCGCTCGCCGCCGACGTTGATGTAGTACCACATCCAGGCCTCTGGATTGATCGGTTCACCGACCGAGCCCAACAGTCTGAGGCTCGACAGATCAAATGACTTGGGATGCACAGCCTCATTGGCTTCTGATACCTTGATCAAGGAACGGATAGCGGTGGGAGCCGTGTAGAAAATGCTGACCTTATGCTGCTCGATCATTTGCCAAAAGCGGCCGGCGTTGGGATAGGTTGGCACACCCTCAAACACAATCTGTGTCATGCCATTGGCAAGCGGTCCGTAGGTGATGTAGGTGTGACCCGTGACCCAACCCACATCCGCTGTACACCAAAATACATCGTCAGGCTTGGCATCAAAGGTCCACTGCATGGTGAGCTTGGCCCAAAGCAGATAGCCGCCCGAGCTGTGCTGAACGCCTTTTGGCTTACCCGTTGAACCCGATGTGTATAGGATAAATAGCGGGTGTTCCGCATTGACCGGCACCGCCGCACACGTTTTGGGTTGATCCTTGGCCAAGTCATGCAACCACATGTCCCGCTTGTCATCCCAGGCAACTTTGCCACCCGTGCGCTGATAAACAATACAGTGGCGTACGATTTCGCAGCCACCCATTGCAAAAGCCTCATCAACTGCGGGCTTCAGGGGAATCTGTTTGCCACCGCGCACCTGCTCGTCAGCCGTAATCACCAGCGAAGCTCCAACGTCGATGATGCGCTCGTGCAGGGCCTTGGCGGAAAAGCCGCCAAACACCACGGAATGGATCACCCCCAAACGGGCGCATGCCTGCATGCAGGCCACCGCTTCTACCGACATCGGCAAATAGATAATGGCCCTGTCACCAGATTTGTAGCCAAGCGCCTTCAGGCCATTGGCAATCTGGCAAACACGCTCATAGAGTTCGTGGTAAGTGACCTTGGTCACTTCACCACCGTCGGCCTCAAAAATCAACGCAACTTTGCCACCCAAGCCACGCTCAATGTTGGCTTCCAGGCAATTGGCAGACACGTTAAGATCACCGTCGCCGAACCATTTGTAAAACGGGGCGTTGGACTCATCAAGCACTTGGGTAAAGGGCTTGAGCCAATGCAAATTCTCTTTGGCCAATCGCCCCCAAAAGCCATCTGGATCACGATCAGATTCATCTAGCAGCGCCTGATAAGCCGCCTGACCAGAAACATTGGCCTGCTTAACAAACCCTTCTGGCGGCGGGAACACCCGCGTTTCTACCATTACGGACTGAATTGAATTGGACATGATTGTGAGTCTCCTTGCCCCAACACTTTGTTATAACCACACTGAAATCACTTTAAGCCAAGTGCAGCAATCCCGGCTTGAGCTATTTCAACATCTTGATTTGACTGAACACCTGACACACCGACTGCCCCCACAACCTGGCCGTCAACCAACACGGGCACACCACCTTCGAGCATGCCCTGTATGTGCGGCGCACTCAAAAAAGCCGTGCGGCCGTTATTAATAATGTCTTCATACACCTTGGTGGCTCGCTGACCAAGCGCAGCTGTCTGGGCCTTTGCCGGTGAGATAAAAGCCGAGACCGGCGCTGCACCGTCTAGCCTGACCAGACCCAGCAAATGACCCCCATCGTCAACCACGGAAATGGTGACTGCCCACCCTTTTTCCTGTGCATATGCTCTAGCAGCTGTCAGGATTTGGTTCACATCGGATTCTTGCAGAACTGCCTTGGTTTTCATAAAGTTTCCTTCAATTGTTGCAATGTGGACGGATCTTCGATGGTGGTCAAATCACCAGGGTCACGACCCTCGCAAACTGCCACAATCGCCCGTCGCAATACTTTACCGGATCGCGTCTTTGGTAGCGCATTGACAAACAAAACTCGGGATGGACGTGCCACAGCACCCAATTGGCCGTCAACCACCTTCATGATCTCAGCTTCGAGGGCACGCCGCGCATCGGCCGACTCATGCAGCTCAGGTTGCTTGAGCACAGCAAAGGCAACCGCCACTTGACCTTTCAGGGAATCAGCCACACCCACAACAGCCGACTCAGCAACGCCGGCATGAGAGTTAACCGACTCTTCAATCTCACGCGTGCCAAGGCGATGACCAGCCACATTGATCACGTCATCCGTGCGCCCCAGAATAAACCAGTAACCGTCGGCATCAAACAAACCCCAGTCGAAGGTTGAATAGACCTGGCGGCCGGGCACTGACGAAAAGTAAGTATCAACGAAGCGGGTGTCATCGCCCCAGACGGTACTCATGGCACCGGGCGGCAGCGGTGGCACGATGGCAACCACACCTTTTTGGTTCGCACCAAGATCCTGGCCAGTCTGCTCATCCACCACGCGCACATCAAACCCGTAAACCGGAAACGAAGGGCTACCGAATTTAGTGGGACGCTCTTCGATACCAGCCTGTGCCGCCAAAATTGGCCAGCCAGTCTCTGTCTGCCAATAGTTGTCGATAATGGGCTTGCCCAACCCCTCTGAAATCCAGACTGCAGTGGGCTCATCGAGCGGCTCACCTGCCATGTATAGCGACCGCAGGCTCGACAGGTCATACTTTTTAAGCAACGCTGGGTCTTGTTTCTTGAGCACCCGAATCGCGGTGGGTGCCGAGAACATGACCGTGACCTTGTAGTCCTGCACCAGTTGCCACAGAATCCCGCCGTCAGGTCGCACGGGCGTGCCTTCATACAGAATCGTGGCCATGCCCGCAATCAGGGGACCATAAACGATGTAGGAATGGCCCACCACCCAGCCGATATCGCTGGTGCACAAAAAAGTTTCGCCAGGCTTGCCACCAAAGATATATTCCATGGAGCTTGCCAGCGCCACGGCGTATCCACCCGTATCACGCTGCACACCTTTGGGCTTGCCAGTGGTGCCGGAGGTATAGAGGACATAGCTTGGATCAGACGACTCCATCCATTGCACCGGCACCTCTTGCCCCCAATGTTCAGCGCGCAACGCTTCATAATCGAAGTCGCGACCAGCCACCGGTTCAAACGGGTACAGACCACGGTTATGAATAATCAGGGATTGTGGTGGGTGTTTACAAAGCTCAATCGCCTTGTCCAGCAAGGGCTTATAGGGCGTGACCTTGCCACCGCGCGCGCCCGCATCGGCACTGAAAATAACCTTGGGCTGGGCATCATCGATTCGACTGGCCAAATTAACCGAGGCAAAGCCACCAAAGACCACCGAATGAATGGCACCTAACCTGGCACAGGCAAGCATCGCAAACACCGCCGACGGAATCATTGGCATGTAGATCAAGACACGATCCCCGGGTCCAACGCCATGGGAGCGCAACATGGCGGCCGTGGCGTTGACTTCTTCATAGAGCTCGCGCCGACTATACGTCTTGCGCTCATCGACCTCGGTCGAGACCCAAATGAGCGCAGGCTCTTGCGCCTCTAAATTCAGCCAGCGATCAACTGCGTTATGGCAAAGATTGGTCGTGCCACCCACAAACCAGCGCGCAAAGGGCGGGCTAGAGAAATCCAGCACTTGTTCAAAAGGAGTTTGCCAATGAATCCGCTTCGCCTCGCCTTGCCAGAACTCATCTCGCTGCTCAATCGAGCGACGATGCACGGATTCGAGGTTTGCCATTGCGAGTCTCCAAATGTTGTGATTTTGTGACTATATTGCCCCACTAATCTTTCGTGAGGCTTGCGAATCGGAGCGATCAAAGCAATCCGCGCCATTCACGCTGTACAATCGGCGGTCAGACGATACAGAATCAAGCCAATAGTGGCTCACCAGTTCAAGTTATGGCTCAAAACCCCACCACGATTGATTTCAGTCAACGCCCTTTGCGACCAGGTACGATGTCACGCGTGGCAACTTGGGTTTTATCTGTTTCTGTGGTGCTGCTAGCTGGATGTGCTAGTACGACTGGCACGAGCGCCAACCAGGCCAATTGGCTCGATCCCCAGGGTAGCCGTAATGCCAGAGCTGACATTGACGCCCTAGACCCTGTGACTGCCATTGCAGCCGCACAACACCCACTGACGCGTCAAGCACTGACGCATCTTGGTATCAACTATCGTTACGGCGGTAAGGCACCTGAACAGGGTTTTGACTGTAGCGGTTTAATTTACTACTCGGCCAAAGAGTCGCTCGGTCTGAAATTACCACGCCGCTCAGTGGAACTCGCTCGGGTCGGTCAAAAAGTGAATCGTCAAGAGCTTGCAATCGGCGACTTGGTGTTCTTTAACACGCTGGGTCGTCGCTACTCACATGTCGGGATCTATTTGGGCAATGAACTTTTTGTGCACGCTCCTTCGTCGGGTGGCGGAGTTCGCGTCGAGAACATGACCAAGGACTATTGGGTAGCCCGATACAACGGGGCTCGCCGTATCGATCCGATATTGCTCGCATACCGCAGCTAATTAGCAAAACCCGCAGAATTCGGCGCAGCTCCTCAGATCAATGCGCCTCACCGCCCCCTATTCGGGCAATGATGGCAAATCTCTTTGACCGGTTCGTCGCGAACACACAGCCCCGATTGCTCCAATGCCTGCTGCATGGCGCATACCGAACGTCGACAAGCCAAAACTCGCGCCCCCGACTTCTGAGCCGCCTGCCGAAACGACTTCATCACGTTGTGCCCCAAAAAATCAGTCAATAGAATCACCAATTCCGTGCCACTGGGCAGCGAAAGAGTGCGGCGTTGGTGCGATGGGTCACGGCCGCTGACGTGGTGAATAATTCGGATGTTGTGGCTGCCAAGCAGGTCAGGAATGTTTCCCAAACGGTCAGCACCCACCACAACGGCGTTTAAAGAGTTGATCAGCGACATGTTGAATATCCCAATGATGAAGACATTCAAATGATAATGATTATCATTATAATTTCAAGAGAAACACGACATTTGGCCCGGGAATATTTTCTATTGACTACAGTATTGTCATAGTTTCGGCCTAAGTAGCGCGGAAATCTCACCGGTCTTCAGTTCAGGCGCCAACATACCAATGAATGTGTACACATAGTCCCGCAAAAACTCACCAGCCCTAACCGCCACGCGCGATGTTTGTTTGCCAAACAAATGCCCCACCGGTATGCTGACAAGGCCCTTATCCTGGTCGGCGTCATAGGCCATGCCGGCGATGATGCCGATCCCAAGCCCAACCTCAACATACGTCTTAATGACATCGGCATCGATGGCTGCCAAGACGATGTCTGGCTGCAAGCCAGCTGAACCAAAGGCATCATCAATGTTGCGACGACCAGAGAAGGCAAAGTCGTAAGTCACGATGGGGTATTGGGCCAAATCCGCCAAAGTGACTCGTCCAATCTTCTGCCAATGCTTGGCCAATGGGTGCTCGGGCTGACAAACGGCCGCGTGCTCCCAACTGTAACAAGGCACGCTTGCTAGTCCGGGCGTTTGTGCCAACGATTCGGTTGCAATGGCCAAATCCGCCTCACCCGCAAGCACCATGTTGGCTAGCTGGGTCGGACTGCCCTCTGCCAAGGCCAACCGTACTTTAGGGAACTGCTCTCGAAACGCCGGGATCACCTTGGGTAGTGCGTAACGCGCTTGAGTATGCGTGCACGCAATGATCAAGCTGCCTTGATCGCGCTTGGCGAACTCGTCACTGACTTGTTTCAGGTTCTCAATTTCGCGGTTGATACGTTCAACCACTTGGGCGACCGCTTGCCCGGGCTTGGTCAGTCCCTTGATGCGCTTGCCGTGACGTTCAAAAATCTGTACGCCAAGCTCTTGCTCAAACTCCATGATGGCTTTGGAGACGCCTGGTTGGGACGTAAAGAGCGCCTTGGAGGCCTCAGTGAGATTAAAGTTTCGTCGAATGGTCTCGCGAACGAAGCGAAATTGCTGCAGGTTCATGTGGCTCTCAATCAATGCAATGATGATCTTCGATGGTGATGCACCTAGCGGTTCACCGGTTTGCATTTTAAGTTATATCAAAATTATTTAAAATAACTTTTTGTTATTTTGATAGAAACAAAAAAACCAAATCGCCACACCCCATTGACCCCATTGCGCACCACCCATGCAAGTAACAACATGATGGAATGTGAGTAGTGCGCGCTCGACGAGCTTACCGGCGCCGCATGAATTTGTACAAAGGGTTTATGCGGGCGGTTTATGCGGGCGCCACCACGGGCTCTTTCGGTCTTCGCATTCTCAATCGCCACCAGAATAGCAACAGCGTCAAGCCAAGAAACACGCCGTGCACCAGCCAAACGCCGAACCCAAAGGGCAAAATGTTGTTATTGATCCAGCCGTGCGAGGCGTTGATCAAATTCATGTAGAGCAAAGCAACAAGCCCAGCAATCAACAAGTCGAAGGAGCGCCCCACCCTCGGGTTCACAGCCCCAAGTGGGATCGCCAGTAGCGCCAAATTGATCGTCGCAATTGGGATCGCCAAACGCCACATCAATTGACCGTAAGAACTCGACTGATCATCAGTTATCAGCAGTTGTGTTGGGCGAGCCTTGCGATTATCGAGCGCGCGAGCCCGCGCTTGAGCCAACGTCTCATCCATATTGGGTGTTTCTAGCCTGAACGCAAACTCATCAAAACCTGTAATACGAGTTTCTGCCGCACCTGGCTTGGTTTCATAGCGCGTGCCGTCAACCAGAACTAGAAACTTATCGCCGTTGGGGGCTATTTCAGTGCGTGCGGACTGTGCGTTGATAACAGCATGCCAATCTGGCGTGGTGATACGAGCAAACACATGGCCAAGCTCATCAGGATTGGTCAGTGAGGGCTCGACAAAGACGACACGGTTGCCGCCATCAAGCTCAAGAAAATCACCAGACGAGATCTGGGAAATTTCCGAGCGCAAATCGAAGCGGGCGCGATAGTCCTCGATCTGCCGATGCGACCATGGTGTGGCAAACAGGGTCAAAGCGCCGACGGCGACAGCCACTGGAATCGCCAAGCGCAATATGGGACGTATCCACCCGGCCAAAGACAGCCCGCTGGCAAACCAAACCACCATTTCCGACTCACGATAGCTGCGCGAGACGGTGGTCAACACACCGATAAAAAGCGAAATCGCCATGATGGTTGGCAAAGCGGCGATGGTAGTCAGCGCAGCCAGACCCACGACGACATCGGCTCCAATCAGGCCCCTAGCGGCTTGACCAATCAAGCGAACCAGAACAACGCTCAGCCATACCACCACCAGTGTGGACATGACCACACTGGCGTTGCTGGAGACTTCCGCGACAACAGCTCGTTTAAAGAGAGACATGCAAGCATCAAATGCGCCATAATGCCTGTTGAATAGGGATCATTCAACAGACCACGCAACCAGAGAGTGAATCAGATGGAATTTAGCACACAGGTCACTTCGGCCTACCAACAGATCAACACCCTCGCCTTAGCGATCGGCGTGTTTTCCGGTGGCGAATTGTCAGCTGCCGCTGATATTGTCAATCGCGCCAGTGAGGGCGCCGTGAAGTCTGTCATCGGCACGGACTTTCTCGGTGCAACCGGCGAAGTCTTGGTCTTGCGTAACCTAACCGGTGTGCGTGCTGAGCGTGTGATGCTGGTGGGCTTGGGCAAGCAAGCAGATTACAACGCCAAATCATTTCAAAAAGCGGAAAGTGCATTTGCCAGACAATGCGTGGCCTTGCGTCTAACGCAAGCCACCTCTAGCTTGGCAACCATTGCGTGCCCGAACTCAGATCCCAGCCAGCTTGCCCGCTTAAGTGCACAAGCCGTTAGCGCAGCCACTTACCATTACGACCAAACCATGGGCAAACCGGACCCTAAGTCGCGCCCAAAGCTAAAGAAGTACTCGCTACTGGCCAATCGGGCCGATGCCAAGCCGATCCAAACTGGCCTTGACGAAGGTGCTGCCCTGGGCCAAGGCATGGCGCTCACGCGCACGCTTGGCAACTTGCCAGGCAACATCTGCACCCCTGCCTATCTTGGCAATCAGGCCAAAGCCTTGGGTCGCCAGTTCAAGTCAATCAACGTTTCAGTGCTTGAGCAGAAACAGATTGAAGCCTTGGGCATGGGGTCCTTTCTGTCCGTGGCCAAAGGCTCGAGTGAGCCGCCACGTTTTATCGTGATGCATTACAAAGGCAAAGACACCAAAAAGCCTAAGACATCCGGTCCTATTGTTTTAGTTGGCAAAGGCATTACCTTTGACACCGGTGGCATATCGATCAAGCCTGCTGCCACCATGGACGAAATGAAATTCGACATGTGTGGTGCTGCCTCGGTGTTTGGCACCATGCTGACCATCGCCAAACTTCAATGGCCTGGCGAACTCATCGGCCTGATCCCCACCTGTGAGAACATGCCAAGCGGCTCAGCCACCAAGCCTGGTGATGTTGTCAAGAGCATGTCAGGCCAAACAATTGAGGTGCTCAACACCGACGCCGAAGGTCGCTTGATCTTGTGTGATGCACTGACCTATGCTGAGCGCTTCAAGCCAGCGGCTGTGATCGACATCGCCACACTGACCGGTGCTTGCGTGGTAGCGCTCGGCAGCGTGAACTCAGGGCTGTTTTCACCGGATGACGAATTGGCTAACGAGTTGCTCGCGGCCAGTCAACGCGCGCTCGATCCCGCGTGGCGCATGCCAGTCGAGGACGAGTACCAGGACTACCTGAAGTCGAACTTCGCCGATATGGCCAATATTGGCAACGCCGGACCCAAAGCGGGTGCCGTGACTGCGGCCTGCTTTCTGGCGCGGTTTGCCAAGGCATACCGCTGGGCGCACCTAGACATCGCAGGAACCTCTTGGCTAAGTGGTGCACAGAAGGGCGCCTCAGGCCGCCCAGTGCCGCTTTTGGTGGAGTTTTTACTTCGCCAAACCAGTCCATCGGCTTGATAAGCGATAAGCGATGACAGAGAATTAAAGCCGAGAACAATTGAACGTGACGACCCGAGTCGACTTTGCCTTTGATGCTGATGCCCGCGTGCCGCAAGCCGCTCGCAGCGCCTTGCGGCACGTCGCTCGCGGATCACGGCTTTTTGTCTACTGTGATGATCCAGAGCGCCTCAGGCTGATCGACCAGGCTCTCTGGACTGTTGAAGACACCACTTTTGTTCCCCATGAACTCCTCGTCCAAGATAGCACCGAGGAGCTGCCGATCTACCTCGTGAATCAGGCTAATTGGCCGTTGATTGCCCCCCGTGTGACCGAGCTCGACTGGCTTGTTAACCTTGACGACGATTGCCCGCCCGAACCCACCCTGTTTGCACGGGTCCTTGAGGTGGTGAGCAAAGACGAGACAGAACGCCAGCAGGCTCGCCTGCGTTGGCGCCAGTACCAGTCGATGGGACTAGATCTGCACGCCCACCAACTCAGCAATCGTCGTGTCGGCTAGAGACACTGAAATCTGTCTCAAAAACCTCACAAATTTTCTGGATTCATGTTTGAATTCAAGGAACTATCGGTTACCCTGAGGGTCTTAAGAAGACATCGAGGCGTGCGACGATTTAATCGCACGCTTCAGGTCGTTACCTAAACCCCTGCATTGGAGTGATCAATGAACGATTTCCGTCCTTCCCTGTCACGCGGTTACGCTGGCACCGCGGGCCAGCAAGCGGCCCGCAACCAAGTGCTCAGAAACACCTATTGGCTGCTGGCGATCTCGCTCATCCCCACCGTGGCCGGTGCCGCACTTGGTTTGTTTACTGGCTTGAACCAGGTGATGAACGCCAGCCCGATGCTCAGCGTCATTGTGTTTCTAGGTGGCGCATTTGGTTTGATGTTTGCGGTCGAGAAGTACAAGAACATTTCATTGGGCGTTGGCCTATTGTTGCTGTTCACTTTCTTTATGGGCATCATGCTCTCACGCCTGCTCGGATTTGTGTTTGGCATGGGCAACGGTGCGCAGCTCGTGATGCTGGCGTTTGGCGGCACAGCGGCCGTGTTTGCCACGATGGCAACATTGGCCAGCACCATCAAGCGTGACCTCTCAGGCATGCAGCGTTTTCTCTTTATTGGCGCGGTCATCATTTTGGTGGCAGCTCTTGCCAACATGTTCCTGCAAATGCCAGCCCTGATGCTCACCATTTCGGTCATGGCCATTGGCATCTTCTCTGCTTTCATGCTGGTGGACTTGCAACGTGTGGTCAACGGCGGTGAGACCAACTATGTGAGTGCCACACTGGCGATCTACCTTGACGTCTACAATGTCTTCTCCAACCTGCTAATGCTGCTTGGCATCTTTGGCGGCGACCGCGAGTAGCCATAAACGGCCAAGCTCCAAAACCTTGGCCTCGAACTGACAACTGCCTGCACACAACACGAGGCCCATCAAATCGTTTTGATGGGCCTCGTACCTTTGGGGAAGTTAAACCAATCGTCAACTGCCAGCCAAACCAACCGACAAGCCGCCGCACACGTAAATGACCTGACCCGTCGTATAGCCACCTAACGGGTGCATCAACATGCTGACGATGTGGGCAATTTCGGCTGGCTCGCCAACACGACCCAACGGTACTGCCGCTTTCAATTGCTTGGTTTGCTCGGACGCTGGCGGATTAGCCGCCAAAAACAATTCAGTGGCAATGGCACCTGGTGCAATGGCGTTGACAGTCACGCCATGCCTGGCCAACTCAAGCGCCCACGTGCGCGTCATGCCGACAATGCCGGCTTTGGTTGCGCTATACACCGTGCGCCCTACTTTACCCAAGGCGGCACGACTGCCAATATTGATCACCCTACCGTGGCCTTTTGCTTTCATGGCGGGGATCAGCGCCTGGGTTAATAGCAGGGGTGCCATCAAGTTCAGATCCACCATCTTCTGCACCTGCTCGGCTGTAACGTCTTCGAGCGAGGCTGCCTCGATCATGCCGGCATTATTGACCAAGTGCACAATCTCCCGCTGTCTCGTCCAATGGTCCATTGCCTGACAGCAGACCTCGGGGCTTAACAAGTCAACGGACTCGAACGTTTCGCCAGGTAACGTATTGGCGGGGGGCGTGCGGCTAAAGTTCAGCACCGCAAAACCGTCAGCCAGTAAACGCTGAACAATGGCTCGACCGATGCCGCGACTGCCACCCGTCACAAGCGCAAGATATTTTTCCAAGGTTGTGCCTCCATGATCTTTATGTGCTGATCTTACCTGTTGAACTTGCCTAGGTGGTGTACAGACCGACAGCGAGTCGGTGTTGCAAGATCGACTGAAAATCAAACAACACCGGCTTGACCACCGCACGTTGGGGAGCCACACACCATGGAACCATTCAAACAACGCTCCACCAAGTCTTGCGCCTTGACAAAGCTTTTTGCCACAGAAGATGCCCAACGCCTGATCGACCGCAACTCGCAGATGCAAAGCGGCCTCGGCGTCAGGTTAGAGCACCCCGCGGAGATGCTATACCGGGAGATATGCGCCTTGCGAATTTACGAAGGCGCCACAGAGGTTTAACAGGTGGTCATTGCCCGCGAAACCATGCGGCAGCATTAGGGAGAGACTCGATGAACGGTTCGCAAGCCATGGTGAAGACGTTACTGGCTGGCAGCGTTGACGTATGTTTCGCTAATCCGGGCACCTCGGAAATGCACTTTGTGGCAGCGCTGGACCAGGCTACCGAGATGCGCTGTGTGCTGGGACTATTTGAAGGGGTGGTCACGGGTGCTGCCGACGGCTACTACCGAATGGCTGGTAAGCCGGCTGCGACGCTGCTTCACTTGGGGCCGGGCCTAGGCAATGGTCTGGCTAACTTGCACAATGCCCGTAAAGCGCGCTCAGGCATTATCAACGTCATTGGTCAACACGCGCTGGACCATATCCACAACGATGCACCTTTGAACTCAGACGTCGAAGGCGTGGCCAGACCCATGTCGAACTGGGTACGAACCATCACGTCGTCCACCCAGGCTGCGATGGACACGGCCGAGGCCATAAGCCAGGCAAAAAGTGCGCCTGGTCGAATTGCATCGTTAATTCTGCCGGCCAATTGCGCTTGGGAGTCGGCCGATGCTGGCCAGTACAGTTTTGTGGCAGCCCGAGAACCCGCACCCGTGCTTGAACAAACAGTCGAGCAAGTGGCTGCCCTCTTGAGCAAACCGGAAACAGCCAAACGGGTTCTTTTGTTGCTCGGTGGCACTGCCTTGATGCAGACCCACACGTGGCTAGCCGGTCAAATCGCAGCCAAGACGGGCTGTCAGCTCATGTCCGAGCCTCGTAGTGCGCGCTTGCAACGTGGACGCGGTCGGATCAACGTGCATCCGATTCCATTTGCCGTGGACGCTGCCGTGAACGCACTCAAAGACGCCGATCACCTGGTCTTGATTGGCAGCACCGTGCCTGTGGCGTTTTTTGCGTATCCAGGCAAGCCGCGCCTGACCATTTCTGAAAACTGCACCGTACACACGCTGGCCACGCCGGGCCACGACTTGATGGGCAGCTTGCAAGCACTGTGTGATGCGGTGAGCGCCAATCAAACCAAGCCCGCCTTTCTGTCAAGCAACTTGTCCACGCCTTCATATGAAGATGGCCCTCCAACGCCCGCCACCATTGGCTCGGTCTTGGCACGTGCCCTGCCAGAAGATGCCATTTTAGTCGATGAAGCAGTCACCTCTGGTCGACTGCTCGCTGACAGCGTGCCCTATTTTGCACCACACGATTGCATTGATATCACGGGCGGTGCCATTGGGTTTGGATTGCCAGCGGCAGTGGGTGCAGCAGTGGCTGCACCCGGTCGCCGTGTCATCGCACTCGTCGGTGATGGCAGTGCCATGTACACCATTCAATCACTTTGGACCATGGCACGAGAGGAACTCGATGTCACGGCCGTGATATTTGACAACCGGTCCTACCGAATCTTGCGCGGCGAGCTCAACAACATGGGTGGACCTGAGCCGGGCGTGAATGCCAGCCGCATGCTTGATCTTGATGCGCCTGAACTTGACTGGGTCTCGATGGCCAAAGCGCACGGCGTGCCAGGCATGGCCACTGACACACTGTCGGGCTTTGAGCAGGCACTCAAGAAAGCAACTGCCACGCCGGGCCCTTCACTGATCGCACTGCGCATCTAATTCGAGCCAACAATGACCAGAACAAACCCCGGGAGACAAAGATGAAATGTTATTGCATCACCCAATTTAGCCAGCCACTCGAACTCATTGAGCGCCAGGCTCCTGAACCCCGAGGCACCGAGGTGTTGCTCAAGACCCGCGCAGCCGGCGTGTGCCACAGTGACTTGCACATCTGGGAAGGCGGCTATGACCTGGGCCACGGGAAACGTTTATCACTGCAGGAGCGTGGGATCAAGCTGCCGCTCACCATGGGTCACGAAACCGTGGGCACGCCTGTGACCATGGGGCCAGATGCCTCGGGGGTGGAGCCGGGTAAAAATTACCTGATCTTTCCCTGGATTGGCTGCGGACAATGTGAAGTCTGCTTGTCTGGCCAGGAGAACTATTGCGCTGCGCCCAGATCACTTGGCATTTACACCGATGGTGGCTACGCTGACCATATTCTGGTGCCGCACCCCAGATACCTGCTCGATATCGGTGACTTAGACCCCGCCACACTGGCGCCGCACGCTTGCTCAGGGCTGACCACTTACAGTGCCATTAATAAAATCGACGCTCAGATTTATACGCGACATCCGGTGGTTATTATTGGCGCCGGTGGCCTTGGGCTCATGGCCATTGAGATTTTACGTGCCATGGGTGGCCATGGAGCCATCGTTGTGGACATCGAGGCAGACAAACTCAAAGCTGCCAAAGATGCGGGCGCGCTAGCCGTTATCAATGGCAATGACGCAGACGCTGCCGAGCAAATTCTGGCAGCCAATGGTGGCAAACAACTGGGCGCTGTCATCGACTTGGTCGGCTCACCGACTTCAACACAGCTTGGATTCAACGCCCTCAGCAAAGGTGGCACCTTGGTCATTGTTGGCTTGTTTGGCGGGGCTGCCACTTGGTCGCTGGCGTTCATTCCAATGCGCGCCATTCGCATTCAGGGCAGCTACACCGGCTCTTTGGGTGAGCTCAAAGCACTGCTTGCGTTAGTCAAAGCAGGCATAGTCAACCCGATTCCTGTCACACAACATCCCTTGTCGGCCGCATCAGCGGTATTGAGTGCCTTGCACGATGGCAAAGTCATTGGCCGCGCGGTGCTCGTGGATGAGTCTGGACAAAGCCTCAGGTGTCTGCCAGACGCCTGAGACTTAACATCACCTCACGACTATTCAGACGACCACCTGGCACGTGCTCGAGCAACCGTTGCTGAAACTGCTCTCGCAAGCCGCCCGATTGACTGCGGTCGCCAAAGTCAGGCTCAGGGCCATCAAAGCCGTAGCCTGTTTCTTGCAACATGCGCCATTCGAACTGCCGCAAAGCAAGCGCGGCCAACTGGCCTTCATACAAGGCTTGGACTGCCTCGGCATAAGCTTGGTAAAGACCAGGATGCGGATCTTCGCTGGCTAGTAGCCTGAGCACCAACTCATTCATGTACCAGCATGACATCAGAACAGCGCCTGGCAAAGGCCGAATGCGCACCACTTCAGCATGTATCAGGGTTTTAACTTCCGCGCTACCAGTCCATGACAGCATCAGCGGCTGAAATGGCATGAGCACTGCTCGCAAGCCCGAGTAAGGGCGCTTGGCACCCTTGGCAACCAATGTCACAATGCCGTGATCACGGGCAAACACTTTGACCACGAGAGACGTCTCACGCCACGCCGTGGTTTGCAATACATAGGCTGGCGCATCCGTGATCCGCTGGCTTCGCTTACTCATAGCCAAATTCACGCAAACTGCTTTGACGGTCAGCCCAGCCCTTCTTGACCTTGATATAAACCTCTAGATGCACTGGCTTATCTAGCAGCTTGGCAATGTCTTGCCGGGCTTCGGTTGCGATGCGCTTCATGTGAGCGCCCTTGGCACCAAGCAAAATCGGTCGGTGCGATTCGCGCTGAACAATCACGCACCCATGAATCGACGCCTTGGCGTCACTCTCCTCCCACTGCTCAATCACCACCGTGCAACCGTAAGGTAACTCATCGCCTACAAGCCGGAAAATTTTCTCCCGGATCAGCTCCGCCACTAAAAATCGCATTGGCCGATCAGTGAGCGTCTGCTCATCGAAGTACGCCTCGTTCTCTGGGAGATGGCGAGCGATTTCGGTCAAGAGATCATCAAGCTGACGATCCTTCACCGCGCTGACTGGCACGACCGCCGCAAAGGGGAACTTGGCTGCCACCGTGGCCGTGAAAGGAAACAGACTGGCCTTGTCTTTGACCATGTCGGTCTTGGACAACACGAGAATGACCTGCCCATCCTTGGGCAACATCGCAAGCAAAGCCTCGTCAGCCGCCGTCCATTGGTTGGCCTGCACCAGAAAAAGTACCACGTCCACATCAGCGAGCGTCTGACTCACCACCCGGTTCATCATCTTGTTCATGGCGCCACCATGGCGAGTCTGAAACCCAGGCGTATCCACAAACACAAATTGCGCATCCTCACGAGTCAGCACACCCATAATTCGATGACGAGTGGTTTGGGCCTTGCGCGAAGTAATCGAAACCTTGGCACCAATCAAAGCATTGGTCAGGGTGGACTTACCCACGTTGGGGCGTCCGACCAGGGCAACATAGCCACAGCGATAAGGCAAACTGATCTCAGTCATTGGGCGTCCTGTGCAACCGCCACGGGCAAGCTCAGTTGCGCAGCCTTGCGGGCTCGCTGGACGGACTTGCGCGCGCCACCGGCTGGTTTGGCAGCCATGGCTTTCTCTAACGCCTCACGGGCAGCCGTCTGCTCGGCAGCCCGCCGGCTTGCACCCGCAGCCTGCACATGAATAGCTAGCTGCTCGATGTCGCAGGCAACCTCAAACTGCTGGCTATGGGCTGCGCCATGCGTGGCAACCACGGTGTAGGTCGGCAAGGCCAACTTATGAGCCTGCAAAAACTCCTGCAACAAAGTTTTGGCGTCCTTGCCGATCGTCTGCGGATCAATTGACTTGACGATGGGCTCATATAACTCGTGAATCACTGACTGCGCTTTTTGGAAGCCACCGTCTAAGTAAACTGCCCCCAAAATAGCCTCCAGGGTGTCAGCCAGAATCGAAGGTCTGCGAAATCCGCCACTTTTAAGCTCACCCTCGCCAAGTCGCAAATATTCAGACAAGCCAAGACGCTGCGCGATGTCAGCCAGTGCTGCTTGCTTGACCAAATTGGCACGCACGCGCGACAGGTCTCCTTCATCGAGCTTTGAGAAGCGGTGAAACAGCAAAGAAGAGACTGACGTACCAAGCACCGAATCGCCTAGAAACTCTAATCGTTCGTTGTTGCGCGCGCTGTGGCTGCGATGCGTTAACGCAAGCTCCAACAGCGACTTGTTCTCAAAGGTGTAGCCTAAAACGGCTTCCAGGGGTGCAACAGACATGGTTAGTCACCAACACATCCGAATCGGGCATGTGTCGATGATTCTCAATGGAATCGACCGATACGGCTCGGTTCGGAAAAATTCATCCAGATAAAAAAGGCCTTGCCAACAATATGGGACTCGGGGACGAACCCCCAGAACCGACTGTCCAGACTGTTGTCCCGGTTGTCTCCCATCATAAAGTAAACACCCTCAGGCACGCGACACACAATGCCATCTATGCGGAAATCGCAGTTTTCTCGATGCTCAAACCGCCAAACGGGTCTTAAATCTTGCCTACTGCCCCTATCTACGAGTATTTTGTTGCTAACGTCACCCAGCTTTTCAATGTACTGGGCGGCATAAGCCATCCTGTCAGGCTCAAAATAATCCCCGTCTCGCTGCACTGGCACTTCCTGGCCATTGATATACAAACGCTTATTCAGGTATGCAACCTCATCCCCGGGCAAACCAATGACCCGCTTGATGTAATCAACCGAAGGATCAACCGGGTAGCGAAACACCATCACGTCGCCCCGTGCCGGCTCACCAATGGGCACCACCTTGGTATCAACGATTGGCAAGCGGACACCATAGGTGAACTTGTTGACCAAGATCAGGTCGCCCGCCTTCAGAGTCGGTAGCATCGAGCCCGACGGTATACGAAACGGCTCGACAATGAATGAGCGCAACACGAACACAAACAAAATGACCGGAAAGAAGCTCGCGCCGTACTCAACCCACCAAGGACGCTTGGCATCTTCGCTGCGCTTGGGGCCTAAAACCCAACGATCTAGCGCCCAGACAAGCCCTGTCACCACCAATGCCACAAACAAAATCAACGAGAAATTCCAGCTCATGCGCTCACGCCCCTTGCCTGTAGCAACTCTGTTTGAGTACCATCACTTGTCTTCGACCTGAAGTATTGCTAGAAACGCCTCTTGCGGTATCTCCACGCTACCCACCTGTTTCATGCGCCGTTTGCCAGCCTTTTGTTTTTCCAGCAATTTTTTCTTGCGACTGATGTCACCCCCGTAGCACTTGGCCAGAACGTTCTTGCGCAAAGCCTTAACGTTTTCCCGGGCGATCACCTCAGCGCCAATCGCAGCCTGTATCGCCACGTCGTACATCTGGCGCGGGATTAATTCACGCATTTTGCCAACCATCTCACGCCCCCGATAACGGGCATTGGAACGATGGCAAATGGTTGAAAGTGCGTCGACCCGATCGCCGTTGATCAAAACGTCGACCTTGACCACATCGGCCGCCCGAAACTCTTTGAACTCGTAGTCCATCGAGGCGTAACCGCGCGACACGGATTTCAGTTTGTCAAAGAAATCCAGCACGATCTCAGCTAGCGGGATCTCATACTGCAAGTGAACTTGCCGGCCGTGATAGCTCATATCGAGCTGCGCGCCACGCTTATTGTTGCAAAGCGTCATCACCGGACCCACATAGTCTTGAGGCATAAACAAGGTCACCGACACCACCGGCTCCCTGATTTCGCGGATCTTGGCGATCTCAGGCATGCGCGATGGGCTCTCGATGTCGATGACCTCGCCATCATTAAGCTCGACTTCGTACACCACTGACGGCGCGGTGGTAATGATGTCCATGTCAAACTCGCGCTCAAGGCGCTCCTGCACGATCTCCATGTGCAACAGGCCGAGAAACCCGCAGCGAAACCCGAACCCAAGCGCCTGTGAGACCTCAGGCTCAAACATCAGGGCCGAGTCATTCAGTTTGAGCTTCTCGAGCGAGTCGCGCAGTTGGTCATACTCACTGCTTTCAACCGGGTAAAGCCCCGCAAACACTTGTGGCTTCACCTCTTTGAAACCAGGCAAAGGCGATGCAGCCGGTTGATTGATCAAAGTAATCGTGTCGCCCACCTTGGCGTCTTTGAGCTCTTTGATTCCCGCAATCAAAAACCCCACCTGCCCAGCCGAGAGCTCAGTGCGCGGCTCTGACTTCGGTGTAAACACCCCAACCTGCTCGCAGGGGTGGGTGGCACCCGTGGCCATAAAACGCAATTTATCCTTGGGCTTTAAAGTGCCATTAACCACCCGCACCAGCATCACCACACCCACATAATTGTCAAACCACGAGTCGATGATGAGTGCTTGCAGTGGTAGGCCAGGATCCCCCTTGGGGGCGGGCACTTTGGCCACGATGGCTTCAAGAATCTCATCGATGCCCAAACCCGTTTTAGCACTCGCCGCCACCGCATCGCTGGCATCAAGCCCGATGACGTCTTCGATTTCAGCGCGAGCGCTCTCAGGATCAGCCTGGGGTAGGTCCATTTTGTTTAAAACTGGCACGACCTCAACGCCAAGCTCAATGGCCGTATAGCAATTGGCAACGGTTTGTGCCTCTACCCCTTGCGATGCGTCAACCACCAGCAACGCACCCTCACACGCCGACAAGGACCGGCTTACCTCATAGGAGAAATCCACGTGCCCGGGGGTGTCGATCAGGTTAAGCTGGTAGTCATGGCCATCGGCTGCGCGATAGAGCAAAGAAGCCGTTTGCGCTTTGATGGTAATACCGCGCTCCTTCTCGATGTCCATGGAATCAAGCACCTGAGCCGACATCTCCCGGGCAGCCAAACCGCCACAACGCTGAATCAGGCGGTCAGCCAGCGTCGACTTACCATGGTCGATATGGGCGATGATCGAGAAATTACGAATATGCTGCATGAGACCTGCAAACTGTTGAGTTGGCTCTATTCGAGCAAGCTACTTTAACTACTCATTTGGCCACCAAGACGAAGGGGGCGCAGATCGCCCCCTTCGTCTTGTCGCGTCATTTGACGTCTATTTTAGCCTGATGCGGGTTACTTCTTGGTTGGGCGCACCAAAACCCATTGAGCCTGACCGCTGCGTTGCACCATCATGCCAAGTGGCTTGCCTTGCTCGGCCTTGCTGGCAAGCTCAACAAACTGCTTAGCCGAACCAACATCGGTATTGCCAACCGTCAAAATGACGTCACCCACGGTCAAGCCAGCAGACGCACCAGCACCCTCAACGGCCGTCACCCTGACACCGTGATTGACCCGAATCTCCTTTTTCTGCGCATCAGTCAGACCCACAACCGTGATGCCCAGCGCTGATTCAACTGCCACCTTCGGTTCACCTGGCGGGCTAGCCGCTGCCACGGGCTCAGCCGAGGGCACCTCGCCCACCGTAATGGTTAGGCTAACCGGCTTGCCCTTGCGCCAAACGTTCATCTTGGCCTTCGTTCCTGGCGCAGTCGATCCGACCACTCGAGGCAAATCGGACCACTTCTCGATTTTCTTACCGTCAAAATCGAGAACGATGTCGCCTGGCTGCACACCGGCCTGCTCAGCCGGACCATCGGGCACAACCCGACTGACCATCGCACCGGCAGCACTCGAGAGGCCACTGGCCTGCGCCACATCCTTGCTGACTTCACCAATCTGAACACCGATTCGCCCACGCGTGACTTTACCGTTCTCGCGTAACTGCTGCGCCACTTCCATGGCTTCGTCAATCGGGATCGCCAAGGAAATGCCCATAAAGCCACCGCTGCGAGACACAATCTGCGCATTGATGCCAACCACCTCCCCATCGAGATCAAGCAGCGGTCCGCCCGAGTTGCCCGGGTTCACAGCCACATCAGTTTGAATAAATGGGAGGTAATCACCAGTTTCCCGGCCGATGGCACTCACGATACCAGCAGTGACCGTTGACTCCAGACCAAAGGGCGAACCGATGGCCAATACCCACTGACCTTTCTTGAGATCCACCGCGGTGCCAATGGGCAAGGTCGCCATGTCCGTTGCGTCGATCTTTAGCAGCGCCACATCGGTACGCTCGTCGCTACCAACGACCTTGGCTTTGTACTCCGTGCCGTTGGTCAGCGTCACAAAAATCTCAGATGCGTCATCAATAACGTGATGGTTAGTCAGGATGTAGCCATCGGCACTGATAAAGAACCCCGACCCCACCCCGCGCGGCACAGTGCGCTCTTGTGGCTCAGAATTACCTCGGCGCTGTTGAGGCGCTTCACCGCCACCACCACC
>CAMCOS010000002.1 GCA_945876565.1 Lautropia mirabilis | reverse complement strand
CCAGTTTGGCTATCGCAAGACTCGCTACAGAGGACTTGTCAAAAACACCGCACAAATCGTGACGCTCTTTGCGTTGAGTAACGTGTGGTTGGTGAGAAGTAAGTTGAGGCCGACAGGATAGGTGCGCCCAAAAAGGGCGCAGCACCCCGGATTGGGGTGCTAAACGGGCTGAAATGCCCGAATATCTGTCCAAATTAACCAAAAAAGTAAACATTGCTTAAGCAAAAAATTGAGATGTGGGAGATTCGGCTTTAACTCGACTTCTTCAGATAATCCCTAGCAGAAACTTGGTGAAGTTCCATTTGATCGCTTCGGTGCCAAGCACCCCCGGCCGGCTGGATTTCAGCCATTCATAAAATGGATGGGCATTGCTGCCGTTCACATCGATTTTGGCAAACATCGGGAAGCTCACGGCGTATTGCAGCTCGCAAAATGACTGGATCGCTGCTTCATCGCCAGGCTCCTGGCTGCCAAACTGGTTGCAGGGAAACCCCAGCACGGCAAACCCTTGGCCACTGAGGTCAGCATACAGTTGCTGCAGGCCTCTGTACTGACCAGTAAACCCACACCGAGATGCCACATTAACGACCAGCAGAACCTTGCCCAGGTAGTCTGCCAGTGATTGTTCTCGTCCATCAATCGTGCTGACCGTAAAGTCCTTTAGCGTAGTCATGGGTTTTAAATTCCTTTAAAAGCATCAATAGCCCGTTGACGGCTCAGTTTCAAGTCTACAAGCATGCCTGGGTACCCCAGCGCTTTACGTTGCTCTTCGCTAGGGTCATGAATCGACTTGTTGTCCAGCGAAGACAGTTCAGGCAGCCATTGCCGGATAAAAACCCCTTGCGGGTCGAATCTCTCCGACTGGCTAACTGGATTGAAGACCCTGAAATAGGGTGCTGCGTCTGCGCCAGTCGAGGCGCTCCATTGCCATCCGCCGTTGTTGGCCGCGAGTTCACCATCGATCAAATGTTCCATAAAAAACCGCTCGCCTATACGCCAGTCAATCAACAGGTTTTTGCTCAGGAACATCGCCACAATCATGCGCAATCGATTGTGCATCCAGCCAGTGGTTAGCAACTGATGGATCGCAGCATCGATGATAGGCACGCCGGTTCGACCTTCTTGCCACGCTGCAAGATCGTCTGGTGCATGACGCCATCGCACTGAGTCAGTTTCATCACGCAGTGGCTTGTGCATCGAAAGCTTTGGAAAGCCGTGTAATAAATGCCAATAGAATTCACGCCAAATCAACTCGTTGATCCAGCTGCGTAAGCCTGCACTGCCTGACTCTAGCTCACCTTGGTTTTGTTGCAACGCCAGTTCAAAGCAATGTTTGACGGAAATTGCACCTGCTGCCAGATAAGGTGATATCTGACTCGTGCCTGGCTCGCTTGGGAAGTCTCGAGCGGTGTCGTAATGGCGTGCTCGTTGTGTAACGAAATCAGTCAACCTTTGCTCAATCTGATCCGGGTCTGCCGGCCACTGCTCAGAGAGGCTGGGAAGACTCTGAGGCCAAATTTCGTTGATATCATCCGGCGAGCAACCACTGGGCATGGCTGAAAACGCTGGCGTTGCAGCGAGCCTCAAAGGTGTCGTTGCAATCTGTAGCCGGCAAGCGCGGGCGAACGGGGAAAACACCCGGTATGTTGCACCACCACCTGTTTTGAGCGAACCGGGCGGCAAAAGCGTCTGTCCATCGTGCCCGATCAGTTCGATGCCGTGCTGTGCCAGCAGTTTGTATGTCGCTTGATCCCTGCGACGTTCGTATACGCCTTGCTCACGATTGCAGTGAACACGCGTAATGCCATGCGTCTGACAAAACGCCAGCATGGCCTTGGGCACGTCGCTCCACTGCGGGACTCTCAATAGCTTCAAACAAACACCGCGCTCAGCAATACTCGGCTGAAGTGCTTGTAAGAGTCGGCGCCAAAGATCAAGCTTGACGGGTGCCTCAGGATGCGATTCCCACTGTTCGGGTGAAACGACATAAAGTCCCAGGGCAGGGCCTTGTTCGCGCGCCGCAGCCAGTGCGGGCTGATCAACCAAACGTAAGTCGTTTCTAAACCAGACCAGCTCAGTCATTGCGTCTTGCCTGGTGTTTGCTTTGCATGCCACTGGCGAACTGCTGCAAGGGTTTGACTGACGTGCTTATCCGGGCTCATGCTTTCATAAGTTTCTAAAATAGTGCCGTCTGGCGCAATCGCGTAAGAAATCCGGTCAGCCATCCCAGGAATGATTGCCAAGCCCGCATCGTATGCCTTAATGATCTGACCCTTTGGGTCCGCGGCCACGGCAAACTTGCCGCCACATGGCCCTTCAGAAAATTTCTTCAAGGTGTCGATATTGTCACTAGACACCCCGACCACCGTGGCACTCACTGCCTTAAACTCATCGCTGGCCTGAGCGAATAGCTGCGCCTCAATGGTGCAACCACTGGTAAACGCTTTCGGATAAAAATACACCACGACCGGCCCGCGATCTAAGGCAGTCTGCAAATCAAACTCAAAGGCCTGTCCAGCCAGGGCGGCAGGTGCTTGAAACATCGGCGCTTTCGCACCTGGGGCCAATTGGGCCTGAGCGTTTGTTAACCACGCCAAGCTGGCAAACAAAAACGCCAAATGACACAAGCTTTTGAAGTGGAATCGATCTAAGGCTGGGAGATTGGAGCGCATCGCGTTATCTTATAGACAGAAATAATGAACCATGGGTGTGATCATGCGACAGTTTTACCAGACGCGCCACAAAAGTATTCTTCTGTTGATGGTTATCGCTATCGTTGCGGCCGGACTTTCCTGGGGCTTAGCCACGGCACAAACCTCGCCAGTCGTTGTGCCTGATGGCGCTCCGACAACGGCGCCGGCTGCTGTCAGTGGAGATGACGGCAGCCTCACCCCAGCAGAGATACTTGCCGTGTTCCAACAAGAGGCCAGGGCGGCTTACAAAATGAACAAAGATGCTTGCGAAGGTTTGGCTACTGAGGAGAAACAAATTTGCCTGGCCCGTGCCCGACTGCAATTTGACGCAGACATGCGCTACGCACAAAAACGGGCAGACCAAGGTTATTGAAAGTCCTCAAAGTGGTACATCGGCAACATGTATAACTGACGGGGCCTCTTGAAAGTGGGGGCTTGCTAGTTCGCGCCAACGCTGAAAGTTCTCGCTTTGACGGAACTCAACCATGTGATGATCAACTGTTTCCCACTTCACAAACAGTTGGTACTGCTGGGGATGTTCTATACAGCGAGCAAGCGTTATGCCGTGGCAGCCGTCAGCTGATAAAAAATGGGGTTTGGCAAGGGACACCTTCTTTTCAAATTCGGCTTCTTCGCCGGCTTTAATAACCAAATGTGCAATTTCAGTGATCATGGTCAGAATGTCTCCTGGGAGTGTTTGAGGCAACCACAGAGGTCGCGTGAATGTGAGCAGTGTATTGTAGAAACCGGGTAGGGTGAAGTTGCCCTATTGGCAGTTTGCAAGACTGGCGTTAAGTTTAGGATGCCGACCTGTTGTTTGACAAAGGAGGTCATCAAAATGAGTAAAGCCAATCACAGCACAAGCCTGAATTTTTTAGGTGCCGCAGGTACCGTGACCGGGTCAAAGACCTTGATCAAGCAAGGCGATCGCCAAGTCATGGTCGATGCAGGACTGTTTCAAGGTTTTAAAAACCTGCGACAACTGAACTGGCTGCCTTTGCCGTTCGATGCCCAAAAGCTCTCGGCAGTACTTTTGACGCACGCGCACTTGGACCATTCCGGCGCATTGCCGTTGCTCGTGCGACAGGGTTTTCGTGGCCCAATCTACACCTCAGGCGCAACGGTAGATGTTGCAAGCGTGCTGCTCATTGACAGTGCCAAGCTACAAGCCGAAGAAGCCGATTACGCCAACCGCCATCACACGTCCAAGCACCACCCGGCTGAGCCCCTCTACACGATCGACGATGTAGAAAAAACAATCGAACTGTTTGAGCCTATGCCCTTTGGACAGTGGCAGGAGATATTGCCTGGCATGCAGGTCAAGCTTCAGTACGCTAGCCACATTTTGGGTGCGGCTAGCATACGAATCAGGTCAGATGGGCAAGAGCTAGTGTTTTCTGGCGATCTCGGGCGCGCAGAGGCGCCAATTCTCGGTGCGCCAGAACCGCTTGGCGAAGTTGACTTTTTAGTGATGGAATCCACCTATGGCAACCGGCGTCACCCAATTGAAGACCCGCGGCTTGAGCTCGCGAAAATCATCAAAACCACCATTGAGCGGGGCGGTGCAGTGCTCCTTCCTGCATTTGCCGTGGGCCGAGCTCAAGTCCTTTTGCACACGATTGACTGGCTCATTAAAAGCGGTGAGATTCCAAAGGTGCCCGTGTTTCTTGACAGCCCCATGGCAGTCAATGTGACTGAGCTTTACAAACGTCATCACGCAGACCATCTCTTGTCTCAAAAAGCGATTAACGAAGTTTTCGGTGTCGCCACCATGATTCAGACCGTGGAGCAGTCAAAGGCCTTAAACGAGCCAAAGTACCCTCGCATTATCATTTCGGCCAGTGGCATGGCCACGGGCGGCAGGGTGCTGCATCACCTGCGCACGCTGGTCAGTGATCATCGAAATGCGATTGTTTTCGCTGGGTTTCAGGCAGCCGGGACGCGAGGGGCTCGCATGGTGGCTGGCGAGGGCACCGTTCGAGTGTTTGGGCAAGATCTGGTAGTGAAAGCCAAAGTCCATTCAATCGACGGGTTGTCCGCCCATGCCGACGCGGATCAGTTAATCGATTGGGTCAAGTCCGCTGTGCGTGAACCCAAACGGATCTTTCTGAATCATGGTGAACCTGAGGCAGCCGAAGCATTGCGTCTTCGAATTGAGCACGAGCTAGGCATCGATTGTGTGGTGCCACTACTAGGACAACAAATATATTTATGAGTCAGCCAGCCGCTCTGCGCTACAAGTCACTGGGGATTGACACCTTACAGGAGCATGTCGCTTTCATGCACCGTGATTGTCACATATGTAAATCCGAGGGCATAGAGGCGCAAACGCGTGTTGAGCTCAGGCATGGGGTGCGCAATGTCATTGCCATTGTTAACGTCGTGCATTCGGACTTGATCGATTGTGACGAAATTGGGCTGTCACTGAACACCGAGCGTGACTTGAATGTCCAGGCCGGTGACAGAATTGAGGTCATGCAAGCGGGACCGGTTGATTCACTGAGCCAGTTACGCACCAAGATCTACGGACACAGGCTCGAGCGGCACGGCTTTGAAGCAATCGTTACCGACATTGCGCGAGGACGGTACACGAACATCCACATTGCGGCATTTTTGACGGCCATGGCCGGTCGGCGCGCGAACGTGCAGGAGGTGATTGACCTGACCGCTGCAATGGTGAGTGTCGGTGAGCGATTGAACTGGGGGGTGAGTCCCGTAGCCGATAAGCATTGTGTTGGTGGATTGCCCGGTAACCGCACCACACCGATTGTGGTGGCAATTGTCGCGAGCACTGGGCTGTCCATGCCCAAAACGTCCTCTCGTGCCATTACGTCTCCGGCCGGAACTGCCGATGTGATGGAGGTCATGACACCGGTGACCCTTGATTTGGCAGCAATGCGCGGCGTGGTGGAAAAGGAGGGCGGTTGTTTTGTTTGGGGTGGTTCTTTGTCGCTAAGCCCTGCTGACGACTTAATGATTAAAGTGGCTCGCCCCTTGGAGCTTGATAGCGATGCTCAACTCGTGGCTTCGGTACTTTCGAAGAAAATCGCAGCCGGATCAACCCACGCTGTGATCGACATGCCTATCGGTTCAACCGCCAAAATCAGAAGTAACGAGCAAGCTGATCATTTGGAGCATCTCCTGAATCAAGTCGCGTTTGCCAACGGCTTGAATCTAAAAGTCCTCAGAACCGATGGATCCGAACCCGTGGGATATGGCATTGGGCCGGCATTGGAGGCGCGTGACGTTGTTTCGGTGCTCAGAAATGATGTTAACGCACCGTCAGACCTACGTGAACGAGCGCTGGTGCTGGCTGCAGAAGTGCTCGAGCTTTGTGGCAAGTGCGACGCTGGCATGGGCTATCAGCAGGCAAACAAAATCTTGTCCTCGGGTATGGCCTGGGAGAAATTTTTGCGAATCTGTAACGCCCAAGGTGGTTATACCGAGCCACCGATGGCACCGATCGACAAGCTAGTTACAGCGAGTATAGAAGGCACGGTTAAGGCTTTCGACAACCGCCGTCTTGCCAGACTAGCCAAGTTACTCGGTGCACCCGAAGCTCAAACGGCCGGACTAACGCTACACGCGAAGATGGGTGATGTGCTTCGGCGTGGCGATCCGCTGTTTACGATGCACGCGCAGGCTCAAGGGGAACTAGCCTACGCATCAACTTACTTGGACACGCATCCACCGATGTTGATTGAAACGAGCTGAATGTGGTTGTAGCCCGATTAATCGACGAATATTTAATACGCATAATGTATATTATGTAAAGTTATGGGTATGATTAGAAAAGCGTCTTAAATCTGTAAGCTGCACAACTCTATTGTTGTAGCGATTAATGTTTTAACGATTAATGTTTTAACGATATTTCTCGCTGTGCCGCCAACGCCTGTTCTGGCCAGGCGCTCTTGATGTAGCCAAGGATTAATTCAATCTGGGCGTGCGTTAACACCGACTCGAAGGCCGGCATGTCACTTTGATAGCCCTGGGGTGCGTTGACGCCACCAACAAAGCCGATTTTGATCATCTCGACCAACTGGGCATCAGGATGGTGCCACGTATGGCCATCAACGTTGTGAGGCGGTGCCGGCAATCTGCTATTTGCCATTCTTTGCCGCCAGTTGAACTGGCCTTCGAAATTCACACCATGACAACTGGCACAATACATATCGTAGAGTGCTTTGCCCTCGATGCGAGCTTGACCGTCAGTCGGCGCAATCCACCGACTATTTAAGGCGACTGCATCTTGCTTGCTTGTCGATTGCCAGACCCAGTAGCCTAGCAGCATCAGAACGAGCAAAATCAGGGCCGAGAGGAAATATTGCTTTGGCATGCTGATTTAGGTGGTAAAGCGCTGACGAAGTTCCCTAACGCCCTTGGCAAGCACCCTCGCCTCTAATCCTACTGCCACAAATTTGGCGCCTAAGGATAGATAGCGTTTAGCGAGGTTCTCGTCTGGCGTCAGAATCCCGGGCGCCTTACCGTGTTTAAGTATGGTGACTATCGCGTCGTCGATGACGGCTTGAACATCGGGATGGCCTGGATTACCCAAGTGGCCATAAGCGGCGGCGAGGTCCGATGGCCCTAAAAATACGCCATCAACGCCATCCACGGCACAGATACTGTCTAGGTTTTTAATCGCTGTCTGTGTTTCAGCCTGAACCAGTAGACAAACCTCATCGTCGGCCACTTGAGTGTAGTTTTGGCGCAAGTCCCAACGTGAGACTCTTGCCGTTCCATACCCAACACCCCTAAAGCCATTCGGTGGATAGCGCATTGCCCGCACCAATTCGCTGGCTTGTTCGGCACTATCGACCATCGGGATCAGCAGCGTTTGCACGCCAATGTCCAGTAACTGCTTGATCAATACGGGGTCACCAATCAGCGGCCGAGCAATTGGATGCGTTTGCGGGTAGCCAGCACATGCTTGCAACTGCGCCAGCACTGTCTGAATATCGTTGGGCGTGTGCTCGCCATCGAGCAATAGCCAATCGAATCCGGCCGTAGCACAAATCTCAGCGGTGAAAGCGCTTGGTATGGATAGCCACAGTCCGATTTGAGGCTCGCCTCGCACCAAGCGCTTTTTGAAACGATTGTCAAACGTTAAATTCATTCGTAGACCTAGGCCTAGACCAATTGAGCAACGGCGTCACCAAGCGCCACCGTGTTAGCGTTTCCACCCAAATCAGGCGTACGTGGACCTTTGGCCAGAACCGTCTCAATTGCATTGAGGATCGTGTCATGCGCCTGCAGGTATGGCGATTGTTCGGCCTGAGGCAGCCCACGCCCCACAAAATCGAGCATCAGTGCACCAGACCAGATCATGGCGATCGGATTGGCGATGCCTTTGCCGTAAATATCGGGTGCTGACCCGTGGACGGGTTCAAACAACGAGGGAAAGTTTCGATCGGGATTCAGGTTGGCTGATGGCGCCAAGCCAATCGTACCGGTGCAGGCAGGGCCCAAATCAGACAGGATATCGCCAAACAGATTGGTTGCCACCACGACATCAAAGCGGTCAGGCTGCAGCACGAACCGGGCACAGAGAATGTCGATATGCTGCTTGTCGGTGGTGATGTCTGGGTATTGCTGTGCGATTTCTGCCGCACGGCCATCCCAGTACGGCATGCTGATGGCAATCCCATTGGACTTTGTTGCAATGGTCAAGTGTTTGCGGGTGCGTTGACGAGCAAGTTCAAACGCATATTTCAGCACCCGATCTGTTCCGACGCGGCTAAAGACCGATTCCTGAATGACGATTTCACGTTCGGTTCCTGCAAACATCGTGCCACCGAGCGCGGTGTACTCGCCCTCTGTGTTTTCACGGACAACAAAGAAGTCGATATCACCCGCTTTGCGATTGCTCAGTGGGCATGGCACTCCATCAAAGAGACGAACGGGCCTCAAGTTGATGTATTGATCAAATTCACGTCGAAACTTAAGTAACGATCCCCATAGTGACACGTGATCCGGTACTGTGTCTGGCCAACCGACTGCACCAAACAGGACTGCATCGCAACCGGCCAGACGCGCTTTCCAGTCAGCCGGCATCATGTCACCGTGCTTGGCGTAATAATCGCAAGATGCCCAGTCGTGGTGTTCAAATTTGAGTTTCAAGTCAAATTGATCAACGGCTTTTTGAAGGACTTTGAGCCCCTCTGGCATCACCTCTTTACCAATGCCATCGCCAGGTAACACCGCGATTCGAAATGTCTTGCTCATTACTTTCCCTTGTTTCAGTGCAGGTGTTTGCACACCCTTGGTTGCTCGTTATTCAGTGCTGATCAAACCTCAGAATCTTGTGCGCCAAACTCGCGCGACAGCTGCCCCGCCCTTTCATAGGCTGCCTTCATGGCGCGCTCCAGTGTCGGGCCAAACTCCCCCTGCTCCATGACCGTCAGGGCGGCTTGTGTTGTTCCACCCTTGGATGTGACGCGTTCTCTGAGGGTTGATATTGGCTCGACAGATTGTGCAGCCAGTTCAGTTGCACCTGCCAGGGTTGCCAGGGTCAATTGTTTGGCCTGAACATCATCAAGCCCCAAATCCTTGGCCGCTGTCATCATGGCTTCGATAAACCGAAATACATAGGCCGGGCCGCTACCTGACACGGCGGTAACCACATCGATCATGTCATCCGATTGAACCCAAACGACATCTCCAACGGCCGACAAAATATTTTGCACCTGTTGTCGATGCTCCATGTCCAGTGCCGACCCAGCAGCAAGGCCAGTCATCCCTTTTTCAACCAAAGCGGGTGTATTGGGCATGGCGCGAACCACGAATGGCCAAGGTTTAAGTGGCGTTCCCAGCCAGTGTGAGAGCGACAGCAACGATATGCCGGCTGCGATACTTAGCACCACAGTCTCTTGCGCCAAGTGTGGCTTGGCCTGTTTAACCACATCAGCCAACTGTTGGGGCTTAACGGCCAGGACCCATACGTGATAGCGCGAAAGTAGTTCATCTGGTTCGGCAGACACCGATAGTCCACGGGCGCGCCAGCGAGCTCGGGTGTCGCCGTTAATGTCAACAACGTGCAAGTGGCCGGGGGGCACACCGCGTTTTAGCAGCCCCTCAATGAGCGCGCCTGCCATGTTGCCGCCGCCCAGAAATGCAATGTCGATATGTGTAGTCATAGTCGCAAAGTGTACGCTTTGAACTAGCTTCGTGGCAGCTAGTCGAACGAGTTAAGAACAAGAATTTTTCAGTGACGTCAACTGAACGAGTATTGAGCCACGATCCCCACAAATACGGCTGCGCCGAACCAGTTGTTGTGCCTAAAGGCCCTGAAGCAGGCAGCCCGATCTCGTGATCGAATCCAGCTCAGATGAACCATGGCCAGCCCAAGCGCAACCAGCAGGCCAGCAAAGTAAGGTGCGCCCCAACCCATTAACAGTCCGGCATAGCCAAGTAAAGCAATCGCGGACAAGTAGCAAATGCCAATGGCCAGTATGTCGTAGCGCCCAAAGGTGATCGCCGCCGTTTTTAGCCCAAGTTTGATGTCATCGTCGCGGTCAACCATCGCGTACTCTGTGTCGTAGGCCACGGTCCAACAAATATTGGCCAACAAAAACACCCAAGCCACCAGCGGCACGGAATTGGTGATCGCGGCAAAGGCCATGGGGATCCCGAAACCAAATGCGATACCAAGGTAGGCTTGTGGCACACCAAAAAGGCGCTTCATCAGTGGGTAGGTTGCCGCCAATACGAGCGCTATAAACGAAAGTTTTATGGTCATTGCGTTGAGCATTAACACTAAAAAGAATGCCAGTAGCGCCAAGAAAGCCGCCACCAGCAACGCCTCTTTGGGTTTAATGAGACCCGTGGTTAATACGCGGGACTGGGTACGTGCCACATGTCGGTCAAAATCTCGATCAAAATAATCGTTGATGGCGCAGCCAGCAGCACGCATGAGAAACGTACCCGCTACGAAGATCAGTAAAACGGATAGTGAAGGCCTGCCCTGCCCGGCTGCCCACAAAGCCCACAAAGTTGGCCACAGCAACAGTAATGTGCCGATGGGCTTATCCAAACGCACCAGCCGAGCGTATAAGCCCAGGCGGTCTATGACTGCCAAAGCCACGACTTATTGCAGCAGACTGCGCAACATCCAAGCATTCTTCTCATGGATGTCAAGGCGTTGTGTGAGCAAATCAGCGCTCGGCTGATCGTTGGCCTGATTGGCCTGGCTCAATGTCGCACAGGCAGTTTTAGCGACAGCCTCGTTGCCTTGAACCAATAAGCGAATCATGTCGGTCGCCTCAGGTACCGCTTTTGGCTCTTTCATTGAAGAAAGCTTTGCGTATTCGACGTAGGTGCCCGGCGCATAATGACCCAGTGCACGAATGCGCTCAGCAATGTTGTCAAGTGCATTCCACTGTTCGGTGTATTGCGTCATGAACATGGCATGCAGTGTATTAAACATTGACCCTTTCTCGTTCCAGTGGAAGTTGTGCGTCATCATGTAGAGCGTGTAAGAGTCAGCCAGCATTTTGGATAGCTCACCAGCAACGGTCTCACGGTCCTTCGCAGTAATGCCAATATTAATCGGTGGTGCTTTGGATGGGTTGGATGTTTTCTTGGGCATGAGGCTTCCGTTGGTTAGTGCCAGTCACGACGATTTCAGAATACCACCGCGCTTATTGCTCGTCTAATGAGCCCGCATCAAGCTCAAGCATGCGAACGCCAGGCAGTCGAGTGGCTTGAATGGCTTGCGCCAGTGCCTTAATCGCGGTCATGCGCGGAAAACTTTTGCGCCAGGCCAGCACGACCCGCCGCTCTGGCGCTGGTGCCTTAAACGGAACGTATTTGAGTAAACGCGACTCCGGATGTTCATTACCCATGAGCGAGGTGACCGGCATCACGGTTAGACCAATACCTGCTGCAACCATGTGTCGGATGGTTTCAAGCGAGGACCCCTCAAATGTGCGTTGTATGCCTTCTGATGCGTCGGAATACCTTGACAGCTCAGGGCAAACACTCAAAACGTGGTCTCTAAAGCAATGCCCAGAGCCCAAGAGCAGCATATTTTCTTGTTTCAAATCCTCAGCATCGATCTCGGCGCGCCTGGTCCACGCATGATTGGCCGGCATGGCGACCATGAAGGGCTCGTCATAAAGTGCCACCATGCTCAATCCTGAGTCTGGTAACGGCAACGCCATGATCGAGCAGTCGATTTCGCCCTGCCTTAAGAGCTCAACCAATTTGGCGGTGAAGTTCTCTTGCAAGATCAACGGCATTTGCGGTGTCCGCTCAATTTGAGTCGGTATCAAGCGTGGTAACAAGTAGGGACCAATCGTGTAGATCACACCAACGCGCAAAGGGCCCGCGAGCGGGTCATGTCCCATACGCGCTATTTCCTTGATTGCCGCACTCTCCTGCAACACTTTGTGAGCCTGGGCGATTACGCGCTCGCCTACTGGCGTGACACCGATCTCTGAACCACCACGTTCAAAAATGATGACACCAAGCTCGTCCTCGAGCTTGCGTATGGCAACCGACAGCGTGGGCTGGCTGACAAAGCAAGCTTCAGCCGCACGCCCAAAGTGTCGCTCTCGGGCGACTGCCACGATGTACTTCAGCTCTGTCAGTGTCATGTCTGGTTTCTGTACCTAAAAGTTGCAAATAGAATTTGTCTGAACTTGGATATCGTCCTGCCACCATACTAACCGTTCAGGTAGATTTCACGGCCTTGCATCCATCGATCTACATGACGCTGCGCAATGTCTGGGTGCGCCTGACGCAACTCTTTGGCAACTTCCTTGGCTCGAGCTACCCAATGGGCGTCTGCCTCAAAATCCGCAAACCGCAGCAAGGATAAGCCAGATTGGCGTGCGCCAAGAAATTCGCCTGGCCCCCGCAGCTGCAAGTCCCGCCGAGCGATTTCAAACCCGTCAGCTGTTTCATATAGTGCACGCAGCCGGTATTTTGCGTCAGCTGACAGGGGTGGCTCGTACATCAACACACACACCGATTGTCGGCTGCCGCGACCTACCCGCCCACGTAACTGGTGCAGTTGCGCCAAGCCAAAGCGTTCAGCATGCTCGACGACCATCTGACTGGCATTGGGCACATCAACGCCCACTTCAATCACGGTTGTGGCCACTAATACAGATATTTCTCCAGACTTAAATCGCTGCATGACCTGCGCTTTGTCGCTTGCATTTAATCGTCCGTGAACCAGGCCAACGGTCAAGCCAGGCAACTCTTGGGTAAGCATTTCATGCGTATCGACTGCTGTTTGCAATTCAAGCGCTTCGCTTTCTTCCACCAAAGGACATACCCAATAGACTTGACCGCCCTGCTCGATTGATTCGCGCACGCCCTGAATCACCTCGGCACGACGGCTGGCACTAACTAGCTTGGTTTTGACGGGCAGTCGTCCGGGTGGTCGCTCATCAATCACTGACACATCCAAATCCGCAAAAAAAGTCATCGCCAACGATCTTGGAATGGGTGTCGCGCTCATGGTCAGTTGATGAGGCAGTCCTGCCTGTGATTTTTCTCCTAAAGCCAATCGCTGTGACACACCAAATCGGTGTTGCTCATCTACGATGGCAAGCCCCAAGTCATGAAACTCAACACCTGTTTGGATCAACGCATGTGTGCCGACCACCAGATGCGCGTGGCCTGAGGCAATTTCGGCCAGTGCTTGACGCTTTGAACGTACTGGCAAACCAGCGGCAAGCCATACGCAGCGCAACCCAAGTGCCTGAGCCCAAGGCGCGAGTTTCAAGTAATGCTGCTCGGCCAATATTTCGGTTGGTGCCATGACCGCTGCCTGCTTGCCATGATCAATCGCACGCATGGCTGCCAGGGCAGCTACCACGGTCTTGCCGCTGCCTACATCACCTTGAAGCAGGCGATGCATCGGATAGTTTTGCGCCATATCAGCATGAATTTCAGCTAGCACGCGAAGCTGGGCCGCCGTTAGCGCAAATGGTAAATGTTTGAGTAGAACATCCGATAGACTGGTTCTATCAAGCGGTCGCGGCAATGGCGTGGCTCGGAACTGTCGACGTTGTTCGCGAGCATTGGCAAGGCTGAGCTGCTGAGCCAATAGTTCATCGAACTTCACCCGAACCCAAGCTGGATGGGTATGGTCTTCGAGACTTTCCAGATCCGCTCCAGGTGCTGGACGATGCAGCACCTGGAGAGCCTCCTCAAAGGCAATGAGCCCAAACGTCTTGGTGATGGATTCAGGCAAGGTGTCACTTTGATCGACCGCCTGTAAGGCGGCCTCAATACGTTGCCGTATCACTTTCTGAGAAAGCCCCTCAGTGGTTGGGTATACAGGTGTTAACGAATTCGGCAGTGGCTGCGACGGGCTGCTTACCTTGGGATGCACTATCTCCAAGCCCTGGAACCCCGCCCTGACCTCACCTCGGATACGCCAGCGCTTGCCTGCCTGCATCTGCTGAACTTGGCTGGGGTAGAAATTTAACCAACGAAGCTGGATCAGACCCGATTCGTCGGTGAACTGCGCCGTTAGATACTTTCGTGGTCGATAAGTCAATTCGACCGAAAGCACGGTTCCCTCAGCCTGCAAGTATTGGCCTGGACTCGCGGATGAGATGGACTGCAGGCGCGTTTCGTCCTCGTAACGAATCGGCAGATGCAGTAGAAAATCGAGCGGCGTGGTCAGACCAAGCCGCTCGAGCAGCGTGGTCGCATCGCGCCGCTTAGAGGGCGAGGATTGCTTCGACCTCAAATGAGGCCCCCTTTGGCAGACTGGCAACACCAATGGTCGAACGAGCTGGAAACGGCTGCGGCATAATCGATGCCATGATCTCATTGACAACAGAAAAATGATTTAAATCAGTTAGGTAAAGCGTTATCTTCACAATGCTATTTAAGTTTGTGCCCGATGCCTCGATGACTGCTGCCATATTCGCGAACGCTTGTTTGACTTGGTCTTCAAATGAGGTGGTCACAAGCTCCCCTGTCGCTGGCACCAAGCCGATCTGACCAGACAGAAAGACGATTTTTGCTGCCGATGTAGCAACCGCCTGAGAATAAGGCCCCACTGCTGCAGGTGCATTGTCCGTGTGAATAATTTGCTTGCTCATGACTTGTCCTTTGTCGCTTGTATGCCGGCTCAACAGTGTACCGATCACAAAATTTTAATCAATTGTGTGTTTTGCATAAAGAAGAGTAATCCGATAGCGTCTGCCCATGGCGAAGACAGCACGACAGTGCCTGTCAGACATCTCCGAATCGGAGATTGCAAGCATTTGACGAATAAAAAGTTTAACTGATAGTGATTTGCATTCAGGAAATATTCTGTTATATTGAGAATTATTCGTATTACGATTTATGTTATCTTTACACCTGATAAGGAGAAAACTATGCTGGATGGCCTGTCGTACTTCCTCAGTGTTGGTCGCAAGGCTGTTTTGGGGCTTGCATTGGGATTGACGGTGACGACACCAGTCTTGGCTCAGGGCGAGGTCAATTTGTACACCACTCGCGAACCCAAGCTTATTTTGCCCATACTTGAGTCTTTTACCACCGATACTGGCGTGAAGGTCAATACGGTTTTTGTGAAAGACGGCTTGATAGAACGCGTCAAGGCCGAAGGTGTGAAATCCCCGGCAGATGTTCTGATGACGGTCGACATCGGTAACCTGATCGATCTGGTTGAACAAGGCGTGACTCAACCGCTTCAATCCGATGTGCTTAATGCCGCTATCCCGGCAAATTTGCGTGGTGCCGATGGTCATTGGTACTCCCTGTCACTACGTGACCGAGTGGCCTATGTCGACAAGGACCTCGATATCGAAGCAATTACCTATGAACAAATGGCCGACCCAAAATGGAAAGGCAAGATTTGCATACGATCAGGCCAGCACCCCTACAACACCGCATTAATTGCTTCCATGATTGCCCATAATGGTGAACAAGCAACGGAGAAATGGCTGCGGGACGTGAAAGCCAACCTCGGGCGCAAACCCACGGGCGGGGATCGAGATGTTGCCCGTGACATTCTTGGCGGTATTTGTGACATTGGCTTGGCCAATGCGTATTACGTCGGTGGGATGTTGAGTGCTGAGCCTGGCAGCGACAACCGCAAATGGGCTGAGGCGATTCGAGTCGTGAGGCCAACTTTCGAGAAAACCGGTGGCACCTTTGTCAACATCTCAGGTGCAGCCGTCGCTAAATCCTCGCCCAATCGTGACAATGCGGCCAAGTTAATGGAGTACCTCGTGTCAGACAAGGCGCAAAGCATGTATGCAGACGCCAATTTCGAGTTTCCCGTTAAGTTCGGTGTGCAGGTCAGCGAGATAGTCGAAGCGTTTGGTCCGATGAATGTAGACCCGTTGCCGATCGCTGATGTTGCCAAGTATCGCAAGCAAGCCAGTGAACTGGTCGACAAAGTTAAATTCAATGACTAGAGAAGACAGGAGATTGGCGGCTTGCTAGCTAGCGCCCGTATTCATCGCCATATTCAAGGCAGTGGCTTCTGGACCGCCGGTACGTTATTGATCGTACTGGCGGTTTTAGCGCCTCTGATTTCATTGGCGATTCATGCTTTGTCGGGTAGCTTCTCCCATTGGAGTCACCTCGCTAATAGCGTTATTTTGTCCGCGGCTTCTAACACGCTACGCCTGTTGGCCGGGGTGGGTGTGCTGGTGGCCTGTTTGGGGACAGGAGCTGCCTGGCTGGTAAGCGCCTACGACTTCCCCACCCGCAAAACACTGAACTGGGCTCTTTTGCTACCTCTTGCGGTGCCAACCTACATCATCGCATTCGCTTACCTGGACTTGTGGCATCCGATCGGTCCGATTCAGACCACCATGCGTGAGTGGCTCGGTATAGAGTCCCCAAGAGATTTCCGCTTACCCGATATCCGAAACTTGCCTGGCGCAATTTTTCTGCTGGGCTTTGTGCTCTACCCCTACGTTTATCTGAGCACCCGTTTGATGTTTTTAACTCAGGCCGCTGGGATGATCGAGGCTGCTCGAATCCTCGGTGAAAAGCCCTACGGCGTGCTGACCCGAGTCGCATTGCCATTGGCGCGCCCGGCCATTGCCGTTGGACTGAGCCTGGCGCTACTCGAAACACTGAACGATATCGGTGCGTCCGAGTTTCTAGGTGTACAAACGATGACCGTGGCGGTCTACACCACGTGGGTCACGCGCAGCGATCTCGCTGGCGCTGCACAGATCGCCTTGTCGATGTTGCTGATCGTTGTGTTTTTGATTCAGTTAGAGCGCCATGCTCGCCAACGCCAGCGCTATGCCACCCTTCAGCGTATGCGACCCATGAGCCTGACCCGGCTAACTGGCTGGCACAAAGCACTAGCCATTATCCTTGGCTGGATACCGGTGGTTATTGGCTTTGTATTGCCGGCAACTTACCTCGGGTTTGAGGCATATGAACGATTTGACGCCTTCGGTGGCGTTTCTACGCAGTTGATTCAATCTGCATGGAATACGCTCAGTGTGTCAGTTGCTGCCACGCTGTTGACGCTGGTTCTGGGGTTGGTTGTTGCCTGGAGCACACGTCGTGTGCGGGATAGTGCACATCGCACCACACTCACCCAATGGGTGGCCAAGGGCGCTAGCTTGGGCTACGCCGTACCGGGTACCGTGCTGGCCATCGGATTGCTTGGTCCATTGCTGTTAGTTGATGATTTCTTCGATGTCATCGCTCGATTGGCAGGTTTTGAATTAACCCAACTGTTGCTGATGGGGTCGACAGCTGGGTTGCTGGTGGCTTACACCATTCGCTTTCTCGCCATATCAGTGGGTTCCATTGAGTCGGGCTTGTCTCGCATCCCGCCCTCAGTGGAGCAAGCATCAAGGCTATTAGGCCATGGCCCGGCGGCGACGCTTAAGCGCATTCATTTGCCTTTGTTGCGACCTGCAATCGCCTCTGCCGCCTTACTGGTATTTGTGGACACCATGAAAGAACTACCAGCCACACTGCTGTTGCGACCCATGAATTTCGACACACTGGCAACTTGGCTATATGCAGAAGCCGCCCGTGGCACTTATGAGGAAGGCGCTATTGCAGCGCTATTGATCGTACTGGTTGGCTTGATACCGGTTATTCTTCTGGCTCGTACACAATCCAAACCCTTGTTGTCTTGTTAAGTCGAATGCTGGAAATTGACCGTATCACCGTGGGGTATCCTGGCCCTCAGGGCTGGGCAACCGCTGCCAAGGACGTTTCACTCAAACTCAATGATGGCGACATTGGCTGTCTGCTCGGTCCGTCCGGGTGCGGTAAGACCACGGTGTTGCGTGCAGTTGCGGGGTTTGAGCCATTGCAAAGTGGCACGATTGCACTGAATGGCGAAGTTCTGTCAACACCAAAAAATATTGTCCCCGCCGAAAAGAGACACATGGGCATGATGTTTCAGGACTACGCCCTCTTCCCGCACCTGAATGTTCAAGACAATGTGAGTTTTGGGTTGCGGCAGCTTTCTACAGAAAAACGCAGGCAGCGCGTGACTGAGTTACTGGATCTGGTTGGTTTGGCCGGGCATCAAACACGTTATCCGCACGAACTGTCTGGTGGACAACAACAGCGCGTCGCACTCGCACGCTCCCTGGCACCTGAGCCCTCCTTGTTATTGCTTGATGAGCCATTTTCCAATCTTGACGTGGATACTCGGGAGCGTTTGGCATTCGAGTTGCGTGATATTTTGAAGAACACCGGCCACACGGCACTTTTGGTGACGCACAATCACGACGAGGCGTTTGCGCTTGGTGACCAAATCGGTGTGATGAACGAGGGCGAGCTAGTGCAATGGGGCTCACCATCAGAGCTGCAAGATGCGCCAGTCAATGAAACAGTTAGCGCACTTTTAAAACGTGAGTCATTGGTCGAAAAACGCGCGGCAGCTCGGCTTCGCGGTCGCTCTGTTTGAACCAAGTCAAATCAAGCCGCTACCTTAAGCCATTACTTGTGGCTTTTTTTATATACCGGCATCCATGTCAAGCTCGCGCAATTTGCGGGTAATCGTGTTGCGCCCCATCCCTAGACGCGAGGCTGCCTCCACCCGTCTGCCGCGACAACTTCGCAGCGCCGCATCAATGACAGCGCGTTCAAATTCTCGAGTTAACACCGCCCAAACCTCAGGCTCAGCGTTGGCCAAGCGTACTGAAGCCTCTTGCGACAAGAGATCAGTCCAGCTGCGAGACACTGGTGCCATGGGGGCAATTGAGATTTCTGGCACCGCCCTTTGTGGCAAAAGTGCATTCGACTGGGACTCAGTGCCACACACCTCCGGTGGCAAGTCAGCCAGATTGATTGTCTGACCTGGTGCCATCACCGTCAGCCAGTGACAAAAGTTTTCTAATTGCCGGACATTGCCAGGAAAATCGAATTGTTGCAGTTGCTGCATGCCAGCATCAGACAATCGCTTGACTGAAACCCCTAGTGACTTGGCGCTCGATTGCAAGAAATGCTTGGCCAGCGCAGGGATATCTTCACGTCGCTCGCGCAGAGGTGGCAGCCGCAGACGGATTACATTCAAGCGGTGGAACAAGTCTTCGCGAAACTTTCCTTCCCGAACACGTTCCTCGAGCGGTTGATGCGTTGCAGCGACGATCCTGACGTCAACTTTGACCGGCTGTGAGCCGCCAACCCGGTAAAACGTGCCGTCAGACAATACCCTTAACAGCCGGGTTTGCAGCTCTAGCGGCATGTCACCAATCTCATCTAGAAACAGCGTTCCACCGGATGCCTCTTCAAAACGACCGCGACGATTTGCGCTAGCACCGGTAAATGCACCCCGCTCATGTCCGAATAGCTCAGCTTCCAGCAAATCGCGCGGGATGGCCGCGGTGTTCAAAGCCACAAACGGAGCATGCGCACGCATGCCATGATCGTGCAGTGCGCGTGCCACCAACTCTTTTCCAGTGCCAGACTCGCCAGTAATCAGCACAGTGACGTTTGACTGGGCAAGCTTTCCAATGGCCCGAAATACCTCTTGCATGGCGGGCGAAGAAGATTGCGTGAGCATCGCACGACCGCTAGACTTGCCATTGCCATTTTTATCTTCATTAGCAATAGATGCCCCATCCGCGCCGTCTTGCAAAGCGCGCTCAATGAGCGTCACCGCCTCGTTGACGTCGAATGGTTTGGCCAAAAAATCAAATGCCCCGCCTTGGAAAGCCAATACGGTGCTGTCAAGATCACCATAGGCTGTCATCACGATGACCGGCAAGTCCGGATGTCCAGTCTTGATGTCAGATAGCAGTTTCAAGCCGTCCTTGCCGGGCATGCGAATGTCGGTAATTAAGGCTGCTGGTGTTTCAAGTTGCAGAGCCTGCTCAACTTCGTTTGCATTGGCAAAGCTTAGCGTGTTGATGTTGGCCCGCATCAGGGCCTTCTCCAGCACCCACCGAATCGCTTGATCATCGTCGACTATCCAAACAGGTTTCATCCCAGCTCCATCGGAATCAACAATCGAAATTCGGTGTGGCCTGGCTTGGATTCCATTTCAATCAGGCCACCATGCTGCTGTAGCAGATCTTGTGCCAGGCTTAATCCGAGGCCGGTTCCACCGTCACGGGCAGTAACCAAAGGATGGAATACTTTGTCTTGTATCGCCAATGGAACACCCGGTCCATTGTCAATCACAGCGATCTCTACAACCATACGGTGCTGGCGACGATGCAGCATCACTTGACGAGCAATTCGTGTTCGTACAGTAACCATGCCAGCAGGCGTGTCCGACTGAGTCAGCATTTGCGCTGCATTGCGCACCACATTGAGCAACGCCTGCACCAAACGAGCACTGTCCGCCCTAATCTCAGGCATAGAAGCATCGTAATCCCGATTCAGACCGATGCTCGCAAACTCAGCCCTAACTAAAGCACAGACTCTTTCACAAACTTCGTGCACATTGACTTCAGCAATCTGCATGGCACTGGATTGAGGCGCTGCCAAACGATCAACTAGCGCTTGCAATCGGTCCGCCTCCGAAATAATCACCTGGGTGTATTCGGTTAGTCGCGGCTCAGGTAGCTCGGCCTCGAGCAACTGGGCCGCACCGCGCAGACCGCCCAACGGATTCTTTACCTCATGGGCAAGATTGCGCAGCAACTCATGCTGAGCTTGAATATCCTCGGCCAATCGCTGAGTCCTATCCACGATCAAGCGACTCTCTAAGTCTGCGATCTCCATCAGCGAGGCCCAAGGCTGACCAAGCAGACTCAAGGTCATGACCGACACTTCACGATACAACCCTTGCCGGGATATAACGGCAACCTGCCGGCAACTTTCGAGCGTGCCCTCGCAGGCATGCAACACCGACTGTGCGAGTGAAGCATCCTGCTGAAACAGCGCGATTGCCATCTGCCCTTCGATTTGACGCCTAGAGCGACCGAATAAATCTTCGGCTGCCGAATTGGCGCGAACCACCACCCCATCACGGTCGAGCAATAGAACGGTGGTCGCTAGTAGATCATAGGGCTCTGGGGCTGTCATGGTTGTCGGGCCGGGTCTGGCCCGACCACCTAGTCAGACATGATTACAGGCTGTAGTACATATCAAACTCAACCGGATGGGTCGTCATGCGAATACGCGTGACCTCAGCCATTTTGAGTTCGATATACGCGTCAATCATCTCGTTGCTAAAGACGCCACCACGAGTTAAGAACTCACGGTCGTTGTCGAGCGCTTCCAGCGCCTGGTCAAGCGAGTGACACACTGTTGGGATCAAGGCGTCCTCTTCCGGGGCCAGGTCATACAGGTTTTTGTCCGCTGGATCGCCAGGATGGATTTTGTTCTGTACGCCGTCCAAACCAGCCATCATCAACGCAGAGAATGCGAGGTAGGGGTTGGCAAGTGGATCAGGGAAGCGAGCCTCAATGCGACGACCTTTGGGGTTGCCCACGTAAGGAATCCGGATCGAAGCAGAGCGGTTGCGCGCCGAGTAGGCAAGCTTGACAGGCGCTTCATAGTGCGGCACGAGGCGCTTGTAAGAGTTGGTGCCCGGGTTGGTGATTGCGTTAAGCGCGCGTGCGTGCTTGATAATGCCACCGATGTAGTAAAGCGCAAACTCGGACAATCCAGCGTAGCCATTGCCTGAGAACAGGTTCTGGCCATCACGCCAGATGGATTGGTGAACATGCATGCCGGAACCGTTATCACCCACCACTGGCTTAGGCATGAAGGTGGCCGTTTGACCATAGGCGTGTGCGACGTTATGGACGGTGTACTTCAGGATCTGGTTCCAGTCAGCGCGACGAACCAAGGTGCTGAACATGGTGCCAATTTCTGACTGACCGGCGCCGGCGACTTCGTGGTGATGGACTTCGACGGGAACGCCCTGCTCTTCGAGCAACAAGCACATTTCCGAACGCATGTCCTGGAAGGAATCAACGGGAGGAACTGGAAAGTAGCCACCTTTGACTTTTGGGCGGTGGGCCAAGTTGCCACCTTCGCTATCAGCGCCGCGGCTCCAAAAGCCTTCATCTGACTTGATCTTGACAAAGCAACCTGACATGTCGTCGTTCCAGGTCACGCCGTTAAACACAAAAAACTCCGGCTCTGGGCCAAAGTATGCGGTGTCGCCCAAGCCGGTGGACTTCAGATAGGCTTCGGCGCGCTTGGCCAGCGATCGCGGGTCACGGTCATAGCCCTTCATGTCTGAGGGCTCAAGCACGTCACACGTCAGGATTAATGTTGACTCTTCACGAAATGGATCCATGTGAGCAGTCTCTGTGTCGGGCATCAGCAGCATATCCGATGCTTCGATGCCCTTCCAACCTGCAATCGATGACCCGTCAAATGCCTGCCCCGACTCGAGTTTGTCTGCATCAACAAGCTTGGCAGGCACCGAAACGTGCTGCTCCTTGCCAATGGTGTCGGTAAAACGGAAGTCAACGAACTTGACATCGTTGTCTGCAATCATCTTTAGAACGTCTTGGGTCGTGCTCATAAAGGCTCCGATTCGGTAGATGGGTGTTAAGGTTAATGCCGCTAGTTTAAGTTAGCGTTGTGGGGAAAATAGCAAATTCCATGCCAGCCTATTGATGCTAACTGGCACCAACATCGGGGGTTTACGCTTCCGATTTGATGCCTTTTGTGCCCTGCTGTTGTGCATTATGCACCATATCAAGCACCAGATTAGAGCAAAATGAACTAACGCAGGAATATGATCTGCAGGTCGTTCAGATGCCGCCAGCCAAGCGCGGTCGGTCTGATTGTCGCCTGATCCACTTCCAGCAAGCCTTTTTGGGTGCTGATACGGATCATTGACTGAATCGATGCAAAGTCTAGCCCTGTGTGTGCTTGAAACAAATCGATATCGACCCCGCGACGCAAGCGCAATGCATTGAGAAAAAACTCAAATGGCAAGTCCTCATCCGTTAGTTCGCGATCTTCGCTAATGTGTGTGCCATCAAAGCGAATCACGGCTTGCATCCATTGCTGCGGATTGCGAACTCGAGCCTGTCGAATGATTCGGTCTGCAAATGAAATCTTGCTATGCGCACCAGGGCCAACGCCCAGATAATCACCAAAGGTCCAGTAGTTCATGTTGTGTCGACATTGGGCGTGTGACTTCGCATAGGCCGACACCTCGTATCGCTGCCAGCCAGCCGACTCGACCACAGAACCGATTTGATCTTCCATCGCTTGAATAACAGCGTCATCAGGCAGAGTCGGCGGATACTTCGCAAATACGGTCTGAGGCTCAAGCGTGAGCTGGTACAAACTCAAATGCTCCGTCGCAAACGACGCGGCGTGCTCAAGCTCCTGCTTGCAATCCATCTCGGTCTGCTCAGGCAAGCCATACATGAGGTCCAGATTGACCCGATCAACGGCTGCTTGCGCCATGCCGATGGCGTCACGCGCCCCACGCGCATCATGGATTCGCCCAAGCCGCTTGAGTTGTTCGTCATTAAAGGACTGTATGCCCAGTGAAATTCGGTTCACGCCACTGGCGGCGTAACCTTTGAACCGATGAGCTTCGGCGGTGCCCGGGTTGGCTTCCAAGGTCACTTCCGCGTCTGGCCAGAGATTAAGGCGTGCGCGTATCATCGCCAGCATTTTGTCCACAGTCGATTCAGTCAGTAAGCTGGGCGTGCCGCCACCCAAAAACACCGTGTGGATTTGACGCCCCCAAATCAGCGGTAAGGCTTGCTCTATATCTGCGGTCAATGCGGCGAGGTATTGATCTTCGGGCAATACATCAGGGGACTGGTGTGAATTGAAGTCACAGTATGGACATTTGCGCACACACCAAGGTACGTGCACGTACAGGGAAAGTGGCGGCAAGCTAGTCAGACGCTGACCCGGCTCACGGGCAGCCAAAGGCTTTGCAGCCGGCTGGGTAATAATCGGAATGATGCGCTTATCCACTACCCGAACCTCAACAACTCGGCGTTGCGAGTAAACCTCGATTGGCCAATTGAGCGATCAGAGTTTGCATCGCCAGGGCTCGATGGCTTAACTGATTTTTTTCAGTTGGATCCAGTTCTGCCGCCGTGGCGTCCAAGCCAGGTAACCAGAAGTGCGGGTCGTAGCCAAATCCGTTGACGCCCTTTGGCTGCTCACTGACCTCACCGGCCCAAAGCCCCTGGGCAACAATCGGTAGCGGGTCATCGGGGCACAATACCAGCACCAGAACCGCGACATAAAAAGCTCGCCGATCTTCATGGTGGGCAAGCGCCTGCACCAATTTGGCATTGTTCAGCACATCTTGTTGCACCCCCGCCACTGGGTCGGCATATCGTGCCGAATGCACGCCAGGCGCGCCGCCCAACGCCGGCACACAAATGCCAGAGTCATCGGCCAACGCTGGCAATCCGGTGTGTGCGCTGGCGTGCCGGGCTTTGGTGAGCGAATTTTCCAGAAAAGTTCCATAGGGTTCTGGTGGTGATTCCACACCAAACTCAGCCTGACTGTGAACGGCAATGCCGAGGGGCTTGAGCAAGCGATCAAATTCACGCAGCTTGCCGGCGTTACCAGAAGCTACAACCAGTGAAGACAAAATTGGATTATTGACCATGGTTATCACGCTCATTCTCGGGCACATCATCTTGCAACATCTGCACAAGCTCGCGGGCAAACGATGGCAAGGCATCCAGATCCCGTACGCAAACATGCAGCTTGCGTTCAGCCCATGCATCAGTGAGTCTTATGACTTTGATCAGCATGCTGCCAGCGTAACGCAATGCTGCTTTTTCGGGCACGATTCCAATGCCAACGCCGGCTTCGATCATGCGGCAGACTGCATCAAAACTGCCAACCTCAACCCGAAAACGAAACGCATAGCCAAGATTATCTGCAGCTTGAATCAGAAACGCGTGGATCGCACTCCATTCAGACAAACCCACGTACTCAAATTCGAGTGTCTCATTAAAGGAAACAGACGAGCGGCTCGCTAATGGGTGATTGGGCGCAGCAACGAGTGCCAGCCGATCGCGTCTGTAAGGCAGATACTGAAGCTCAGCACCGGCAGGTTTGCCTGCGACGATTCCGATATCAGCTGCGCCGTCTACAACAGCCTTAACCACCAGGTAGCTCAGCCGCTCACGAAGCTCCACCGTGACATCAGGATGAGAGCCCAGATATCGGCTGAGCACTGCCGGCATGAACTCATTCATGGCCGTGGTGTTGGCCACCATGCGAACTTGTCCCTTAACGCCACGGGAGTATTCGTAAATATCACCCCGCAAGTGCTCAATCTGCTGCAAAACCTTACGGGCATGCCTTAAGAACGCCTCGCCTGATGGCGTCAGTGTCACGCCTTGGCTGTTACGATGAAACAAGCGCGTGCCAAAATGTTCCTCTAGGTTTTTGACGCGGTTGCTGGCCGCTGGCAACGATAGGTGCGAGCGCTCAGCACCACGAGTCAAGCTAGTGGCGTCGCCAATATTGACAATTAACTGAAGATCGGTAAGGTCAAAGTGACTGGCCATGTACGCATTCAAGGAAGTTTAGTGCGGCAGCGCAACCTGACATCGACTCACCACACTTCGTGTCAGATAAAGGCCGGGTTTGTAAAACGCCAATTGGCAAGCGTGCGCGCCTGAGGCACAGTTTGTTTCGTCGCAAAACTCCATGATAAGACAATTATGACCACCCACGCTGAACAGTTCCAAGACATCCGTGATGGCATCCGCAGCCTTTGCGCCCAATTTCCTGACGAGTACTTCCGCAAAATCGATGAACAGCGCGGATATCCGGAAGAGTTTGTCGATGCCTTGACTAAAGCAGGCTGGATGGCCGCATTGATTCCGCAAGAATACGGCGGCTCTGGTTTAAGCATGACTGAGGCTTCCGTGATCATGGAAGAGATTAATCGCAGCGGTGGCAATTCCGGTGCATGTCACGGGCAAATGTACAACATGGGTACGTTGGTTCGCCATGGGTCAGAAGAGCAAAAGCAGCGCTATCTGCCCAAGATCGCCTCTGGGCAATTGCGTCTGCAGTCGATGGGCGTGACCGAACCAACCACTGGCACCGACACAACCCGGATTAAAACAACTGCCGTCAGAAAGGGGGATCGCTACATCATTAACGGCCAGAAGGTGTGGATTTCACGGGTGCAGCACTCTGACCTTATGATTTTGCTGGCTCGCACGACGCCGCTTGATCAGGTAACCAAGAAGTCCGAAGGCATGTCTATCTTCATCGTTGATCTGCATGATGCCGTCAAAAGTGGCATGACCATTCGGCCGATTTTGAATATGGTCAACCACGAGACCAATGAGTTATTTTTTGACAATCTGGAAATCCCCGCTGAAAACTTAATTGGCGAGCAAGGCAAAGGATTCAAATACATTCTGGATGGCTTGAACGCTGAAAGAGCACTCATCGCAGCTGAATGCATCGGTGACGGCTATTGGTTTATCGATCGCGTCACCAAGTACGTGAAAGACCGAATCGTGTTTGGGCGACCCATCGGACAAAACCAGGGTGTGCAATTCCCCATTGCCAAGGCCTACATCAACGTGGAAGCAGCCAGTCTGATGCGCTATGAAGCGTGTCGCCTGTTTGACGCACACCTGCCCTGTGGCGCACAAGCCAACATGTCCAAGCTTTTAGCAGCCGACGCCTCATGGGAGGCCGCCAATGCCTGTTTGCAGTTTCACGGCGGTTTTGGATTTGCTTGCGAGTACGACGTCGAACGCAAGTTCCGGGAAACCCGGCTCTATCAAGTCGCGCCGATCTCCACCAACCTGATTCTGTCCTACGTCGCCGAGCACGTGCTCGGGCTGCCACGCTCATTCTGACCCTGTGAGGTAGATCATGTCCACAGCGACCAATACCGCTGAGCAAACAACGCCAGACGCACTGGTGTTGCATCCGAGCGCTGAACTTGCCAGATTTGCTGCGCAACTCAGGTTCGAAGATATTCCGGTCCAAGTGCGTCGCCGTTTTGAAGATTTTCTGCTTGACACCATGGCTTCGATCTTGGCCGGATCGACCGCTCGACCGGTACTGAGCATGGCCAACTTTGCCAAAGCGATGGGGCCAGACCATGGTTTAAGTGAGGACATGGTTCGCCGAGCCCATACGAGCCCCTACTTTGCTGCGATGGTTAATGCCGCATCGGCCCATTTTGTTGAACAAGATGACGTTCACAATGGCGCGGTTTTCCATCCCGCGGCAGTCGTCATACCGCCTGCGCTCGCCGTGGCTCAAGCCATCGGGGCATCGGGTAAAGAGTTCATCACGGCTTGTGTTGCTGGCTATGAGGTCGGTATCCGCATTGGCGAGTTTCTCGGACGTCCCCACTACAAGATTTTCCATACCACGGCCACCGCAGGCACGATCGCATCGGCAGCTGCCGTGGGGCGACTTTTAAAGCTCACACCCGGACAAATGCTGCATGCGTTTGGGTCAGCAGGAACAGTCACGGGTGGCTTGTGGGAGTTTTTGCGCGACGCAGCTGATTCCAAGCAGCTACACACCGGACGCGCTGCGGCAACCGGTTTACAAGCTGCTTACCTGGCCAAGGATGGCTTTACTGGCGCGCAGCGAATTCTGGAAGGCAAACAAGGCTTGGGCGTTGCCATGACCGTGGGTGCCAACCCTGCCTGTCTGGTTGATCGTCTGGGCAAGCGTTGGGCGCTGGCAGAAACCTCGTTCAAATTCCACGCATCTTGTCGTCACACACATCCAGCCGCTGACGCCCTGCAAAAAGCCATGCAGCATCACAAGCTAAGCGTCAACGACATTGCGTCAGTCATCACCCACGTTCACCAAGGCGCCATTGATGTGCTAGGTCCCGTGACAGACCCTCAATCGGTTCACCAGTCAAAGTTCTCGATGGGTACGGTACTGGGTTTAATCGCCACAAAAAACAGCGCGGACCTGATTAGCTTTGACAGTGTATTGAGCGATGCGCAAGTCACCGCATTTCGCGATCGGGTCACCATGGAGTTGGACCCCGAAATTGATGCTGCCTATCCACAGCGATGGATTGGCAAGGTCACTGTTAAAACCGTGGACGGTAAAACCTACACGACCATCGTCCAAGAGCCCAAGGGCGACCCGGGGAATACCTTGTCTCGGGCTGAACTTGAGGACAAAGCGTTGCGACTTGGCACCTTTCACGGGGCGGCCACTGCCGAGCAAGTGAGATCGATCATCGACAAAGTCTGGCAGATCGAATCTGAAGTGCGCATCGGCAATATCCTGTCGGATTAACCATGAGCATCAATACAAAACACCCTAGCATCGTCCATGTTGATTCGTTGCCAGCACGAGTAGCGGGCGGCAACTACGTCCTCTGGCGCCAAGTTGGCAGCTTGCTTTACGTCTCCGGACAAACATCCACTCAGCCCGGACGCGAAAGTATTGTCGGACAAGTGGGTCAAGACCTCTCTGTCGAACAAGGCTACCAAGGCGCTCAGGTTTGCATGGAGAACATTTTGCTGGTTGTACGCATGGCCGTTGCCGGTGATTGGACCAAGGTGGTGTCATGCGTTCGACTGACGGGATATGTGAATGCCCAGGCGCCATTTCCAGATAGCCCCAAAGTGATCAACGGCGCATCCGATTTGGTCTTGGAAATCATGGGTGATGCTGGGCGCCATGCGCGATCTGCGGTTGGTGTTGCAGCGTTGCCTGGCAACGCTGCTGTTGAAGTCGAAGCGATCTTCGAATTACGTGAGTAAAAACGAAGCGGGTGTTTAGCTGCGTGCCGCAGCGGCGAGTGTTTGCAACTCGCCAATGCCGCCTTGGGCCAGATCCAGCAGCTCATTTAACATGGCACGCTCGAAGGTATGACCTTCAGCCGTGCCTTGTACCTCGACGAATCGACCACTGCCGGTCATCACCACGTTCACGTCGGCATCACAACCAGAGTCTTCTTCATAGTCCAAGTCCAGGCGCGCCTGCCCCCCTACCACGCCGACCGACACTGCCGCCACGCTGTCTAGTAAGGGGCTTTGTCGTAAGGCGCCAGCCTGCAGCAACCCATCAATGGCGTCTGCCAGTGCCACCCAAGCACCTGTGATGCTGGCGCAGCGCGTGCCACCATCGGCCTGCAGCACATCGCAATCAATATGAATGGTGCGCTCACCCAGTGTGGACAGATCGACCACCGCGCGCAGGCTGCGTCCAATTAATCGCTGTATTTCCTGTGTACGGCCAGACTGCTTGCCGCGAGCCGCTTCACGGTCTGACCGTGTATGCGTTGAGCGTGGCAGCATGCCGTACTCAGCCGTGACCCAACCCTGGCCTTTACCCTTTAAAAAAGGCGGAACCTTGTCCAGTACGCTGGCCGTGCACAGCACACGAGTCTCGCCCATGCTGATTAACACTGACCCTTCCGCGTAGCGTGTAAAGCCACGGGCAAATGTAACTGGCCGCAATGCGTTGGCTGCTCGCTGGTGGGCTCTGATATTTGGTTCATTGGCGTTCGGCATATCTTTTCCTTCAGACATCGGTGAGCCACAGTATACGCAGACTCACTTTGCATTGATTATGGCCACGCCCAGAGTCGACACCCAGAGTCGACACCAAGCGCCAACACCAGGCGCCAACACCAGGCGCCAACACCCAGCACACAATCACTCAGTCGCTGCCGGGCATGCTTAAAATGAGAGCTTGACCAGACCCAGCACATACTTAGTCAGTGTTCCGGGTGTGCAACGTCATGACTGAGCCACCAACGCCCATTGGAGCGAACAATGAAGAGCATGACCGGCTATGGCAGCAGCCAGGCCAACAATGAATTTGGCAGCGTAACCATTGAAATTCGCAGCGTCAACAGCCGTTATCTCGATCTCACCTTCCGGATGCCAGATGAGTTGCGCATGGCGGAAATGGCGTTGCGGGAATTGGTTGCCAAATCAATTATCCGTGGCAAAGTTGAGGTGCGCTCAAGTTACAGCCGAGCACAAAAAGACATCTCTGCCACGCTGTCGCCAGAAATACTTTCACAAGTCCATCAGGCTCATGAACATATCCAAGCAAAACTGCCGCTCGTCCAAGCACCAACGTTTGCAGATGTTTTGAATTGGACAGATCCCGACCGTGCAACATCCGATCCCACTTTGTGGGTGCCGCTGTGCCAACAAGCAGGTCAAGATGCACTATCGCAGCTTGTTGCCACTCGCGAGCGCGAAGGCCAACGACTCGTTGAAGTTATTCGTGCTCAAGCCAAACAATCGATGAATATAGTGGTCGAGCTAAAAAGCGAAGTTCCTCAATTCTTGAAGGCACAGTCCGATCGAGTAGCAAGCCGCATGCGAGAAGCGTTTGACCAAGTTTGTCCCGATGGGTTGTCCCACATCAGCGCCGAAGAAATTTCCCAACGACTCGCGGCAGAAGCCAGTATTTTTTCCTTGCGCGCTGATGTTGCCGAAGAGCTCGATCGGCTCGGTTTGCATTTGGCTGAGCTGCAGGATGCTTTGACCGGAGAAAATCACCAGCGACCTGGATCATCACCAGCCAACAAAGGCGTTGGCAAGCGGCTTGATTTCTTGTTTCAAGAGATGAACCGCGAGGCAAACACGCTCGGCTCAAAAGCCGTCGACATTCGGCTCACCCGAGCGGCGATTGACTTAAAGCTGCTCATTGAACAAATGCGCGAGCAAATCCAAAATATCGAGTAAGCAAACAGGCGAGTTGTTGTTAATCAACAACCCGCCCCGCGGCTGGCGCACAGATTAACCGCGCCCTACAAATGGCATGTTGGTGGCCATGATGGTCATGAACTGCACGTTGGTTTCCAGTGGATAGCGCACGATTTGGACAACGGATTGTGCGACGTGATTGACGTCCATGCGAGGCTCAACACGGGTTGAACCGTCAGCCTGCAAAATCCCTTTTGCCATCCGGTCAGTCATTTCGGTTGCCGCATTGCCGATGTCTATCTGCGTGCACGCAATCCGGTAGGCACGGGTATCTAGCGAAATTGACCTGGTCAGGCCCGTCACGGCATGTTTGGTGGCGGTGTAGGCGATTGAAAAAGGCCGAGGCGCATGGGCTGAAATCGAGCCGTTGTTGATGATACGCCCACCCTGCGGGTTCTGTTTTTTCATGATCGCAATCGCTTCGCGTGCACAAAAAAACATCCCATTTAAATTGACGTTGACCACATCTAGCCAAGTCTGAACTGGCAGCTCTTCGATGGGAACTGCTGGCGCTCCGCGGCCGGCATTGTTAAACAACACATCAAGACGACCAAACTGCTCATCAACCTCACTAAAAAGCGCCTGCACTTCTTCATGTTTGGTGACATCGGTGACACGTGGGTGCAGCTTATTGGCTGGCCCCAACGCGCGCGTTTGCTCAAGGGCATCGGCCCGTCGGCCAGCCAGCACTACATCAAACCCATCGGCTGCTAGCGCGAGCGACACCGCCCTACCAATTCCGCTACCCGCGCCAGTGACAACAGCCACTTTTTGTGTTTCCGATTGGTTCAAACCCGTCTCCTTGCTTGTGTTTTCAGGGCGCCAGTTCTCGGCGCTTCTGCTATGCTCTTCAGATTGTATGCACATGCACACCTTTGTTGTTTGGTCTCATGCGAAATCAGCCTGCGGGAAATGTTTTTTTAGTCACAGCGCCAAGCGGCGCTGGTAAGTCGAGCCTGGTCAATGCCCTGCTAGAAAACGATGCAGGACTGCAGCTTTCTGTCTCTTGCACCACCCGAGCCGCTCGTGAGGGCGAGGTGAACGGGCGTGACTATTTCTTTGTGTCTGAGAACGAATTTATGGCCATGCGAGACAACGATGAGTTGCTCGAATGGGCTCAAGTCCATGACAATTTTTATGGCACGCCACGTGCGCCGCTGGCCAAAGCCCTGGAGTTAGGACGAGATGTTTTATTAGAAATCGACTGGCAAGGTGCACAACAAGTTCGACGTATGCTCGCCGGGGTCACTGGGGTTTTTATTCTGCCCCCATCGCTAGATGCCTTAGAGTCAAGACTGCGGGCTCGCGGCAAGGATTCTGAGTTGGTGATCGCCAAACGGATGGCCGCGGCCAGCAGCGAAATTGCTCATGCGCATGAATTCGAATATGTTATTATTAATCAAGAATTTAGCGTAGCTTTGCATCAGCTCGGACAAATTATCTCGAGCGCTCGTTTGCGCTATTGCCGTCAGGCTTTCATGAACCCGGCATTGTTCGATTCATTTGATCTGCCGAGATAACCTGACAGCGAGTTGGACTGCCCCGTGCAACTGCGCGCTGGCGAGTTAAGATCCGACGCAGTGTGATTTTTCAAAAAAGACTAAACCCGTTGTTTTCATTTATTTTTTCTGTGAGAATTAGCCACATGGCACGCATAACCGTTGAAGATTGTCTGACCCAAATTCCTAACCGCTTCAAGCTCACGCTAGCAGCCACTTACCGTGCTCGCGAGCTTGCGCAAGGTCATGCACCTCGCCTAGATGGCCGTGACAAGCCCACGGTGCTGGCATTGCGTGAAGTCGCCGCTGGTTTGACAGGCACGGAAATGTTGCGCAAGGTGCCAACTTGAAAAGGTAAAGGATCATGGGCTTTCCGGGGCTACGGACCGCATCAAGTGGATTGCTATCTGCAATCAAAGTCGGTTCACGCCTTGGACGCCGAAACAAGCTTGATCAGGCCTCTCCTGATAAGCCTCAATCGCTGTCAGAGCTCGCGCGTGAGGCAGAGCAAGCCTCCATTACCTACCTTCAAAAAATCATCTCGGGCTACATGCCCAAGAAAGATGTCGCACGCGTCAAAGAAGCTTACAAGTTTTCTGATCAGGCCCATCTAGGGCAATTTCGCTCTAGCGGCGCACCCTACATTACGCACCCGATAGCCGTCACCGAGATCTGTGCTGGCTGGAAGCTTGATGCCGATGCACTTATGGCGGCTTTGCTGCACGATGTCATGGAGGATCAGGGCATCGCCAAAACGGAACTGGCCGAGAAATTTGGCGTTGACGTTGCCGAACTGGTTGACGGCCTGTCAAAGTTAGACCGCCTTGAGTTTGCCACCAAAGCGCAGCAGCAAGCGGAAAGTTTCCGCAAGATGCTATTGGCCATGGCCCGTGACTTGCGAGTCATTCTGATTAAGCTTGCGGACCGGTTGCACAACATGCGCACATTAGGCGCGGTTGGTCCTGAAAAGCGGCGACGCATTGCGCGTGAAACTCTGGATATTTATGCGCCGATTGCAAACCGGCTGGGTTTGAACGCGGTCTATCGGGAGCTGCAAGATCTTTGCTTTGAAGCCATGCATCCGAATCGCTACGCGGTGCTGCATAAGGCAGTGTTAGCAGCGCGCGGCAATCGGCGCGAAGTGCTCACAAAAATCTTTGATTCTGTACGTGCGGCACTTCCAGCCACCGGCATTGAGGCCGAGGTCACTGGTCGGGAGAAAACGCTCTGGGGCATCTACAGCAAGATGGTTGATCAGAAAAAATCATTTTCTGAGGTTCTCGACATCTACGGATTTAGGGTCATCGTTCACACCCTGCCTGAGTGCTATCTCTCGCTCGGCATTCTGCATCAGCTCTACCGCCCGGTACCCGGCAAATTCAAGGATTATGTTGCGATCCCAAAGGTTAATGGCTATCAGTCATTGCACACCACGCTCGTGGGGCCGTATGGCACCCCGATTGAGTTCCAGTTTCGAACGCGCGAGATGCACAACATTGCCGAGCAAGGTGTGGCCGCCCATTGGATCTACAAGACCGAGGACATCTCTTTGTCCGATATTCAGAAAAAAACTCACTCGGCACTCCAGTCGCTGCTCGACATTCAGAGCCAGACGGGCGACTCGGGGGAGTTTTTAGAGCACGTCAAGGTCGATCTGTTTCCAGATGCCGTCTACGTGTTTACGCCCAACGGCAAAATCATTTCTTTGCCTCGCGGCGCTACACCGGTGGATTTTGCTTACTCGATCCACACGGATATTGGTAACCATGCGGTGGCCTGTAAGGTCAATGGCGAGTACGTGCCACTTCGCACTGAACTCTCCAGTGGCGACACGGTGGAAGTGATCACATCAGAAGCTTCAAGGCCTAGCGCGCATTGGCTTAACTTTGCGCGAACTGGGCGCGCCCGCTCAGAAATCAGGCATTACCTGCGCACCGTTCGTTACGATGAGTCGGTGGCTTTTGGTAAACGGTTGCTGACCCAGGCGATGCATGAGCTTAAGATTGACTACCCCGCCGACGAAGACCCGACTTGGGACAAGTTAAGCAAAGAAAGTGGCGCCAAATCGCGTGAAGAGATACTGGCTGATATTGGATTGGGTAAACGTTTGGCTGCCGTGGTGGCGCGTCGGTTTACTGCTGATCATCCGTTGCTCGAAACCACGGCCGCTCATATCGATGTAGTCAGTGCTGCACGGGCGGCCCCCATTTTGATCCAGGGTAACGAAGGCCAGGCTGTGACGCTTTCGCCCTGTTGTGGACCCCTGCCGGGTGATGACATCATCGCTGGCATTCGCGTGGGCACTGGCTTGGCGGTTCATACTGCAGACTGTCCGGTTGCCATCCGCGCCAAAGAACGCGAACCCGAGCGTTGGGTTGATGTGGCGTGGGATATTAACCATGCGAAGCACTTCTTGGCCCGAATTGATGTCACCGCACTAAACGAGCGAGGTGTGCTCGGAAAAGTTGCCGGCGAAATCGCTCAAGCCGACTCAAACATCACCAATGTCACCATGACGGATGATACGAGTGAATCTTTTATGCTGAGCATGACGGTGCAGGTCGATGATCGCAAGCATTTGGCCAGGGTGTTTCGTGCTATTCGGCGTGTGCCGCAGGTCAGGCGGATTCTACGAATCAAAGGCAACCAGCACGCCAATCATGCCCAAGCCAGTGTTCGCTAGTTTGGTTTTTTAAGTGCACGCTCACACGCTAACGCGACACCCAACAGACGTTGATCTTCTGCGGCTAGCGCTGCAAGCATTAACCCAACGGGTGCTTGTCCACTGTCATGGCACGGAAGGCTTACGGCACAACCATCCAAAAAATTGATGACGGTTGGGTTGCGTAGCGCCAATAAATTGGTCTTTGCGTAGAGATCGTCGTCCGACTCTAACGGTGCCAGTACAGGTGGCACGATTGGCACGGTGGGCATAACCATTGCATCGACACTGCTGATCTTCTGTGCAACCCGATCAATCCAGTCGCGACGTTGGCGTTCCAAACGCTCGATGTAGTCCTTGTCCAGCGACTCACCGCGTCGGATCCGGCTAGCCACTCGCGGATCGTACTTGGCTTGGCGATCGTTCAACAAATCTTGATGCCAGGCCCAAGCTTGCGCTGCCGTAAAGCCACCAGCAGCGTTCATCTGCGCAATCTCAAAGAGCTCTGGTAAATCCAGGCGAACGATAACCGCACCTGCTTGTTCAAGCAGGCGGCACGCCCCATGAAAGCGCTCCGATACCGTATCGTCCATCTCATCGAGCACCAATTGATTTGGCAAACCCAACTTAAGACCACGTAACGATTTAGGCCCAATTGCTTTGATTGATTCTCCGGCCATGACGGCAGCCAGCCAGATGCAATCAGCCACCGAATTCGCAATCGGACCAATGCTGTCGAGGTTGGCTGAGAGCGGTAATGTTCCTCGCATATCAATCCGGCTTGCGGTTGGCTTGTAGCCCACCAAGCCACAAAACGCCGCTGGTATGCGAACAGAACCGCCGGTGTCCGTGCCGATGGCACCCGCAACCATGCCATCAGCCACTGACACAGCGGCTCCGCAGGACGAGCCGCCAGCAATGCGACCCGTCTGACGATCCCACGGGGACAACGGCGTGCCGTAATGTGGGTTTAACCCTAATCCAGAGTATGCAAACTCGGTCATATTGGTGGTGCCGACAATGACCGCACCAGCTTGCCGTAATCGTTGCACGATCAGTGCGTCATCGCTTGTTGCTGGCGTGTCGGACAAGACCACGGAACCCGCTAGCGTGGGGTAACCAGCGATATCAAACAAATCTTTAACTGAAATCGGCAAGCCATCAAGCACTGATCGAGTCTGTCCGGCAGCACGACGCTCGTCTGACGCCTGCGCCTCCTGACGAGCCCTTTGAGCAAACACTTTGGTGAAAGTGACCGAACCCTGACCTTGTTTATCTGCAATGCGAGCCAAGCTGAGCTCGATCAAATCAGATGAGCTTAATCTTCCTTCACTTAACTGGGCAGCCAGTGTGTGCAGGGTAAGGGTTTCACTAGACAACATTTGCGCCCTCGCGGCATGAATCCATCGATGTGCAAAAGCGTATCATGACCGCTTACTCAGATCGCATGCAGCCTACCGTGGTAACTACCCCACCCCTCAGATCCCAAAACGCCATTGCTGGTGTGACTATTTTGTTGCTGTCGCTATCGGTGCTGTCGGTCTTGGATGCGTCAGGAAAATGGATTTTGGCTGCTGGCGTTAGCCTCCTGGTGGTCACTTGGTTTCGTTACGTTATTCACTTTTTACTGATCTTGCTGCTGCTGATTTCTCGTCGAGAGCTTCATTTGTTCAAAAGTTTTTCGCTGAAATATCAGGTCATGCGCGGTGCAACGATTTTGCTAACCACGATGAGCTTTTTCACGACGCTGTCTCTGCTGCCACAAGCGCAAGCGACCACCATGATTTTTCTGGCACCGTTGATCATACTGGCGCTAGCACCATGGGTTCTGAATGAGCCTAAACGCATATCCCGCTGGGTGGCAGCTGCTTCAGGATTTGCAGGCGTGTTGGTTGTCATCCGCCCAAGCGCTGGGCTAGATTCGGTTGGCGTCCTGTTTGGCTTGTTGACCGCCGCACTGATGGCAATTCAGCATTTGCTCACCCGCAAAGTCGCAGTTGATCACCCTCTGACAACCATGCTCTGGAGCGGCCTGATTGGTGCGGTTGCGACTTCATTGGTTTTGCCGATCGCCCTGCCACTGCTTGAAGTTGACTGGTATGAAACACTGGCTCACCTATCAGCCTGGAATTGGGCGATTCTGCTTTCTTTGGGGCTCACGGGTGCGGTGGGCCATCTTCTGCAAGTGCAGGCCTACCGGCTGGCGGCCGCCTCACTGTTGGCCCCGTTCATGTACCTGCAGATCATCGCGGCGAGTGCGCTCGGCTGGTGGATATGGAGCGACTTTCCCGACAAGCTCAGCTGGGTCGGGATTGGTCTAATTTGCGCCAGCGGAGCCGTCATTGCATGGTATGAGTGGCACTGTTCACGTTCTCAAGCGGTCTGTGCCAAAACCAAGCGACCTGCATGAATGTTGATAATGCGCTGACAACGCTTGGCTAAGTTTGGGTCGTGGGTCACCAAAACGAGTGTAGTGTGGTGATCTTGGTGTAATCTAAACATCAGGTCGATGATGCGTGCACCGGTTACCACGTCCAGGCTGCCCGTGGGCTCATCTGCAAACAGCAAAGCTGGCCGGCTGATAAAGGCGCGTGCCAGTGACACGCGCTGCTGCTCACCACCCGACAGTGTCGATGGGTAGTGGTCAAGTCGGTGTTCAAGCCCAACTTCAGCCAAGGCCTCTTTGGCTGGCTCAAGTGCATCATGACCGGCAAGCTCGAGCGGCAGCATCACATTTTCCAGTGCGGTCAAGTTAGGCAAAAGCTGAAACGACTGAAACACAAACCCCACATGTGAAGCGCGAAATTTTGCCCTGCCGTCCTCGTCTAACGCAAACAGATCTTGGTCCAATACATTGATTTGACCGTCACTGGGAACATCTAGCCCAGCCATGAGTCCTAATAGTGTCGATTTTCCAGAACCTGATGCGCCTGTGATTGCCAATGACTCACCCATCGCCACAGAAAAACGGATATCGTCAAGGATAGTTAACTCACCACCGGCGTCAGAGACCCGTTTGGACAGACCGACCACTTCAATTGCATTATTTTTCATCATGACTCAATTTTCGCATTACTGGAGCCGTTTTCTTGTCAATATCCCGTTGATCAGGCTGACATTTATCGTGCTCCTGTCACTTTCATTCGTCGGATTCAGTCATGCGGGCGCTGCCAAGGCTGCGCTTGAGCGCCCGATCCTGATCGTGGGTGACAGTCTTTCGTCCGAGTATGGCATCAGACGGGGCAGCGGCTGGGTTCAGTTGCTCAGAGATCGTTTGGGAGAGCGATATGGAACGCCACCTGCGGTCATCAACGCCAGCATCAGTGGTGACACCACCAGCGGTGGCTTGACACGCCTGCCAGCCTTACTAAACGAACACCAGCCTGGTCTCGTTCTCATTGAGCTTGGCGGCAACGACGCTCTGCGTGGCCTCGCACTCGACATGACCCGCAACAATTTGATCCGCATGATTGACCTTTCACAAGCCGCTGGCGCTGTCACTGTCATCACTGGTATTCAAATTCCGTCAAACTACGGCCCCGCCTACACCGAGTCATTCAGAAACATGTACCCTGAAATCGCCGCAGCAACGAATTCAGTCTTGGTTCCGTTTCTATTAACGGGGCTAGAAACCGATCGTAATCTCTTTATCGAGGATGGCATTCACCCCTCCGAAGCTGCTCAACCAATTCTGCTCAACAATGTTTGGCCAGCGATCGAACAAACATTGCCAGCACCTGCAAATTTAGCCAAGTGAATTAAGCGAAAGTGGGTCTAGTCTGGGACTGAGGACTGAGGACTGAGGACTGAGGACTGAGGACTTAACTGCCTAGGTACTTAACTCCCTGAACCACTGCCCTCGCCCTCGATGACGGTCTGCGCATCAGGAAGAATCTGAACATTAAATAAGCGCCGCAAAACCTGCAACGCGGCCTGTTCTTCGGCCCGACCCCAGACTTGCGATAGCTGATCTTTGAACTGTTGCTGATTCGCTTGCGGCAAAGGCTCACCGGTGTTAACTGCTTTGACATCCAAAATGCTGTAACCATCAGGCGTATCAACACCAGTGGCTTTGGGCACTTGTGTCTTAGGCAGTTTCATCACAGCACTCAGTTCAACGGCACTCAGGCTGCGCGCATCTTGCCGAGAAACCACTTCAGCTGCTGCAAACCCCATGGGTGGTTGAGAGCCGTCAGCGATGACACTGAGTGCAGCCTGCCCAGCTTGACGCGCCAGCTTGATTGCGCCTTCTGACACGAGTTGCTCACGAATCAAGTCCGTGACTTGAGCAAGGGGTGGCACAACCGACGGATTGATTTGATTGAGCCTAAGTGCCACCAGTGTGCCAGGCGCTGTTTCGATCACACCAGAATTGAATTTTTCTTGAAACACATCGGGTGAGAAAGCTACTTGCAAAACCCTGGGGTTGTTCAATATCTCTCGCTGATCATCTGACACCGGGGCGACTCGCACAAGCAGCGCATCGGGTAGCAGGCCGTCACGGGACAAGCCCTGCACCTTGCGCAATTCGAGCCCTAACTGCTGCGCGATCGGCTCAAGCGCATCCCGTTGATCGTATACCAAATTGGTCAGACCACTGGCCAATTCAGCAAATCGAGCTGACGCCATCTGACGCATCACCTCCGCCTCCACCTCATCACGAACCTGCTCAAGCGGTTTAGTGCTCGCGGCCTGGACTTGAGTAACCACAGCAACGTGGTATCCAAACGGACTCTCGATCACCTCGGAAATCGTGTTGGGTTCTAGCTTAAACACTGCATCTTCCACTTCCGGCACCAGCGTGTCCTTCGATATCCAGCCCAGATCACCACCTTGGTTGGCCGAGCCCGGATCCTGTGAATACTTACTTGCCAGCGCAGCAAACTGATTAGGGTCAGTTTTTAACTGATCGACCAACTCTTGTGCCTTTGTCTTGGCGGCATCCTTGGCAGCCCGATCCGCGTCGGGCGCTACTTCACGAAGGATATGGCTGACTCGCCGTTGCTCAGGCTGACCATAACGGGCCTGGTTTTGTTGATAGAAAGCCTCGATTTCTGCCGCTGGAACCGTTAGCCCAGTGCTGGCAGCATCTTCGTCAAGCACGACGTATTCGATATTGACGCTCTCGGGCAGACGCAATGTTTCAGCATTGGCGTCATACCAGGCCTGAATATCTGCTTCGGTGACCTGCACATCACCCATATAAGCCGACGCGTTAAAACGTCGCAGCGCGACCGTTCGCTGCTCGGTAAGCGCAGTCAAGAGCTCATCGACCACCCGTGTGGGCGCTGAGGCCGTGCTTCCGATCGGGCCAAGCACCTGCGACAAAATGAGGTCACTGCGCACGCGCATCTCGAAATCAGCCGGCGTCATGCCCTGCGCCGCCAAAACTTGCCGATAGCGCTCAGGTGAGAAAACCCCATTTCGCTGAACCGCAGCAATACTGGCAATCGTGTTACGAATCTGCTCATCCGATACTGTGTATCGACCCTGCATGGCTGCCTCAGCAATCACCAGGCGGTCAATCATGTCGGTTAGGATTTGTTCACGAAACGCCGGTGTATCGATCGCTTGAGCGTCAAATTGTGCACCCAGCATTTTCCGCAATTCCTCCAGCTGATTAAGACGAACCGAATCAAACTCGGGTTGCGTAATCGCCACGCCATTGACTTCAGCCAGGTCTTTGTCTTTCGACATTAAGTCGAGGTACCCCTCGACACCGAAAAACAGAAATGACGGCACCACCATCAACAACAAAACGATCTGCATCAAGCGTTGATGCGAACGAAAGAAATCAAACATGGACGGGTATTCGATCGATAAATAGATGCCGGTGAGTGTACCATTGGCAAGCTAGCCAAAGAGGCGGAGCGAGTGATGGGCAATCAGATGGACAATTGAATGGGTAATTGGATTGCCAATTTGATTGATAAGACCAACAACCGGGTGAGGAATCATTGTTTAGCTACCGCCACGGATTTCATGCCGGCAACCACGCCGATGTGCTCAAGCATTGCGTTTTGCTTGGCGTGCTGGATTATTTCAAGCAGAAAGAAACGGGCTTTGTGTTTGTCGATACCCATGCGGGTGCGGGACTGTATGACCTGACTGGGAAGTGGGCAAACACCCGCGCTGAGTATGTCGACGGGATTGCCCGGCTTTGGCGAGCCACCGACACCCCTGCGTTGGTTACACAGTACCTCGACGAGCTTTATGCCTTGAATCCAAGCGGCGAGCTAGCGCTTTATCCGGGCTCGCCCTGGTTGGCATTGCAAGTCGTGAGAACCCAGGATCGCTTGCGATTATTCGAGCTACTGGGCGCGGAAGCTGAAGTGCTTGCTCACAACATGTCGCAGCAACGCAGACTGGCACCCAGAGCCATCAGGCTGGAGCAAAGCGACGGCTTTGCTGCCCTAAAGGCAATCCTGCCACCACCCACAAGGCGTGCTGTCGTTTTGATGGACCCAGCCTATGAGAACAAACAAGACTATCGGTCGGTAACCCAATCAATCAGAGATGCATTGACCCGCTTTGCCACTGGCTGCTACATCATCTGGTATCCCAAAGTTAACCGGCTTTCAGTCGAGCAAATGATCAAACAGCTGCAACATTTACCCGACATTGAGTGGCTACAGGCCGAGATCACGGTTTGCAAAGCACCCACTGATCAACATGGCTTATTTGGCTCAGGCGTCTTGGTGATCAATCCACCGTACACCTTACAAAAGCAACTGCACCAGGCATTGCCGTGGCTTGCCAGTGAGCTTGCACAAGACAGCCATGCAAACTGGCGTATGCGCACTAGCTTGGCGAAGGGTTAACAGTACAGGGGTCCATCGCGTTAACCGCTTGCAAATGGCTTAATTCAGTGGCAAAACTAAATGGTCTCACTTGGACCTAGATAGCGCCATTGCCCAACCGGCAGGTTTCCGAGTTTGATCTGGCCGATTCGGACACGCTTTAAGCCGATCACGGTCAAGCCTACCAGCTCGCACATCCGTCGGATCTGCCGTTTGCGCCCCTCTTTGAGCACAAACTTCAGTTGATCCTCGTTTTGCCAACTGACCTGCGCGGGCTTGAGCGCCCTGCCATCAAGCACGAGCCCGTGGCGTAAAAGCGCCAGCCCATCGGCTGGCAACTTGCCTTTAACCCGCACGAGATATTCTTTTTCAATATCACTGTCTTGTCCAATGAGTTGCCTAGCCACGCGACCGTCTTGCGTGAGCACCAACAATCCCGTTGAATCAATATCCAGGCGCCCCGCCACGGCAATCCCACGCAAATGCTCTTTTCGAAAGACAATGCCCGACCGATCATCGGCGAACCGGTTTGCCGCTGTCACAAGCGTAATGGCGGGCTTGTAATCCCCTTCGGCCTGACTAGAAACCAGGCCGATGGGTTTGTGGATCAGAATCGTCACGCTAGCGCGTTGCTGGGCTTGGCCACGCTGATCCAGTACGATACGCTGTGTCGGCCAGGCTTTGTCGCCCACACCGACAGGCTGTCCGTCGACCGTGACTCTGCCAGCGGCCAAAAAGGCATCTGCTTCGCGTCGCGAGCAAATCCCTTGCTGGGCCATTAACTTTGAGATGCGTATTTTTTCCATAGACGCCGCGATGATAACGCGACATAGACAAACTGACACGACCAGACCCATCCGCGATTTGGCGAAGTGGTCCAGATCGATCGACCCGCTGGCTGCGCCATGCCAGCGTCTTTGGCTGACTCGCCCGGGTGCATTAACTGCTGGTTTGCGTGAGCTTGGTCAGCTAAGTTTGCGGGTTCTGCGAGAGTCAATCGCCAGGCCTGCGCCAGACGAGCGCCTGGCCATGAAGTTGAAGCCGGGCGCATCTGTACGCATCCGTGAAATTTGCATGTCGATTGACGGTACAGATTGCGTGGTGGCTCGCTCTGCCGTGGATTTGCAGGCTTGGTCCGGTAGCTGGCAAGCCATGAGAAGTCTGGGGCGCCGCCCGTTGGCCGATTTGCTCTACGACGATAGCCGAGTGACACGCAGCCCATTTGAGACTGCCCGACTCAGACTGCCTCACCCATTGGCGAATCTGACGCGACGTGCTGGTATGGACCGACGCAGCGCATATCAGTATGCACATTGGGCTAGACGTTCGGTGTTCTGGCGTGACGGCCATGCTCTATTGGTATCAGAGTGTTTCTTGCCTGGGCTTTGGGATTTTGTTTGTGCCTGACGTCATACAAATGGTTACTATCCCCGCATGACACCCAATACCCCAAACCCATCGCGTCACAATGCGCTTGTGCTGACCACTGCTCAGGCGCTTGGAGGCGCGAGCCCGGCCATTATTGTCTCGCTCGGTGGCTTGGTTGGTCAGCAGTTGGCAAGCAACCCTGCTCTAGCCACATTGCCGGTCAGTATTTTTAACTTGGGGCTGGCCATTGGCACACTGCCTGCTGCCTGGGTCATGCGCCACCATGGCCGTCGCTTTGGCTATCTGTTCGGCGCCGGGCTTGGAATGATTGCTGGCCTTGTGGCGGCCTTTGGCATCTATAAGCAACTGTTTTTCATCTTTTGTTTGGGCACGATGATTGCGGGCTTTTATGCCTCTTACGTACAAAGTTACCGTTTTGCAGTGACCGATGGTGTACCCGATGACATCAAACCCAGGTTGATATCCTGGGTCATGGTTGGAGGGCTCTTTGCTGCAATCATTGGGCCTCAAACGGTGATTTGGACCCGAGATATTGTCCCGTGGGCGCCGTTTGCGGGCAGCTTTGTGGCGCAAGCCATTCTGGCTGCGCTAGCCATCCCGGTGATCTGGCGCTTTAAATCCGTTGCCAGCCCCAAGCCGATGATGCACGCCAGCCACGCTAACGGCTCGCCAGCAGGCAGATCACTCAAAGAGATCGCCAGCCAACCGCGCTTCATCCTGGCCGTGACCGCTGGCGTGGTGTCTTACGCATTGATGAGTTTTGTGATGACTGCTGCACCCATTGCAATGGTTGGTTGTGGTCACACGGTGGGTGAAGCGGCGCTTGGCATCCAGTGGCACGTGCTAGCCATGTTCGGACCGAGTTTTTTTACGGGTCGACTGATTCAGCGATTTGGCGTCAAAACCATCACGGCCACGGGACTGCTGATCTTGGCCGCTTCTGGCGCCGTTGGTTTGTCTGGGCTTGGACTTGAACACTTCTGGATTGCGCTGGTGCTGTTGGGTGTGGGGTGGAATTTTGGGTTTATTGGGGCAACCGCCATGGTCACAGCCTGCCACCGCCCTGAAGAACGCAATCGCGTGCAAGCCATGAATGACTTTCTGGTCTTTGGTTCGGTGGCAATCTCTTCGTTTGCTTCGGGCAAACTGCTCTCGGTTGCTGGCTGGGAGACCATCAACTGGATGATCTTCCCGTGCGTGGCACTCGTGCTGCTGATGATGGTCTGGGAACGCCGCCAAACGCCAGCTCGTCTAGCCACTTAAATGCACGGAGATGAAACTAAAAAACAGCGTGATCCGACTTTAGAAGCCGACCGCTTGTCCATCGCGACGGCTGTCGCTAGCCGCAACATAGCCATCTTCAAGGTCCTTGGACAGCCGCCAAATAAATTGACCCGAACCAAAGTCCATGTAGGGATCGTCAACTGACTTAAGCTTGTGCCCTAATGCCTTTAAGCCTGCGACGATCTGCGCGGGCATGGTCGCTTCTACATCGAGGGTAAAGTCCCGGTTAACCTTCCAGCGCGGCGCACAGCAGGCCGCCTGCGGTTGCTGATCGTAATCGAGCATGCGCACCAGCGTCTGTAAATGGCCCTGGGGCTGCATGTCACCACCCATGACACCAAAGCTCATGACAGGCTGCCCATCGCGACTCAAAAATGCCGGAATAATGGTGTGAAACGGCCGCTTGCGCCCTTGCACCACATTGGGTGAGTCGGCATCCATGGAGAAACCAACCCCACGGTTTTGCAGGCTAATGCCGGATTCTGGCATCACCAAACCAGAGCCAAAACCCATGTAATTGGACTGGATAAAGGAAACCATCATGCCCGACTCATCTGCTGCAGACAAATAGATCGTGCCACCTGCATCAGGCACGCCTGCTCCGAAGTGCGTTGCCCGGTTCGGGTCAATTAATTTAGCGCGCGAGGCCAGATAAGCGGGGTCTAGCAACTGCTGAGCTGCAACCGTCATGCTGCCCGAATCGGCAACATACTGATACAAATCGGCAAACGCGAGTTTCATCGCCTCGATTTGAAGATGCTGAGAAGCGACCGTATCCAGACCCAAGGCCTTCAAATCAAACTGCTCCAGAATGCCAACCGCCATCAAGGCTGCGATGCCCTGTCCATTGGGTGGGATTTCATGCAGCGTGTAGCCACGGTAGTCTTTGGCAATGGGCTCAACCCAGCGCGCCTCATAGGAAGAAAAATCGTCCAAGGTGTGCGCGCCACCGTTTTCGCGCAGAAAACCAACGAGTTTCTCCGCAAGCTCGCCCGAGTACATCGACTGGCCTTCGGTTTGCGCGATAAGCCGTAGCGTTTTGGCTGCTGCTGGCCAACAAAACCGCTGCCCGACCGCGGGTGCTTTGCCCCCGGGCATAAACGCCTGCGCAAAACCGGGCTGGTCTTTTAATTCATCCACCGCAGCAGCCCATTTGTATGCCACCACGGGCGGCACCGGATAGCCGCGCTCAGCAATCTCTATAGCAGGTTCCATCAACTGGGCAAATGGCAATTTGCCAAACCTCTCATGCAAAGCTGCCCATCCAGCGACCACGCCAGGCACAGTCACTGAGTCAACACCGCGCTTGGGTGCCAATGGCCGCCCACTTTGATCACGCCCGTATTTGCTGCCAAAGTAGTCAAGATTCCAGGCCGCTGGTGCGTGGCCAGATGCGTTCAATCCATGCGCCTTGCCTTCATGCCAGACAATCGCAAACGCGTCACCACCAAGACCGCAGGACACTGGCTCAACCAAGGTAATCGCGGCAGCTGCCGCAATCGCAGCGTCAACTGCGCTGCCGCCTTGATACAGCATTCGTAACCCAGCTTGGGCAGCTAGCGGATGCGAGGTCGAAACAACGTTTCGTGCAAACAAAGGAATGCGCAGACTGGGGTATGGGTTATGCCAGTTAAATGGTTTCATGCGACCGCTGCTTTCAGATCAATGATGTTTATGCCCGGGCACTTCTTCTTTAGAGCGCCTCGTCACCTTGCTCGCCGGTGCGAATACGAATCACCTCCTCGAGCGGTGACACGAATATCTTTCCATCACCAATTTTCCCGGTACGGGCGGCCTTGATAATGGCTTCAATCACGGGTTCAACCTGAGCGTCAGACACAGCAACTTCCACACGGATTTTTGGCAGAAAATCTACCACGTACTCCGCCCCGCGATACAGCTCTGTATGACCCTTCTGGCGTCCAAACCCTTTGATTTCGGTGACGGTCAGGCCGGTAATACCGACCTCTGATAACCCTTCCCGAACCTCGTCGAGCTTAAACGGCTTAATAATGGCAGTAACAAGTTTCACGACATCTCCCTGTTTGGCTGGCAGACACTAGGCGCCGGTTTCACGAAATGCATTTGACAAAGGATAGCGCCAATCGCGACCGAATGCCCGCACGGTGACTTTCGGGCCGGGTGCCGACTGACGGCGCTTGTATTCATTGATGTGCAAGAGCCTAACGACTTGGTGTACGGCATCACGGTCAAGGCCAGTTTCGATCAATGTCGAGATTGGCAAGTTATGGTCGACATATCCGGCAATGATGCTGTCGATCACCTCGTATGGCGGCAAAGAATCTTGGTCAGTCTGCTCGAGCCTGAGTTCAGCCGACGGTGCCCGCGTAATGATGCGATCCGGGATCACGTCTGACTGCAGATTACGCCAACGAGCCAGTCGGTATACCAGTGTTTTAGGAACATCTTTGAGCACCGCAAACCCACCAGCCATGTCGCCATACAACGTGCAGTAGCCCGTCGTGAGCTCAGACTTATTGCCAGTCGTCAATACCAAAGAGCCAAACTTGTTGGACATCGCCATCAGCAAAGTGCCGCGCACACGCGCCTGAATGTTCTCCTCAGTCGTATCAGCCGCTCTGCCAGCAAATACAGGCGACAACGCTGTCTCGAACTGCTCGGTGATATCAGAAATCGCCACTTGCTCGTACCGAACACCGACCCGGGTTGCCATGTCGGCTGCATCGGTTAACGAGATGTCAGCGGTGTATCGCGATGGCATCATCACGGCCGTGATCTTTTGTGGGCCAAGTGCATCCACGGCAACGGCCAAAACAACGGCTGAATCGATACCACCGGACAACCCCAGCAAAGCTGAGTCAAACCCATTTTTGGCAAGGTAATCCCTCACGCCAACAACCAACGCCTGCCAGACCATCGACAAATGATCGTGTTCGGCCTCCTCTTCCATGCTGGTCACTGGTATCCACGGGCCTTGTTCAACCGCCAAGGCGCCGCCTGCGTGAACATCGAGATACACCAGTGCTTCTTCAAAGGCCGGCGCGTGGCCAATACAGTGACCAGTTTTATCCATGGCAAAGGACATGCCGTCAAACACCAGCTCATCCTGGGCGCCGCATAAATTGGCGTACAGAAGGCTCACGCCTGCCCGATCAACACAGCGCCGCATCATGTCTAATCGTTGATTGAATTTACCCATGTGAAACGGCGATGCGTTCAGGACCAACAAGCACTGCGCACCCGCTTGCACAGCGGCTTGCGGGGCGTGTCTAAACCACGCATCCTCGCAGATGTTGACGCCAAACTTGACGCCCGCATGCTCAAACACACACGCCTCATGGCCCGCCACAAAATAACGTTTTTCGTCAAAAACCCCATAGTTTGGCAGCTCACGCTTGAAGTACTTGGCAACCACCTGCCCGCCGAGCAATACGCTGGCCGCGTTATATAGGTCATTGCCTTGTGCGTGTAGGTGACCAACCACCACCGCAAGCTGGGGCAAACCGGCTAATCTCTTTGCCAACTCCAGCAAAGCTTGGTGCTCTTGCTCGACAAAAGCTGGACGCAGCAACAGGTCTTCAGCCGGGTAGCCAGTGAGCGCCATCTCAGGCGTTAACAGAACATCGACACCATTGGCAGCTGCGCGCCTGGCCATTTGTTCGATCTTGCGAACATTTCCCTCAAAATCGCCCACCGTTGCATTTAGCTGAGCCAGCGCGACTTTTGCAGCTGCCATAAGTTTCTCTTTAGGAAAAGTTCAGTTAATTTGATTATCGCACGGTGGATGACGATAGCCATCGCTCTATAATCACTTGATCATGACAGATAAACACACCCCCACTCAAGACCAGTTTGCCAATAAAGCCCAAGCCTGGTCAGCTCGCTTCTCAGAGCCAGTTTCCGATTTGGTCAAGCGCTACACCGCGTCGGTCGATTTCGACAAGCGCATGGCCATGCAGGACATCGAAGGCTCACTGGCTCACGCTGAGATGCTTGCCCACGTTGGCGTCATTTCCAAACAAGACCTGACTGACATCGAACGTGGCATGTCAGTGATACGACAAGAAATCCTTGAAGGGCAGTTCCAATGGTCACTTGACCTCGAAGATGTACACCTGAATATCGAAAAGCGCTTGGTTGAACTCATCGGTGATTCAGGCAAACGCCTTCACACAGGACGTTCACGAAATGATCAGGTCGCCACTGACATTCGATTGTGGTTGCGTCAACAGATTGACCTCATCGATATCCAGCTTACCGACTTGCGGCTCACACTTGCCGAACAAGCACTGGCGCAAGCTGACACCATCATGCCTGGCTTTACGCATCTGCAAGTCGCTCAACCGGTGACTTTTGGGCATCACCTGATGGCCTACGCAGAAATGTTCAGTCGGGACGCGGAGCGTTTAGCGGACTGCCGCAAACGGGTCAACCGCCTCCCGCTAGGTGCTGCTGCTCTAGCAGGCACGAGCTACCCGATTGACCGTGAGCGCGTGGCTCGAACACTGGGGTTTGACGGGGTTTGCCCCAACTCGCTAGACGCCGTGTCTGACCGTGACTTTGCCATCGAATTTTGTGCGGCAAGCGCCATTGTGATGGTTCACATCTCGCGCCTGTCTGAAGAGCTCGTTCTGTGGATGAGCCCAAAAATTGGTTTCATCACGATTGCCGATCGATTCTGCACTGGTAGCTCCATCATGCCGCAAAAGAAAAATCCGGACGTGCCTGAGCTCGCGCGCGGCAAAACCGGACGGGTCAATGGTCATTTAATGGCACTGCTCACGCTCATGAAGGGCCAGCCGCTGGCCTACAACAAAGACAACCAGGAAGACAAAGAAGGACTGTTCGATACGGCTGATACCGTCAGGGACACACTGACCATCTTTGCTGACATGATGAAGGGGCTGACCGTTCACGCCGATTCGATGCGAGCAGCTGCCCGCCAAGGGTATGCCACTGCGACAGACCTGGCTGATTATTTGGTCAAAAAGGGACTGCCATTTCGCGATGCCCACGAAGTGGTGGCGCATGCGGTGCTCAGCTGTGAAAAGCGTGGCTGTGATTTGGCCGACCTAACCCTTGACGAACTCAAAGCCTTTGACAGCCGTATCGAAGCGGACATCCACGAGGTGTTAACACTTGAGGGCTCGGTCAATGCGCGTGACCACATCGGTGGTACCGCACCTGCCCGAGTTAAAGCGGCCGCCCAGACCATGATCGCTGCCTTGCAAAAGACGAAGTAGCCGACAGATCACCAGACAGTCTAGCGCTCACCGCCTGCAAGCCAATGAGCTTGCGGGTTCAAACACGGCAATGGATTCGACGTGACCCGTGTGGGGAAACATATTGACCACACCGGCCTGTCGCAAGTGATACAGGCCTTGCTGACACAAGACAGCAGCATCACGTGCCAAAGTCGCGGGATTGCAAGACACGTAAACAATGCGCTTGGGTCGATTCGCCGCTGGCTGACTGGCCAACGCCTCGCAAACGGACAACGCACCCTCGCGTGGTGGATCAATCAACAGGCGATCGAACGCGGGCAAAGCCTGCAAATCGTCGAGCGTGAACTCAAACAAATTACGTGCCTCAAAGTCCACATTCTCGATGCCATTGGCTCGAGCGTTATCAAACGCACGCTGAACCAGCGCTTGACTGCCCTCGATACCGATGACGTGCTTAGCCTGGCGCGCCAGGGGCAAAGTGAAGTTACCCAATCCACAAAAAAGATCGACAACGCGCTCACCTGCCTGAATGTCGAGCAAAGAAAGTGCCTTTGAAACCAGCACCTGGTTAATCTGGTGATTGACCTGAGTGAAGTCCGTTGGCTGAAACGGCATCCGAATATCAAATGCTGGCAAGCCATAGGCAAGTTCTTCTGCCACCTCAGCCTCTAGGCGATGGACGGTTTCAGGACCCTTGGGCTGCAGCCACCATTGCACCCCGTGCAACTTCCCAAACACGCTCAGACGATCAACATCATCGGCCGTCAGTGGTTCGAGATGACGCAACACCATGGCAGTCACTGAGTCACCCACTGCCACCTCGATTTGCGGTAACCGGTCTGGCGCACTCATTGATTCAATCAAACGGCGCAACGGCACCAAGAGGTTACTCACCTTGGGCGGCAAAACCGAGCAGCTCGTCATGTCTGCCACGTAGCTGCTGCGACGCTCATGAAAGCCCACCAGAACACCACCTTTGCGTGGCACCAGTCGGGCTGTTAGACGGGCCCGATAGCGGTAACCCCAGGATGGTCCATGTATGGGCGCCAGCATTTGCTCGGGCTTGACACCGCCAATGTGCTTAAAAGCGTCCTCTAAAACCCGTTGCTTGACCGCGACCTGCGCATCGGGAACCAAGTGCTGCATCGCACACCCGCCGCAGACCCCAAAATGCGGACACTTTGGATCTACCCGCAACCAGCTCGTTCGGTGCACAGTGAGCGCGCGCGCCGTGTTGAACTTGGGCTTCTTTTTAATCAACTCCGCACTCACGTGCTCGCCAGGCAATGCGCCTTCTACGAACACCACCTTGCCATCGAGATGCGCAACACCACGTGCCTCGTGATCGAGCGACTCGATCCATAAATCAAATGTCTGAGCCATGTTCAGGTCTTGTTCCAGGCTGCTAAATACTCACGCCAGTGAGGCGCATCGATGCCAGCCAAATGTGCTCGGACAAGCTCAATCTCTTGATCATAGGCCTCGGGCGAGAGCTCACCGCGAATTAAGCGAAACCGACAAAACACCAACCATGTGTTGACAACATCGGTCTCACAATACGCCCTGACCTCTTCACGCTTGCCATCACGCCAAGCTTGCCAGACCTGACTGCCATCCATGCCAAGCTTGCCCGGAAACCCACACAGCTTGGCCATGTCATCGAGCGGCGCAGTGGCCCGTCCACCGTATTTGGCCAGCACGTCCATCAAATCGATGTGACGATCGTGATAGCGGCTTAAATAGTTGTTGTACTTGAAGTCTCGATCGTCCTGCCCGGTATCCCAGTATCGCGGTGACGCTACACCGTGTATCAGACTACGATAATGAAGCACGGGCAGATCAAATCCAGAGCCATTCCAGCTCACTAGGCGTGGTGTGTAGTGATCGACGGTTTTAAAAAAGCTTTGAATGAGAGTCTGCTCCGAGTCGCTCGCCTGTCCTAGGCACTTCACCCGAAACCCAGTGTCATCCCGAAACACACAGCCAACCACGACGATCTTGTGCAAGTGGTGCTGTAAAAAGGTGCTGCCAGTTTTATCCTGTCTAAGCGCAAACGCCCGCTCAACCACTTCGTCATCGGTCAAATCGTGCCAGTCATTAACTTGACGCAGTCCATCCACATCTGGAATGGTTTCCAGGTCAAATACAAGTGTCGGGGTCATGCCTTACCTCGTGTGTCCTACTGTGCTGGCAAGTAACGCAATGGGTCGACTGGTGTGCCATTGCGACGCACCTCGAAGTGCAACCGTGGTGAAGTCGTTCCTGACTGACCAAGCGTTGCAATTTTCTGTGACTTGGCAACGGCATCACCTTTTGTGACGAGTAATTTGTCATTGTGTGCATAAGCCGTGATGAATCCGTCGCCGTGATCCACGATCACCAGATTGCCAAACCCTCGCACAGCATCACCAGCGAACACGACATTACCGCCGGCAGCCGCAATGACTGGCTCACCGATCGGGCCAGCAATATCAATGCCTTTGGTTTGAGGTGTAAAGCGTTGAATGATTTCGCCTTTGGCGGGCCAGACCATCGCAATCTTGCTTGCATCGGATGCGGGCGTCACCTTGCCGGGCGCACTGGCGGGTTCAGTAACCGGCTCCTCGCTGCCCCCCATTGCGCTGGAACCGCCAGGGTCCCGATCAGCCATCATGCCACTGGGCACAGTCGCATCATCACTTAAGCGCAGGCGCTGACCAACGCGAATCAAGCTCGGATTGGAGATATCGTTCAGCGCAATCAATCGATCGACGCTCACGCCGGTGTCACGAGAAATCGAAGTCAATGTATCACCAGGTTGAATCCGATACGTGCCTTGGACGCCTCGATCACTTAGGTTCGTGACGGGCGCAAATATACCGGTCCCGGCACACCCTGCCAGAGTCGCCGTCAGTGCAAAGGCCGTTAGCGCTTTAACAACACGAGCACCGATCCAACCATCGCCGGCACAGCCACCTGACCGATTAACTGACGCGATCAGCGTCTGGGGCGATTTGGCACTGGCCATACTATTCTCCAATCCTTTCAAGTCTGAACTCCAGGCTTTAACGGCACGAATCGGACTGACTCTAGCTCGACACGCACCCATTGATGGGCTGACTGACGCGTCACCATAATCAATCGCTGGATGGTATCTCCCTCTGGAGCAATCAGCTTACCACCGACAGCGAGTTGATCGAGCAACGTTTGAGGAATCGACAAACCCGCTGCTGCCACGATGATGGCATCAAACGGCGCCTTCGCACTCCACCCAAGCATGCCATCGCCGAACGAGCATTGCACATTGCGCAATGCCATCTCTTGCAACCGCGCTTTAGCCGTATCGTACAATGCCCTGACGCGCTCGACAGTGAAGACCTGTGGAAATAGTTTGGACATCACTGCTGCTTGGTAACCGCAACCCGTACCAATTTCAAGCACTTTTCTGGGAGTTTCGGGCTCACATAATACAGCCAGCATGCGCGCCACGACCCATGGCTGCGAAATGGTCTGTCCGTGGCCAATTGGCAAAGCCCCGTCTTCATACGCCCGGCTAGCGAGCGCTTGATCCACAAATCGGTGCCGAGCAATGCTACCAAGCGCCTCCAGTACGGCCTTGTGCTCAACACCTTGGGCCCGAACCCGATCCACCATTCGCTGTCGCGATCGGTCTGATGTCAATCCCAAATTGTCGGGTGAACCTGAATTGAGTGGCACAGACGCCTTTGGTGCCACGCGTGCACCCACACTGATTCGGGTGTTGCTGTTGGCTGGCTTGAGCTTATCAAGCCAGCTATCAGGTTTCTTTTTGGTTAAGCGATCAACCATCGCGACACGTGATCGAGTTGCTGGTCGTGCGTGAGGTCCATTCGTAGGGGGGTGACCGAAATCAGCCCATTGGCCACCGCATAAAAATCTGTCCCAGACGACTCATCCTGAGCGTGCCCGGCCGCACCGATCCAATACACCGTATCACCATGCGGATTCAACGCCGGTATGACCGGTTGGGAGGCGTGGCGTTTGCCAAGCCGAGTGGTTTGAACACCTTTGATTTGTGACGCAGGCAATGGCGGCAGGTTCACATTCAGCAAAAAATTCGAGGGCAAGGGGTTGCGCATGAAACGAAGCACCAGATCACGGCTCCACTGGGCGGCGTCCTCGAGGTGAGGCCAACCCTTGTCTGTCAAGGAAAACGCCATCGAAGGTATACCGAACAGGTGACCTTCCACTGCGGCTGCCACGGTACCCGAATAAATCGTGTCATCGCCCATGTTGGCGCCATTATTGATGCCCGAGACAACCAGATCCGGCTTAAAGTCCAGCAAACCGGTCAAGGCAATGTGCACGCAATCCGAAGGCGTGCCATTGACCACGAAATAACCGTTCCTGGCTTGGCGAACCGACAAGGGTCGGTTCAAAGTCAACGAGTTGGATGCCCCACTGTGATTGACTTCAGGGGCAACAACCGTGATCTCTGCATGTGGTGCAAGCGCTTCAGCGAGCGCCTCGATGCCAGCAGCGCTGTAACCGTCATCATTTGAAACCAGGATTTTCATGTGTAATTTGATGCCATTAGTCAAGACGAGTTGGCGCATTGTACTCGGGCAACCTGATGATCGATGGGAATAAAGTACAGCGCCCCGCCAGACAAATCATTGCCTTAAACTACGCAAATTCGATTGCCGGACGGGCTTTAAAAATGCAAAGTGTTGATTCGGGTTTTACCGCACTGGCGATGTTTGCGGTTTTAGGCTACGTGATTGGGTCGATCCCTTTTGCGGTGGTGATCAGCCGAGCGATGGGTTTGGCCGATCCGCGCACCTATGGTTCGGGCAATCCTGGTGCAACCAACGTTTTGCGCACTGGCAACAAAACAGCTGCGATCCTGACGCTACTTGGCGATGCCGCCAAAGGCTGGCTTGCTGTATGGTTGGCACACCGAATCAACGGCCAAGCAGATGTCATTGCCGTGACTGCGTTGGCCGTTTTTTTGGGGCATTTGTTCCCACTCTTTCTGAGATTCAAAGGCGGCAAAGGTGTGGCCACGGCACTCGGGGTGCTGCTGGCGATCGAGCCTATGCTTGGTCTAGCCACCATGCTGAGCTGGCTTATCACCGCGTTTTTCTTTCGCATGTCTTCACTGGCCGCCATCGCGTCAGCGTTATTTGCGCCTTTCTACTACTCCATCCTGTCAGGCGTTATCTGGCATGCCTCAACGTCATTGCTCGCTGCGTTAATCGTCATCAGCCTGCTTTTGATTTGGCGCCACAAAGCCAATATTGCAAGGATCCTCAATGGAACCGAGCCAAAGCTCGGCAAAAAATCACGAAATTGAATCAAGACCCAGGTCACTTGACGTGTTCGCCCCAAGCTCGGCCAGCGGCCAACGAGGCCTAACCGTAAACGAGTGAGATTGTGATGCTGCCAAGTCACACAGACCAGCGTTAACCCGTTCTGCAGCGGCATAGGCGATCATTGCGCCGTTATCGGTGCAAAGCTCAACGGGCGGGAAGTACACATTCGCACCCCTTGATTCACAGGCAGCCAGTAGCTGTTGCCGCAATCTGCGATTGGCGCCCACGCCACCGGCAACCACCAAGCGGCGCATACCCGTTGCATCTAAGGTCGCTAACGATTTGGCAACCAAAATGTCGATAATGGCTGCCTCTGTGGCCGCTGCCAAATCAGCGCGAGTCTGATCATCGAGCATGCTTGCATCGGCTTGATCGCCCCCACCCGCTTTGCAGGTTTTGCGAACTTGATTGAGCACGGCCGTCTTCAAACCGCTAAAACTGAAATCGAACCCGGACCGATGAATCAAAGGGCGCGGTAGCTCAAAGCGGGTTTCATCGCCTGAGCGAGCCAACGCAGCCAACTGAGGCCCACCGGGGTAACCCAAGCCAAGCAGTTTGGCCGTCTTATCAAACGCCTCACCGGCAGCATCATCTAGCGTTTCGCCAAGCAACTCATAGTCCCCAACGGCGTCAACTCGCATAAGCTGGGTGTGGCCACCGGAGACCAGCAGTGCGACAAACGGAAACTCAGGGCGAGGATCAGCCAGACGCGGCGACAGCAAATGGCCCTCAAGATGATGGATTGGAATCGCAGGCTTACCCAAAGACCATGCCAGCGCTTGAGCCGTGCCCGCACCCACCAACAAAGCACCTGCCAGACCGGGACCAGCTGTGTAGGCAATTGCATCAACCTCACCCAGATCCATCTTGGCATCGCCAAGCGCCTGACGAGTCAATGGAATCACACGCCGAATGTGATCGCGAGAGGCCAATTCAGGCACCACGCCGCCGTAGGCTTGATGCATGGCGGCCTGCGTGTGCAACGCCTGCGCAAGCACGCCACGCTCAGTACATACGAGCGCCACACCAGTCTCATCACAAGAGCTTTCAAATCCGAGAATAACCATAGCTCGATTGTAAGCGTTGTGAGATTAAGCAAGCGAAATGGTGACTAGCGCGCAAGACTGGTGAAACACATTTGCCAAAATCACACAACCTTTTCCTACCACAATTCGCCTCAAATTAAAAGGCTTCGGTTACATCTTGAAAGCTTTCACTGGCGATGAATTGTCGCCTTAAAGCGACGCAGCTCATGCACACGCCTTCCTATGATCGCGGCACTTGTCAGGTCGTCTGGACAAGCAACGCAAAACACATAGGAGAGACATTGATGCAGCAATTCACTGCTTGGTTAAATATGCTGGGTGCCTTGGTCTGGGGACCGGCTTTATTGGTGCTGTTGGTTGGCACAGGGGTTTTCTACACCATCCGCTTAAAGGGACTGCAGTTTCGCGCTTTGCCGCGCGCATTGCGCCTGGCCTTTTCCAGAAACCGACAAAGCGACGCGCCGGGTGACATCTCCCAATTTCAGGCGCTGATGACCGCGATGGCGGCCACCATCGGTACGGGCAACATTGCTGGCGTTGCTACCGCTGTGGTGCTTGGGGGACCTGGTGCGATTTTTTGGATGTGGTTATCGGCTCTATTTGGCATGTCCACGAAGTACGCTGAAGCCTACCTCGCCGTGTATTTTCGGGTTAAAGATCGAAATGGTCAGATGGCTGGCGGCCCCATGTACTACCTCGAAAATGGACTGGGGCTAAAAAGCCTGGCCATCATGTTTGCGGTCTGCGGCATGATTGCTGCGCTAGGAACTGGAAATTCCGTGCAGTCCAACTCGGTAGCCCACGCTGTGTACAACACATTCGGGATGTCTCACTGGGTGACTGGGATCATCCTGAGCGCATTAACCGGGCTGGTTTTGCTGGGTGGCATTCGAGGCATCGCCCGCGTCGCTTCGCTGATTGTGCCAGCCATGGCATTGATGTACCTGGCAGGCGGCACGATCATCATTGCTTTGAATTACGAGCTCGTCTTGCCCGCCGTGTCTCTGATTTTGCATGACGCATGGGCTGCAGATGCCGTGGCAGGTGGCGCGATTGGTGCCGTTATTCGCTATGGCGTTGCACGCGGCGTGTTTTCCAATGAAGCCGGGATCGGCACTGCCCCAATCGCAGCAGCGGCTGCAAAAACCAATCAACCACAAGATCAGGCATTGGTCTCCATGACTGGCACCTTCCTGGATACCATCATCGTGTGCTCGATCACTGGAATCGTTTTAGTCATGGCTGACCAATTTCGAGCCGGCGTGACCGGCGCTGCATTGACATCCAACAGTTTCGAGGCCTTGCTGCCTGGTGTCGGTGGCTGGGTAGTAACCATTGGGCTGATTTTTTTCGCGTACTCGACTATCCTTGGCTGGTCGTATTACGGCGAGAAATGTGCCACCTACCTATTTGGTGAAAAAGCGGCAACACCTTACCGGGCGCTCTATACGGGATTTGTCATGCTGGGCACGACAGTTTCACTCGACCTCGTTTGGGCGCTTGCTGATGTTTTCAACGGCTTGATGGCATTTCCCAACCTGATTGGCTTGTTGCTACTGTCTGGCATCGTCGTGCATCAAAAGCTGCCTAAACCGCTTAGTGCTCATGAATAACTAAATAAGCCATGTCCGCTTCAGTGGCCAAGCCCACCTTGGCCCCAATTGGTAAAGTTGCCTTCGCGGGTGTATGCCCGTAAGGCAAGCCAGTGATCACTGGGATCTTGACGGTTTGGCGAATGTGGTCAATGACAGAGGGCAGGTCGTAGCCACGGTCTTGGGCGGACAGTTTGTAGTCGGTGAAGTGACCAAGCACCAAAGCCTTTTGGCGAGCGAGCACACCGGCGTGCGCGAGCTGCAGCAACATGCGCTCAATTCGATACGGATGCTCATTGACATCCTCCACAAACAAGATCCCGCCTTTAATCTTTGGGAAATACGGCGTGCCCAAAAGCGACACAACCATCGCGAGATTGCCGCCCCATAAGACTCCACGCCCGTCAAAAGCGTCTGAACCCGGGCTCTGAAAACTTAAGATCTCGAGTTCGCCGCGCATGACTTCGCCAAATAACTCCGCGGTTAACTCATTTGGTTTCTTGACGCCAAAATCAGCGACCATGGTCGGACCGGTATAACTGACCTGCCCCGTCTTTGCCAGAAGCGCCAAATTGAAGGCAGTGAAATCACTATGCCCCACAAACACTTTGCCACTGTCTGCCACAGCCTGCCAATTGATCAAGGGCAGCAAACGCGATAAACCATAACCGCCACGCGCGGCCATCACGATCTCCATGGACTGCGACAAAGCCCGCTCGAGGCCCTCAAGCCGCTGCTTGTCCGTTCCTGCGAAACGCTCATGCTCGAATTTGACTTGCCGATCAAGCTTGACCTTAAAACCGAGTTTCTTAAGGTGCTCAGTGGCAAGCGTGAGCTGCTCCGGACGATTCAATGCGCCAGAAGGTGCAACAACATAGATTTCGTTATTGGTCAGCGGTGCATGTGGCTGATGATGATTCATGACTTCCAATCCTGAGAAAAATAGAGTGCGCGCTTACTTCGCTGAAGTCTCGCCGACTGAGGTACCAAAGTGGCTCTTCTCCTGCCTTTTTCGTTTAAAAAACTCGGTCAGAACATGACCGCACTGTTGGGCCATCACGCCGCCTTGAACCTGCGCATGAAAATTAATCAGCTCTGGCACCGTTAAGTCCAACCGTGAGCCACAAGCCCCTGTTTTGGGGTCATATGCCCCAAACACAATGCGACGAACACGGGCATGAAACAAGGCACCTAGACACATCGCACAGGGCTCAAGCGTCACATAAAGCGTTGTGTCTACTAGTCGATAATTACCTACTTGTTTGGCTGCCTCACGCAGCGCCAGGATTTCCGCATGCGCGGTGGGGTCCGAATGCCCAATCACCGCATTGGCACCAAGGCCTAGTACCTGACCATGACCATCGACCAGCACCGCGCCAACTGGCACTTCGCCGCTGGCCTGAGCACGTTGCGCCTGTTCGAGCGCAAGCACCATGAAGTGCTCATCACCCACGATACATCCGCGCCTTAACGGCAATGCGTTTGGCTAGACTAATTACCGCTTCCTCTAGCCACTGATACAACTCAGCGCTTTCATCATAGCGAGCTTGATTCAAATTGTTGACTCGACCATCTTCAATAAAGCCCCAGGCACGGCTGCGTTTGTCACGGTGCTTTGGATCCCACACACCAAAAGCAATACCACCGGCTTGTCTAACCAAAGAAAAGCACGGTATGTCGGTGTAGCCATCGCCAACAAACACCATCTGATCAAACGGCACACGCAGGCGATCTTCGGGAACTTTGCGGTTGACCTCGAATGGCTGACTTTCAAATGCAGACCCGATAATGCCCTTTTGGATATGAAACAAATATCGAGTTTTGTCGGTGAAGCTCACGATGCGCTTGGGAAAACTGATCCCCCCGTCCTCACCGTAGACAAATTCAGACGCCCAAATCTGGGTAAATTCGTGCGCAATGCGGGTGTGACGCACCACATCCCCGATGCCGCTAGAAATCAGATAGAACTCAAGTTGCACTTGAGGTTGCACTTCTCGAACTTGCTGGCGCAAGCGGCCAAACAAGCTCTCAACACCTGAATGCAAGGGCAGCGTCTTACCCCAGTTCGACAGCAGCTCTTTAGTCATGACGCCGTGCTGTCCATTTCGCGAGAGCTCAATCATGGCGTACAAATACGCTGGTACAGGGTCCCAGCCACTGGCCAGCAGCGGATCGACCCGATTTGACCAGAAATTGGCCGTATCCACGCCAATATAGTCAAGAAATCCTGAGGTGCTGTCAGGCGCTAACGTATCGTCAAAGTCAAACACCAGCGCAATCACATCGGACATACCACCCTCCCGCCAGACCCATCGTCATCCTAGATACCCGAGTCGCTAGTGTAACGGCTGACATCAACTGCGAGACCATGGGTTATCGTGGTCTTAAGTTTTAGCTCACCCATCTTATCGAAACGCACAAACGGTATTTGAATTGCGATGGCCCTTGAATTCAACCTCATTCGTCGGCGTCTAATCGCGTCGGCGCTTGCCACCATGATGGCGGTTTGTGTGTGGCCCGTGGCGTACGCCGACAGCGATACGCGATCGCTGGTACTGTTGCTGCGTCATGCCTATGCACCAGGCGGCGGAGATCCTGCAAATTTTGATGTAAACGATTGTTCAACGCAGCGCAACCTCAATGACCAAGGGCGCCAACAGGCGCGCGACATTGGACGTCAACTTACCGAGCTTGGCATCTTGCCAACAAACGTTTGGTCAAGCCAATGGTGCCGATCGTTCGAGACCGCAGAGCTCATGAACGTGGGTGAGGTCAAGCCACTGGTGGCCTTGAATTCTTTCTTTCAAAACCGGGCCGCAGGCCCAGCACAAATAGAAGCGCTTCGAGCTTTTTTAAAAAACCTTGACCCCGAGGGTGGACCTTACGTGATGAGCAGCCATCAAATGGTGGTTAGTGCAATTGCTGACACCTGGGTCAATAGCGGTGATGGTGTGTGGCTTGAACTGACTGGCGACGTCCAAACCCCCTGGCGTATCTACCCCGCTAAGACTGAACGCCTGTCGTTGCCGCCCGGCTTTTAGGTTGGTCACACTACAATTGCGTTCATGAACACTCAAGATATTTTGCCAAGCCAATCAGAAGAGTTGCTTAAGGCACTTCACATACTGACGCGCGATGGCAAACTGAATCAGGACAGCCGTCGCAAGCTCAAGCAAGTCAATCACTTGTTTCAGTTCATTAAGCCACTGCTTGAAGAACTCCAGCAAAGCAAGCCAGCGTTCATCATTGTGGACCATGGGGCAGGCAAGTCCTACCTCGGCTTCATGCTGGTGGACCTGTATTTAAAAGCCAACGCACCGCACGCCTCGTTGATTGGCATCGAACGGCGTCAGGATCTCGTTGACAAGGCGCAGGAACTGGCTAAAAAGACTGAATTTAGCCAGATGCGGTTTCTGGCACTGAGCGCAAAAGAGGCCATCACCAGTGGCGACTTGCCTGAGCGCATCGAGATGGTAACCGCATTGCACGCCTGTGATACCGCCACCGATGACGCCATCGCCTTTGGCTTAGCCAAACGAGCAGACCACATCGTGGTGGTACCTTGTTGTCAAGCCGAGGTGGCAGCGGCTTTGCGTCAAAATAAACGTCCCTATGATGACGATCCCTTGTCCGAGCTGTGGCGGCGACCCATACACACGCGCGAATTTGGCAGTCATTTGACCAACACCCTGCGATGCCTGCAGCTTGAAGCGTTTGGCTATCAAGTCACCGTCACCGAGCTAGTCGGTTGGGAGCACGCCATGAAAAACGAGCTCATCATTGCCAAACGCAAGGGAAAACCACAACGTAAACCTGCAGAGAAGTTGCAACAAATGCTAGCCCGCATTGGCTTACCAGCACTAGGCGAACGTTTTTTTGTGCCAAGCGAGTTTGAAACAACCAAAGAGACGGTATCGTGACTTTGCTGATTGCCGGATATGGTGACCTTGGACAAACACTGGCACAAACTTGTCAGCAAACCCGTGGTTGGCAAACCATGCCGATTCTGGCGCTGCGGCGTCACCCGCCTCACGATAAGCCACAGTCAAACGTCACTTGGATAGAAGCAAACCTCGCTAGTCCAGAGTCTCTGGAGATGATGGCAGATCAAATCCATCGGGTGACACATGTTGTGTACTGTGCCGCGCCGAGCGAAAGAACTGAAGCCGCTTATCGCGCCACCTACTTGTATGGCCTGCAAAACTTGGTGCGGGCCTTCAAAGCCTGCCACGTCGGTTCACCCGAATGTCCAAGCCAGCCACCAAAACTTCTGTTTGTCTCCTCGACTGCGGTCTACGATAGTCAGGGCCAAGGTGTATTTGACGAGTCAAGCCCAACTCTACCTGGCAAATTCAATGGGCAAATTTTGCTGGAGGCTGAAAACTGGCTGATGGCAAACTGGCCCGGCGCCTTGGTTCTGAGATTATCGGGTGTTTATGGCCCAAGTAAACAAAGCCTGCTTGCCTCAATCCGTCAAGGCACTGCTACCGTTCCAGACTGCGAGGACTATGTCGCCAATCGCATTCATATTGAGGATGCCGCGCGTGCAATCCTGCATCTCTTCGACGCAGATCAACAAGGGATCTTTATCGGCACAGACAGCCACCCCTTGCCGCTCAGAGAACTCTACAGCAAGCTTGCCCAAACACTTGGCGCGCCTGCTCCTCCAATCGGCAATCCGTCACCGATGATGGGCAAAAAAAGGCTATCCAATCTAAGGTTATTGTCTAGCGGGTTTGAGCTTAAATGGCCGGACTGCATCGAAGGCTATCAAGCCATCATCAAGAGCCAGTCAAGCTAGCCATCATAGCGAACTGACTCAACGAGTAATATCTGCGGCCCATCCGGTGTCTGAAGCCTTACCTCGTCGCCCTCGCGCGCCTTAATCAAGGCTTTGGCCACTGGTGATATCCAGCTGATGTGACCTTTCAATGGGTCAGCCTCATCGACACCCACAATCGTCACTGTGATCAGTTCGCCTTCTCGGTCGCTGTAACTGACCGTGGCCCCAAAAAATACTTGATCAAGCCCGACTTGATCGCCCGTATCAACCACATGAGCGATCTCCAGTCGTTTGGTCAGAAAGCGAATTCGGCGATCGATTTCTCGCAATCGCTTCTTGCCGTAGATGTAGTCACCATTCTCAGAGCGATCACCATTCGAAGCGGCCCAGGACACCGTCTGCACGACCTCGGGCCGTTCGACATTCATTAACTGTACTAGCTCAGCACGCAATCGCTCGTAGCCTTTGCGCGTCAGGTAGTTCTTGATGGGTGCTTGTGTTGGTTCAGTCATCAAGCAATATCGTTCAGCGCGATTGCCTGCCAAACTGGTGTTAGGTCGGCTGGCAAGGCAGGTACGCTGCCTAGGTCATAACGACTTTCCTGTGGGCTGTGAAAGTCTGACCCACACGAAGCCAGAAAGCCGTACTGGCGAGCCACTTGCGCGTATTGCACGTTCTCATGCGGCCGATGGCTGCCCGTGTGTACTTCAATGGCTTGTCCACCAAGCGATCGAAAATCGGTAAACAGTGCATCAAGCTCCAGTTCGCTGAGCCGATAGCGCGCCGGGTGCGCGATCACAGCCACACCGCCGGCCGCCAAAATCCACTGGATAGCCTGCTCTAACTTTGCCCACTGCGTGGGCACATAGGCCACCCCCTGCTCGCCCAGATAACGATCAAACGCACCCTGCATCGAGTTAACATGACCACCGTTTAGCAAGTGTCGAGCAAAATGCGTTCGGCTGACCAGAGATGGATTTTGTACATATTGAAGCGCCCCAGCATGTGCACCCTCACACCCCGCGTCAGCCAACTTCTGGGCAATGAGCAAGGCACGCGCATCACGCTCGCAACGCAATTGCTCTAAGCCAGCGGTCAGCGTTGGGTCGTTTTCATCGATACCCAGACCCACAATATGGACGGTTCGATTTGCCCAAGTAACAGAAATCTCCACGCCAGCCACAAATGCCATGCCGAGTGATTGCGCAGCCTCGCGCGCCTGCCCAATGCCAGACACATCATCGTGGTCAGTCAGCGCCCAAAGATCCACCTGACCAGCAAACGCACGGCTAGCCAGCTCGCTCGGGGTCAAGACACCATCGGACTGTCGCGAGTGGCAATGCAAATCCGCATTTAAAAACGCCTTCAAATCAATCCCCGGTTAAAAATTCGCTAACCACATCGATCTGGTCTTGGGCCATCAGCGTTGGCGCATGACCCACACCCTTGACTGTGTGCACACGCGCCTGTGGGTTAGCTGCAAGCATCGCTTGAACCGTCTGAGTCAAGAGCAGGTCAGACTCCTGGCCATGCACAATCAGCGTGGGCGCCTGCACGCAACCATAGGCGTGCCACAGCAGCATTTCGCCCTGACTGACGAGGTCTTGTGTCATGCCAGAGTACGCAACCGAAATGGCCGGGTCATAATGCTTCACCCATGAACCACCGACCGGAACAAAGTAATGACGTGTCAGCATCTCCCACTGCGAATCAGAGTGCGGACCAAAAGATGCGGCTGTCTCTTTCATGTATTGAACTGCCTGCTCAAACGTCGCAAAACTCTTGGGCTCGGCCAAGTATTGACCAATCCGAGAAAGCGAGATCGCCTCAATTCGCGGCCCCACATCATTGAGCACCAGGCGATCGATGGCAACGACCGCCTCATCAATGGTGGCGGTTCGTCTTGCCGGCGGTAAAGCGCGTCTTGGGTCTTTGGCCTGAGCCACCAACGCCGCGTATGAAAGCCCAATCAATCCGCCCATCGAAGTGCCTATCCAGCGCAACGACTTTGGCTGCAAACGTGCAATCAACGCGACCATGTCGGCTGCATACTGCGGCACGGCATAGCTTAAGGGTTGCGTCAACCAATCCGAGAGGCCGCGCCCCACTACGTCGGGACAAATCACGCGAAACTGCTTGGACAAATGCTCGGCCAACACATCAAAATCACGGCCAGTGCGAGTCAACCCATGAACACACAAAACGATGTCGCGATTGTCAGGATCACCCCAATCGTAGTAGGCCATGCGATGCAAGCCACCCGGACTGGCGCAAGCAATGGTTTTGACTCTAGGCGCACTCATTAGACTACTCCTTGTGTGATTCGGCTATTTTAGGCTAGTCATGCGGTAATGCCAGTAACGCTGGCGCAGATCACGCGCGCTGACTGCACTCAATCCGCTTTGGCTAGACTCAAACTTAACCGAGCCATGCGCACTGGAAACCCATAGTTGACTGCCCGCGCTGGCCCATCGGCTGATCACCTCGGGGTGTGGATGCCCAAAGCGGTTGTAGTGCCCAGCTTGCGCAACTGCATGCCTGGCCTTCATTTGATTGACCCATGACGCATCCGAAGAGGTGTTTGAGCCATGGTGTGCCACCATGATGACTTCGTAGGGATGCGCTAAACGGTTAAGCAAATCGCGCTCCACCGACACATCAATGTCACCAGTAAGCAATGCACGATGAAATTGACCAGTCACTGAAAGTACACAACTGCAGCGATTGCGTTGCGCACCGGTCAGTAGCTGGCTGCTGCAATCACTGACCGGGTGCACAAACTCAAATGTCACACCATCGATCTGCCATCGCTGACCAGCTCGGCAAGCGATGACATCCTCACGCTGCAAACCCGAGCCGATCAACCGACCAATCGAGCGCGTTTGCTCCAGACGCGCTAGCCCACCAACATGGTCGTTATCCGGATGTGAGATCACCACATGGTCCAAATGCTTGATGCCAAGCGCACGCAATTCAGGCAGGATCACGCGCTCGACTGCATCATTCTCGCCATGCCGCCAGCCGGTATCAAACAAAACCGCTGTCGACTTGGTTTGAACCAGCACTGCCCCACCCTGACCGACATCAAATGCAATCAGACGCCAGCCACCCCAATCTGGTTGCGGCAGGGTGCTAGTCAGCGACGGCAGCAACAATAACCAAGCCAGCCAACGCCCGCGCCATGGCGGCATTAATAACGCGACAGCCACGCCGGTGATGCCTAGCCCTAATTCCCACAAACCAATGGCACTGGTTTCAATGGCGAGCCAATCAAACCGGGCCAGCCAGCGAACCGGGGCAAGCGAGCCGACCAAAGCCACGTGCGCCAGCCAGGCAATCGGACTCAAAAGATAGTCTGGTATAGGCGTCACAGACAGGGCTGACACGAGCAGCGCCAGAGGCGTTGCCAAAAACGTAATCCAAGGTATCGCCCAGGCATTAGCCAGTAAGCCAATTAAGGACAATTGCTGAAATAGAAAAACACTGACTGGCATCATGGCCAGCGTCATGATCCACTGCAAGCGTGCAGCGACCATGATTGCTTGCTTGATTGAGTGCCAGCGTGACACGGCCAAATTAGCCGACCAAACAGTTTGCTCAGCGAGCATGATAAGAATCGTCATCGCGCCAAACGACAGCCAAAACCCCGTGGACAAAACCGCCCAAGGATCCAGCAAGGTCATGACCATCCCGGCCAAGAGCACCGCTTGAGTGCCAGATAAGGGAATGCGACCGCTCAGTCCGAGCGCACCAGCTGCGAGCATAAAAAAGGTCCTTTGCGCTGGCACTCCCCAGCCCGCCAAGAGGCAATAAAGAAAGGCCGTCACCCCAGCGCACCAGACAAAAACCAGACGCGCTGGTATGCGCTCGATCAGCAGGCGACCACGCCAACGCAAGCGCCGATAGATCGCCACCACAGCGACCGCGCCAAGCGCAGCAATCAAAGTCACGTGTGACCCACTGATCGAGACCAAATGTGTGATCCCGGTTAAATTAAAAATCTCCCAGTCTTCGCGCGAAACCCCTTGTTGATCACCAATGGCCAGTGCGACCATGACGTTGACTTCTCGTGCACCGACCAGCAATCGATGCAACCGCTGCCGAATGCGGCTACGAATTTGTTCAATCCAGAGACCAGGTTGCCACCCCGCCACATCGCTTAAACGAGTGGGTTTGCCTCTCACAGTGGCCGTTGCCCGAATACCTTGCGCAAACAACCATCGCTCACCGTCAATACCGGCAAAATTCAATCGTGCATGCGGTTGTCGAAATCGCAATGCCATTCGCCAGCGCTGACCCGGCTCAACCGGATCAGCACAACTGCCAGTGCAAGCCGATGGCCAGAACACCATGACGCGCTTGGGTAAACCTTTGGGGACCGGATCAACCAGTTGACCCGTGAATCGCACACCATCACTGCCCTGCACCGGCAAATCGGCAACCTGCACCACAACACGAGTGACTTTGTCGTCCTCATGCGAAGCCAAACGATCAGAGAGACGGGCATGTGCTAACCAACCTGTCCAGCCAAGCGCGAGCAAGCACGCCATGATCGGCCAGATGAAAGCTCGCCGCGACGCGGGCAAGCGCCAAGCCAGGCAGAGCACCACCGCACCAAAGCCAGCGCCAAGCCAAACTTCCAGGGCTGAGGGCAAACTGCGCCATTGTTGGGCTGCGTAAACACCCGTCAACCATCCCGCTGCGACCACGCTTAGCTGCATGCCTTATGTCACTCGCCACTTTAAAACCCTCGAGCGTGACTTAACTTAGGCGAAACCGCAATTCGCAAATACCGAGATGACCAGGGGGAGGCCTTGTCCTACGCGGGATGTGATGGCGACAGCCCCATCGATACAGACTGACCCCAAAGCTGACCAAGCTTTGGTATGACACGCAAAGCAGTCAGTGCGGTTTCATGCAGCACACACTCGACCTGTTCGTGGCGCAAATCGGCTAAGTTCGTCGCGATCTGGGCCACCTCATGCGGACTGTTTCGTGACCCTTTGTCTAACCAGGCCGGTGCCATGTCGGGTGAGTCGGTCTCCAGCACAAGGTTGGCCAGTGGCAATTCGGTGACCAATCGCCGAATTTGCTGAGCCCTGGTGAATGTGAATGCCCCACCCACACCAAGCGCAAATCCGAGATCGATAAACTGCTGCGCCTGCTGGAAACTCCCATTAAATGCGTGGGCAATGCCACCAATCAAAGGACGACGACGTAACCATTTGAGTAACTCATCCTGCGATCGGCGCACATGCAAGATCACTGGCAAGCCCGCGGGCACGGCGAGATCGAGTTGCGCCTGATAAAAATCAATCTGTCGTTGCCGCTGTGTACCTTGGCTGATGTCAGGCACAAAAAAGTCCAGTCCAATCTCGCCAACCGCAACCAAGCGCGAATCATCCCGATGCGACTGCAAAAAGTCATTCAGTGCGTCAATGTCGCTATCTTTGGCGTGTTGAACAAACATGGGGTGTATCCCAACGGCATAGGCACCCTGCTCAAAACTGTGCGCCAAATCACGGACTTTCTCAAAATCGGCGACCTGAACCGCGGGTATCAAAATTCCCTTAACGTCCAGTGCTTGTGCACGCGTAATGACCTCAGGCCGGTCGCTGTCAAATTCAGCTGCGTCCAGATGGCAATGGGTGTCAAACAGCGCTCGCATCGTGATCAATCTCAATATTGGCCAACCGGCCATTGACCATGGACAGGCAGCGGCTTGCACGCTGCGCAAGTTTCAGGTCGTGGGTCACCAGAACCACGGCCGTCCCAAAGTCGTCACGTATGCGGGTGATGAGCTCAAACACTTGGGCAGCGGTTTCACGATCAAGGTTACCGGTGGGCTCATCGGCGAGCACACAAACAGGGTGTGTAACCAATGCTCGTGCAAGGGCAACACGTTGACGCTCACCGCCAGACAGTTGTCCTGGATAGTTCTCTAAGCGATGGCCCAACCCCATCTCCATCAGCAATTCACGGGCACGGCTACGAGCCAAGGCCAAAGGCTGTTTACCAACGATCAGTGGCATGGCAACGTTGTCAGTGGCATTAAATTCGGGCAGTAAATGGTGAAACTGGTAAACAAAGCCCAAGCATTCATTGCGCAAACGACTACGCGCGCGCTCACCAAGCTCAGCCGTGGCTTGACCGGCTACAGACAATTTGCCAGTATCAGGCCGGTCTAGTAGTCCCAGGCAATGCAGCAAGGTACTTTTGCCAGAGCCTGAAGCACCAACAATGGCAACCATTTCACCTGCGTGAACGGTCAGGTCCACGCCATCGAGCACTTGCACACGTCGCTGACCATCCTCGAAGTGACGACTAATCCCCTGCGCTTGCAGCACGATATCAAGATCAGTCATGGCGCAATACCTGTGCAGGTTCCAGACGAGATGCGCGCCAACTTGGATAAAGCGTGGCAAGCAAAGACATGATTAGCGAGGTCACTGCAATCACCGTGATATCACTGACCCGTGGATCGGATGGCAAAGTCGAAATGAAGTAAATCTCTTGCGGCAAGAACTGAATGCCAAATAGTCGTTCGATCGCAGGCACCAGCGTGTCGATGTTATAGGCGAGCAAGGCTCCGCCGGTGACCCCTAAAAATGTCCCCACGATGCCAATCAAAGCCCCTTGAATCAGAAAGATCCGTGCAATGGCGCCAGGTGTTGCGCCCAGGCTTCGTAAAATAGCAATATCGGACTGTTTGTCTTTAACGGCCATGACCTGAGAAGACAGTAAGTTAAAAGCAGCAACCGCCACAATGAGTGTCAATATGAGAAACATCATTCGCTTTTCGGTCTGTACCGCTGCAAACCAAGTGCGGTTGTTGCGTGACCAATCCGCAGCAAATACTCCCCTTGGCAAGGTTGTGCTGAGTTGTAAAGCCACTGCAGGCGCCTGATGCATGTCAGCAACACGCAATCGGACACCGGCTGTGCCCGTGTCACGAAATAGCCTTGCCGCGTCTTGCGCTTGTGTAAAAACCAAGGAGCTGTCGTACTCGAAGTGACCAGAGCGATAAATACCGACTATCGTGAACTGGCGAAGCCTCGGTGTAAATCCTGCTGGACTCACACTGCCTTGCGGGGCGAGCAACATGACGCTATCACCCATGGTCAGATTCAGCATATCAGCCAACGTCTGGCCAACCACCAAGCCGTAAGCGCCTGGCGTGAGTTGCGCAAGGCTACCAGCCACCATTTGATCGCCAAGCTCTGAGACAGCCGTCTCTGTTTGTGGGTCAATGCCCCTGACTTGCACGCCGCGCAGTGCCTGTCCGCGCATCAAGATGGCTGGTGCCGCCACAAATGGCGCAGCACCGATAACACTGGGGTTGGTCAGTGCTGCCGTGCTGAGCTGCTCGAATCGATCGAGCACCGCCAGCGGCGCATCGCTTGGCACAAACAGTTCGATATGCGGCAAGACCGAGAGCATGCGGTCGCGCACATCGCGCTGAAAACCATTCATGACTGACAGAACCACAATCAGCGCCGCCACACCAAGCGCAATCCCAGCCATGGCCATTGCCGCGACAAATGAGACGAATCGATCCTGTCCTGACGACCGCACCCCTGGCCTACCAATACCGGCGTAGCGAAATCCGACCCACCATTCAAAAAAATTAATCATGCGTATTGGTTATTGCGTATTGGTTCATGCGTGTTGCCTGGCTCAATAGCGAATGCCAGAACGGCATCAAACTACCTCAAACTGTCTCGAGGGGACGTTACCACAACTGGTATTGCCCTATCGTCGAAATCACCCCGTTAAAATAAGTACATGAAACTAGTGATTTCTCAGGCCTTGCCCCCCGCCACGATCGCCGACGGTTTATTCGAACCGTTGGCTACTCGCTACCCCAAACTCGCACACCTGTTTAACGCCAGACACGCTGAGACTGAGGATTGGTCACTGCAGCGGCATGGTTGCACACCTGACGAAGCGATTGAGCTCGAATCAGTTGGTTACAGCGCACCAAGCGGTCAACCCATAGGCGCTGGCTTGGGACCCTGGCAAGCAAAGGTGGTGAGTCCGGTGATGCGCGTTTGGATTGCTGAAATTTGCTCGACCGTGCTCTCCCAAGAACGGGCAACGGTACTGCCACTGAAGTTGATTCAAGCCACTGCCCCAGAAATTCAAGCGCTTGAGCACAGCGCACGCCCTTTGTTTGATGATCATGGCGACGGCATCCGAATTGCGCCAATGGGCAATGGCTTGTGGCAAGTGCATGCTGAGTTTGCGCAGACCGACCACACCATTAGCCCGATGGCGCTGATCGGCCAGGACCTCGGTGATTGGTGGCCGACTGCTGATGTGTGGCGCCTCTGGCGCAAACGCGTCAATGAAATCCAGATGGCTTGGCACGATCATCCTGTGAACCAGGCCCGTGAGCACAAGGGCCTGCCCGCCATCAATGGCATTTGGCTTTATGGCGGCGGCAATGGGTTCACGCCGGTGCCAAGTCTTGGTTATCAATGGATCGACCATCTGTCAGAGGCCGCATGGCGTGGCAATTGGTCAGAATGGCTTGATGCTTGGGTTCAAATCGAACCAATCTTAATGAATGCCGCTGCGCAACAGGCCATCATACTGACTGGCCAAGATCGCATCGTTCGGTTGGTCAACGCGCCATCTCGCTGGTGGCGCAACCTATTTGCCAGAGGGCAACAAGACGCTTGGAGAAATTGGTGGCTCAACCGGAATTGATCGTCAGACCCATACCGCACGACGCGCGGAACCGTCTGGAGCAACAAGGCTTGCACCCCCTGCTCGCGCGTTTGCTGGCTGCCAGAGGGGTGGATGAGCCATCTGAGCTAAACACCGATTGGAATGGCTTGATTGCGCCGGACCGATTGAGTCACATCGATGAGGCAGCCGGTGCACTGGCTCAAGCCATCGAGGACGGCAAAAAGCTTCTGATCGTGGCGGACTACGATTGTGACGGTGCAACTGCCTGTGCCGTTGGATTGCGGGGTTTGCGCGCCATGGGCGCCAAAGTTGACTATTTGGTGCCAAACCGTTTTGAGACGGGATATGGCTTGTCACCAGAGGTCGTCACACTCGCCACCCAACACCACGCGGGCAAACCCGACCTCATTGTGACGGTCGACAATGGCATTGCCAGTGTCGACGGGGTTATTGCTGCCAAAGAACATGGCATTGATGTCATCGTGACCGATCACCACTTGCCAGGCGATCGGCTTCCGCCGGCCTTGGCCATCGTTAACCCGAATCAAGCCGGTTGTGGATTTCCCTCAAAAAATCTCGCTGGCGTTGGTGTCATGTTTTACGTGCTCATGGCCCTTAGATCAACGCTTAGGGCTCGAGGGTATTTTGCGCAAAGACCCGAGCCAAGACTTGATGGGTTAGTTGACTTGGTCGCTTTGGGCACCATTGCGGATGTGGTCAAACTCGATGCCAACAATCGCCTGCTGGTCACGCGCGGCTTGCAGCGAATCCGAAGCGGTCAGATGCAGCCAGGCCTGCGTGCCCTCTTTGCCGTCTGTGCACGTGACCCTGCTCAGGCGAGCGCATTTGATTTTGGGTTTACGATTGGCCCGCGTATCAACGCCGCGGGGCGCCTGACTGACATGAGCCTAGGCATTGAGTGTTTAACCACCGACGATGAGTCATATGCGCTCGAGCTTGCACGCAAGCTTGACACCATCAACGAGGAGCGACGCCAGATCGAAGTCACCATGCGCGAGCAAGCCATGGCAACCATGGACAATTTAGAAACCGAATCCGACACCGATAGTAGTCAGGCGGCCATCTGTGTCTACCAGCCTGACTGGCACCAAGGGGTGGTTGGCCTGGTTGCCTCGCGCCTGAAAGAAAAGTTCTGGCGGCCTGTTGTCGCGCTCGCACCGGCCGGCGACGGCACCTGGCGCGGCTCGGGCCGTTCGATCCCAGACGTGCACCTACGAGACGTATTTGACCTGGTTTCCAAGCGCCATCCGGGGCTAATCTTAAAGTTTGGTGGTCATGCCATGGCGGCAGGTTTGACGTTGCCGGAAGACGGACTCGACACATTTGCCAAGGGACTGGCCAACGCCGTGGTCGAGATTACCGGCAAAACTCAGTTCAGCGCTCGAATCGAAACGGACGGATCGCTTGAAACGGGCTGGGCTAATGTTCAAACCGCGACGCTCTTGCAGCAGCAAGTCTGGGGAGCTGGGTTTCCTGCACCTTTATTTTTGGACGAATTCATGGTCCAAAGCCAGCGCTTAGTGGGCGGTAAACATACGAAGCTCTCGCTGATGCGCGATCGCCAGCGGTTTGAGGCGATCTGGTTTAACCGCCAAGAGCCAGTGCCAGAGCGCATACGGGCGGTGTATCGCCCCACCCCCAATATCTGGCAAACCAATATTAGCCTGCAACTGGTGATTGAGACTGCTGAGCCGGTTTAATGAAGCACGAACCGATTTGATGGTCGGCACCGTGCCAGACGATCAGATAAAATGGCAAATTAATCTCTATATAAGCTGCAAATCATGGAAGTTGATCGCCAAAACGCCCTAGCCGCCCGACTCGCGGACTACCTCGATCGTGAGCTAGCCGCACGGAGGTATCTTTGACTACGATGTCAAAGCCGCCCGGCTAGAAGTCGTTAACGCTGAACTCGAAGACCCTGGCGTCTGGAACGACCCCGAGAAAGCTCAATCGCTTGGCCGAGAAAAGAAGTCCCTAGAAACCACGGTTCAGACGTTAAACGAGCTAGATGTGGGCATTCGCGATGCCCAAGAGCTGTTTGAAATGGCTCAGGCCGATAGCGATTCCGCCACCCTTGAAGCCATTGAGCTTGATGCCAACGCGTTTCAGAACACGCTAGAGACACTTGAATTCAAGCGGATGTTCTCCAATCCGGCTGATCCACTGAATTGTTTTGTGGATATACAGGCTGGCGCCGGTGGCACTGAAGCGCAAGACTGGGCCTCCATGTTGTTGCGTCAATACCTGCGTTATTGTGAGAACAAAGGCTTTAAAGCCGATGTGATGGAAGAGTCCGACGGCGAAGTCGCTGGCATCAAGTCAGCCACGATTAAAGTCGAGGGCGAATATGCATTTGGGCACCTGAGAACCGAGACTGGGGTGCATCGCTTGGTGCGCAAGAGCCCGTTTGACTCTGCCGGTGGGCGTCACACGTCGTTTGCCAGTGTTTTTGTATACCCACAAGTCGATGACTCCATCGACATCGACATCAATCCGGCGGATCTACGCATCGACACCTATCGCGCAAGCGGCGCCGGCGGTCAGCACATCAACAAGACTGACTCGGCTGTGCGCATCACCCACAATCCAACCGGCATTGTGGTGCAGTGCCAGAACGATCGATCTCAGCACCGCAACAAGGCTGAGGCCATGGACATGCTGCGCTCAAAGCTCTATGAGCTCGAGATGCGCAAGCGTATGTCTGAACAGCAGAAAATGGAAGACGCCAAGACCGATGTGGGCTGGGGACATCAAATCCGCTCTTATGTACTTGACCAAAGCCGTATCAAAGACTTGCGCACTGGCGTGGAAATTTCCAATACACAGAAAGTGCTCGATGGCGATCTGGACCCCTTTATTGAAGCCAGCCTCAAGGAGGGCTTATGAAATCGGCCGCTGCGCTGACCATCATCACGGGTGCCAACCGAGGGCTTGGCTATGCGCTGGCGTATCAGCTCGCGAGCGAAGGCGGTGCGTTAATCACGCTAAGTCGCAAACAGGCGCCCGGTTTGGCTGATCACGCAAAAAAAAATGGCACCACACTGACCGACATCCTGGTCGACCTGGGCAACGCGGACGCGCTCGAACAGGCGGCCAAGCAAATGCTTACCGCTATCACGGACTCAGCAAACCCATCGAGTTGCCGTCTGATCCACAACGCTGGTATCGTCGCACCGATTGATCCAGCCGATCAACTGACCGACCTTCAGTCGATCCGAACCGCATTTGATGTCAACATCGCCGCCCCCATCTATCTGACAGGCCACTTTTTAGCGGCCACCAAGACATGCGCCGATCGCCGCATTCTCTTAATTTCCTCAGGCGCTGGCCGCCATGCCTATGGCAGCTGGGGCGTGTACTGCGCCACCAAAGCAGCGATGGATCGCTACGCCGAAGTCGTGCACGCAGAAGGCCATGCCAACACCCGCGTTTGTTCGCTAGCCCCTGGCGTGATTGATACGGGTATGCAGGCACAGATCCGCCAGACGCCCGAATCCAAACTCCCAGCCGTTGGCCGATTCGAAGACATGCACCGACAAGGCATGCTCGCTGATGCTGACCAAACGGCTAAAACCACGCTAAAACTGCTCGCGAGCGACTCTTTTGGCCACATAATCCTGGACGATGTGCGAGACCACGCCCAATGAACACCACACCAGCTGACAACCTACCCGTTGACGAGAACCACCTGATTGCCGAGCGCCGCCAAAAGCTTGCGCGATTGCGCGAACAGGGACCGGCATTCCCTAACGATTTCAAGCCAAGCCATCGGGCTGGCGTACTGCATTTTTTGTACGACGAGCAAAGCAAAGAGGAGCTTGCCGAGCACAACCATCAGGTCGCCATCGCTGGTCGCATGATGCTTAAACGTGTCATGGGCAAAGCCAGTTTTGCGACACTGCAAGACAGCACCGGTCGTATCCAAATCTATCTGGACAAAGGATCCTTGGGTGAAGACCACTACGAGGCCTTTAAGCATTGGGACCTCGGTGACATTCTCGCTGTCGAAGGCGTGGTCTTTAAAACCAACAAAGGTGAGCTGTCGGTGCACGCAAGCAGCGCACGAGTGCTCACCAAATCATTGCGACCATTGCCTGACAAGTTTCACGGCATGTCCGATCAGGAGTTACGCTATCGCCAGCGTTATGTGGACTTGATCGTCACCGAGCATACCCGCAAGACATTTGAGCAGCGCAGTAAAGCGATTGCCACGATGCGTGAGTTCATGGTCGAGCATGAGTTTCTCGAAGTAGAAACGCCGATGCTGCAAGCGATCCCAGGAGGTGCCACTGCCAAGCCGTTTGAGACGCATCACAATGCGCTGGATATGCAAATGTTTTTGCGTATTGCACCCGAGCTTTACCTGAAACGCTTGCTCGTGGGCGGGTTTGAACGGGTGTTCGAGATCAACCGGAACTTCCGAAATGAAGGCGTGAGCCCTCGCCACAACCCAGAATTCACCATGATGGAATTCTATGCGGCCTACACGGACTACCAATGGCTGATGGATTTCACCGAGACCTTGTTAAGAGAAGTCACACAAAGAACCTCTGGCTCAACGCTTTTGAATTACCAAGGCCGTGAACTAGACCTTGGCAAACCGTTTGCACGCCTAACCATTGTTCAGGCAATCGAGAAATATGCCTGCGCCTACCAAGGCAAACCACTGGATGACATCGATTATGTGCGCCAAGCCTTACAGGCATTGAAGGTCAATCTGAATGAACCACCATTGGCTAGCGCTGGGCTAGGTGCGTTGCAGTTGGCGCTATTTGAAGAAGTCGCGGAACACTTGCTCTGGGAGCCAACTTACATCATTGACTACCCAGTCGAAGTCTCACCATTGGCTCGTCAGTCAGACACCCGTAGCGGTATCACGGAACGTTTTGAGCTCTTTATCGCGGGTCGCGAGCTTGCCAACGGCTTTTCTGAGTTGAATGACCCAGAGGATCAAGCCTCTCGCTTTCAGGCCCAGGTGGCTGCCAAAGATGCAGGTGATGAAGAAGCCATGTATTTTGATGATGACTACATTCGAGCGCTGGAGTACGGCATGCCCCCGGCCGGTGGATGCGGCATTGGTATCGATCGTTTGATCATGCTCCTGACTGACAGCGCCAGCATTCGGGATGTCATTCTCTTTCCGCATCTGCGAAGAGAAGAAAACTCTTAAACCGTGTTTTTGATGCGTATTTGATGTTTTTGATGCATTAACCTAGGTTCAGGCCCATGGCCTGAACCCATCGAAGGCCCGCCTCAACGTTGTCACGCGGCTTGTACTCGCAGCCAATCCAGCCATCAAATCCAAGCGCGTCAAGACGCTGAAAAACAGCTTCATAACGAATTTCGCCCTCGTCTGGCTCACGTCGAGATGGAACCGCTGCAATCTGAATATGACCGATGACGGGCAAATAGTGCTCGAGCTTGAGCAGCACATCGCCCTCAGTCACACCAACGTGGTAGACATCGAACATCAACTTAACGTTCTCGCGCGCAGCTTCCAGGCGTATCGAGTTGGACTGTGCTTGTGTGTGATAGAAATAGCCCGGCTTGTCACGATGGTTCAGGGCTTCGAGCAAAAGCATCACCCCATCTGAGGCAGCAAGATCAGCGGCCCACTGAAGATTGGATATCAACGTGCGTCGCGCAGCCTCGGCGCCCTGCGGGTTCGCCATGCCGGGCAACACATGGATCTTGCTCGCACCCGCCTCGCAAGCCCATCTCAACGACATCTCAAAGGCTGAACGAAACTCGGCTTCGCGCCCAGGTTGAGCGGCCAGACCTGCATCGCCTGCGGCTACATCACCTTGCGGGGTATTAACAGAGAGCAGTGTGAGACCGTGAGCATGACACGCCGCATGCACATCAGCTGCAGGCGTTTCGTAAGGCCAATGCAACTCGATTGCCTTAAAGCCAGCGTCCGCTGCACGTTCAACGCGGTCAAGCAAAGGCAGATCAGCCCACAGAAAGCCTAAGTTTGCAGAAAACCGAATGCTCACAAAAACCCCTCAATAGCCGCTTGAGCCAGCTGGTGTTTGTGCCCCACCCTTGGCAGCACTCACTGCCGCACTCATGGCTGCAGTGGCTGCCTGCTTCAACATATTGGCATCGTTACCAGGGACCACAAACTTAAATCCTTGGGCGATACGCATCGCAGCAGCCTGACCCGAGGAACAAAATATGCCCGGAATCTTGCCGTGGACCTGTGCGCGCGAAAGAATGTGTGCAATGGCTTTGACCACCACATCGGCCGTGGGCTCGGAGCTAGGTGCGTGGCCAAGCGCCAGGCTCAAGTCATTGGGTCCGATAAAGATGCCATCAAGCCCGTCAACCGATAGGATGTCATCAAGGTTATCCAACCCTAACTGTGTTTCAATCATGGCCAAGGTCAGGATGACATCATCGGCGTGCTGGTAATAATCCGCCCCACCGTAAAGCAAGCCACGCGATGGGCCAAATGAACGATCGCCGTTCGGTGGATAACGGCAGGCACTGACAAATTTGCGGGCCTGCTCAGCGGTGGAAATCATCGGGCAAATGATGCCGTAGGCGCCGGCATCAAGCGCTCTCATAATCTGCGGCCCATCATTGACTGGTACACGCACAATCGGCACTGCTGGTGTCGCCGACAAGGTCTGCAGAATTGGCAGCGCGGCATCAAATCCGATCATGCCGTGCTGCAAATCGACAGTCACACTATCGCAGCCTGACATGCCAATGATTTCGGCCGAGAACGTGCCAGCCATCGCGACCCAACCGCTGACGATCGATTCGCCTTTTTGCAAGCGCAGCTTAACCGTATTTGGACGCACGTCATTTCCCCCGAGTCAGTTGAGCCCGAGTCTAGTGGTTTTCTCGAGCGTGGTTAATCGTGTACCGGGGAATCTCTATCGTCAAGTCTTCATTAGCGATCTTGGCCTGGCAAGACAAGCGCGAGGTGGGCGACAAGCCCCAGGCGCGGTCAAGCAAATCCTCCTCGGCATCGGTCGCATCATCCAGAGAATCAAACCCCTGGCGCACGATCACATGACAGGTTGTGCAGGCGCAAGACAGCTCGCAAGCGTGTTCTATCTCGATGTCGTGATCCAGCAAAACACGGCAAATCGATTCACCCGCTGGGATATTGTCAATGACCGCCCCGTCTGGGCAAATCTCAGCGTGAGGCAGTACGGTCAATTTCGGCATAAGACAGTTTCCGATAAAAACTTGATTGGAATTAGATTTCGTTTAATGACTTCCCGGCGAGCGCCCGGCGAATACTGCGGTCCATGCGTCGAGCCGCAAAATCGTCCGTTGCCGCAGACAGTGCTCGAACCGCTTCACGAACGTCATCGAGCCGATCAAGCGTCAATGCAGATTTGGCCGCTGATTTGGTGCTGTCAATCAACGCACGCTCAGCGTCAGACAAAAGGTCACCATCCACCGCCAAGGCCGCCTCAGTGGTCTCAATGAGCTGCTGACCTTTGACCTGTTCTTCACGGACCATACGCAACGTCGCGTCGTGGTCCGCCTGCGCCACACTGTCTTTGAGCATCGCCGTAATTTGTTCATCGGTCAGGCCATGCGAGGGCTTAACCGTCACTTCGGCGGTCGCTCCACTGGACTGCTCCTGTGCGCTCACGTTTAACAATCCGTCAGCATCCACCTGGAAGGTCACTCGAATCCTGGCTGCACCCGCCACCATCGGGGGAATCCCCCTTAACTCAAAACGCGCCAATGACCGGCATTCACTGACCAAATCACGCTCACCCTGTACGATGTGCATCGCCAAGGCGGTCTGCCCGTCGCGATATGTGGTGAACTCTTGGGCGCGCGCCACTGGAATCGTACTGTTGCGTGCAATGATGGTTTCAACTAAGCCGCCCATGGTTTCAAGCCCAAGGGACAATGGCGTGACATCGAGTAACAACCAATCTTCACCTGGGCGTCGATTGCCCGCAAGCAGATTGGCCTGCAAGGCAGCACCCAAGGCCACCACTTCATCTGGGTTCAGATTCACCAGTGGTTCACGTTTAAAAAACTCCCCCACCCTGCGTTGCACCACTGGCATGCGTGTCGCCCCACCCACCATTACCACGCCCTGCACCTCTGACACGGACTTGTCAGCGTCATCTAACGCCCGCTGCGCGCAGGCCAACGTGCGCTGTACCAGTGGCGTGGCGAGTGTTTCAAACGCATCTCGGGTCAAGTTCAAGGTGGCAAGCGCGCCGGACAAACCCGTGATCACCGTTGCATGAGTTTGCTCAGTTAACGACTCTCGCAACCGTTTGGCAGCCATCAGCAAATGCCGCCGGTCAGTGGGCGTGACCGCTGCAACACCAGCCTGGCGTATTGCATGGGCCACGATCAGTTCGTCAAAGTCATCGCCACCGAGCGCCGTATCACCACCCGTGGCGATCACTTCAAACACACCTGCGCTAAGCTTAAGCAATGACATATCAAATGTGCCCCCGCCCAGATCGTAGACAGCGTAGACGCCCTCCGAGCCATTATCTAGGCCATAAGCGATCGCTGCCGCAGTGGGTTCATTCAAGAGCCTAAGCACATTCAGGCCCGCTAAGCGGGCCGCATCACGGGTCGCCTGACGCTGCGCGTCATCAAAATAAGCCGGTACGGTAATCACCGCGCCCACCAAATCATCGCCGAGTGTTTGTTCGGCCAAAGAGCGTAAGTGTTTCAGAATGTGTGAAGCAACCTTAACCGGTGTCACGGTCCCATGCGTGGTAACGATTGCCACGCTGTTGCCCATTTCTTCAAAAGCATACGGCATCCCAGTGACCCGAGCATCAGAAACCGATTTACCCATCAACCGCTTGATTGACACCAGCGTATCAAGCGGATGGGCTTGCTGATGAGCCAAAGCATCACGACCAATCAAGGCTTCATCTGAAGCGGCGTAATAAACCGCTGATGGCACCAAAGCATGGCCATGCGCATCGGGCAGCACCTCGGCAACGCTATGACGGACCGCCGCCACTAAAGAGTTGGTGGTACCCAGATCGATCCCCACCGCAATCTTGCGCTGGTGGGGTACCGGGCTTTGCCCTGGCTCGGCGATTTGCAACAAGGCCATTGTGTTAATCCGTTGTAATCAGTTGTAATCCGTTGTAACCAGTTGTGCTACTGAGTTGTCTGGAGGGCACGTTCAGCGCTTTTGATCTCTTGCAAGAGCTTTTCTACAAACATCCATTCCTGCAGACGTTTCACCACCGCATCCCACTGTTGGGCCTCGATGAGCTTTGCCGTGTTGGACTGCAGGCTATCTCGATCTGCCTCGATTTGATTTGCCAGCACGGTAAGCGCATTGGCGTCCTGACTGTCCCGAATGCGCTCGAGATCCTCGCGCCATTGCATCTGTTGCATCAAAAAATCCATGTCCATGGACGCATTGGACAGGTTCTCGGTTTGAAAGCCAGCTAAGTCGCAAAGATATTGCGCTCGTTTCAATGGGTCGCGCAAGACTCTATAGGCCTCGTTGATAGAAGCACTCCATTGCATTGCTACCCGCTTTTCAGCATCTGAGGCGCCTGCAAAGCGATCCGGATGGACCGCAGCCACGCGCGACTTCCATCTATGCTCGAGGTCTTTAGTACTCACCTCAAAACCTCGAGGCAAGTCAAAGAGCTCGAAGTAATCCGCTTGATTCAAACCACTAGACCGTGAACGATTCGCCGCAACCGCAAGTCGCTTTCTCGTTTGGATTAGAGAACTTAAAACCTTCGTTTAAGCCCTCTCGAGCATAGTCAAGCTCTGTGCCGTCGATGTAAGACAGGCTTTTGGCGTCAACAAATACCTTCACGCCATGACTCTCAAACACTTGATCGTCCTGATGTGCCTCATCAACGTACTCAAGCTTATAGGCCATGCCCGAGCAGCCCGTGGTACGCACGCCAAGGCGCAGACCTAAGCCTTTACCTCGTTTGTGCAAATACTTCTCGATGTGTTCAGCCGCCTGCGCGGTCAATGTCACAGCCATGACGTCAAACTCCAGTTCAACTTCCGTGCTTGTCTTTGTAATCCTTGACTGCCGCCTTAATGGCATCTTCAGCCAAAATAGAACAGTGTATCTTGACTGGCGGCAATGCAAGCTCCTGGGCGATTTCGGCGTTTTTGATTTCCAGTGCCTGGTCCAGGGACTTGCCCTTGACCCACTCGGTCACCAAAGAACTTGACGCAATCGCCGAACCACAGCCATATGTTTTAAAGCGGGCGTCTTCAATGATACCGCTATCGTTGACACGAATTTGCAACTTCATCACATCACCACAAGCGGGTGCACCAACCATGCCGGTGCCCACGTTGCCATCGTCCTTGTCGAACGAACCAACGTTACGGGGGTTTTCGTAGTGATCAAGAACCTTTTCACTGTAAGCCATGATGCCTATCTCCTATACCGACAGTACAACGAATTAATGCGCCGCCCACTGAACCGAGCTGATGTCTACACCCTCTTTGACCATCTCCCAAAGCGGAGACATGTCGCGAAGCTTGTCGACACGTCTGTGAAGTAGCTCGACCGTGAAGTCAATGTCTTGCTCGGTGGTGAAACGCCCAAGGGTAAACCGAATCGAACTGTGGGCCAGCTCGTCGTTGCGACCAAGTGCACGCAAGACATAGGAAGGCTCTAAGCTCGCCGACGTACAGGCCGAACCACTAGAGACAGCGAGCTCTTTGATCGCCATGATGAGAGACTCGCCCTCAACATAATTAAAGCTCACGTTCAGGTTGTGAGGAACCCTGTGCTCCATGTCCCCGTTCAAATACACCTCCTCCATCTCGCAAATCCCCTTCCACAGGCGATCGCGCAGCATTCTGATGCGTTCGTTCTCCGTTTTCATTTCGAGCTTGGCGAGGCGAAATGATTCGCCCATGCCCACGATCTGGTGGGTTGCGAGTGTGCCAGAGCGGAACCCGCGCTCATGACCACCACCGTGCATCTGAGCTTCGATACGAACCCGCGGTTTACGACGGATGTACAGAGCCCCGATGCCTTTCGGGCCGTAGGTCTTATGGGCGCAAAATGACATTAGGTCGACTTTCAAGTGCTGCAAATCTATCTCGACTTTGCCAGTGGCCTGTGCAGCATCAACATGAAAAATAATGCCTTTTTCGCGGCAAAGCTCACCGATCGCTTCAATAGGCTGGATGACACCAATCTCATTGTTGACAAACATCACGGACACCACAACCGTGTCTGGCCGAATCGCAGCCTTTAAGACATCTAGATCGATCAAGCCATTTTCCATGACGTCAAGATAGGTCACTTCATAGCCTTCGCGTTCGAGCTCACGGCAGGGATCGAGTACGGCTTTGTGCTCGGTCTTCACCGTAATGACATGCTTGCCGCGCTCAGCATAAAAGTGGGCGGCGCCCTTGATGGCCAAGTTGTTTGATTCGGTTGCACCCGATGTCCAGACAATCTCACGCGGATCCGCGTTTACCAGGGCCGCCACGTCAGCGCGTGCCTGCTCAACAGCCTCCTCCGCCTCCCATCCAAACGAATGGCTACGCGATGCCGGATTGCCGTAATGCTCGTAGAGCCATGGCACCATCTTGTCAACCACGCGCGGATCCACTGGTGTGGTAGCTGAGTAGTCAAGATAAACCGGATGAACCGTCATGAAAAACTCCTGGTTTGAAGAACTAAATCCTGATGTGTCCTAATGTCCAAACTCGCCCGGGTACCTATACGGCCACCGAATCACTGAGCTTGCGTGCAAACGGGTCAGCCGCCGCCGCCGTCGAGCTCGGAACTTTAATCGCGCTTTCCGTGCGGGTCTGACCACCCTCTTGCAACTGGCGCATGCGCTGCTGGTCAACCAAGTCCTGAAGCGAGACCGAATCCAGAAAATCCACCATGGTGCGGTTTAGCGCTGCCCACAGCTCGTGCGTCATACAGACGCCCGGACGACCATCGGTGCCCGTTGAGCAATCGGTTTTGCCACCACAGTTGGTTGCATCAATCGGCTCATCGACGGCAAAAATGATGTCGGCAACGGTAATATTGCGTGCTAGGCGCGCGAGCGTGTAGCCACCACCAGGCCCACGAATGCTGTCAACGAGCTCATGACGACGTAATTTGCCGAACAGCTGCTCCAGGTACGACAAAGAGATATTCTGACGCTGGCTGATTGCCGAGAGCGTGACGGGACCGCTATGCTGGCGTAAAGCCAAATCAATCATGGCGGTGACTGCAAAGCGTCCTTTCGTAGTGAGTCGCATATCCACGTCCTTGTGAAGATTGGTTATCTGTTCACGCACCCTAGCGCTGGTAGCTCGATGCGCGCACTGACTACAAATTGGCTACAAATTGGCACTAACCTGACTAAACAACTCAAGTATAAAACAAATCCGACTGAATTACTCGGTCTATCCACAGATCTTGTAAGGGAATTAAGTAACACACTGGCTTAAATAAAAAACCGCGCATGAGCGCGGTTCGTTAATAAAGCATCTAGACACAACTCAACCGGCACCAGCCGCAAAAATGAGTGTCACCGAATATTCCAAACTTACTAAACCTACCAAATCTACCAAATCTACCAAATTTACGCAGCCTGATATTGCGTCGACCGCTTGCGAACCACCTCGAGCACGCCTTGGCAGGCATCCTCGATGTAATCGAGCACTTTGGTGAAGGCCTCGGCACCGCCGTAGTAGGGATCTGGCACCGTCGCCTCTTCATACTCATTGGCAAAGCGCATGAGCAACATCAGCTTGTGGTGATGGATCTTGGCGCACTGCTGCTGCAAAGCAGACAAGTTCTCCCAGTCCATCGCCAAAATCAGATCGTAATCGCGAAAATCATCGACCGACACCTGCCGAGCAACACGCGGCTCAATTTGATAGCCTCGCTTGGCTGCGGCAGCCATCGCGCGGGCATCCGGACCCTCGCCAATGTGATAACCATGGGTGCCGGCAGAATCTACAACCACCAGATCCGCCAGACCCGCCTCATGAATCATATGGCGAAACACACCCTCAGCACTCGGTGAGCGGCAAATGTTTCCCATGCATACGAATAGAACTTTTGTCATAGTGGTCGAGATTTTGAGGGAAAACCCTCAACTTGTCCAGAAGAATTTTGCACGAGTTGCAAAGAAGTTACAGCCATTGTAAAAAAATTTATATTTAACTTTATCAATTATCTACGTAACCATCCTGATGTAATTTGTAACTGAAGGCATAACTATTTTGTGGGGATCTGTTGCGGCAAAAGCACTTCGAACACGGTTGTAACCTAAATACTGTCACCAAGATTACCCCCCGGACTGCAACACCTGTGTCTTTAATTTGTTCAAAGCGTCGCGAGCCGCTGCCGCCTGCTCGAACTCCAAGTTTCGGGCATGGTCGAGCATTGCCCTCTCTAGCGACTTAATCGCCCTAGACACCGATTTCTCGTCATCAATGCGGACTCCTTGCGGCAAAAGATCGTTCGAGTCCGCATCGGACGCAGGCGTTTGCAGCACCCCATCGATGAGTTCTTTGACGGCTTTAATGACGCCCTTGGCCTCAATCCCGTGCTCCGCATTAAATGCGAGCTGGCGTTGCCGGCGCCGCTCGGTCTCATGCATGGCGCGGCGCATCGATTCGGTGACGGTATCGGCATAGAGAATCGCATGACCATTAAGGTTTCGAGCGGCGCGGCCAATGGTTTGAATCAGGCTGCGTTCAGAGCGTAAAAACCCCTCCTTGTCAGCATCGAGAATCGCCACCAATGAAACTTCAGGGATATCAAGCCCTTCGCGCAGCAAGTTAATCCCAACCAAGACATCAAACGTCCCAAGACGCAAGTCCCGGATAATCTCGACCCGCTCGACGGTGTCGATGTCAGAGTGCAAATAACGCACTTTGAGACCTTGCTCTGAAAGAAAGTCGGTTAGGTCTTCTGACATGCGCTTGGTTAACGTGGTCACTAGCACACGCTGACCAAGCGCGATGCGCACTTTGGCCTGCTCCAACAAACTGTCAACTTGCGTCTTGGCTGGCAGCACCTCCACGATGGGATCCACTAGACCAGTGGGTCGAACCACTTGCTCAACGACTTGGTCAGCATGTTCCTTTTCGTAGTTAGCTGGCGTGGCAGAAACGAAGACCGTCTGCCGCATGCGCTCTTCAAACTCCTCCATGCGCAACGGTCGGTTGTCTAGTGCCGATGGCAAACGAAACCCATACTGCACCAGCGTCTCCTTGCGGGCCCGGTCACCGCGATACATGCCGCCGAGCTGACCGATGGTCACATGACTCTCATCAAGGAACATCAAGGCGTCAGCGGGTAAATAGTCGATCAAGGTGGGCGGCGGATCACCAGGCTTGGCCCCAGAGAGGTGCCTGGAGTAGTTTTCGATGCCCTTACAAAACCCGAGCTCTGCCAGCATCTCGAGATCAAACCGAGTGCGTTGCTCGATACGTTGCGCTTCCAGCAATTGGCCATTATCGACAAACTGCTTGACCCGCGTGCGCAGCTCCTCCTTGATCGTCTCGATCGCTCGCAAGACCGTGTCACGCGGGGTCACGTAATGCGAGCCTGGATAAACCGTGAATCGCGGCACGGTTTGCCGAACTTTGCCAGTCAAGGGGTCAAAGAGCGACAGCGACTCGATTTCATCGTCAAACATCGAGATACGCACGGCCAAGTCAGCGCTTTCAGCGGGGTAGACATCAATAACATCACCACGGGCACGAAACACACCGCGAGTGAACTCGGCATCATTGCGGGTATATTGCATCGCCACCAGTCGCGCCAATACCTCGCGCCTGGAGATTCGGTCACCAGCTCTCAATACCAGCACCATCGCGTGGTAATCAGACGGGTTGCCGATACCGTAGATACATGAAACCGTCCCAACAATCACCGTGTCACGTCGCTCAAGCAAGCTTTTCGTTGCCGACAGACGCATCTGCTCAATGTGCTCGTTGATCGACGAATCTTTCTCAATGAACAGATCACGCGAGGGTACGTAGGCTTCTGGCTGATAGTAATCGTAGTAAGACACAAAATATTCAACTGCATTGCGCGGGAAAAACTCGCGCATCTCCGAGTAAAGCTGCGCTGCCAAGGTCTTGTTCGGTGCCAAGACCAAAGCGGGCCTACCCGAGCGGGCGATCACGTTGGCCATGGTGAACGTTTTCCCGGACCCAGTCACCCCAAGCAGCGTCTGGTACATCAAGCCATCAGTGACACCATCGGCCAGTTTATCGATCGCCTGAGGCTGATCACCCGCCGGCAGATAAGGCTGATATAGAGAAAACGGACTGTCTGGAAACTCAACGAAGCGACCTTGCGACATGCTAGACTTGTACCTTAGGGAAACCCCTAAATCAAGAGACAACCGAGCATTATGGCTGCATAAAAGCATTCCGTCCACTCAGGGCACTTCATGACCTTTACATGACATTACACAAACACACCATGAGCACACTATTCCAAGCTGTTGAACTCGCCCCACGCGACCCTATTCTTGGCTTAAACGAGCAGTACCTCGCCGATCAACGTCCGGACAAAGTTAACCTCGGGGTTGGCGTCTATTACGATGACCAAGGTCGTGTGCCTTTACTGAAGTGTGTTCACCAGGCTGAGGTTGACCGGGTCAAAGCGGCCGCCGCACACAGCTACCTTCCGATTGAAGGCTTGGCAAGCCTGAACAAAGCCGCGCGCGAGCTCGTGCTGGGCAAAGACAGTGAGGCCAATACTTCTGGCCGTGCTTTTACGGTTCAGGCGGTTGGCGGAACCGGTGCACTGAAGATCGGTGCGGACTATCTCAAACAACTGCTACCTGAGGCCAAAGTCGCGATCAGCACCCCTAGCTGGGAGAACCATCGCGCGCTTTTTGAGCGTGCAGGTTTTGAGGTTGTGGAATACGACTACTACGATGCGACAACCCATGGCTTAAACCTCGCCGGCATGATCAAGAGCATCAGCGCTCTGCCCGATGGCAGCATAGTGGTGCTACACGCCTGCTGCCACAACCCCACTGGTGTTGACCCCACCGCTGCCCAGTGGCGCGAGATCGCCGATGCGGTCAAAGCCAAGAATCACGTGCCGTTTCTAGACATGGCCTATCAGGGCTTTGGCGATGGATTAACGCAAGACGCAGCAGCGGTTCGGCTATTTGTCGAGATGGGCATGACCTGCTTGATCAGCACCTCTTTTTCAAAGTCATTTTCTCTTTACGGAGAGCGCATCGGCGCCTTGACTGTTGTAACTGGCAATGCCGATGAGGCCAAGCGCGTGCTTAGCCAAGTCAAACGAGTGATTCGCACGAACTACTCCAACCCCCCTACATTCGGTGCGGCTGTGGTCGCTGAGGTGCTTGGCAACGATGCACTGTTTGACATGTGGGCGACCGAACTCGCTGAAATGCGCAGCCGAATCAAAGAGATGCGCGACCAACTCGTGGCAAAGCTAATGGCAGCTGGGGTGGCCGCTAACTTTGATTTTGTACTCGCCCAAAAAGGCATGTTCTCATACTCTGGCTTGACAGCTGCTCAGGTCGACAAACTGCGCGACGATCATGGCATCTATGCCGTTTCTAGCGGGCGTATTTGTGTTGCCGCTCTGAATAGCCGCAACATTGATCGAGTGGCCAATGCGATCATTGCCGTACTGAAGGTTTAAATGCAACAAACTCTGTAAATTCAATGTATTGGCAGTCTTTTGGCTTGCGTTGACCGCTGGCCTGAGCCATAATGCTGTATATCTATACAGCTAAGAGGTGCTCATGGCCAGCAAACTTACCGCACGTCAGTCTGAAATTCTCGGGTTGATCGAGCAAGCCATTGCCAACACCGGTTTTCCGCCAACGCGTGCTGAAATTGCCCAAACCTTGGGATTCAAGTCGGCGAACGCTGCGGAGGATCATCTTCGAGCACTCGAGAAAAAAGGCTACCTCAGCCTAGCCCCGGGCGCCTCGCGCGGTATTCGGCTGATGCAAAGTGCGAACGAAAACGTAACCGAAACCGAGACCGAAACCACATTAGCATCGACTGTTCGCGTGGTGCGCGACATCGTCAGTGCCTTGACGCTTCCCGTGATTGGTCGGGTCGCGGCTGGCGCGCCCATTCTGGCTGCAGAGAACGTGGCGCGTGAAGTTGCTGTCGACCCTGCTCTGTTTGAGAAACAGCCCGACTACATGCTGCAAGTGCGCGGCATGAGCATGCGTGACATTGGTATCATCGACGGCGATTTACTGGCCGTGAAAAAAACAGCAGAAGCCCGGTCGGGTCAAATCGTCGTGGCGCGCATTGATGACGATGTCACCGTCAAACGTCTCGTGCGTGAACGCAGTCGTGTGATTCTCGAACCTGAAAACCCCGATTTCGAGCCAATCATCGTCACTGAAGCGAATAACTTCGCCATCGAAGGGATTGCAGTCGGCCTGATACGGCCTGGCGCCTTGAACTAATCTCAGCGTTCAAGCTTCATCTCGCGCGAACCGCTCGATTGCTCGGCGGTTTCGCTTGGTTGGTCTACCCATCAAGCCCTGCGCAGGTTCACTGTATAGACGCCTTCTCTCAGAGGCCTCTTGTCTTGCCGCCATGCTTTCGATGGTCTCGTCATACAGTAACTGAGCCAATGGTGCCGATCTTCTGACATCACTCAAGAAACGCACAAAAACCTCAAGCCGTTCCTGCCCGCGCTGAACTCGAACTTTTTCCCCGGGCTTTAGCAAACGCGCGGGTTTGACCCGCTCGCCGTTGACATGCACGCGCCCCATCTCGATTGCCTCAGTGGCTAGTGAACGGGACTTAAAAAACCGCGCCGCCCACAGCCACTTGTCGAGTCGTACGCTTTGAACCGATTCTTGCAATCCAAAACCCTCGCGCTGGATTAGTTTCAGTGCTTAATAACTGGATCGACCTCACTTGCCACAGCCGTTTTGGGAACCACTTCTGGCAATGGCTCCTCAGCCAGGGGCTGTGGCACTTTTTCCAGGGCAACGGCAAGGACTTGGTCAATCCACTTCACCGGGATAATCTCCAGATGGTTTTTGACGTTGTCGGGCATTTCCGCGAGATCCTTCACGTTCTCTTCAGGTATCAGAACCGTCTTGATACCGCCACGGCGAGCTGCCAAGAGCTTTTCCTTCAAGCCACCAATGGCCAACACTTCGCCACGCAAGGTAATCTCCCCGGTCATCGCCACATCTGCCCGCACAGGGATCTGCGTCAAAGCCGACACAATCGCAGTTGTAATGGCGATACCAGCTGAGGGACCATCTTTTGGTGTCGCCCCTTCTGGCACGTGCACGTGCATGTCACGCTTTTCAAACACGGTGTCGGCAACGCCTAGGCGACGCGCTCGCGCTCGCACAACGGTGCGGGCTGCCTCGACCGATTCCTTCATCACATCACCAAGCGAGCCAGTGCGCAACACCGCACCCTTGCCAGGCATATCGGCCACTTCAATGGTCAACAGATCACCACCCACTTCGGTCCAGGCCAAGCCAGTGACTTGTCCAACCTGGTTTTGCTTTTCTGCCATGCCAAAGGTAAAACGACGAACACCCAAATAGTCGTTCAGGTTTTCGCTGATGACCACAACCTGCTCTTTAATGGCCGCAGCCTTGGATGCCTTACGTGCGGCAGCACGCGAAGTTCCGGCAGGCACATTAGCAACAAGCTGCTTGACCACTTTACGGCAGATTTTGCTGATTTCACGTTCAAGCGAACGAACGCCTGCCTCACGGGTGTAGTAGCGAATGACATCTCGCACTGCGGACTCTTCGACCCGTAACTCCTGCTCAAGCAAGCCATTGTTCTTCATGAGCTTGGGCAACAAGTGATCCATGGCGATGTGGACTTTCTCATCTTCGGTGTAACCCGACAGACGAATAACTTCCATGCGGTCAAGTAAAGCTGGCGGAATGTTCAGGGTGTTGCTCGTGGCAACAAACATCACATCCGACAAATCAAAGTCGACTTCCACATAGTGATCTTGAAACGTGTGATTTTGCTCAGGATCAAGCACCTCGAGCAAAGCCGATGCCGGGTCACCACGGAAGTCCATGCCGAGTTTGTCTATCTCGTCGAGCAAGAACAGGGGGTTGCGCACGCCAACCTTGGTCATGTTCTGCAAAATCTTGCCAGGCATGGATCCAATATAGGTGCGGCGGTGGCCTCGAATTTCGGCCTCATCACGCACCCCGCCCAAAGCCATTCGGATGAACTTGCGGTTGGTTGCTTTGGCAATTGATTGGCCAAGCGAAGTTTTACCTACACCGGGTGGACCCACCAGGCAAAGAATCGGGGCCTTGACCTTATCAACGCGTTGCTGCACCGCCAGGTACTCAACAATTCGTTCTTTGACTTTCTCTAAACCGTAGTGATCATCATCGAGCACGCTTTCGGCATGAGGGACAGAATAATTGACCGTGCTCTTCTTACGCCACGGCAGGCCAATCACCGTATCAATGTAATTGCGCACCACTGTGGCTTCGGCTGACATCGGCGACATCAGCTTGAGTTTCTTGAGTTCATTATCAACTTTCTTGCGTGCCTCTTTGGGCAGCTGGGCAGCCTCAATGCGTTTTTCTAGTTCCTCGATGTCTGCGCCATCTTCGCCCTCACCGAGCTCCTTTTGAATGGCTTTGACCTGCTCATTGAGGTAATAGTCGCGCTGGCTTTTCTCCATCTGCTTTTTGACACGGCCACGAATCCGCTTTTCAACCTGCAGGATGTCGATCTCGGTCTCCAGCAGAGCAAGCAATTTTTCCAGGCGTTCAACGGTAGACAAGACCTCAAGCAATTCCTGCTTTTGCTCTAACTTCAGTGGCAAGTGTGCGGCAATTGTGTCGGCGAGTCGACCCGCATCTTCAATGCCAGCCAGGGACGTCAAAATCTCGGGCGGGATCTTCTTGTTCAGTTTGACGTACGTTTCAAATTGATTAACGATCGCTCGACGCAAAGCTTCTGTCTCAGCGCCTGCGGCCACGTCGGGCATTAATGGCATCAAATCAGCTGAGAAATGAGTGTCGGCCTCTTGAATGGCGATAATGCGTGCACGTTGCGTGCCTTCGACGAGCACTTTAACTGTGCCATCTGGCAACTTCAACATTTGCAAAATGGTCGCTAGACATCCAATCTCGTAGACATCATCTGGCGTCGGGTCGTCCTTGCTAGCCGATTTCTGAGCCGCCAGCATAATGTTTTTGCCGCTTTCCATGGCCAGCTCTAAAGCCTTGATTGAGCGAGGACGCCCAACAAACAAAGGAATCACCATGTGCGGAAACACCACCACGTCACGCAGTGGTAACAAAGGCAAGGATTGACGTTCAGCGGGTAGTAAGTCTTGACCTGACATAGGAATGTGTCCTCTATAAGCCGGAATGTGATCTGATAGTCACAACCGTGTCACTAATCATGACATTGATATTGGGACAATAGCTGAAAAATCAAGTTCAGGCAGCAGCGTCCCGCACTTTTCGGGAACTTGATTTACCAGAAGAGATGGACTCAGCATCTTCGTACACCAGCAGAGGCTCACCGTTGCCTTCGATCGCAGCCTCGTCTAGCACGACTCGCTTGATGTTGCTCTTGGAAGGCAACTCAAACATCACGTCAAGCAGAGCTGCCTCAAGGATCGAGCGCAAGCCTCGTGCACCGGTTTTACGCTGAATGGCTTTGCGAGCAATGGCGTGTAGCGCCTGGGGTCGGATTTCGAGTTCGGCGCCTTCCATCTCAAATAGCTTTTGAAACTGGCGCACCAAAGAATTGGTTGGTTCAGTCAACACACGCACTAGCGTGTCTTCGCCGAGCTCTTCGAGCGAGGCAACCACAGGCAAACGACCGACAAGCTCAGGAATCAAGCCAAACTTAACCAGATCCTCCGGTTCGACAGACTGGAATGCATCGCCTGCCGTTTTTTCGCTCTTTGCAGCCACGGACGCCCCAAAGCCAATCCCGGAGCGCTCGGTGCGGTTTAGGATCACTTTCTCCAAGCCATCGAACGCACCACCCACGATGAACAGAATGTTGGTGGTATCCACATGAACAAAGTCTTGGTTGGGGTGCTTACGCCCGCCTTGCGGTGGGACCGATGCAACGGTGCCCTCGATAAGCTTGAGCAAAGCCTGCTGAACGCCCTCGCCCGAGACATCACGGGTGATCGATGGGTTGTCAGACTTGCGTGAAATCTTGTCAATTTCATCGATGTAGACAATGGCGCGCTGTGCTTTCTCAACCTCGTAATTGCAGTTTTGCAGCAACTTTTGAATGATGTTCTCGACGTCTTCGCCTACATAGCCCGCTTCGGTTAACGTCGTCGCATCAGCCATGACAAAAGGCACGTTAAGCTGGCGCGCCAGAGTTTGCGCAAGCAATGTCTTGCCTGAGCCTGTCGGTCCAATCAAAAGAATGTTGCTTTTGCTGAGCTCTACATCGTCGCCCTTAATCTCTCCGTGGCGCAGACGCTTGTAATGGTTGTAAACAGCCACCGCCAAAACGCGCTTGGGGCCGTCCTGGCCGATCACATAACGATCAAGGAACGACTTTATTTCCGCCGGCGTGGGCAGCTCAGTACGTATGGCCTCTTTGGCGCTTGACACCATCTCTTCACGGATGATGTCGTTGCACAAGTCAACGCACTCATCACAGATAAAAACGGAGGGGCCGGCAATGAGCTTGCGCACTTCGTTTTGGCTCTTGTTACAAAATGAGCAGTGCAATGTCTTATTGTCAGCAGCGGTTTTTTTGGTGGTCATACGCTTATCGCTTATCGCTTATCGCTTATCGCTTATCGCTCAGCCCACGTCGGCGCGGGTGGTCAGCATCTTGTCAATCATGCCGTACGATACCGCATCTTCCGAAGACATGAAGTTGTCACGCTCAGTGTCAAGTTCAATGCGGCTAATCGGTTGACCAGTGTTTTCAGCCAAAATTTGATTCAAGCGTTCACGCAAGCTCAAAATCTCTCGGGCCTGAATCTGAATGTCCGATGCCTGCCCTTGCGCACCTCCGGACGGCTGATGAATCATGATGCGCGAGTTAGGCAACGCAAAACGTTTACCCTTATGCCCGGCTGCCAGAAGAAAGGCACCCATGCTGGCCGCCAACCCGGTACACAGCGTTGAGACATCAGGCTTGATAAATCGCATGGTGTCATAGATCGCCAGGCCTGCGTACACCGAGCCGCCAGGCGAGTTGATATACAAGGCAATGTCCTTGTCTGGATTCTCTGATTCCAAGAACAACATCTGCGCCACGATCAGGTTTGCCGATTGATCATTGACCGGGCCGACCAGAAAAATAACGCGCTCGCGCAACAGACGCGAGTAGATATCGTAGGCCCTCTCCCCACGACCGGACTGCTCGATGACCATGGGGATGTAACCCAAGCCTGTCGGGGTAACCGACTCGCCACCGTTCATGGACGCATAAAAATCGGTGAATCGTTCAATGCTCATCTCAACTCCGTCCAACGGTCTAAGCTCGATCTATCAATCAGCCATCAATTCTCAATTCGTCGAGGCACCCTGGCCCATCAACTCTTCAAATGGCACGGCTTGCTCGGAAACCTTCGCGCCAGCCAAAATATGCTCTACCACGTTATCCTCAAGCACCACGGCCTCAATTTCTGCACGGCGCTGACGATCTGACAGGTAGTAGCTAATCACTTGGGCGGGCTGGTCGTAATTCTGTGCAAACTTTTCAATTTTGGCACGCACCTGCTCGGGCTTGGCCTGCAGGTTGGCCTTATTGATCAACTCGCCGATCATCAGACCGAGCTTGACGCGACGCTGAGCTTCTTCAGTGAAGGTTTCTGGCGGAATTGGTACCGATTCAGCATTAGGCAATCCGCGCTCCTTGAGTTCCTCGCGAGCCGCAGCGACACGGTTTTCAACTTCACCGTAAATCAATGCCTTGGGCACATCGAACGATGCTTTGTCGAGCAACGCTTTCATAACGCTGTTTTTGGTGCGCGCCTGCAGCCGTGACTCAACCTCACGCTCAATATTCTGGCGAATATCGGCAAGCAACTTCTCCACACTGCCTTCTGCCTGACCAAGCGACTTGGCAAACTCTTCATTGAGTTCTGGCAACTCGGGGCGGCCAACTTCCTTGATCGTCACAGTGAACTGCGCTGTCTTTCCTGCAACTTCCTTGCCCGGATAGTTCTCAGGGAAAGTCAAGGGAAATGTCTTGGCTTCGCCCGCTTTCATCCCACGCACCGCGTCTTCAAACTCAATGAGCATGCGACCCTTGCCGACCACAAACGCAAAGTCCTCGGCTGTGCCACCGTCAAACGCCACATCGTCAATCCTGCCAGCAAAGTCGATCTTGACTTGGTCGTTGTCGGCTGCCGCACGACCGTCTTCGGCCACGTATTCAGTGCGCTGCTCGCGCAAGATGTTGACCGTGCGATCAACTTCGGCGTCAGAGACCACGCAAACTGCCTTCGTCACATCGATCGCACCCAGATCGGGCAATTGAATTTCTGGATAAACTTCAAACGTTGCTTGGAACGCCAAGGTATCTTCGCTTACACCTTCAGTCTTGGGCTCAAGCGACGGAGTGCCAGCCACGCGTAGGCCGGTCGCCGCCAAAGACTCATCCAGCACACGACCAACCTCGCGGTTGATCACGTCATAACGCACGCCCGGGCCATGCGAACGCTCAAGCATCGACATGGGAACTTTGCCTGGGCGAAACCCAGGGGCTTTGGCTGTACGAGCCACTTTCTTGAGTTCTTCCCTGACTCGCTTTTCAACGTCAGCCATGGCAACAGAGACTTCAATGCGGCGCTCAAGGCCGTCGAGGGTTTCAACCGAAGGTTGCATAAATAAATCACCAAGTTTTGATCGGACGACAGATTAGGTGTCTGCCGAGTGTTAAAAAATGGTGCGAAGGGCGGGACTCGAACCCGCACACCCTAAGCGGGCGTCAGGACCTAAACCTGGTGCGTCTACCAATTTCGCCACCTTCGCGGATGTCGAATTGTAGCGCACAGAAAGATGTGACTGCGCCGTGCACCCAACACGCTAAAATTTGCCCATGAATCCGCGCCTAGAATCCCTTCAGCCCTACCCCTTCGAGAAGCTCAGAAAGCTGCTGGCCACTGCGAAACCGGACGGCAGCGGCCTGCCCTTGGTTGATTTATCGATCGGTGAGCCCAAGCACGAAGCACCTCAATTGGCCAAGCAAGCCATCATCAGCTCACTCGCCGGCCTGTCTGGTTACCCGCCCACCAAAGGCGATCCGACGCTCAGGCAAGCCATCGCAAGCTGGCTCGGCCAACGTTACAAAATCCCAGCACCTGACCCCGAAACACAGGTGCTGCCCGTGCTCGGGTCGCGCGAAGCCCTATTCGCTTTTGCGCAGGCGGTGATCGACCCCCATGCCAATGGGCTAGTTGTCTGCCCCAACCCGTTCTACCAAATCTACGAAGGTGCCGCGATTTTGGCTGGTGCACAGCCTCATTACGTCAACGCGGATCCCAATAACCAGTTCTTGAGCGACTGGAGCACTGTTGATAAAGACATTTGGCGCCGCACTCAATTGCTCTACGTCTGCAACCCAGGCAACCCGGCTGGCAGCGTGATGCCGCTTTCTGCTTGGGCGCATTTATTTGCGCTAGCCGATGAACACGATTTTGTTATCGCATCAGATGAGTGCTACAGCGAAATCTATCTCGACGAGAACGAACCGCCGTTAGGGGGACTGCAAGCCGCTGTCGCACTCGGTCGCCCCGACTTTAAGCGTTTGGTCAGCTTCTCTAGCCTTTCCAAACGCTCAAATCTGCCTGGCTTGCGTTCGGGGTTTGTGGCAGGCGATGCAGAAATTATTTCTCAATTTCTACTCTACCGAACCTATCACGGCAGCGCGATGTCTGGCATCGTGACAGCCGCTAGCTTAGCCGCCTGGCAGGATGAAGATCACGTTCGTGCCAATCGCCAAGCCTATCGAGAGAAATTTGATGCCGTGCTGCAAATTCTCTCACCAGCGCTTGATGTGCAGCGCCCGCAAGCGTCTTTTTACCTCTGGGCTAAAACCCCGTTTGATGATGCACGCTTTACCCATGACTTACTCGACCAACAGGCAGTCAAAGTGTTGCCAGGCAGTTATGTCAGTCGAGTCGCCAGTGGCATCAATCCGGGACAGGACCGAATTCGGATTGCACTGGTTGCCCCCATCGAGCAATGCATTGAAGGTGCCAGACGCATCGCCGCCTTTGTTCAGGCCAACAAATGAGGCCAACAAATGAGGTCAACCACCGAAACACGACGTTTTAAACTCAATAGTCTTGGTCAATGTGCTGGTAGCCCACCGAGACAGCTTTACATTGGCTACACTTTCGGTCTTTGTGGGCTTGTTGAAGACGCCAGTAAGCCGCAACCCTAACGCACAACACTAACCCACGGCACTAACCCACGACACTAACCCTTTACTGATTATTTGAGGAAACGCAAAATCATGACGCTCGACCTTCAAACCACCATCGAATCCGGCTGGGACAACCGAGCTGCCATCACGCCACAGACGGCCGAAGCTGGCCTGCGCGAAGCGGTCGAGCACACGATTGACGGCCTAGACCAGGGTACGCTTCGGGTCGCCGAGAAAATCGATGGGCAATGGGTCGTGCATCAATGGATCAAAAAGGCCGTGTTGCTGTCATTCCGTTTGAACGACAACGAGCCCATGGGACAGTCACCCATGCAGTTTTACGACAAGGTTCCGCTCAAATTTGCGGGCTTCGGTGACACGGCGTTTAAGGCCGGCGGCTACCGCGTTGTCCCGCCGGCGGTTGCCCGCCGCGGCGCCTTCATTGGCCACAATGTCGTCTTGATGCCCTCCTACGTCAATATTGGGGCGTATGTGGATGAAGGCACCATGGTTGATACCTGGGCGACCGTGGGCAGTTGTGCACAGATTGGCAAGAACGTCCACCTATCGGGTGGTGTCGGCATCGGTGGGGTTTTAGAGCCACTGCAAGCCAATCCCACCATCATCGAAGATAACTGTTTTATCGGCGCACGCTCAGAAGTGGTAGAAGGCGTTGTCGTTGAAGAAAACTCGGTGCTCTCAATGGGTGTGTTTTTATCTCAAAGCACCCGTATTTACGACCGTGAAACGGGCAAGATCAGCTATGGTCGCGTGCCGGCTGGCTCGGTTGTGGTACCAGGCTCACTGCCAGCAGCCGATGGCAGCCACAGTCTGGCGTGCGCCATCATCGTCAAAAAAGTTGATGCCCAGACACGCGCCAAAACCAGCATTAACGACCTTCTGCGCGCCTAAGGAAACCAGACCACCATGGATACCACCGTTTTGCAACTGGCCAAAGACTTGATCGCACGGCCTTCGGTTACACCACAGGACCATGGCTGTCAGCAATTGATTGTCGAGCGGCTCGAGCCGCTTGGCTTTAAAACCCAGATCATTGCGCAAGGCGGTGTAAATAATCTTTGGATACGGCGCGGTCACTCAAAGCCTTTGGTGGTTTTTGCTGGGCACACGGATGTCGTGCCACCAGGCCCGCGCGAGCGTTGGCGGACAGATCCGTTTGTGCCGACCGAGTCAGGGGGTTACCTATTTGGCCGCGGCGCCTCAGACATGAAATCCTCGATCGCCGCTTTCGTTGTCGGTATCGAAGAGTTCGTGCAGGCGCACCCAGAGCACCCGGGCTCCATCGCACTTTTAATTACCTCGGACGAAGAAGGCCCAGCCGTTGACGGCACCGTTATCGTCTGTGAGCACCTCAAAGCCGCCGGTGAGATCCCCGACTTCTGTATTGTGGGCGAGCCCACCTCGGTCAGTCAGTTGGGTGACACCATTAAAAACGGTCGCCGCGGCTCGCTATCCGGCAAGCTGACCATCAAAGGCAAACAGGGTCACATCGCTTATCCCCACTTGGCGATTAACCCGATCCATCGTGCATTGCCGGCATTAAACGATCTGGTCAGTGAGGTCTGGGACAACGGCAATGACTATTTTCCAGCCACCTCGTTTCAGGTCTCCAATATTCACGCGGGCACTGGTGCGGGCAACGTCATACCCGGTGAGATTGTCATCGACTTCAACTTCCGGTTCTGCACGCAGTCAACGCCGGACTCCTTAAAAACTCGGGTAGACGCGACGTTGAAACGTCACGAACTCGACTACACCATCGACTGGAGTCTGAGCGGCTTGCCATTTCTCACCCCCAAGGGCGAATTAAGCGAAGCCCTTTCAAAGGCCATTCAGAGTGCCACTGGCAAGACGCCAGAACTTTCGACCACGGGCGGCACATCGGACGGGCGCTTTATCGCCCAAATCTGCCCACAAGTCATCGAGTTTGGCCCAACCAATGCGACCATTCATCAAGTCAATGAGAGCATTGAAATCGCCCAACTTGAACCGCTAAAAAACGTCTACCGACAAACGCTAGAACAGTTGCTCATCAGGCAATAGCCGGCACACATACCGCATACCGCATACCGCATACCACAGACCGCAGACCACAGAACTCAACGCATGCGCGACTCTACTGATGTACTGATCACCGTTCGAGACTGGTTGCGTTATGCAGTCAGCCAGATGCATCGTCATGAAGTTCATGTCGGCCAAGGCAGCCAAACCATTTGGGATGACGCTGTATTTTTGGTGCTGCGCACGCTTAATTTGCCAATTGATCAGCTTGACCCGTTTTTAGATGCCCGCTTATTACCCTTCGAGTGCGAGCAGCTCCAACAAAACATCAACCAGCGCTGCCTCGAGCGCATCCCAACGGCCTACCTCGTCAATGAGGCTTGGCTCTCAGGGTACCGATTCCGGGTTGATCCACAGGTGCTCATTCCACGTTCACCCATCAGTGAACTGCTGGCCATGCAATTGCAGCCCTGGCTTGATGCGCCGGAATTGGTGTTTCGAATCGCAGATATTTGTACGGGCTCCGGATGCCTCGCGATCTTGGCCGCCCTGCACTTCCCGCACGCGCAGATTGATGCGTGTGACATTAGCGAGTCAGCACTGGAGTTGGCTCAACTGAACATTGACGACTTCGGGTTACGAGAGCGGGTGCAGACCTACCAAGGTTACTTGCTCGATGCGCTTCCAGATGAGCGGCAATACGACGTCATTATCTGTAACCCACCCTACGTCAACTCCAACGCCATGAATGCCTTGCCCGCAGAGTTTGAGCATGAACCGAGCCTGGCGCTTGCTGGCGGCACGGATGGCATGAATTTGGTGCGGGAATTGTTACTTGACGTTGGCATGAGACTGGCCGACGACGGGATTCTGATTCTGGAAATTGGCCATGAAGCCCCGCATTTTGAGACGGCTTTTCCGGAACTCGAACCGCTTTGGCTAGACACGGCAGCCACTGAACGCCAGATCATGTTGCTGCGTGCGGATCAATTGCAGCCGTGATTAGATGCACAGGGCTCACGATTCGACGCGGTACGCAACTGTTGCTCGAAGACGCAGATTTTGTGGTCCATCCCGCCGAACGGGTTGGCCTGGTTGGTCGAAATGGCAGCGGTAAAACCACCCTATTTGCGCTCATGCGCGGCCAGATTGATGCCGATGCTGGTGACATAAACATTCCTGCCGCCTGGCAAGTTGCAACAGTGGCACAGACAATCCTGGACGTGGAGCGCACGGCTCGCGATTACGTCATCGACGGCCACAGCAAGTTGCGCGAGCTGCAACGCCAGCGAGCCCAAGCAGATAACGACAGTGGTGAGACCATCGCCAATCTTGAGGTAGCTCTAGAGCAGGCCGGTGCCTGGCAAGCCAATTCACGGGCCGAGACCCTGCTGGCAGGGCTGGGGTTCGCCAACGATGAGTGGAATAAGCCTGTTGGTACGTTCTCTGGCGGCTGGCAGATGCGAATCGCTTTGGCGCGTGCGCTCATGGCGCCCTCTGATTTGCTGCTCCTAGATGAGCCGACCAATCACCTCGATCTGGATGCGATGATCTGGCTTGAGCGTTGGCTCGCCAATTACGATGGCACTGTCATGATCATTTCGCATGACACCGAATTCCTTGATGCCGTATGCAACACCGTCATCCACATTGAGCAACGCAAGCTCAATCGATACCGGGGCAATTACGAATCGTTTCTTTCCCAGCGTGCTGAACGCTTGCGTCAGACCAAAGTAGCCTGGGAGCGGCAAACCCAGGAGGCTGCGCGCCTGCAACGATTTGTTGATCGGTTCAAGGCCAAGGCTTCGAAAGCCAAACAAGCGCAAAGCAGGGTCAAGGCATTGGCACGCATGCAGGCCATGGCACCACTGCACGCTGAAGCGGCCATTGACATCCGCATTCCGTCGCCTGATGACACACCTGAACGTTTGCTCACATTGAAAGAAGCTGCAGTCGGATACACCGATGGCGCGGGCAGCACTACACCGATCCTCAGGGAGATCACGCTCAGGCTTGAGGCTGGCGACCGAATTGGTGTTCTCGGTGTTAACGGCGCTGGCAAATCAACCTTAATCAAACTCATCGCGGGCGAGCTGCCTTCTTTGGCCGGCGACTGGCTACCTAGCAAGGCGTTAAAGGTCGGTTACTTCGCTCAGCACCAAATGGAGATGCTGGACTCGAATGCCAGCGCCTTGCTGCACATGAGTCGGATCGCACGAGACGCCAACGAACAAACGCTTCGCAACTACTTGGCACAGTTTGGATTTACTGGAGATCGAGTCAGTGAGTCGATCGCACCATTTTCTGGCGGAGAAAAGGCCCGTTTGGCGCTTGCGCTGATAGTTTGGCACAAACCAAACCTGTTGATTTTGGATGAGCCAAGCAATCACCTCGATGTCGAAACCCGCGAGGCCTTGACCACCGCACTCGCTGAATATGAAGGATCCCTGCTGCTTGTCTCACACGATAGGCACCTGCTGCGCACCACGGTCGATCAATTCTGGTTAGTCGCACACGGTGGGGTCAGCCAGTTTGAAGGTGATCTAGACGACTATCGCCAACAGATCACCAGTCTAAAGCCAAGCCGACCCGGCTCTGGTCAAGCCAATACCAGTGACCCATCAGGCACGATTGACCGCAAGCAACAGCGTCGCGATCAAGCCCAGGCTCGTGCCGTCCTTGCTCAGGCCCGAAAGCCACTAGAGAAGGCTTTATCCACTTTAGAGTCAAAACTTCATGGCATCAGTGCGCGTTTGAGTGAGCTAGACACCCAACTGGCCAGTGAGTCTTTCTATCAGGTCGCCGATAGTGAAACAAGACAAACGGTCATGGCCGAGCATGGCAGACTTGCGCAGGACAAAGAGTCTTTGGAGCTTCAATGTCTTGATCTGATGGAGCAAATCGAGGCACTGGAAAAGGCGCATTTAGGCACACCCGAATGATCGTGGCCCAGACGACTGTCACCCGAGTCTAGCCCACGATAATCTCGAGCTTGGCCACACCGAGCGCCAAGGTTTTGGTGCCCGCCTCCAAAAAATGCACTTGCGCCTGGGCATCCAGACCAAGGCCAGAAAGCCCCAAAATCGTGCCTTCACCAAACCTGGGGTGCCGCACACCCTGCCCGACACGATAGGTTTGTCTCCCGATTTCAATGCCACTGGCGGTTCTGGGCATGCCGGCAGCCGACTGATATGCGCCGAACTTGCTACCGCCATGAGTCGCACCATGATTCGCGCCATGGCCTGAGACGCGTGCGCCCGCGGCTGAACCAATCCAGTCATCCAGAGCCGGCTTAGCGCTCAACCGCTTCAGATGATCATCCGGAATTTCATCAATAAAGCGCGACGGCAAGCAATAGCGTGTCTGCCCATGCAGCATGCGGCTTTGGGCCAAGCTGACATACAAACGCTTTCTGGCGCGTGTCATCGCCACATACATGAGCCGACGCTCTTCTTCGAGGCCACCGGGCTCATGCGTGCTGTTCTCATGCGGGAATAGCCCGTCTTCCAGGCCAGTCAGAAATACCGCATCAAACTCCAGTCCCTTGGCCGCATGAATCGTCATCAACTGCACTGCATCCTGCCCAATCTGCGCCTGTGTATCACCGGACTCAAGTGCGGCGTGTGACAAAAAGGCTTCAAGCCCAGTCATCAGATCACTTAACTCGCCATCGACGCGCACGCGACGCTCGCCGCACGGCAAACCAGCCAAGTCTTCCTCAAGCTCGAACACCTTTGCCGCATTGACGAGTTCGTCCAAGTTCTCCACCCTTTCGGCGCCATCGCGCTGACCACGGTAGTACTCACGCAGACCACTGACCTCAATGACATGATCCACGGCCTCAGACAGTGGCAAAGACAATGCCTGCTCTCGGGTGTTTTGTATCAACAGCACAAACTGCGCCAGTGAGCTCCCGGCTTTACCAGCGACTCGGGCCACCGCTTGAGCCAGGCTTGTCTGATGGGCGTTTGCCTGGTCGCTTAAGGCCTCAATCGTTCTAGCCCCAATGCCACGCGCCGGAAAATTAACCACCCGTAGAAAAGCACTGTCCTCGTCGACTCGGCTAACCAGGCGCAAATAGGCAAGGGCATGCTTGATCTCTTGGCGCTCAAAAAATCGCAAACCACCATAGACCCGGTAGGGAACACCAGCAGAGAACAAAGCGTGCTCAAGCACCCGTGACTGGGCATTGCTGCGATAGAGAATGGCCATGTCCTGGCGATCAACACCTTCTTGGTGCAATGCCCGAATTTCCTCGAGCACCCATTGTGCTTCAGCATAGTCTGAAGGCTGCTCGCAAAAACGAACAAGTTCACCTTGCCCGGCATCAGTCCAGAGTGTCTTCCCCAAGCGCCCTGTATTGTGGGCAATCAGGGCATTGGCCGCGTCAAGAATATGACCGTGCGAACGATAGTTTTGCTCCAGGCGGATCAAATTCCCGCGGGCATAGTCACGCTCAAAGTCAGACATGTTGCCAACATTGGCACCACGAAATGCGTAGATCGATTGGTCATCGTCACCCACAGCAAACATACAGGCACCCCCGCCCGCGAGCAACTCAAGCCAGGCGTATTGCAATGGGTTGGTATCCTGAAACTCATCGACCAAAATGTGACGAAACCGCTGTTGATAATGTGTTCTGACCGGCTCATGCTGTTGCAAAAGCTCCAGGGCTCGCAACAAGAGTTCAGGAAAGTCAACCACCCCCTCGCGCTGACACTGCGCCTCATAAAGTTGGTAGATTTCACATAATCGACGACTGAAAGGGTCATCAACCTGCACCATCGCCGGCCGCAGCCCCTCTTCCTTGCAGCGGTTAATAAAACGCTGTGCGTCACGCGCCGGATATTTGTCCTCATCCACCGAATGGGCCTTGAGCAAACGCTTGATCAACGCCAATTGGTCAGTGGTATCGAGAATTTGGAAGGTTTGCGGCAGATCCGCATCGCGACTGTGCGAGCGTAACATGCGATGACACAAGCCGTGAAACGTTCCTATCCACATGCCGCGCGTGTCAATGGGCAACATGCCGCTGACGCGCGACTGCATTTCTTTGGAAGCTTTGTTGGTAAACGTAACAGCCAGAATCGACAGTGGGCTAGCAATCCGATTCTGAATCAGCCATGCGATCCGTGTCGTCAAAACTTTGGTTTTACCGCTACCTGCACCTGCTAATACCAGCGCATGACCCTCAGTCAGCGTGACGGCTCGACGCTGAGGGTCATTGAGTTGTTCAACCGTCATGCCGCGTAGCGGCGCAGGCGCAGTGCGAACTCCTGTAGGCTGGCAATGCCGCTGTGCTGAGCCCGCTGGCACCAAGCCTGCAGGTCATGCAAAAGTTGTTCACTACTGGCGCTTGAACTTTCCCACAGACGCATCAGCTCACGACGCATTTGAACCAAGGTCGAGAGTGATTCGGTCTGTGACAAAGCCGCATCGATACGCTCGCGCTCAGCAGGCGCAAGCGTCTCATCACCGCGACCCAACCAATGAACGGCAGACTTCATGGCGTCCGCATTCACAATCGAACCACCCTTTCGCTTGAGCGTGGAGAGCTCGTCTTGGCAGGCCTGACGCATGATATTTGAGTACCGCGCCAATACTTCGTATCGGTGCGCAATCACGCCCTGCAATGTGCGCTGATCAACCGTGGCGGTATTAGCCTCAAGCTTGAGCTTCGGTGCAACTTTGCGGATGTTGGCCAAGCCCAGGAATTTCAAAATCTGCAAGTAATTCCAGCCAATGTCGATCTCAAACCAGCGGCTTGAGAACTTTGCCGAGGTCCCGTAGGCGTGGTGATTGTTGTGTAGTTCTTCGCCACCAATGAGGATGCCGATCGGAAACACGTTGGTGCTGGTATCCGGCGAGGCGAAATTGCGATAGCCCCAATAGTGACCCAAGCCATTCACCACACCAGCAGCCCAAAACGGGATCCAAGCCATTTGCACTGCCCAGACTGTCAAACCAATCGCCCCAAAAAGTGACAGGTCGATCGCAAGCATGATCAGGATACCCAATGCGCTGTGCTTGGAGTAAACGTTGCGCTCCATCCAGTCATCTGGTGTGCCGTAGCCAAACTTTTTGAGCGTTTCAGAATTTTTTGACTCATCGCGGTAGAGCTCTGCACCGCGAAACATGACTCGCCCAATGCCATAGATCATCGGCGAATGCGGATCACCCTCGCGTTCACACCGAGCATGGTGCTTGCGATGAATCGCCACCCATTCTTTGGTGACCATGCCAGTCGTCAGCCACAGCCAAAAGCGGAAGAAGTGCGCCACTGCCGGATGCAAATCCACGCCTCGGTGGGCTTGGGAGCGATGCAAATAGATGGTCACGCCGACAATGGTGATGTGAGTCAACACCAAGGTGTAGAGTAGGACCTCCCACCAGCTTGCTTGCAAAATGCCGCCGGCGGCTAACAAAATCAGTGTATCCATAGGATGTCAATGCTCTGCAAATAAAGATATAGCAAGAGTTTAGCCCAGAGTTTGACGCGACGATACGCCCGAACAGACGTTTATTGACAGATGTCAAAAAAAAACGTAAGTAATTGAAATTAATGGATAATTTCGATTATATCCGTAGTATCCCTACCACAGTCGACGACACCGCCAATCTCAGACGATGGATCACGCAAACCGCTGAGCCCTCTCAACGTGCTTATTCGGCATTTTTCTGCAAGATAGCCGCAAAAAAACCGTCCGTGCCGTGCCAGTCCGGTCGCAAGCGAACCATGCCCTCTCCATCGACTGCGCCTTCAAGGCCGGTCGGCAGACTCTGGCTTGCGTCCACCAGGCAAAACTCAGGGTGCTTGCTCAAAAAAAACTCAATTTGAGTTTCGTTTTCTTCGCGCAAAAAACTGCAAGTGGCATAGACCAGTCGACCACCGGGCCGAACACAGCGTGAAGCCTGCTCAAGAATGCTGGCTTGCTGCTCACACAAACGGGCGAGCATCTCTGGGCTCTGGCGCCACTTGAGGTCAGGATTGCGCCTGAGCGTGCCCAGACCCGTGCAAGGCGCATCAATCAGTACCCGGTGAGCCTTACCGGCCAGTCTAGCAACCCGGTCGTCTCGCTCATGCCGAATAACAACGGGATGCACATTGCTCAAACCACTGCGCGCAAATCGCGGCTTGGCACGCGCGAGCCTAGCGGCAGATACATCAAACGCATACAAACGCCCCGTTGATCGCATCATCGCGCCAAGAGCCAGCGTCTTGCCGCCGGCACCCGCACAGAAATCAATGACCATCTCACCGCGTTTAGGCGCAACCAAGTGGGCTAATAATTGGCTGCCCTCGTCTTGCACTTCAATCTCGCCGTTTTCGAAAAGTGCCCAGCGGTTAATCGGTGGGTGGCCACTTAATCGGATGCCTTCAGGAGAAAACGGCGTGGCTTGCGCTGAAAACCGACTGCCCTCGAGTTGGGTCTGAAGCTGGTGAAGGACAGCGTCACGGTCAGCCTTGAACACATTGACGCGAAGGTCAACCGGCGCACCATGCAGCAAGGACGCGGCATAACCCTCTGGATCTGGCAGTTGCTTTAATCCCGCCTCAATCCACTCTGGCACACTAAATCGCAGACCAAACGACAAACTCTGCGGGTCGACTTGAGCACAGTGGCTTGCCCAACCGATTTGGCTCTCGGTCAGCACAGATCCTTGACTGGTTTCATCAAGGGTTGCAAAAAGCCCCCTGACCGCCAGCTTTTGCTGCAAGCTACCGGGCTCAGACTGAGCATCATGGCGATAACGTCGCAAATACCTCAGGACATCGAATACCGCTTCGGCCACCTGCGCACGATCACGTGCACCCATGGCGGGGTTGTCACGAAAGTACCTTGAGAGCATCAGGTCGGCCGGTTCAGTCCAGGTAAGGACTTGTTTTAGCAGTTCGGTAACTTGCTCGAGTCGACGCGCGCCCCCCATCGCCTCTTTAGTTGCCTCTTTAGTTGCCTCTTTCGTCCGCGCACCAGGCCGCCTCGATTGAGCCTGACGCGATCTTGACAATGGCTTGGCGCGCTGATCAGTGCGCTTTCGGGAATGATTCATGTGTTCAACCATAAATGACGTTCGGTCACGCCTTCAAGCAAGACCTGCCCTGCCTCGTTGACCTGGACTCTGCCTTGGGCGAGCCACTGAACCGCGCGTGGATAAATTTGATGTTCGGCCACCAGCACTCGCCGAGCTAAGGAATCAGGGGTGTCGCCTGCGTGGATGGGAACAGCAGCCTGTGCAATGATCGGACCATGATCCAATTGATCCGTCACGAAATGCACTGTGCAACCGTGCCAACCAACACCCGCGGCCAGCGCTTGCTCATGGGTTTTTAGGCCCGCAAATGCCGGCAGTAGCGACGGATGGATGTTGACCAACCGGTTTTTGAACTTAGCCACAAACTTCGGCGTCAGAATCCGCATGAAGCCCGCGAGCAAAACGTAGTCTGGCTTGTCTGCCTCTATGATTTGCATCACTCGATCATCAAAGGCATGACGATCAGCAAATTCACGGTGCGAGACAATCGCCGTCGCAAGACCGTGCGCCTTGGCCCACTCAATGCCGGCCGCATCGGGCTGGTTAGCGATGATTCGAACAAATTCTGCGGGCCAACCCTGTTGGCGCGACTGTTCAACGATTTGCTGCATGTTGCTGCCTCGGCCAGAGATTAAGACCACAAATCGGCAGCGAACAGCAGGAGGATGAGTCATAGAGGTGGCGCAAATGGCTGCAAATAGAAATAAATCGGATGCGGGATTGTAAACTGCACGTCGTGAAAACATCTCTGCGCATCATCAGAAGTCTGCCCGCTCGGCCACCACTGGCCCAGAGCGCGCTGACCATTGGCAACCTTGACGGCGTGCACTTGGGTCACTTAGCCATGCTTGCACGCGTACGAGAGGCTGCGAGCAAGCGGCAACTGAGCCCGTCGGTGTTGACCTTTCACCCGCACCCAAGAGCCCACTTTGCCAAGCTGCAAGGGGTGCCGCACCAGGCACCGCTACAAATCAACAACCTTCGTGACAAGATCATGCGCATTGCAGGTGCTGGCATCAAGCAGATTGCCTTGCTGCCTTTTAACCAGGCGATGGCGCAGATGACGCCAGAGTCCTTTGTCACAGAACTCTTGTTTAAGCAACTGCAGATGCGTTGGCTGATGGTTGGACCAGACTTCCGATTTGGGCATCGTCGCGCAGGCGATGTTGAGCTGCTCAAGCAGCTATCGCAAACGCTGGGCTTTGAGCTCGAAGTGCTCAGCGAAGTTATCGACAAGGATGGCCAGCGCATCTCTAGCTCCCAGGTTCGCCAAGCCATGCAGGCAGGCGATATGCCCGGTGTATCCACCCTGCTGGGTCAGCCCTGGCGGGTAACCGCTCGAGTGCTACACGGAAAAAAACTCGGTCGCACCCTTGGCTTTCCGACCCTGAACATGCGCGTGAGCGGACAAACTGCTGCCAGATTTGGCATTTACGTCGTGCGGGTGCATGGACTCAGTCCTGAACCCTTGCCAGGCATCGCAAGTTTGGGCAGGCGCCCAACCGTTGATGACGATCTTGGCGTATTGCTTGAGACACACGTCATAGATGCTGACGTGAATGCCTACGGTAAACTCGTGTCTGTTGAGTTGCTGCTACACGTGCGCGACGAACAGAAATTCCCTGACTTAACCGCCCTAACAGCCGCGATGCAGGCCGATCGCCAGCACGCCAAGGATTACTTTGCGCATCATGGACTATAAGACCACGCTTAATCTGACCGACACACCGTTTCCCATGCGGGGCAACCTGCCCAAGCGCGAACCCGAATGGGTTGCGCAATGGGAAGAAAAAGGTGTCTACCAAGCCATTCGTCAAGCCAGCGCAGGTCGTCCGAAGTTCATTTTGCATGATGGCCCTCCGTACGCCAACGGTTCCATTCACATCGGCCACGCTGTTAACAAAATCCTCAAGGACATCATCGTTAAAAGCCGCAACATGGCTGGATTTGACGCACAGTATGTGCCTGGCTGGGACTGCCATGGCATGCCCATTGAGATCCAGATCGAAAAGCAATTTGGCAAGTCGCTGCCCGTGGCCGAGGTTCAAGCCAAAGCTCGCGCCTATGCACTCGAACAGATTGACAACCAACGCAAAGACTTCAAACGTCTCGGCGTTTTGGGCCAATGGGATGAGCCCTACATGACCATGAATTTCAAGGCCGAGGCCAATGAAATTCGTGTCTTGTCGAACATCCTGCAAAAGGGCTATGTATTTCGAGGACTTAAGCCCGTGAATTGGTGTTTTGACTGTGGTTCAGCCTTGGCTGAGGCCGAGGTCGAGTACGCTGACCGGACCGATCCGGCGATCGATGTGGCTTTTCCGTTCGCGGACAAGCCAGGCGTTGCCAAAGCATTTGGTGTTGACTCGGTGTCTGATGGTGCGATTGTCATCTGGACCACCACGGCATGGACCGTTCCATCGAACCAGGCACTGAATATTCACCCTGAGTTTGAGTACGCGCTGGTTGAGCTTGACTCACCGCGCGCCACCGGTTCCATGCTCGTCTTGGCCAAAGATCGGGTTCAAGCCTGCCTCGATGCTTGGGGCCTGACCGGCAAAGTGATCGCCACAGCTCCTGGCCAACAACTGGCTGGTCTCACATTCAAGCATCCGCTGGCAGCCATGGATGCGGGCTTTGATCGGCTCTCGCCCATCTACCTGGGCGACTACGTCACGCTAGACACTGGCACAGGCGTCGTGCACTCGTCGCCAGCCTATGGCGTTGAAGACTTCATTTCCTGCAAAGCCCATGGCATGACAGATGACCAGATGCTCAACCCAGTCATGGGCGATGGCCAATACGCCTCTTGGCTGCCACTGTTTGGCGGTCTGTCGATCTGGGATGCGAATCCAAAGATAGTGCAGGCACTCGGCGAGGCCGGCACTTTGCTCAAACAAAACCCGCACCGTCACAGCTATATGCACTGCTGGCGCCATAAAACGCCGGTTATTTATCGGGCAACCAATCAATGGTTTGCGGGCATGGATATCGAGCCCAAGGATGGCGGCCCGACGCTGCGTACCTCAGCGCTTGCCGCCATTGAGCAAACTGCTTTTTATCCAAACTGGGGCAAAGCGCGGCTTCACAACATGATTGCGCATCGACCTGATTGGACATTGTCGCGGCAGCGGCAATGGGGCGTGCCGATGGCGTTTTTTGTGCACAAAGAAACGGGCCAATTGCACCCAGATACCCCGGCGCTGCTTGAAAAAGTTGCGCAACTGGTTGAGCAAAGCGGCATTGAAGCATGGCAGGCGTTAGAGCCTGCGCAGCTGCTAAGCCCCGAAGACGCCAAGGTTTACGAGAAAAACCGCGATACCTTGGACGTCTGGTTTGACTCGGGCTCAACCCATGCCACGGTGATTGGCGGTCCCAACAACCAGGACCACGGAACGCACGGCGGTGCATTGACCTGGCCTGCAGATCTCTATCTAGAAGGATCTGACCAGCACCGAGGCTGGTTCCATTCGTCGCTTCTGACCGGTTGCATGCTCTATGGTCGTGCCCCCTACAAGGCACTCCTGACCCACGGTTTTGCGGTTGACGGCCAAGGCCGAAAAATGAGCAAGTCCGTGGGGAACGTGATCGCGCCGCAAAAGGTCTCCGATTCGCTAGGCGCCGAAATCCTGCGTCTTTGGGTCGCGAGCACTGACTACGCAGGCGAGCTCTCCATCTCGGATGAGATTCTCAAGCGCGTCGTTGAAAGTTACCGTCGAATTCGCAACACCCTGCGGTTTTTACTGGCCAATCTGTCTGACTTCAAAGAGATCGACCACTTGGTGCCCGTGTCTGAGCTCATGGAGATCGACCGCTATGCGCTCACGATGACCGCTGATGTACAAGCTGAGGTTCTAGCGAACTACGAGCGCTATGAGTTTCACCCCTCGATGGCACGGCTACAAACCTTTTGCTCTGAAGACTTGGGCGCCTTCTACCTCGACGTACTCAAGGATCGCCTGTACACCAGTGCGCCAAATAGCCATGCCAGACGCAGCGCACAAACGGCTTTGCTTCATATCGCGCAAGCCTTGGTAAAAATGCTGGCGCCCGTGTTGTCGTTTACCGCTGAAGAGGCCTGGGAAGTGTTGCGAGACATCACACTGGCGCCCGTTGATCAAGCATCGACCGTGACGATTTTTGCCCAGTGCTACTACCCAATCCCCACTGTTGATCACAGTGCTGCGCTATCGACCAAATGGCTAAGACTGCGCGAGATTCGTGCTGAGGTTCTGAGAACGCTGGAAGTGCTACGTGCAGACGGCAAAATCGGTGCCTCGTTGCAAGCCGAGGTGGACATCGACGCGCCAGCGGCTGATTTTGAAATCCTGCAAGGACTCGGTGATCAGCTCAAGTTCCTGATGATCACTTCGCGTGCCACGGCGCATCTGGGCACGGATGGTTTGACCATCCAAGCCACACCCTCTAATCACGAGAAGTGCGCACGCTGCTGGCATTACGTTGCTGATATTGGACACGATTCAGCGCATCCGGAAATCTGTGGTCGCTGCGCCAGCAACCTGGCTGAGGCGGCTGGTGGCTAACACCCCGATCAAGCGGTGGCTTGCGCTGGCAGCACTGATCGTGCTGCTGGATCAGGTAACCAAGCTCATCGCTGAACATACGCTGCGTTTTGGGGAGCGGGTCAATCTATTGCCAGTATTCGACCTGACACTGGTTTACAACCGGGGGGCCGCATTCAGTTTTCTGGCACAAGGCGATGGCTGGCAACGCTGGTTTTTATCTGGCATTGCCGTGGCTGCCATTGTTTTTATCATCTGGCTCATGCGAACACAGGCACAGGACTCGCGCCGCATGATGCTGGCCTTGACCCTGATACTGGCCGGCGCCGTGGGCAATCTAATTGACCGGCTGGTGTATGGGCACGTGGTGGACTTTCTGCTGTTTTACTGGCATCCCTGGTACTACCCAGCGTTTAATATCGCCGACACGGCCATTACCGTGGGTGCTATCCTGCTCATCTGGGACGAATGGCAGCGATGGCGCAACACGCGTCGCGCTGCAAAGTCGCACCAACAAAAACCTTGATGAGGCAGACAATGAATGACCTTCGTGGCATGCGCATCGTTTTAGGGGTCAGTGGCGGGATTGCTTGCTACAAATCCGCCGAACTCGTGCGCAGACTCATCGACCAAGGCGCCACGGTTGATGTTGTCATGACCGACGGTGCTTGCCAGTTTGTCACACCAGTGACATTTCAAGCGCTCTCTGGGCGCCCCGTCTACACCGATCAATGGGACAACCGAGCGCCCAACAACATGGTGCATATCAACCTGACTCGTCAGGCAGACTTGGTTTTGATCGCACCAGCCACGGCTAACCTCATGGCCAAGCTGGCAAACGGGATTGCCGACGACTTGCTCTGCACGCTATGCCTGGCCAGCACCTTGCCATTGATGGTCGCACCGGCGATGAACCGAGAAATGTGGCAAGCACCTGCAACCCAACGCAATATTGCCCAACTCAAAGCCGATGGCGTGCAGATCCTGGGGCCTGGCTCGGGCGAACAAGCCTGTGGCGAGATCGGCGATGGCCGCATGCTCGAACCTCAGGAACTGGTTGCTGCCGTCTGCGCGCACTTTCAGCCTAAAGTACTGCAGGGCATCAAACTACTGCTGACGGCTGGTCCGACTTGTGAGCCGATTGATCCGGTGCGAATGATTACCAACCGATCGTCTGGCAAGACTGGTTACGCACTGGCTCGCGCCGCGCAAGAAGCTGGCGCCCAAGTGATTCTGGTGTCAGGCCCAACCAACCTGCCCTGCCCGCACGGGGTCAGCCGGATATCGGTACAGACTGCCCAGCAGATGCACGATGCCGTGATGCAGCACGCCAAGGCGAGCGATATCTTTGTGGCCGTGGCTGCAGTAGCCGACTGGCGCATAGCCAACGCGTCAACTGAGAAACTCAAAAAAACCGATAACCAGCCACCGACGCTTGAATTTGCCTTAAACCCGGACATTCTTAAGGATGTCGCTAGCATGCCCAACGGGCCGTGGTGCGTGGGTTTTGCAGCCGAGACCACGCTCGATGAGCAACAAGCGCAGGCCAAACGACAAAGAAAAGGCGTGCCTTTGTTAATTGCCAATCTGGCCCAGGATGTCATGGATGCCGAGCACACCACGATTCACTTGCTTGATGACAGTGGCATGAGCAACTTGGGCACTGGCCACAAGCTTGATATTGCCCGCACCCTGATTAGGGAAATCGCCCGTCGTTATGCCCAGCATCAGGCTTGAGCGGGTAAACTTGCGCCGACAACACTGCCCTAAATCCTCTACACACTCTTTACAATTCGTCACAGCAACCTGATGCAAGCCTACATTGATCAAATCAGTCTATTTATTGAAGCCAACCAGGCATGGGCGGGTCTTGTCGTGTTCTTGTTGACACTGGGCGAGTCGATGCTGGTCATTGGCATCATGATTCCGGCCACCGCACTGCTGCTGTTTACGGGGGGGCTTGTTGGCGCCGGCACCTTGCCGGTTGCACCGATTTTGATTTGGGGCATTCTGGGCGCCATTGTTGGCGATGCGGTTTCATTTTGGCTCGGCCGATGGATCGGCCCCAAAATCCTGCGCTGGCAGATCCTGAAGCGCCATCGCAGCACCGTTGCCCGGGCGCGTCTGTTTTTTTATCGGTATGGGTTCATGTCGATTTTCTTTGGGCGTTTTTTAGGGCCTATTCGCAGCACCATTCCAACAGTTGCCGGAGTGATGGGCATGGGGCAATGGCGCTTTCAGCTAGCCAATACGCTCTCAGCCATCGCATGGGTGCCTTTGATGTTGCTACCCGGCTTTCTGGCCGCTAAAAGTGTGGAGGCTGCCCAAACGGCCAATAATTTGACGCTTTATATTGGTGGCGGGCTATCCGTTGTGGTTGGCGTTTGGCTGTTGTACATGTTCACCAGGACTCGTGGCGCAGCCAGCGAGCGCCAGCAAAAGCGCCTGAACCGTCATGGCCATCCTCGCCATGACAAGGAGCAGAGCAAGGAGAAACAGCCTTGATACCCATCGATCTCAAAATTCTCGATCCGCGCTTAAAAGACAATCTACCTAGCTACGCCACACCAGGATCAGCGGGCCTGGATTTGCGAGCCTGCCTTGATGCACCAATCGATATTGCACCGGGACAAACCGTGCTGGTGCCGACCGGACTGTCGATTCATATCGCCGACCCTGGCTATGCAGCCATGATCCTGCCGCGCTCGGGCATGGGTCACAAGAACGGTATCGTGTTGGGCAATTTGGTGGGTTTGATTGACTCTGATTATCAAGGCCCACTGATGGTCTCCACCTGGAACCGGGGGCAAAATATTTTTCGTCTAGATCCCATGGAACGACTGGCCCAGCTTGTGATCGTGCCCATCGTGCAAGCACAATTTCGCGTGGTTGACGAGTTTGAGGCACCAAGTGATCGTGGTGCCGGCGGATTCGGTAGCACCGGAAGCCATTAGCCATTAACCGCTAGCGCGCTAGGTGCGAGCACAAGCACAAACACTAGACCCAGACCCAGACCCAGACCCATAAAGACCAGAAAAAACTAAGGGAGGTCAGATTAGTCTGACCTCCCTATAGCCATCCCCCGAAACGACCGCCTAAAACAGCTTTCCGTCTCAATGCAGCGCTGAAACACAAGCTTTCATCAAGCCTAATCGATCACATCCTGACAGACTGAAAGCTAGACCGGTCCGCACCCTTCGGCGCCCGTCTAGCGACCACTATTCGTGGACCAACTCCTTCGAAGCGTCTCTTTTCTTGCCTGCAGGAGGCTCATCCTCATCGAATTGCAACTGAACCTTGTCCTGCTCGTCAATATCCAAGGTCACCGAACCGCCATTGACCAATCGACCAAACAAGAGCTCATCAGCCAGCGCACGTCTGAGCATGTCTTGAATCAACCGTTGCATGGGCCGTGCACCCATCAACGGATCAAAGCCATGATCAGCCAGATAGTCACGCAAGCGTTCGGTAAACGTTGCATCCACCCGCTTCTCATGCAATTGGTCTTCGAGTTGCATCAAGAACTTATCGACCACCCGCAAAATAACTTCCTTGGCCAAGGGCGCAAAGTGCACAATCGCATCGAGCCGGTTGCGAAACTCAGGTGAGAACAACCGCTTGATCTCGCCCATCTCATCGCCCGTCTCGCGCGTGTTCGCAAACCCGATGCTGGGCTTACTCATGGCCTCTGCACCTGCATTGGTGGTCATGATGAGGATCACATTACGGAAATCCGCTTTACGCCCATTGTTGTCAGTCAGCGTGCCATGATCCATCACCTGCAACAGGATATTAAAGACATCTGGATGCGCTTTCTCAATCTCGTCAAGCAACAAGACGCAATGAGGTTGCTTATTGATCGCTTCAGTCAGCAAGCCACCCTGATCGTAGCCCACGTAGCCCGGGGGCGCACCGATCAAGCGTGAAACAGTATGGCGCTCCATGTACTCAGACATATCAAAGCGCAGCAATTCGATACCCAGCGTAAAAGCAAGTTGGCGCGCAACCTCCGTCTTACCCACACCCGTGGGACCTGAGAGCAGGAACGAACCAATGGGCTTCTCAGGCTTGCCAAGGCCAGAGCGCGCCATCTTGATGGCCGCCGCAAGCGCTTCGATGGCACCATCTTGACCAAACACTACCGTTTTTAAGTCACGCTCAAGTGTCGCCAAGCGACTGCGGTCATCGGTCGAGACCGACTGTGGCGGAATACGCGCAATCTTGCAAATGATGGTTTCGATTTCGTGTTTGCCGATGACCTTCTTTTGTTTGGAGCGTGGTAGAAGCTTTTGCGCTGCACCGGCTTCATCAATCACGTCAATTGCCTTATCCGGCAGATGACGGTCGTTGATGTGCCGGGCAGACAATTCAGCGGCGGCAGACAACGCAGCCGCCGAGTACTTCACGCCATGATGCTCTTCAAATCGCTGCTTTAAGCCGCGCAAGATTTGTACGGTTTGATCAACCGTGGGCTCCGCGATATCGACCTTTTGAAAGCGGCGCGACAGTGCAGCATCTTTCTCAAAAATCCCTCTGTACTCGGTGTAGGTGGTCGCACCGATACAACGCAACTGACCCGACGAGAGTGCGGGCTTGAGCAAATTGGACGCATCGAGCGTGCCACCCGAAGCAGAGCCCGCGCCAATGAGCGTATGAATTTCGTCGATAAAAAGAATCGCGTTTGGATTGCTCTTGAGTTGTTTGAGCACGGCTTTTAAGCGCTGCTCAAAATCCCCGCGATACTTGGTACCCGCCAGCAAAGAACCCATGTCAAGCGCGTAAACCTGTGCGTCTTGCAAAATATCGGGCACTTCGTTGCGGGTGATGCGATAAGCCAAGCCTTCAGCGATCGCCGTCTTGCCAACACCAGCCTCACCGACCAGCAAGGGGTTGTTTTTACGCCGACGACACAGTATCTGAATCACCCGCTCAATTTCCTGATCGCGACCAATCAGTGGATCAATACGACCCGCCTGGGCGGCGGCGTTCAGGTCCTGAGCATACTGATCAAGCGCTGACTGCCGGGAGTCTGGCGTCTCTTCTGAGGGTGCCTGCGCTTCCTTGGCGGCACCTGCGGCCTCTGAAGCCGGGTTTTTAGTGATGCCGTGCGACAGAAAATTCACCACGTCCAAACGTGAAATGCTCTGCTGTTGCAGGTAGTAAACCGCGTGGGAGTCTTTTTCACCAAAAATGGCGACCAAGACATTCGCACCGGTGACGGGCTTTTTAGAGGTGCCGCCAGCCGACACATGCATGATGGCGCGCTGGATCACACGCTGAAACCCAAGCGTGGGTTGCGTATCGACCTCACCGCCTTCTGGAATGACCGGTGTGTTGTCGGTAACGAATTTGCGCAGGCTTGTGCGCAACTCATCAAGATCAGCCGCGCAGGCTTTAAGCACATCGAGGGCAGCGGCATTGTCCAACAGCGCAAGCAACAAGTGCTCCACCGTGATGAACTCGTGGCGTGCCGAGCGGGCTTCCACAAAGGCCATGTGCAAGCTTACTTCAAGTTCCTGGGAAATCATGTTTCCTCCCCTTGCTGCCTAGGCCAGCTCAATACTGACCACAGCTTACTCAATAAATGAAATTAGTTGTAACCATTCTACGCACCCGAAAAAAAAATCACCTATTCCCCTACTGGCTCCATCACACATTGCAGTGGATGTTGTCGACTTCTGGCAAACTGTAGGACTTGGTGAATTCGCGTGGCTGCAACATCGTGTGGATAAACCCCGCAAATACCCTTGCCTTCGTGGTGCACCGTTAACATGATCTGCATGGCCTGTTCTTGGCTCTTGCCAAAGATTTTCTGTAGCACATACACCACAAATTCCATCGGTGTGTAGTCGTCATTCAAGAGAATTACCTGGTACATCGGCGGCGGCTTTAACCGTTCCGATTGTTTTTCTAGCAAGACAGTGCCTGACGAGTCGCCTTGGGAAGCCATGGTTATTATTGATACGGAAATTGAAGGGTTGCCACCAAGTTTATTGCAGCCAGCACTAAGAAAAAACCCACTAATGTCTTGACGACAAACACAAATTTGACGCATATTTCGCTCGTGCGGCAACTGATTTGTTCGGTAGCGGCAACCGTGGGGCGACTGGCGGCATCTCGCCCTGTCATTACTATTAGGCAATAAGAGGCAGTCGCGATGTCTGATTCGACCAACGCCCCAAACGCTCAAGGCAACCAAACCTCGACCGGCACGGTCAAGTGGTTTAACGATGCCAAGGGCTTTGGCTTTATCACCCCGGATGACGGTAGCGAAGATTTGTTCGCTCATTTTTCGGCCATCCAGATGAATGGTTTCAAAACATTGAAAGAAGGCCAGAAGGTCAATTTTGAAATCACTCAAGGCCCCAAGGGCAAACAAGCCGTCAATATAACGGCCGCTTGAACAACGCGCGGGAATAACCCCCCGAGCGTTGCTTGTTTTAATACCACCCGTTCAAGGGCAGGATTGCTTGTGAACGGAGGGTTCTCTTGCGCCACGAATTGCGTGACGCCGAACAATCAATGGGCCGCCATGCGCTTTGTTATCACACTCACCAAACCACTGCTGCTACTTGTCGCAACTCTACTTGTCGCAACTCTACTTGTCGCACCTGGCCTGCCTGCCTTTGCGCAAAACCCAACGAGCCTGCCCACCACTGACCTTTATATCGGCATGCATCGCCTAAAAACCGAGGTCGCGATCAGCCCGCAAGATCGCGCCACTGGCCTGATGTGGCGCCAATCAATGCCCGAGAACCAAGGCATGCTGTTCATCTTTGAGAACCATGCACTGCACTGTTTCTGGATGCGAAACACGTTCATCCCTTTATCAATTGCGTTCTTGCGGGATGACGGCTCGATCGTGAACATTGAGGACATGCAGCCTCAAGAAGAAACCAGTCATTGCCCCGCAGAGCCCGTGCGTTATGCGCTCGAGGTGAATCAGGGCTGGTTTAAAAAACGCAATGTGGCTCCAACGACGAAGGTACGAGGCCTGCCCACTGAGCCCTAACGCCCTAACGCTCTTACGTCCGCTGAGTCACCGCGGTAATACCCAGATCGTCTGTCCAAATACCAGACAAAGCGCTGTCATAGCGATCAATGGGCGTGCGTGTCGAATTGCAAATGAAATCTTGGATGGTTCGCATGATCTCCCGCGGTTTAAATCAACAGAACACGGTTCAAGAACATGGTTCTAATTGATGCTTGGAGATCAAAAAACACAAAACGCCAGTTCATGCGCTGCATGCTGGCGCTTTGTGTGATGGGCAATTAAACGAAGTTCTGCTGAGCAAATGACCAGTTCGCCAAGTTCCAGAACGTTTCAAGGTACTTGGGGCGAGCATTGCGATAGTCGATGTAGTACGCGTGCTCCCACACATCACAGGTCAGCAATGGCTTGTCATCGGTGGTCAGCGGCGTACCAGCATTGCTGGTGTTGACGATATCAACTGTGCCGTCCGCTTTTTTTACCAGCCAAGTCCAACCTGAACCGAAATTGCCCGCTGCCGACTTGTTAAACGCTTCCTTAAAAGCGTCAAAGCTGCCCCACTTTGCCGTAATGGCATCGGCGAGCGCGCCAGTCGGCGCACCGCCACCATTTGGCGACAGGCTGTTCCAGTAAAAGGTGTGATTCCAGACTTGAGCTGCATTGTTAAAAACACCGCCCGAGGACTTCTTGACAATCTCTTCCAGCGTTGCAGTCTCAAATTCGGTGCCAGGAATCAGGTTGTTCAGGTTGGTCACGTAGGTCTGATGGTGCTTGCCATAGTGGAATTCCAGCGTCTCCTTAGAGATATGGGGTGCCAGCGCATCCATCTCGTAAGGCAACGGCGCAAGTGTGTGAGTCATGGAAATGGTTTCCTTTTTGTGGTTTCAAAAATCTTTGCGTACCCCGTGCGGCCAAATACCGCATCAACTCGATTGTATCCAAGCCGAACAGAGCCCGAGCGTCAATCCTGTTTGGATGTGGGGATTTCCGTGATCGGCAGTACTTGGTTAACCGTGGCATGCGCCCTGCCGCGCGCGAAATCAATCGATAATCGGTCTTGTACTGTCAGCGTCTGCGCATCAGACACAATACGACCGTCAGGGCCACGAACAATCGCAAAACCCCGCGCCAGAGGCGCTGCAGGCGAAAGCAACGCCAATTTGGCCTCTAGTCTCTCGAGCGTTCTTGCCCAACTCACCTCACGTTGGCGCCAAGCGATGCTCAAAGCCGAACTCGCCTGTGTGGCTATTTGTCTAGCGCGCGCCACATCGGGGGCGGCGTGCAGCACGCGTTGTATTAATAGCGCCAACTGGTGCTGACGCGCCGCAATGCGCTGTGATGGCGAGACCAGTTTGAGTGAGAGCCAGTCAACACGCTGAGACAAGCGATCGAGCTTGCGTGCCATTCGATTGTTCAAACTCTCAGCACACGCAGCTACTCTGTCGGCCAGCTCAACCCTGGCCACACAGCAAAGCTCAGCAGCCGCGGTCGGCGTAGGCGCCCGCAAGTCGGCCACAAAGTCGGCAATGGTGGTGTCGGACTCATGCCCCACGCCCGCCACCACGGGTATCAGGCTTGCAGCGATATCGCGGGCCAGAGACTCGTCGTTAAACGCCCACAAGTCCTCCATGCTGCCACCGCCGCGAACCAACAAAAGCGTATCAACTTCAAGCCGCGCATTGGCCTGGGCCAATGCCTGACGCAGCGCCAGCGGTGCAGCCTGCCCTTGCACCAGACAAGGGTAGACAATCACCGGCACATGTGGCGCTCGGCGTGCCAAGGTGGTGAGTACATCGTGCAAAGCGGCCGCGCCCAATGAGGTGATGACACCGATTGCCTTGGGCATGCGTGCAATCGAGCGCTTACTGGTCAAGTCAAACAGCCCTTCGGACTGCAGCTTTGTCTTTAACAGCTCGAACTGCTCATTCAATGATCCTCGACCAGCACGCCTGAGCGCCTGAATGGTCAACTGAAAGTCACCGCGCGGTTCATACAGTCCCACACGCGCTTGGACCTCAACCTGGTCACCAACGACCGGTGTAAATGCGCAATGGGCCAGGCGTCCCCGAAACATCACAGCCCGGACCACGGCCTGATTGTCTTTCAGGGATAAATAAAGGTGTCCTGAGGAAGCACGGGTAAGACTTGAGACTTCGCCACGCAGCCAAACCAGGCCGAACTCCAAACCAAGCAGATCAGACACGGCTTGATTCAGTTCGCTTACCGTATAGATTGGCGGCTCAGGAGCGGCATCGTTTAATGTACTTGTAACTGTCATAAGGCTTTCCGACGGAAAACTGTCCACAGGTCGCGAAATTGCGTGTTGTGACAAAAACACCACAAATTACTGTCGGGAGCTTCCGCGATTTTGTGCATGTTTTTTATTAAAAAAATTGTTTAACTATCTGAAAAATATATGATTATGAAAATCTTCAGTCCGATTGCTTACTTTTTAAGCAAAGTACCTCGGAAAGCCCTATTTCGGTAAACCGAGTGGGTTTTCCCGGAGTTATCCACAGAAACTGTGGATAGCTTTTTCCACACCCGCCACCTTGCTCGACTTGCCACAGTCGCCCCTCGAACCGTACCATAGCGTTTGTCGGCGTTTTGGACCGACACCCTATTGTCGAGGCGGTTCTAACTTGCAGTCAATCATTGCCGAGGCCGGCTGGCCAATTTGGCCCCTGTTGCTGATCTCCGTGATCGGTTTGGCCATCATTTTCGAGCGTTTGTTAAGTCTGCGCCAAGGGCGTGTCTGCCCCCGGGGAATCGCCAACGAGGCGGTTAGGCTGTTTCGCAGCAACAGCCTAGACCCAGACTCCCTGACCAAGCTCGCGAACTCAAGCCTTTGCGGGCAGGTGCTATCGACCATTTTGACCCACCGAAAGCAGCCCATTGATGAAGTTCGTTACCAGGCTGAGCTTTCGGGTGCTGATGTCAACCATGCGATGCAACGATTTCTACCCGCCCTGTCGATGATTGCCACCATTGCGCCTTTGATGGGCCTATTTGGCACCGTCATTGGCATGATCGAAATATTTGCCGCCTACAAGCCTGGCGGCACCGATCCTGGCCAGTTGGCTCGCGGCATATCCATTGCGCTCTACAACACCGGGTTTGGCATCCTCATTGCCGTGCCTGCCGCCATTGCCCATCGCTTATTGCGGGTGCATGTTGAGAATCTCTTATTTCGTATTGAGCAAGAAAGCCGCTTATTGCTCGAACAAATCAAGTCCTGACGGGTGAGCCAATCATGCAAATCCGCAGGCGATCCTCTTCCGACAGTCCTGACATTAACTTCATCCCGCTCATTGATGTGCTCTTGGTCATCGTGATTTTCTTGGCGGTTTCAACCACGTTTGCGCAAGAGCGTGTCATGGAGGTGTTGCTACCGAAGGCGCAATCTCAAGCTCAAATGCCCACAGCCATCACGCTAACCGTGGGTGCTGATGGCCAGATGGCGATTAATGATCGGGTATTGCCAGAGGTCACCGTGCAAGCCATCGCTGCGGCGTTATCCGGCCTGGCGTCTGGTGACGATGTGGCTTTGGTGATACGGGCTGACGCCAATGCCACCCATCAGGCTGTGGTAACTGCCATGCAAGCCGCAAGCCGCGCTGGCATTCAGAAGTTAAGCTTCGCCGCCCAGGTGGCCGACTAAGCGTCGATGTCGATTAACGCGAAACTCCACGCCTGGATCGCCACGCAGTGGCAAAGGCGCGGCCTTTGGTCAACATTGATGCGGCCATTGGCTTGCGCCTATGGACTGGTCGCCAACCATCGCAGACAGGCCTATCTTTGCGGACCTCGACCGACGTTTAGAGCCCAAGTGCCTGTGTTGGTCATCGGCAACATCTACGTTGGCGGCACCGGCAAAACACCTTTGACGATTGCCGTGGCCAAATTGCTGCAAAGCCAAGGCTGGCGCCCTGGACTCGTTAGCCGTGGCTTTGGTCGTCTGCATACCGAAGTGAGCGCCGTGGGCCGTGGCGCGAGCCTTGACTGGCAAGCGTTTGGTGACGAGCCCACGTTAATCGCCCGTGAAACAGGCATGGCAGTGGCGGTTCATCGCGACCGTGCCATTGCGGCCCAAGCGCTTTTAGCGCAATACCCCGACACCGACATCATCATCAGCGACGACGGATTGCAGCATTATCGGCTTGCGAGGGATTTTGAGATTTTGGTGCAAGACGAGCGCGGTGTTGGCAATGGTTTGTTATTGCCGGCAGGTCCTTTGCGTGAGCCAGTATCTAGGCGTGAAGAAGTAAATCTGGTGCTGACTCGAGGGCAGCTGCCGTTGGCGAGCACGCAACCGGGGTTCGGTGTCGAGATCGATGGCTTTTGTCATCTGGCTACCGGTGAGGTGTGCTCGGTCGAAGATTTTCTGAGCCGGTGTCAGCCGCATTCGTCAATCGTGGCGGTCGCGGCCATCGGCGTGCCCGAACGCTTTTTTAACAACCTGAATGACTTAGGCCTCCATTTGTCAGCCACCCACGCCTTGGTCGATCATCAGGCCATGGATTTAGCTTGGCTTAAAGGCTTGCCCGCCAAGACTATACTCCTCACACAAAAGGATGCGGTCAAACTTTCGCGCCGTGAAGCAGACCCTCGGGTCTGGGTGGCGCAGACCTCGGTACACTGGTGGCGAGATGACATTGCTGTGTTTTTCGCGCAAAGGCTAGCCCAAGCCGGCATCCAACATCCGGAGTTAAGAGATGGACCATAAACTGTTAGATATTCTGGTTTGCCCGATCTGCAAAGGACGACTGCAAATGAATGCCACTAAAACCGGACTCGTTTGCCGCACCGACGAACTGGTATTTCCAATCGATGAAGGCATCCCGATCATGCTGCAGTCGCAGGCCAGGCCACTGGACAGTGAAACAGCCACCCCGGCTGGCTGACTGGCCATGAGTTTTCAGATCGTGATTCCAGCGCGCTGGGCATCGACTCGGCTTCCTGGCAAGATGCTCGCCGATCTTGGCGGCAAACCGCTGGTGGTTCGTGTGGCGCAGCGCGCCGCCCAATCACGTGCCGAGCACGTCATCATCGCCACCGACCACGAACCAATCGCTCAAAGCGTGCGCGAGCATGGTTTGACCGCGATCATGACCGATGCCGAGCACCCAACTGGCACAGACCGCTTGGCTCAAGCCGTCAAGCTGATGCAATGGAATGAGCAGACGATTGTGGTCAATGTGCAGGGTGACGAGCCGCTCATCGACCCTGAGCTCATCAACGAGCTCGCGCAATGCCTAAAGGACAACCCAAACGTTGCCATGGCGACCGCGGCCTCGCCGATCCGTGATCAACATGCGCTGAGCAATCCGAACGTTGTCAAGGTGGTGCGTGACTGCACAGGTTGCGCGCTCTATTTTTCGCGTGCGGGCATCCCGTTCATGCGAAACACCGTCAATGACCTGAGCGCACTGCACCACATCGGCATCTACGCTTATCGAGTGAGCTTTCTGAATGCTTTCCCGGGACTGACACAGGGCTTACTAGAACAAGCTGAATCTCTGGAACAGTTGCGTGCGCTCGAACATGGCTTCAAAATTCAAGTGCTGGTGACCAAACGCCCTCATGCAGCCGGCGTTGACACAGCACAAGATCTGGACAACGTTCGACAGTTGCATGCACAAACAATGTAGGGATAATGCGGAGAGATTGCTTGTCTCAGGCACGACCCAATGCGGCATAATCGAATCCACAAAAAATTAAAGACAGACACTAGGACCTGACATGCGACTTATCTTGCTCGGCCCGCCAGGCGCAGGCAAAGGCACCCAAGCCTCTTTCATCACGGATCACTTCGGTATTCCGCAGATTTCAACCGGTGACATGTTGCGCGCCGCGGTCAAGGCTGGCACCCCCCTGGGACTGCAAGCCAAGCAAGTCATGGAGTCTGGTGGCTTGGTGTCAGACGATCTCATCATTGGGTTGGTGCAGGACCGTTTGAACCAGCCGGATTGCGCCTCTGGCTATTTGTTTGATGGTTTTCCGCGCACAATTCCGCAAGCTGACGCACTCAAGGAGGCCAACGTGGCGCTGGACTTTGTGCTGGAGATTGCAGTGCCTGAAGAGGAAATTATCGAGCGCATGAGCGGCCGACGTGTCCATCCGGCAAGCGGGCGGACCTACCACATCAAATTCAATCCACCCAAAACCGTCGGTGTGGACGACCTGACCGGTGAACCATTGGTCCAACGCGACGACGACAAGGAGGAGACTGTGCGCCATCGTCTCTCGGTTTATCGCGAGCAGACCCGTCCGCTGGTCGATTACTATGCTGGCTGGGCTGACTCGGATAGCAAAGCTGCCCGCTACCGCAAGATCGACGGTGTTGGCAGCCTGTCAGAGATTCGGCAACGCATACTCCAGGCACTGCAACTCTAATGTCAAATCGTGTCGGTACGATGAGCCTGCTGGTGCAGGCCGGGCTGCACTCGACCACAAGGATTAAATCACCATGAACATTGCTAACAAAGTCTTTATTGTGACTGGCGCAGCCTCGGGGCTTGGCGCGGGCACTGTCCGAATGCTCGTCGAAAACGGCGCCAAAGTCGTGATGGCCGACGTGCAGGATGAGCTTGGTCAAGCGCTGGCCAAGGAGCTCAATCAAGTCTACGTGCACTGCGACGTAACACAGGAAGCAGACGCCAAATTGGTCGTTGAACACGCCGTCAAACTCGGCTCATTGTTTGGCTTAATCAACTGCGCTGGCATTGCGCCGGCAGCCAAGACCGTTGGCAAACATGGCGCGCACACGCTTGAACTGTTTCAGAAAGCGCTCATGGTTAATACCGTGGGCAGCTTTAATATGATTCGTCTCTCAGCCGAGGCCATGCAAAACAACACACCTGAAGACACGGGTGAGCGTGGAGTCCTTATCAACACCGCGTCGGTTGCAGCCTATGACGGTCAAATCGGGCAAGCCGCTTATGCCGCCTCGAAAGCTGCGGTGGTCGGCATGACTTTGCCAGTGGCCCGTGACCTAGCGCCACTTGGGATTCGCTGCATCACAATCGCACCCGGCATTTTTGGTACGCCCATGATTTTTGGGATGCCACAAATCGTTCAGGACTCGCTAGCTGCCAGCATTCCATTCCCCTCGCGCTTGGGGCGTCCAGAGGACTATGCCAAGCTCGTGCACCAAATCATCACCAACGAGATGCTCAACGGCGAAACCATTCGTCTGGATGGCGCCATCCGCATGCCACCCAAATGAGCCTGTTTCGAGCCGCGGCCACGGTCAGCAGCTTTACGCTGCTGTCACGCATCACCGGCCTGGCTCGTGACATCATCATTGCTCGCGCCTTTGGCGCGAGCGCCTTGACCGACGCGTTCTGGGTCGCATTTCGCATCCCCAACCTGTTACGGCGTCTGTTTGCTGAAGGGGCTTTCACACAAGCCTTTGTGCCGATCCTGGCCGAAGTCAAACGGACCAGCGCCGATCACGCCGCAGTCAGACAAACCATCGACCGCGTGGCCGTGGCTCTGTTTTCTGCTTTGAGCCTGATCACGATCTTAGGCATTATCGGTGCGCCGATCGTGGTGCTGGCCATTGCCAGCGGCTTGGGCACAGATGACCGGACCGCTGAGTACGACGCGGCGGTGTGGATGACCCGCATCATGTTTCCCTACATCGTTTGCATGTCGCTGGTGTCGTTTGCCTCTGGTGTGCTCAACACCTGGAAGCGCTTTGCGGTGCCGGCCTTTACGCCGGTGCTACTAAACCTGAGCATGATTGGCGCGAGCATTTTGCTAGCCGGCTATCTCAGCGAGCCAATATATGCGCTGGCATTTGGTGTTGTGATTGGTGGTCTCGCACAATTGGCCGTTCAGTGGTGGGCTATTTCACGCTTGGGACTGCGCCCTCGCTTGACCTCACCTGGCCAAGCCTTTCAGGACAAAACGGTGCGGCGAGTCATGCGCCAAATGCTGCCCGCCACACTGGGCGTTTCTGTGGCGCAAATTTCCATTCTGATCAACACCAACATCGCAACCTGGCTCACGCCAGGCAGCGTCACCTGGCTGTCATTTGCAGATCGACTGATGGAGTTTCCCACCGCCTTGATCGGCGTGGCGCTAGGCACCGTGCTGCTGCCCACACTATCAAAAGCCAACGCAGACCAGGCGCACGATGAGTACAGTCGGCTTTTGGGGTGGGGCATGCGCCTGGTGTTTGCGCTCGGATTACCGGCTGCGCTGGCCATGATTCTGTTGGCTGATGGTTTGGTTGCGACCTTGTTTCAATATGGGGCATTTAATGCCAACGACGTTTATCAAACACAATTGGCGGTCATGGCATACGCAGTCGGGCTACTAGGTCTGCTGTTGGTCAAAATTCTGGCACCAGGTTTTTACGGCAAGCAAGACATCAAAACCCCGGTCAAAATCGCCATCATGGTGCTCATCCTGACCCAAGTGCTGAATCTTGTCCTGGTGCCAAGTTTGGCGCACGCAGGCCTGGCATTGTCCATCGGTCTTGGCGCCTGCATCAATGCGCTGGCACTCTACATTGGATTGCGCCGGCGTCAGCTTTACCAACCACAGGCTGGGTGGTGGCCATTTTTAGGCAAACTGGCGTTGGGTTTGGCCGTCATGGGTAGCGCCATGGTTTTTATTGCCGGTGACATTGACTGGACCGCCATCAGCCTGTCTATCTGGCAACGAGCCGGCTGGATGGCGATCACGCTTAGCGCGGGGCTGGCAAGCTACTTAATGACGCTATGGCTGCTTGGCGTGCGACCAGCCGACCTGCGGCGTGCGCCACCGGTGTCGTAGGCACCAACAAATTACACGCCGCAGAATTGCCACGGAATCCGCTAAACATGCTAGAATCCGTGATTATTCAAAATCTTGTACTACAGGACAGCTAGAAACAAATGGCCAATACCGCCCAAGCCAAAAAGCGCGCCCGTCAGTCGGTTGCCCGCAATATGCACAATTCGAGCCTGCGCTCCATGCTTCGTACGTCGATTAAGCGGGTGCGCGCTGCGATCGCCACTGGTGACAAAGCCGCCGCTACGGAAGCATTTCTTAAGTCCATGAGCGTGATTGACAGCGTGGCTGATAAAAGAATCATTCACAAAAACAAAGCGGCTCGTCACAAAAGCCGCTTGAATGCCGCTGTTAAAGCACTGGGCTAATCGCTCGCTAGAATTCTTTCAGTTCAGCCCTCTCACTAGAAGAGGCAGAATAGCTGGCTGGGTGAATAACTGGCTGGGTGAATAACTGGCTGGACAATCTGTTAGAGAAGAAATTTGATAGGCCCCTGGGGTTCCCCTTGGGGCCTATTGTTGTTGTAGTGGTTGCTGTTACTGTTGCTGTAATTGTTGTGGCTGTAATTGTTGTTGCTGTAGTCGTTGGTGTTGTAGTTGGTACAACTGCTTACTGATACCGTTGACGAGTAAACATCGAGCAATAACTGACTTCAGGGTTGTACTCAAGCGCGCAAGCGCCTAGTATTGTCATCCATTGCCATCTATCGTCAATACAAATCCAAAGAGAGACTCCTGCCATGAGCAAGCCCAAAATCATACAAATCGGTTCACTTGGCGGGTCTCCGGGCGCCGATCAAGTATTGCGCGAGCACTTCGATGTGATTGCCCTGTGGCAAGCCCAAGACCGTGATCAGACGCTACGCGACGCCGAAGCCGTTGAAGTGGTCGTCACATCGGCTGTACACGGCTGTAAAGCTGACGTCATTGAAAAGCTTCCTAATCTAAAGCTCATCTGTAACTGGGGCGTAGGCTACGACTCAATCGACATTGCAGCGGCAGCTAAACACGGGGTCGCTTTGACGAACACGCCCGAGGTGCTTAATGACTGTGTTGCCGATGAAGCATGGGGTCTGATGATCGCCTGTGCCCGTCATATTCCTCGAGGCGACCAGTTTGTGCGCAGTAACCGTTGGGAAAACCATGGCGGTGTGCTGCCGCTGGGCGTGCGCGTAAGCGGCAAGAAGCTCGGTATTGTGGGCCTTGGACGCATCGGCATGGCGATTGCCAAGCGCGGTGAGGGATTCGACATGCAGATTGGCTACCACAACCGCAATGCGCGTACCGATGTGCCCTATCTCTACATGGATAAATTAACAGACTTGGCTCACTGGGCTGATTTTCTGGTGGTCGCAACCGTGGGCGGCGCTTCGACCCGCAAACTCATTAGCCGTGAGGTGCTCAAAGCGCTCGGCCCCAGAAGTTACATCATCAACATTGCTCGCGGCCCAGTCATTGATGAAGCCGCCATGGTAGAGCTTTTACAAAATGGCGAGTTGGGTGGCGCAGGGCTAGATGTCTTTGAAAACGAGCCCAAAGTACCCGATGCGCTCAAGCATCTTGACAATGTCGTGTTGATGCCGCACGTCGCAAGCGCCACCATCGAGACCCGTCAAGCCATGTTCGATCTGGTCATGCAAAACCTGCAGGCTTACTTTGCCGGCAAAACCTTGCTCACGCCTGTGGCAACATCCTGATCGCATTGAACCGTTAGCAGGTCATTGTCACTAGCAAAATCGTGCACAAACTTCCAGGCTAGCGGTTCAATCCCGCGCAAGCGCTCATCAATGACCACGCATTTAACCCCCAGGATAACTCGGGGAATGACATAAGGCGAATAGGTCAGGTGGCCACCCAATGACCCGGGTGGCCGATAAGGCGCCATGACACCCGCAAGCCGTTCTGCCCAATCGCTCGGGCGAAACCTTTGCCCCTGAAGGGTCTGGCCCAGAATCACAAAGTACGTTGGGGGATTGATCATTCGGGCATCTCAATGGTGAGTCAGCCAACCATGACAGGCTGATTCGCACAAGCATGGTTTTGATTGTATATGATTAGAGTTTGCCTGATCCCCTTCACTACTTTCACTTTTTTAAAGAGAACATCATGAGCTCTGCCCTTTCTCCTATTTATGGTCGTTTGCCAGTTGCGTTTGCGCACGGGCAAGGTGTGTGGCTATGGGACACCGAGGGCAAGCGATACCTCGATGGTCTCTCAGGCATTGGCGTTTCATGTCTCGGGCATGCTCACCCAGTGCTTGTTGAGGCCATCGCTGAACAAGCCGCCAAGGTCATCCATACATCAAACATTTACGAAGTGCCTCTGCAAGAGCAGTTAGCGCAACGCATCACAGCCATCTCAGGGATGTCTGAGGTATTTTTTGCCAATAGCGGTGCTGAAGCCAACGAAGGCGCCATCAAGCTTGCCCGACTCTATGGCCATCTCAAGGGGGTCAAGATCCCCACGATCATTACCATGGACTCATCGTGGCACGGTCGCACACTCGGCACGTTGGCGGCCACTGGCAGCGAGAAAGCGCGCCAGGGGTTTGACCCCCTGCCGGCTGGCTTTATCCAAGTGACGTACAACAAAATTGATGCCATCACTGAAGCTGCGAGCCAGTGTCCGGACGTGGTCGCTGTGTTGGTAGAAGTGTTGCAAGGCGAAGGTGGCATTCGCCCATCAGACCTGAGTTACCTTCAAGAATTACGCAAGCTGTGTGACCAACGCGGCTGGCTGATGATGATCGATGAAGTGCAATCGGGTGTCGGGCGCACCGGCAAGTGGCTCGCCCACCAATGGGCTGAGATACTGCCCGATGTCATTACGCTAGCCAAAGGTCTGGGCGGTGGTGTGCCGATTGGTGCGGTCGCTGCTCGTGGCCCAGCCGCCGGCGTTTTTAAGCCAGGACATCACGGCACCACATTCGGTGGCGGGCCTCTGGTCTGCGCAGCCGCGCTTGCTGTGCTTGACACCCTGGAGCGCGAGAATTTGCTCGAGCATGCTGAAAAAGTTGGTCAAGCGATGCTGGCGCGCCTGCATGCCGAGCTCGATGGCGTTGATGGCGTGACCGAAGTGCGTGGGCGCGGCCTCATGATTGGGATTGAGCTAAATCGACCATGCGCTGAGCTTGTGCGTCGAGCGCTTGAGGCAGGGCTGCTGATCAACGTTACCCGTGACAAGGTCGTGCGCCTTCTGCCACCGTTAATCATCACCCAAGCTGAGGCAGACCAGCTTCTAGACGGCCTGATTGACTTGATCAAGAAATTCCTAAGCAGCCAATAACCTAGCCTTTTAGCGGAACAATCACATGACTGCCACGAACACCACACACAAACAACCCTTGCGCCACTTTTTGCAGTTAGCCGACTTAACGCGCGAAGAGCTTTTGTATGTGCTTGAGCGTGCTCGCATCATCAAAGACAAATTCAAGCGCTACATACCCTACCAACCATTGCACGACCGCACCTTAGCAATGGTATTTGAAAAAGCCAGTACCCGCACTCGCGTATCGTTTGAAGCGGGCATGTATCAAATGGGCGGTGCAGTGATTCACTTGACCACCAGCGACTCACAACTCGGTCGCGCAGAACCAATCGAAGACACCGCGCGTGTTGTATCACGCATGGTGGATTTGGTGATGATCCGAACCTTTGAACAAAGCCGAATCGAGCGGTTTTCTGAGTACTCGCGTGTGCCAGTCATCAATGGGTTGACCAACGAGTACCATCCATGTCAAATCTTGGCCGATGTGTTCACCTACATCGAGCATCGCCAGTCAATCGAAGGCAAGGTGGTTGCTTGGATTGGAGACGCAAACAACATGGCCTACACATGGATACAAGCCGCTGAGCGCCTTGGTTTCAAACTGCATTTCAGCGCGCCTGAAGGCTATCGGCTCGACCCGAACCGGCTAGTTGGCATGAATCCCTCGGTCTACCAGTCGTTTGAGGATCCACATGAAGCCTGCCAAGGCGCGCACCTTATCACCACGGATGTTTGGACCAGCATGGGTTATGAGACGGAAAACGAGGCACGCAAGCAAGCATTTGGCCGCTGGTGTGTTGATGCCGCCATGATGGCACAGGCAAAGCCTGACGCCATCTTTATGCATTGCCTGCCAGCACATCGCGGCGAAGAAGTCAGCGCTGACGTCATTGATGGAGCACAAAGCGTGGTCTGGGATGAAGCGGAAAACCGGCTACACGCGCAAAAAGCACTGATGGAGTTTTTATTGCTCGGGCAGGTGGAGTAGCGCCACAGTCCTGAAAGAGACTGAAAGAGCCCCGACCGCCAAAAACGCAACGAAATATAGCGAACGAAACCCCGTGCTGAACGCGCTAAAATTCAGGCACAACAACACTAATCATACCCATGACAGCTAGGTCGTCGTGGGTCGATATCCAGAGCGACAAGCAACAAAAGGCAATGTATGAGCAACGTAAACAAAGTGGTGCTGGCCTATTCAGGCGGGCTTGATACTTCAGTCATTCTCAAGTGGCTACAAGACACCTACCAGTGCGAGGTCGTGACTTTCACGGCCGATATCGGCCAGGGCGAGGAACTTGAACCAGCTCGCGCCAAAGCCTTACAACTTGGGATTAAGCCAGAGCACATCTTTATCGACGACTTGCGCGAAGAGTTCGTTCGCGATTTCGTATTCCCCATGTTTCGTTGCAACACCATTTATGAAGGCGAGTACTTGCTTGGCACATCGATTGCACGCCCCTTGATTGCCAAACGCCAGATAGAGATTGCTCGCCAAGAGGGTGCAGACACCGTCTCGCACGGCGCAACGGGCAAAGGTAATGATCAAGTTCGATTTGAGCTCGGTTACTACGCACTGGAGCCAGGCATCAAGGTCATTGCGCCGTGGCGTGAGTGGGATCTGCTTTCACGCCAAAAGCTGCTGGCTTACGCTGAGGCAGCAGGCATTCCGGTGGACATGAAACACAAGCAAGGTGGCGCACCCTACTCCATGGATGCCAACCTGTTGCACATTAGCTTCGAAGGCCGTCATCTCGAAGACCCGAATGCCGAAGCCGAGGAGTCCATGTGGCGCTGGACGGTGTCACCCGAAGCAGCGCCCGATGAAGCTGAGTATATTGATGTCGAATTTGTCAAAGGCGATGCGGTCAGCATCAATGGCGAGAAGCTTAGCCCAGCGGCCTTGCTGGCCCGCTTAAATGCCATCGGTGGCAAGCATGGCATTGGTCGCCTTGACCTCGTTGAGAACCGCTATGTGGGCATGAAGTCACGTGGCTGCTACGAAACCCCAGGCGGCACCATTCTGCTCAAAGCTCACCGCGCCATCGAATCCATCACACTGGACCGAGAGGTTGCCCACCTCAAAGACGACCTGATGCCGCGTTATGCAGCCCTGATCTATAACGGCTACTGGTGGTCACCCGAACGTCGTGCCTTGCAGGTATTGATTGACCATACGCAACACCATGTCAATGGAACGGTTCGACTCAAACTGTATAAAGGTAATGTCTATACCGTGGCGCGAGATTCTACCGACACACTGTTTGACCAGACCATTGCTACGTTTGATGACGATGGTGGCGCCTACAATCAGGCTGATGCCGGTGGCTTTATTAAGCTAAACGCACTTCGCTTGCGCATTGAAGCCAAAAAAGGTCGCAAGTAAAGAGCAAGTAAAGAGCATTAGTCGCTGCAGTAACGCGTGAGTGCAAAACGCCTTGCGATTGTCCGCAAGGCGTGTCTTAATGAGACCTATCGCTTTAACTTGGCAAATGCAGCCGCCATGGCGCCAGCAGCCTGACCCTGGCCTGCCCCCTGATCACCCACGGGCTTTGCGCGGCCAGCGGGACGACCCTCATGCTTTTGTGCGGGCGCTGCGCCGCTGGTTCTAGTCCCAGGCTCATCATCTAGGCGCATGGTCAGCGCGACTCGCTTGCGCTGAAGATCGACTTCCAGCACCTTGACTTTGACTGTTTGACCGGTGCGAACAACGTCGCGCGGATCCTTCACGAACTGGTTCGACAGTGCTGAGATGTGCACCAAGCCGTCCTGATGCACACCGATATCGACAAACGCCCCAAAATTTGCCACGTTGGTGACCACGCCATCCAGAACCTGACCCGGTTTTAAGTCATTCACGGTTTGAACGCTGTCATCAAAGACCACTGGATTGAACTCTGGGCGTGGATCGCGCCCGGGCTTCTCAAGCTCTGACAAGATGTCTTTGATGGTGGGCACACCAAACCGCTCGTCAACAAACTCGGCTGGCGACAATCCAGTGAGCAACTGCCTGTTGCCCATCACTGATTTAACCTCGGCACTAACCTTCGCCAAAATTCGTTCCACCACTGGGTAGGCTTCAGGGTGAACCGCAGACGCATCAAGCGGGTTCAGGCCACCATTGACCCGTAAAAATCCGGCTGCTTGCTCAAATGCCTTGTCACCGAACCTGGGCACTGCCATGAGCTCACTGCGCGAATTAAATCGTCCATTGGCATCGCGGTAAGTCACGATATTTTTGGCAAGGCCACTATTTAAACCGGATACATGTGCCAACAAAGCAGCCGAGGCCGTGTTGACGTCAACACCAACCGCATTCACGCAATCTTCCACCACACCGGTCAGTGTCGTGGCCAATTGACGCTGGTTGACGTCGTGCTGATACTGCCCTACCCCAATGGACTTGGGCTCGATCTTCACGAGCTCAGCCAACGGATCCTGCAAACGCCGGGCGATCGATACCGCACCACGCAGGCTGACATCGAGATCAGGAAACTCCAGCGCAGCGACCTCAGAAGCCGAATAGACCGATGCGCCTGCTTCAGAGACGGTGACACGGCTTAAGTTGAGTTCCGGGTGTAATTGGGTAAGTGCAGCCACGAGCTTGTCAGTTTCCCGAGACGCTGTGCCGTTGCCAATCGCAACGAGCTCAATGGCATGTCGTTTGGCTAATTCCGCCAACGTCTTTAGGCTACCAGACACATCACGGCGCGGCTCAAATGGATAAACCGTGGCCGTATCGATTACCTTGCCAGTGCGGTCGATCACCGCGACTTTAACCCCAGTACGAATGCCGGGGTCTAGCCCCATCACCGCTTTGGGCCCCGCGGGCGGGGACAACAACAAGTCCTTCAAATTCGCCGCGAATACATCAATGGCCTGCGACTCAGCGCGCTCTCTGAGCACACCGACAATTTCCATCTCAAAAAACATCAACAGCTTGACACGCCAGCTCCAGCGGCAAACCTCAGCAATCCACTGCTCACGGGCGCTGGCCCTGCTGTCAAAAATCTTGGGGCCAAAGCCCAAAAACTGAGCAATGCGCTCCGTGCATGGATGCGGCAACAGCGCTTCCTGATCTTCAGAAAGCCCAATTCGCAAATCCAGCATGCCTTGTTGGCGACCACGCAACAGCGCCAGCATCCGATGAGAGGGAATTGATGCGATTGACTCGCTGAAATCAAACCAATCACGGAAGTTCGCCCCTTCCTGCTCTTTGCCAGCAACAACCTTGGCATAGACCAGCCCCTGTCGCATCAAAAAGCCACGCAACTGCGCCACGAGGTCAGCATTCTCTGCAAACTGCTCCGCCAAAATATCGCGTGCGCCATCCAAGGCCGCTTTGACGTCGGCCACACCGTTTTCCGGGTCGACATAAGCTTGTGCCGTCTCTAGCGGCACGCAATCTTTGTCAGCAAACAACTGGTCTGCCAAGGGCTGCAAACCCGCCTCACGCGCAATTTGGGCACGTGTGCGGCGCTTGGGCTTAAACGGCGCGTACAAATCTTCCAACCGCTGCTTGGTATCGGCTTCGTCAACGGCTTTGCGTAACTCTTGTGTCAATTTGCCCTGCTCATGGATCGAAGACACCACGACATCGCGTCTAGCTTCCAATTCCTGCAAGTACAACAAACGCACCTCTAGCTGTCGCAGGACAGTGTCGTCTAAGCCTCCGGTGGCTTCCTTACGATAGCGAGCAATAAAGGGAACGGTGGAGCCATCGGCCATTAATTGCATGGTGGTGGCTACCTGCTGAGGGCGAACGCCTAGCTCTAGAGCGAGTTGGGCTTGGATACGAAGGTCGACTTCTTGTGCACTGCGAGCAATAAATTCAGTATCAGACATAAGCAAGGTTAACTAAGCGTAGCAATAAGGTCGGGGCATTGTGCCACAAGCCGAGTTAATCGATATGCTTGATATGCAGCCTGTTTTAAGCTCGGGCGAACTGGACGTGCCATTCTGCACATGCAGCAATTTATACAAGGGCGCATTATTGAGTAGACCTTGATTGGCGACACGCCGATAACGACATGAGGCTAAAAATAGAAGGCGTGCGACAAACTGAGCCGATAGAGCACACGGCCCAAAATTTTTAGAAACACAGGGCCAATGCGGTCGCTGCGCCAGCGCTCCAATGTCGCCTCACTCATCCGCCAGCGTTCGGCCAGCTCTTTTTGACTTAGGTGTATGACTTGCATGGTGGCTTCTCCGTTTTGAGTAGAAACCAATGAAGGCGTGCTTCCAGCCGTAAGTCAAGTTGACACCCGAGCCTTTGTCACTGCGAGCAACCCTTTGACAACTCATCGAAACTGCGGGAAACACCCGATAGATGGACCAGTTGAGCCGCGAGCTGTGGTTCGCGCTTCAATTCCATACTATTGCTGCGGCCCTGTGAAGTTTTAAGCGGCGTATCGCACACGGCGATCCTGGAAGTAGCCCATGTCACGCTCTGGGTTGTTGTCCAACATCGCCATGTGCTCGTTGGCCGCCTCGCGTAACTTGGCCTTGGTTCTGATCGGTACGCGCTTGCCCATTGCCTGCTTCCAGTCGGCATTGAGCCTTTCCTCCGGGTTGAGCTCAGTGCTGTAGCTGGGCAGATAAAACAGCTCGATCTTGTCCTCGTGCTGTGCCACCCACGCTTTGACCAGCTTGCTGTGATGTACCCGCAGGTTGTCCAAAATCAGGAACACTTTGCGCCCTGCGTCTTTGACCAAGTCCTGCAGAAATTCGATCAGCTTGTCGGCATCGAAGGCGTCATCAATGATCATCCAACGCGTCTTGCCTTGATTGGTCACCGTTGCAATCATCGACAGCTTCTGACGTGTGCCTCCCACTGCCATGGCCACCGGCGTTTTGCCTGCCGGGGCATAACTCCTGCCGCGCACATCGGTGTTGACCAGCGCCGTCTCATCGCCCCAGTGAATTTCTGCGCCTTCTTTGCGCGCACGCTGCTCGATGGCTGGGTACTCCTGCTCCAACCATTGCTGGACCGCTTCAGGGCGCTGTTCGTAGGCCTTCTTGATGGGCTTTTGCGGGGTAAAGCCCCAACGGGCCAGGTGCTTGCCGATGCTACGCACTTGCAGTCGTATGCCAAATTCCTGCTCAATGAGTTGGCCCACAGCAGCCCGACTCCACAGACTGAAGTCCATCTGCAGCTGCTCGGGCCGCTTGTCGATGATCAAACGCTGGATGGTGTCTTCCTGGGCTGCAATGAGCACCCGGCCATCGCCTCGGTTGCGCCCGCGCAAAGCCGGGCGAATCGCCGAACAACCGCCCGCCTCGTACAAATCAATGGCCCCGCGCACCGTTGGGTAACTCAACCCCGTCATCGCCACGATCTGCATCACTTTGATCCCCTCCTTGTGTAATCGCACCACTTGCTTGCGCCTCTCGTGCAATTGCTCCAGGGTTTGGTATCTCGCGTCTTCTTTTTCCATGACCCATACATGGAGCTGCTTCCGAGAAAATCAAGACTTCACAGGGCCGAATCTATAAATCAAAGTTTATCGTTATATGCCACTACCAAGCGGGCAAAGCCAGCTGGCTTGGCCCAACTGTTTCCGTTGGTTGTGATGCGTTATCAACACCCCGAACCACTCAAGCCTTGTGATAGATCTGAGCGCCTTTTTTGACGAACTCGACAGACTTTTCCTGCATGCCTTTTTCAAGTGCCGATGCTTCGGATACGCCTAACTTCTGCGCATACTCGCGCACGTCTTGTGTGATCTTCATGCTGCAAAAATGTGGCCCACACATCGAACAAAAATGTGCCACCTTCATGGAGTCTTTAGGCAACGTCTCATCATGAAAATCTTTCGCGGTGTCTGGATCAAGACCGAGGTTGAACTGGTCTTCCCAACGGAACTCAAACCGGGCTTTAGACAGTGCGTTGTCACGGATGGCTGCACCCGGATGGCCTTTGGCAAGATCGGCTGCGTGTGCTGCGATTTTGTAGGTGATGATGCCGTCTTTGACGTCCTTCTTATTGGGTAGTCCGAGGTGCTCCTTTGGGGTGACATAACAGAGCATGGCAGTGCCATACCAGCCGATCAGCGCTGCCCCAATGCCAGAGGTGATGTGGTCGTAGCCGGGTGCAATGTCGGTGGTCAGTGGTCCCAAGGTATAGAAGGGCGCTTCATGGCAGTGTTCCAACTGCAAGTCCATGTTCTCTTTGATCATGTGCATGGGAACATGCCCAGGGCCTTCGATCATCACTTGGACATCGTGTTTCCAGGCGACTTGAGTGAGTTCGCCAAGGGTCTTGAGTTCGGCGAACTGAGCCTCATCATTGGCATCGTATGTCGAGCCTGGACGCAAGCCATCACCGAGTGAGAAGCTCACGTCGTAGGCTTTCATGATTTCACAGATCTCTTCAAAGTGCTCGTAGAGAAAGCTCTCTTTGTGATGGGCCAGACACCATTTGGCCATGATCGAGCCGCCACGAGAGACGATGCCGGTCATGCGGTCAGCGGTCATCGGAATAAACGGCAAGCGAACCCCGGCGTGGATGGTGAAGTAGTCCACCCCTTGCTCAGCCTGCTCAATGAGCGTGTCTTTGAAGATCTCCCAGGTCAGATCCTCTGCCTTGCCATCGACTTTTTCTAAGGCCTGATAGATTGGGACGGTTCCAATCGGTACGGGCGAATTACGAATGATCCATTCGCGGGTTTCATGAATGTGCTTGCCGGTCGACAGATCCATGACCGTGTCACCCCCCCAACGAATGGCCCAGGTCATTTTCTCGACCTCTTCGCCGATGCCGGAGCTCACGGCCGAGTTACCGATGTTGGCGTTGATCTTGACCAGGAAATTGCGGCCGATGGCCATGGGTTCGATTTCTGGGTGATTGATGTTTGCCGGAATAATGGCACGGCCCCTTGCGATTTCGTCACGTACAAACTCGGGCGTGATTTTGCCGGGAAGGGATGCGCCATACGATTGGCCAGGGTGCTGGCGCAGCAGGCGTTTTACCATCTTCTCGCCGTCAGGTCCGCTGTGACGCAGGGATTCGATGTACTGCTCGATACGCAGGTTCTCGCGGATGGCAACATACTCCATCTCAGGCGTGATGATGCCTTGGCGGGCATAGTGCATTTGGCTGACATTCTTGCCAGCCTTGCCGCGACGTGGCTCGCGCTTTAATTCAAACCGCATGGCCTGTAATGCAGGGTCAGCCAGACGTTGCTTGCCATACTGGCTGGTAGGGCCAGACAAGACCTCGGTGTCGCCACGCTCCTCAATCCAGGCGGCGCGCAGCGCTGGCAGTCCCTTGCGAATGTCAATCGACGCATCAGGGTCGGTATACAGCCCACTGGTGTCGTAAACGGTCAGTGGTGGATTCTTCTCACCGCCAAAGGAGGTGGATGTGTCTGATTGTTCGATCTCACGAAACGGCACGCGAATATCAGGACGCGACCCGGTTTCATAGACCTTGCGAGATTTGGGCAGTGGCGTGACCGCAGCGGCATCAACTTCGGCCGTGGCCGCGAGAAACTTCGGATTGGCGTTCATGTGTAGCTCCAAAAAAGGTTGGAGCCGAGTCGGAAGTAGTCCATCAAGTAAGATGGAACGCGCTTCCAGCGTCGGCATTATCCGGACTGGTGCTAAGGGACTCTCTCAACCGGGACTTTTGTCCCAGTACCCCTGCGTCTCCTGCCTAGTATAGGCGGGAAAGTGTGCGAGGACTCGGCGTTTCAGACCACTGGCGTTTCAGACCTCACCTTACAATCATGGCATGACGCACAAAATCTACCTTTGTTTTAGAGTCTTGGTCACCACTTTTTTGGTGGTTGTTCTCCCAGGGTGCGGCGCCATTTATGACGTCGTCGTGCCGCCGCCGCCAGATGAGCGCCGCAGCGTGGCGTTCTACTATGCCCAAGAAGACTACGAACAAGGCTTGGTGATGCGCACAGCCGGAGGCGGCGAACCCAAGCTATACACGCAGCAAAAACCCATTGTCGAGGGTACCGACATTAAAATGGTCGCGCCCATGAAGGACCCGGCGGGTTACTTCTTTGTTGGTATTCAGTTAAACAACAGTGGTGCCCGTAAGCTGGCGCAGACCACGCCGCAAATGATTGGTAAGCAACTGGCGCTGGTAATCAATGACCGGTTGCTTGGCGCAGCCTTGATCGATGGTCCGATCGAGCAAGGCATGTTTGCCTTGGCAACATCTGACCGCAATGCCGCGTTTGCCCTGTCTGATTTGCTCAGTCCAAAGTCGCCTTAAGTGCCTAGTTCAGTACCACTAGATTGTCACGGTGGATCAGTTCAGACTCTGTCATCTCACCCAGAACGGCTGCGATTTGACTGCTGGGCTTGCCCATAATACGACGCGTGTCTGATGAGGAATAGTTGATCAGCCCGCGGGCGCATTCTTTGCCATCTGTGTCAATGCAGGACACCAGGTCACCGGCTTCGAAGACGCCCTCAACACCGCGTACACCAACGGGTAGCAGGCTCTTGCCATCTTTGGTGAGCGCTTTGGCTGCACCGGAGTCAAGCAACAAGCGTCCACGCAATCGCAGATGATCAGCCATCCACTGTTTGCGGGCTGACCAAACTGGTTCACTCGCTAAAAGCGCTGAACCGATTGCTGCGCCCGCAGCAAGTCGGGTCAGCACATTGGGTTCACGGCCTGAAGCAATGATGGTTGACGCCCCGCTTTTAGCGGCGCGCTGAGCCGCAAGCACCTTGGTCAGCATGCCACCTTTGCCGATGTGACTGCCGGCTCCACCAGCCATGGCTGCCAGGTTGGGATCATTGGCCAGTGCTTGTGTAATGAGGCGGGCATTGGGGTTTTGGCGGGGATCCTGGTCGTACAGGCCGGTTTGGTCGGTGAGAATAATGAGTGCATCGGCTTCGACCAGGTTGGCGACTAAGGCACCGAGCGTGTCGTTGTCGCCCACCTTGATTTCGTCGGTTGCCACGGTGTCGTTTTCATTGACGATGGGCACAATGCCAAACTTGAAAAGCGCCAATAGCGTTGACCGCGCGTTTAAGTAACGCAATCGATCAGTCATGTCCTCGTGGGTGAGCAAAATCTGAGCTGTTCTAAGCCCATGAGCGCTAAACGCGCCCTCATAAGCTTGTGCCAAACCCATCTGTCCAACCGCTGCTGCTGCTTGCAGCTCATGCATTTCCACTGGACGACGTTTCCAGCCAAGGCGCGCCATGCCTTCGGCGATGGCGCCACTAGAGACGAGCACCACATCTTTGCCGGATTTTCTGAGGGCAGCGATTTGTTCGCACCATTGACCCACGGCTTGCAAATCTAGACCGCGACCGTCGTTGGTTACTAGGCTCGATCCGACTTTGACAACCAAACGGTTGCCAGTCTTCACGGGGGAGGATGATTCGGAGGGCATGCTCAGTGGTTCCTGAATAGTCGAACTATCTCAGCTGATCGATTTCAGCTGTTTCTGCCGGGGTCAAATCTCGGGTCATCAAATTGTGCTGTGCCGTCTTCAATGTCTTGTGCACGTTGCTCAGCCGCTTTGGTTTTGTCGATCATTTCCTGCAAATCGTAGATGAGCTGCTGGGTGCCGTCACCCGTGAGCGCCGAAATGCAATACACGGGACCTGACCACTGGCTGCGCGCCACAAAATCATCGCGAGCTTGCGCTGCGTCTTGAACCATGTCGAATTTGTTGAGCACCAGCCAGCGTGGTTTGGCATACAGATCGGCATCGTACTTGCGAAGCTCATTCTCGATGGCTTGCATCTCAGCAACCGCCACCTCAATGCGATCTTCATCTGGATTCATGGTTGAGAGGTCAACCAGGTGCAGTAGCACCCTTGTTCGTGAAAGATGCCGCAGGAACAAGTGCCCAAGACCAGCACCTTCGGCAGCGCCCTCAATCAGTCCGGGAATATCGGCCACCACAAAGCTCTTGGATGGCGATGTCCGGACCACGCCAAGGTTCGGGTGCAGGGTAGTAAATGGATAGTCTGCAATCTTTGGGCGCGCATTTGAGATCTTGCTGATCAAAGTCGATTTGCCAGCATTGGGCATGCCGAGCAGTCCAACGTCTGCCAAGACTTTCAGCTCAAGACGTATACGTCGCTGCTCGCCTTCTTTGCCGGGCGTGAACTGTCGCGGTGCGCGATTGATGCTTGATTTGAAGTGGATGTTGCCAAGGCCGCCGTCACCACCTCTGGCGAGCACCACGGACTCACCGTGCTTGTCTAGGTCAAACAGCTGTTCATCTGTTTCGGCATCATAAATCACGGTGCCCACTGGCATGCGCAGCGTGACATCATCGGCGCCAGCGCCGTACTGGTCTGAGCCACGTCCATTCTCGCCGTTGCGCGCAACGTGTTTGCGCGCAAATCGGTAGTCCACAAGCGTGTTGATGTTGCGATCAGCCACCGCAAGCACGCTGCCGCCACGGCCGCCGTCACCGCCGTCCGGTCCACCCTTGGGGATGAACTTCTCGCGCCTGAAACTTGAAGCACCATTGCCGCCCTTGCCAGCAATGACCTCAATGGTTGCCTCGTCAACAAATTTCATGATCCCTTCCCAAAAAACAAAAGCCCTGCCGCCAACGACAGGGCTTTGTCTGTCGCAACAGCTGGATTTATTCCGCGATGATCGACACGGTCGACTTGTTTAAGCGACCTTTGACTTCAAACTTCACCTTACCGTTCTTGAGGGCAAACAAGGTGTCATCCTTGCCGATGCCGACATTCACGCCGGGGTGAAACTTGGTGCCGCGCTGGCGCACGATGATCGAGCCAGCGTGAATCAACTCGCCGCCGTAGGCTTTCACGCCTAGACGTTTCGATTCTGAGTCGCGTCCGTTGCGGGTTGAGCCGCCGCCTTTTTTCTGTGCCATGGTTATTAACTCCTGATTTCTACCCTAATTAAGCCGAGATCGACTCAATACGGATTTCCGTGTAGTTTTGACGATGGCCTTGACGCTTTTGGTAATGCTTGCGACGGCGCATTTTAAAAATCTTCACCTTGTCGTGGCGTCCTTGCGCAAGAACTGTTGCCTTGACCACGGCACCGGCAACGATGGGAGCACCCACTTTGATTTGCTCGCCTTCGCCAACCGATAAAACCTGGTCTAGCGTGATTTCTTGCCCAATGTCTGCCGGTATCTGTTCTATTTTCAGTTTCTGGCCAGCGGCAATGCGATACTGCTTGCCACCGGTTTTTATGACCGCGTACATGGGTTAACCTCTTGGTTTTAGGGTAAAAAAATTCTTCGGCCCAAAGCCGAACCGAAGAAGTTAACCGATAACTCATTGAAAGTCAAAAAGAATCTGCTGTGTCAACACCCATTGCCGAGCTCCTGTCCCCGATTGCCGACGATATGGCGGCAGTCAACGCCGTTATACGAGCACGCCTGAACTCTGAAGTGGTGCTAATTCGTACGATTGGCGACTACATCATCGGCGCTGGTGGCAAACGACTTCGTCCCGCGCTGGTGCTGCTCATGGCTAAAAACTTAGGCCATCAGGGTGACAAGCAGGCGGTGATGGCTGCGGTGGTGGAATTTATTCATACCGCCACCCTATTGCATGACGACGTGGTGGATGACTCTGACATGCGCCGCGGGAAAAGCACGGCCAACGCGGTATTCGGAAATCCGGCTAGCGTCTTGGTGGGCGATTATCTGTACTCCCGAGCCTTTGAGATGATGGTTGAGGTCAACAGCATGGACATCATGCGGGTGATGGCCGAGGCCACCACCGTGATTTCTGAGGGCGAGGTGCTTCAGTTACTCAATGTGAATGACCCGGATGTGACTGAGAAACGGTACCTGCAGGTTGTTCGCTATAAAACAGCCAAACTGTTTGAAGCCGCAGCCGTGGCGGGCGCTATATTGGCCAAGGCCACCGATCAGCAACAGCAGGCTGCGGGCACGTACGGTCGTCACTTGGGTACAGCCTTTCAACTCATTGACGATTTGCTTGATTACTCGGGTAATGCCGAAACGCTTGGCAAGACCGTGGGCGATGATCTGCGAGAGGGCAAGCCGACTTTGCCGTTGCTACGCGTGCTTGAAGTCGGTACGGACGCACAAAAGCAGCTAATTCGCCACGCAATTGAGACGGGCGAGGGTGACTTTTTGGCGGTTGCCAGCGCCATTCATGAAACAGATGCGCTTGAGCATACCCGCCGCGCGGCCCAAGCAGAGATTGACTTGGCGATCCAAGCGCTCGCTGATTTGCCAGACAATCAAATCCGCACGGTGCTCACCCAAGTCGCAGGACTGTCCCTTAACCGCGACAATTAGCCGAGTTATCCGAGCCCTGAAACCTGCTAGAATCTTAATCTTTCTGGCGTTCGCCGGATTCCCGAGGCAGCGCTAGTTGCCTGCTATTCCGACATCGGGGCGTAGCTCAGCCTGGTAGAGTACTGCGTTCGGGACGCAGGAGTCGGAGGTTCGAATCCTCTCGCCCCGACCATACAAATTTCCAACTTCATCCAGCAGACACAGTCACGCGCTTTTAAAGCCATGCCAGCAGTAGCCAACTGCTGTGGCGCAGTGGTGATGCTGCGGAACTGCTAATACAAACACCACACCCTAACTTTTCTGGTCGTTAAAAACCGTGGCCAGCGGCAGGCTCAGATCATTTACAGGTGATCGCTATATCCAAGTAGAAGTCAGGGGCGGTGCAATGAGGGCCGTTTGGTGACGAACGTAAATCAAAGGCTTAATTGTTCGTTTTAGGGATTAAGATACAGTGCGTGACAGTTACTTGGCAGGCGTGCCAAACCTTGAAATGTCGAGAAGAAATCATGTTCAGTTTTATTAGTCGTCAATTTTGTGCCGTTTTGCTTTTAACTTCATTAACCACCTTTGGGGCAGCCGTTCACGCTGAGTCCAAAGCGGCATTAGAGCGGTCTTCCTTTCAAGCTTTGTCAGCGCTTATCAAAGAAAACCCAACAGCCAATACGCTTAATGACAAGGCGATTGCTGTTTTGGTGTTTCCAAAAGTGACCAAAGCCGGGCTGATCGTCGGTGGCCAGTATGGTGAAGGTGTTTTGTGGCGTGATGGTAAAGCCGTTGGCTTTTACAACACAACGGGCGCCTCGGTTGGTTTTCAAGCTGGTGCCCAAGAGTATGGCTATGCCCTGTTTTTCATGAAAGATAGCGCTTTGAAAGCGATAGACACTGCACAAGGTTTCGAGGTGGGTGTGGGACCTAGCATTGTGGTAATGGACAAGGGCATAGCAGCATCAAAAACCACCATCACGATGCAAGATGACATCTATGCATTCATTTTCGAGCAGCGTGGCTTGATGGCTGGCCTGGGTATTCAGGGTAACAAAATCACAAAAATCGACAAGTAAAGTGAGCGTCTTGTTCGTCGACGATGCCTGTGGCTCGATCGACGACCGCTTTTTTAGTCACCGTCAAATTCAGCCAAAGCATGGCTACTCACACCGGTATCAGCCCTTAGGTTGGTAACATTGATCGCTATGCACAAATGCTGTACAGATAAGTTTGTACAGATCAGTTTCATGTGAGGTCACATGAGGTTGAATGCGCTGACGGACACTAGCGTTGTTTCGAAAGTTTTGGGCTAGTGACACCGTATCGGGGCACACGAGTCCTCGGGTAACGTGTCTACTGCGCAGTACATGCCCAGGGAATTTAACGGTCGTTTTCGACACTGTGATTTGTCTGCTTAACCCGGAAGCTGACAGGCGCAAGTGACTGTCGTAGGTGCGTCAGCTGGCGGGCCTCCAACCTATGCCTTGGCTCAGAACTATCCTGATCGGGTTAAGGCATTGATTGAGATCGATTCGGTCTGCATGCGTTACACCAAAATGCAAGAGATCTCTGTCGTTGAACAGGCGCTCTACCTGAGTCGTCCAGGGATGTGTTTAGTGGACTGGCTCATGCGGCATTTCCCGACCATGATGATCAAGCAGTTTCTCACGACAGAGGGAACGCTAGAGGGTGATGAGCTCGACAAACAAGTGCGTCATGCGGTCACGGATCCAACCGAGCTGGCTTTTGTGCGTGTCATGATGCAAACCATGAGTACGCGTTACGAGCAACGTCAACCTGGGCTTGAAAATGATATCTCGATGCTGACTTCGCTTACCGAGATGCCTATGAATCGGATTGAGGCACCCACATTGATTTTTCATGGGACAGCTGAGCGAGATGTGCCAGCAGAACACGCGAGCTACGCCGCAGCGCAGATTCCTGATGCACAGCTGCGCTGGATTAACAAGGGATCACACATTGGTTTTGGGTCTCAGCGGTGGCGCGAGAGACTCAAAAATATGCCGTTCAGTGGGCGCACGACCATGAAAACTGAGATGCTATTGCTTAAATGGTTGCCAGCCCTTACACGAAGATCTGATTCATGAGCCCCACCACCCCACCACCATCGCCATAGTCTCAGTGGCGATCATTGTGGCACTCATGATCGCGGTAGAGCTCTTGGTAGGTAAGGTCCTAAATGACAAAGACAGACGGCACGATGTCACTGAAAACCCGGATAACGATTCGCCCAAAGGCTCATGAGCTGGGCGCAAGAAAAACGTTCAAAGCCCAACCATGGTCCAAAGCATGAATGCGCCTAGCACCAGCAGTGTCAGTCCGAGCAGCGTCGCTGCTTTGGTTGAATAAGCCACGGGATCTGGCCTTCTGATCTTGGCGTCGGTACTCAGGTAACGCACAATTGAACCGGCAATGACGATGAGTCCAAACACCACCAAAATAATGCCGGCAGTCTTTGTGTCATGTGTGCTGGCGTGTTTGTCCTGTGTGAGGCCCAACGCGTCAATCCTGACCAGAAAGAAGTGAAACTTCTCTAACACGAACCCAAAGGCAGCGAGCGCAATGCCGGTTCTGATCCAGGCAAGAAAGGTTCGTTCGTTGGCCGCATGGTCTGAGTAACGTTCGATCACTGCTTGCCTCTCGTATCAATGACCAAGAATTGGAAGTCCCGCGAACGGTCGGTGTTTTGTGGACAAATCGATGAGTTCAAACACGGGCTGGAGGTGATTATAGGGCTGCTGCTTTCACTTTGTTGCGCCGTTTCAAGACTAGGCGACGTAAGCGCGATAATCGGTTGGAAACGCGCTGGTCACTGTCTAGCAACTGGCTGATCGAGTGGTATCGCGTTAATCTGGCTTTTGTGTTTCTCAGTGTCTATGAGCGTACTTATGATTCATCACCTAGACCATCTTGTTCTAACCACGGCACAAGAGCAAGCCTGCATTGATTTCTACACACGCATTCTTGGTATGCGGTTAGAGACCTTTGTTGGTGGCACACCGCCGGTTGAGCGCAAAGCCTTTGTGTTTGGCAATCAAAAAATCAATCTTCACATTGCGGGTAAAGAGTTTGAGCCCAAAGCGCATCTGCCAACCCCAGGATCAGCGGATTTGTGTTTCATTGCTGATTGCCCGCTTGCGCAAGTCATTGATATCTTAAAAGCGCGCGCTTGGCCGATTATTGAGGGCCCGGTCGCGCGCACGGGCGCCGTCGGGAAGATCCAGTCGGTTTATGTCAGGGATCCTGACAACAATCTGATTGAAATCAGCCAATACATGTCCTAGTTGGCACGCTTGTTCCACTGCGCTAGCAACTCGCGCGCCTCGGTGTTGTGTGGGTTTAAGTGTTCATCGTGGCCGGCCTTCTTTGTGCAAAGCTCAATCACATAGCCGTTGGGGTCGCGGAAATAGATCGATTCGATAAATCCGTGGTCAACCGGGCCGCGGGCTTCGATTTGCCGATCCTTGCCTTTTTGTAGCATGTGGTCGAGGTGTTGCTTGTCGACCTCAAGCGCAATGTGCAGATCAAAATCATGCTGCGACTTGAATTCGAAGGGTTGATCCGGCGCCTCAAAAAATGCCAAGTGTGAGCCATCACCGAGTTGATAGAACGTGTGTAACACCTCAGTTGATCGTCCAGTCTTGGTTTCGGTGATTTTGAGTGCGCCCGATAACGGCAGTTCAAGAAAGTCTTCGTAGAACGCTCGAGTATTTTCTGAGTTGCGACAGCGGTAGGCGGCGTGGTGCAGGCCTTTGATGCCCCGCTTTTGCGCAGGGTGTCGTGTAACGTTATCCATGATCTAGCTCCTCGCTTTTTCCTAGCTTGTCGCTATAGTCGACATACCTGATGTCAGTGTGCAGTAAACAGCATCATGTTGTGCTCAAAACCATATGCAAGTGGTGTTTCGGTAGTGCTGCTGTGCCAGCACTACTACGCAGCCTCAGTTCTCGCTGCCTTAGTTCTCGCTCGCCGCCTCCGTTCCCGTTGCGTGAACTCCAGGGTATGGCTAAAGTGAGGCGCTCAATCGGATTCTTTTTAGGAGTGTGAGATGCATGTACTGACAAGTGTTCAGGGGCTTTGGCATAAAGCCCACCTTGGTGTGGTCTTTGCAGGGTTGGTGTTAGCAGCATCCTCGATCGCGCACGCAGCAGGCGATGCTAGTGGTCACAAGAATGGGGCCATGGCGACCATTGAGGTGTCGGCAAGCAAGGAAGTTTTGCAAGATCAAGTGCAAGTGGTCTTTAGCGCGCAAGCATCTGGCGCTACCGCCGCTGAGGTGAATCGCAAGTTGTCGGATGCATTGAATCAAGCGCGCGCCAACTTCAAGATGCCAGCGGCAGTGGATCTGTCCACGGGCGGTTTCAGTGTTTACCTAGACTATGGCAAAGACAATAAGCCCAAGGGGTGGGCTGGACGTGCCAGTTTGGTGGTTGATAGCAAAGCGCTCGAGTCTGTCTCGGCGGTGATTGAGCATTTGGGCAAGTCGCTGGCGATTTCGTCGGTGCAGTTCTCGTTGTCGCGCGAGGCCCGTCGCGAGCAACAGAACCTGCTGATGCAAGATTTGGCAGCTGAATTTGCTGCACGGGCTGCCCTGGCTGCACAGGCATTTGGCTTTAGTGGCTATCATGTGGTCGCGCTGGACTTCACCGATGGCGCTGATTTCAGTGCGCGCCCGACGATGCAGCGAATGGTTGCAGCGCCTTTGATTGCCGACGCTGGACCATCGGTCACGCTTGAGCCATCGATGACCTCGGTCGAGATCTCGGTGAAGGGCCAAATCGGTTTGCATTAGTCTCTGTGATTCGCCATGTTGTCTGACGGAATGTTGTGACGAGACGGCTACACACGCGAGGGTCTTGGCGCTACAGTACAGCAGCTTATTGTTGTGACTGATAGATGACTAACGCTAACTCCCGCGCATTTGCGCCTTTTGCGGTTCGAAGCTTTCGTTTCCAATGGCCAGCCGATTTGGCTGCCTCGTGGGCATTCGAAATCGAGATGCTGATTCTGGGCTGGTATGTTTTAGTTGAGTCCGAGTCAGTTTTTCTGCTGGTTTTGTATGGGGCGCTGCAGTACATCGGCGCCTTGGTATCACCGTATGTCGGTGTGCTTGGCGACCGGTTTGGTTTCAAGTCGCTATACATCTCCATGCGCGTCGTGTTTGTTCTTCTGTCGATCGTCTTGCTCGGGTTGGCCATCGTAGACTTGCTAAACCCTATCATTGTGATCTTGCTCTCCATCATCTCTGGGACGCTTAAGCCATCCGATGTGATGATCCGCTTTACTTTGATTGCACAGACGCTTGCACCGAGGCAGTTAGTGGGGGCACTCGGTATTTCCCGGTTGACGGTGGATTCCGCGCGCATGGCTGGTGCCATCGCGGGTGTTGGGATTTTTACGCTTTTTGGGATGGTCGGTACCTACATCCTTATTCTGATGATGTATGTGATCAGTCTCGCGCTCTCGTTTGGGGTGGCCGGTCGGGATGCGGCATCGATTGCGGCCAAGGCGCCGGCGTCAGTCTTGCAAGATCTAAAGCTGGGTATTCAATACGTGTGGCATAGTCCGGCGCTCACGGGTTGCTTTATGCTGGCATTCTGGGTCAACGTATTTGCCTACCCGCTTGCGTTGGGTTTGTTGCCCTACGTGGTTAATAATGTCTTCGAGGCAAGGGAGACCTTGCTTGGCGTGCTGGGCGCCGCTTATGCTTTTGGCTCTTTGATCGGGTCTTTATTGATCAGTAGCAATCGAGTCGCGATGGGGGCGGGCCGTTTGATGATCATCGCTGGCATTGCGTGGTTCGCATCTGGATTTTTGTTTGCCATTAACAACGTGGTGTTGGTGGGTGTGGTGCTGTTGATGCTAGTGGGCGCGACGCAAAGCTTGTGTGTGACTCCATTGGCGGCGGTGATGCTGAGGGCAACTGAACCGCAGTACCGAGGCCGGGTCATGGGAATGCGAATTTTGGCTATTTTGGGTTTGCCAGTGGGGTTGCTGTTGGCAGGTCCGCTGATTGACTGGTTCGGATTTGCCTGGACTTGGGCAGTCTATTCAGCCATTGGTGTGGTGTGTGCAGTTTCCATGATCTGGATCTGGCGTGACAGCCTATGGAATAAGACTGCTGTAGCAAATGCACTGGCAAGTACGCAAGAAAGGTAATATCCACCCACAACGACTAGCGCAAACGGGTGTTGGCTCCGGTTAACTAGGAGACCTCCGTGAAACTTTCCGTCCCATCTACCATTTCCAATCAGGAAACTTCGCGATCACATTCGCGCCTAAGAGTGATTGGTGTTGCTTTGGCTGCCTCATTGATTCTGGCCGGCTGCGTCACGAGCCAAAAGAGCCTAAACCCCCAGTTGGAATCGGGCTACTTGCAAGGGTACGGTCGCCTGACCCTGGTTGAGAGCCCTGAAGATGGTGTCGAGATCTATGGCTGCCGCAATCCCAAGATCGACATCAGCAAATATGACGCGGTCATTATCGATCCAGTGGTGGTCTATCAAACGGCAACTGCAGATGCCGCGGGCAACGGTTTGACCGAAGAGACGTTCTATAAAGTGCGACAGCAGATCACTCAGACGATCCGCCAAGACGTGGCTAAACGCGTCAAGGTGGTCGATAAGCCGGGCCCAGGTGTTGCGTACCTCAGCATTGCGATCACAGGTGCACAGACACTATCTGATGGTTTTAAGCCAACGGACCTAATTCCGTTTCGCGCCGTGCTGAATATAGCTAGCAAGGCCACTGGTCTAGACGACAAGAACGCCATGCTGGTGGTTGAGGCTAAGGTCAACGACAGTCAGTCTGGCGAGTTGATTGGTGAGGCGCTTTACACCGTGTCAGGCGAATCGTTCCGGCTTCAAGCAAGTTCTGTAGAAGCATTTGAAAAGCTCGCTGACAAGTGGGTGCAAACAGCCATTCGCGTGGCAGCCGGTCGTCAGCCGTAAGCTGTAAGCCCTAAGCCCTAAGCCCTAAGCCTACTGTGCCTATAGACTCGGCAAATAAGGGTTGACATTTTGGTAATGATTTCCTACAATGGCGCATGGATACCAAAGAAGACGGAAGGCGCCTATCCCGAGAGGCGCAACATGAACGCAGAAAGCAGGCGGTACGCTTGCACCGCCAGGGCATGAAGGCCACCGAGATTGCGTCGGCACTAAGCATGTCGCATGTCACGGTGTACGCCGCCATTTAGGCAGCACAAGAAGGCGGTCTGCGTGCTTTAGCCCCCAAACCCACGGGGCGCCAGGTTGGACAGATGCGCCAGCTGACTCCAGAGCAGGAGCTACGCATCCAGCGCCTGATCTGCGAGAAGCGTCCCGAGCAGTTGAAGATGCAGTTCGCGCTTTGGACTCGAGCGGCGGTGATGCAATTGGTCAAGGATGAGTTCGGCATTGAGTTGCCGGTGCGCACCATGGGCGAATACCTCAAACGCTGGGGCTTTACACCGCAGCGACCTGTTGTGCGTGCGTATGAACAACGCCCTGAGTCGGTCAAACAGTGGCTTGAGCACGAATACCCCGCCATTGAGGCACGCGCCAAGCAAGAGGATGCAGAGATCCATTGGGGAGATGAGACCGCGGTGGTCAATACCGATGTGCGCGGGCGAGGCTATCACCCCAAGGGCCATACGCCCGTGGCCATGGCTGTCGGTGGCACCCGCCACAAGCTGTCGATGATCTCCACGGTCACCAACCAAGGCAAGACGCGCTGGATGATCGTGGAAGACGCCTTTAACAGCGACAAGCTCATCGAGTTCCTTCAAGCATTGGTCAAAGATTCACCCAAGAAGGTGTACCTGATTCTGGATAACCTGCGCGTACATCACAGCAAACCGGTCAAAGCCTGGTTGGCACAGCACAAGGACCAAATCGAAGTGTTCTACCTGCCGAGTTACAGCCCAGAGTTAAATCCAGACGAAAGACTGAACGCTGGCCTGAAACAAGCACTCGGGTCACGGGTGCAAGTTCGAACCAAAGACAAACTCAAATCAGCCACCACTGACCACATGAAAATGCTTGAAACAAGACCCGATTTGATCAAGGCGTATTTCCAAGATCCCCATGTCAAATACGCAGCCTAAGATTTCAACCCTTTATTGCCGGTTCAATAGTGCCGGGGGATTTGCGCATTCGCTCTTGGGACAACGTGACCGATGGCGTGACCTTCACCAGTGTGTTCAAACTCGGTTAAGTGTTATTCGGCAAGCGCCGTGCGTATCAGCGCAAGGTGGTGGTGGCCGATTTCTATGGCGTGTGCTCCGGCGACATCTATGTGCTAGAAAGCCAGGATGACGGTGTGCTGTTGCCGGAACTCCTGCCTTTCATTTGCCAGACCGATGCGTTCTTTGATCATGCTGTCGGAAAATCGGCAGATAGCCTGAGTCCGCATACCAACTGGACGAGCATGGCGGATGACGAATTCATGCTGCCATCGCATAATGACCAGCGCACTCTCATCAGGGCCTTGGTTACCGTTGAAGATGGATTGTCAACATTCTTGGACGCGCATTCGGCCGCATGTTGCCTATTTCGAGCGAAACACGCCGAGCTATTCTCAAATGAGCTCGGGGCTTCCGCAGATGTGCCTTTGTCAGATATGTTCGACTCGATTTCCGACAAAGGTTTCACCAACCTATCAATACTCTCCGTAATTTTCATGTCGGGAACTTGCGGACACCCCGCATCATGAAAGAAAATCAAGTCGCGGCGTACTGTTGTTAGAGGTCGGTAAATTCTTTGGGTGATATTGACACCGAACAGTCATTTGAGCCATCGCACACAACTCGTACCCCACATTGTTGCCATCGAGCACTCACGGTAAATAGGTCCACGTACCATGATTGGTGCGTAGGCATTTTGGTTTGCAAGGCAACGAAGTCGTACGCCGCTTTGCTCTACAGTGTTTTTGAAGCACCTACCGCACCCTTAATCGATGGGTTAGGGCGTCTTTTGTATTTGACTCGTTTCTTTCATCGGCTCGCGTGTCTACTCCATCTGCTGATGATCGGTCTAACAATCATGCGATTGGCGCCACCCCAGAAGATCAAAGAAACTATAGGGTGGAAGGCTAAGAGGTCAAGATCGTGAAAACTGATGGCGGCTTATAGACCCCGGAACTAACATGATCTGCCGCACTGACTCGTACCCCGGATTGCTTCCCTAGAGAGCGAACAGTAAATAGGCCGTTGGCACTTGTGCCTCCAGGTTTATTCAGTGCCGGCACCTCTAGCCTTCCACACCTTTGAGCTTATCGGAGTGGGTCATGCAACTGCAAGCCATACATCGGCCCACCCTGGCTCAGTGAGCCACCTCCCTGTCACCTGACCTGATGAGGTGGTCATGAAGAGCACGGGCATCCACTGGGAGAGTCCGCATGCCGCGCTCGATCGCGTGGGTATTCGAGCCAAAGTGGTCAATGCCCGGCACATCAAGACGGTACCGGGTCGCAAGAGCGACGTGAGCGATGCCTAGTCGTTGGTGGTTGGCCATGTTGGCAAGGGCTGGCTTTTTAAGGGCCTCCTTTGTACCACCAGACAAGCTTCGCGAGCTTAGACTGATTGCCTGTGAGCGCCAGAACCTGATTAGACAACTGGCGCAGGAGAAAAACCGGTTGCACAAGATTTTCACCAACAGCGGTGTGCGACTCGGGGTGGTGGTCAGCGATCTGAACGGAAAGTCAGCCCGGGCGATGATCAAGTCTTTGATTGCTGGTGAGTTAGTCGATGAGGTGATGCGTCATGTGAGCAAACGCTTACAAGCTTCACCCGAGGAGATCCTTGAGGCACTGCAGGGTGACCTATCTGGGCGCCATTGCTTTGTGTTGCGTGAGATCATGGCACACATCGAACTCCTTGAAGCGACCATCACCCGAATCGAAGATCAACTGCTGCAAGGGCTTGAAGTAGAACATCGCATGATCCTAAATTCCTCTGTTACCCGGCCGGCGAGGCGAGTGCTGGCGGTGTTTGGGGTATGTAACGGGTTGCAATTGGTTGCTTGGCGCCGATAATTTCCGCGATGATATAGCGCATCAGGGCCCTCCATCGATCGATTTTTTGTAACTGTGGCGCACTTCTCATAACAATCGCTAATCCCTTGCGTCCATTGGCGATCATCGACTTAACTTGGTCAGCGCAAGCGTGGGTTAGCGTCACTAGCAAGCGTGACTGCCCGGCATGCGAGGTTTGCCGTGCAATGCCAGACAGCAGTAACGGGCGGGACGTGATGGCTTCGCGCCGCGCCTTAGGGTGCGTCAGCCGCACATACCAACTCCACCAGTTGTAAATCAACGCCACAGCGCGTGCCGACAGGTTGCAGCGCTCCAGATCCTGCGTGGTGTAGCCACCCCAGCCCCACTGATTCTTGAGCTCATCAAACCCGTTCTCACAATCAGCCCGATCCCGGTACAACTTGCCGATGGCGCTCAAGTCATGGTCGCTGTTGGTCACCAACACGGCGTATTCCCACTGCGTCCCGCTTTCCATGTCGCCAAACTGCAAGCTATCCTGCCCTTTGGGCTTGTCAGACTTCTTTGCCCGAGCTGCCTTCGATTGCCTGACTGGCCGGCGAACCACGACAACACGGCGATCATGCGACCAGCCGGAGAGCCGCAATCGAGCGCTCGCGGCCTGGTAGCCCTCGCCCACGGCCTGCCAATCGGTTTGCCGCCACAGGCGTTCGATCAGACGCTTGACATTGGCAGTTTGCTTGAGCTTGAACAGGTAGGGTTGCGCCATCTGCTCGAGTTCACTCATCACAGGGTCAACGCCAAACGCAATGTCACCGCGCACCAGATGCGGACGTTGGTCAGCCGCAAGCGTCTTGAGCAGCGTCGTGAGCCGCGGCATACTGTGGCGAGCCGCATGGGCTTTGCCATTCTGGACCTCAGCATCAAGGACAAGGCGCACGTTGGCAATCCAGTAGGTATGGATGGTGTGCGAAGGACGTCCCGGCTTTGTGGGGTTGTAGCCGATCTGAGCCCCATCCTGATGACCAAAAAGAAGCTTGATGGTGGTGTCGATGTCCAATATCCAGCTGGTATCCAAAGCGTCTTGGACGCCTTCCATCAGGGTCTGATCCATCCAAGCGGTGGTCTTGGCCAACTGTGTTTCTCTGGCGGCGCACTGCTCTTCTTGGCCACGCTTGAGCGCAGGTGCAAGGTGCTTAAGACCGCGGCGCAGGCTTTCGTCACTTACTATTTTCTTCATGCCAAGAATGCCCGGCGCGACACTGTCACCGCGCAAGCCGGTGATGTGGGCGTAACGCCACTGACCATCAAGAATAGATAGCAACCAAGTGCCCAGAACATCTTTGGCATTCGGTGCATTCGGGCTCGTATAGCCCAGCGGGCAATTCGTTACCCAGCGATCAAACAACCCGGTAACATCAAGAAATTCCGCAAAGAACGGTAACTGCCCAAGCGCTGTGGCACTGCCCCCATCATCCCACCGCACCTGATAGCGACCACCCGGCGTGTTCACTCTCATCTCTTGGTCGATCACTGCCGCTTGCTCGGTCATCGCATTTTGTACCGCCTTGGCCACCGCAGTTGGCTCTAATTTTGACTCACCCATTGGGTGACTCTCCCAATCATATGCAAACCCCCATCAAATCACGGTTTGCGCTGTATTGTGAAGGGATCAACTGGGGAAAATAGGATGATTCAAGAAGTGCGGTTTACCCCCGCGATTAAGGCGCGAACCGTGGGCGAGGTCTATAGGCACATATCCTGAACGCGGCGATGGCGATAAGCCCAAAGGCATTCACTGGCGCACTTTGTATCGGTTAAAGGCTGAGCACAATGTTTTCGCCAATGCATCTTTGGCGGGGATGACCCAGAAGCTAAGTGGGTTGGGAGCGGGTCTGGATGAAGTCGCCGTTAAGTCTATTTCGCAAAATGCAGAGAGGTGGCGCTGGCGAGACGATCTTTAGCACTTCAATCAGGCCATCAATCGATAGTGATCTTGATAGTCGTCTTGATAGTCAGCAGTTCAATACGGACAATAAATGTCATTAAATCAGGAGCTTGCGTCATCTTTATGGCGGAGCGGACGGGGCTCGAACCCGCGACCCCCGGCGTGACAGGCCGGTATTCTAACCAACTGAACTACCGCACCAGAAGGGCTGCAAATATACGCGGTCTAGGTAGATTTTAAAATGCTTGCCGGACGCATTTTTTTAATCCAAATCCAGGGTAAAAACAGG
>CAMCOS010000001.1 GCA_945876565.1 Lautropia mirabilis | reverse complement strand
TTGATCGAAACCGCTTAACCGCTCCTCTGTTCAATGGGCAACTGTTCGCTAAACGCCTCGAACAAGCATATGTTGGAATGCATCAGCGTTATGTCAACGAACAACCGCCAGATCATATCTACGTTACGGATTGAAGGTGATTCTGGAGTCGGTTGCGCTCAATCTGTGTCATGGGCATGCTCATGGGGTTGGGTTTCCCTGTTGGCGGTGGTTAAGTAATCGTTCAGCGTTTTGTCGGGTGGCCATCTCGAACAGGTCACCGTATTCATCACCGGATCGGATCAGGTGGTGCTCTTGGGTCAGCAAGATCTCACCTTGGCGCGGAGCATCTAGAACAGCCAGGGCATCTGCCACGAGTCGCTCCACCAGTGTTTTGATGGTTTTGTAGCTGTTGACCCCATCGCGTAGCACTATCGCACAGGCCTGCTCGGCCATGCGCTTGGGGTTATGCTCTGCTAACCTCGCGATGCCCCAGAGCTGGCGGTGACCGACCCGTCCGTCACTGGCAAACCAGGTTTCACACAGCTTTAGTGGCTGTGGGCCAATCTCTGTGGCCTTTCGCATGACTAGAATGAACTTACGGTAGGGCTCGCTGCAGGCCGAAACCGCTTGTTTGGATGCTCTCGCCGGTGGCCGGGGTGGGGGAATTTGATCCGCAGACCCGGTGGAAACTCCAGGGGAGTCCGCCTTTTGCTCGCGCCAGCGCTTGGCATACGCTCGGATCGCCGTGCGATTTATCTGGGTGACGCGCGCAATCTCATGCTGGCTGGTGTTACTCACCAGAAGCGTCAATTCAGTCGTTTGTAAGTGCGGTTTCAAGATGTTCACTCCAGTTCTCCCTCTTTGAGGGGTATCACAGTAACGTCCTGCCGGTAACTGATGGCTAGCGCACTAGCGCGCCACTCAGCTGGGGGATTTTGAAGTGGCCAAGGGTGGGGGAATTTGGGTCGTCAACTGGGCTAATCCACTAAATTTGAGAAGGTTTTCTGATGGTGGTTCTTATAAAGGGCGGAATCGCCGTGGCTGCCTGGCGGCTCTACCATTTGCCGCCTGCAACAAATGAATAATCTCGGATAAAATTTTAATGAAGGTACAACACTTCGAAGCTTAGCTTTGTTGCGGGTCGATGGCGGTCTGTCAATCTGTCAAACACAGCCGGCGGTTAATCTTTATTGGGACTCAAACCATGACGGTGGCACAACGATTCACCACAGAGTTTACTGATTACGAGGATCGGCTTCGAATCAGCACTGAGTTGCCGGGCAATCATGTTGTCGTTTTGTGGCTCACCCGGCGGTTGCTTGACCGATTGGTCCAGCATTTGGCGGGTTTGCTGGAACGTGAGACGGCAGCGGCCCCCGTGCCTGAGGTACAGCAGTCATTTGCGCAGCAGGCTGCACAAGTTTCTCATCAACAAAAATCGCAAGAGCAGCCCCAAGCGCCCGTGACGCCACAAACGGCCCAGACCGTCCAAGAGTGGCTGGTTCGTGAAGTTGACCTTACCCCGGGTCAAGAGGGTGTGAGTCTGCGCTTCAGAGGCGTTACGCCAAAGCAGGTGGTTGAGCTTGGCATGCCATCGTTGCTGCTGCGACAGTGGCTTGGGATTGTGCACTCACAGTATCGGCTCGCGCAATGGCCGCTTGATGCATGGCCGGCCTGGATGAGTGAGGACAAGACCACGACGATCGGGTCAAGTGGCCCAGCGGTATTTCATTAAAGCTTTAGCCTTTTAGCCACTGTGACAGCGTCAATGCCGCGTGTGGTTGGTCTTTAGCAGACACCGCAGGCGGTTGATTAATGGGCCAATCGATATTCAGATCAGGATCGTTCCACGCAATGCTTCGTTCATGTTCTGGGTAGTAGTAGTCCGTGGTTTTGTAGAGAAATTCAGCGTAATCGCTCAACACCAGAAAGCCGTGTGCCAAGCCAGGCGGCACCCAGAGTTGCTGCTTGTTGTCGGCGCTCAGGCGATACCCAGTCCATTGGCCGCAGGTGGGTGAGTCGGGTCGAATATCCAGGGCAACATCGAATACTTCGCCGGCGGTAACTCTGACGAGCTTGCCCTGAGGATGTTTCGTTTGAAAGTGCAGCCCGCGTAAGACGCCTTGCCTGGATCTGCTGTGATTGTCTTGAACAAAACTCACTGGGTGACCCAGGGCTTGTTCGAAGTCACGCTGGTTAAAGCTTTCAAAGAAAAAACCGCGATCATCACCAAACACCTTTGGTGTTAACAGCAATACACCCGCAATGTTGGTGGCTTCAATCTGGTATGGCATCTGGCTTAGCCTCGTTGCGTAATCAGCGACCGTAAATATTGCCCATAGTGATTCTTTTGCAGAGGGGCAGCGAGTTTTTCGATTTGCTCTGCATCGATCCAGCCTTGGGTTAGAGCGACTTCTTCGGGGCAAGCGACCATCAGACCCTGACGTTTCTGCAAGGTACTGATAAAACTCGCGGCCTCGAGCAAGCTGTCGTGTGTGCCCGTGTCTAGCCAAGCATAGCCACGACCCATGATTTCGACCTTCAGTTGGTTCTGAGCGAGGTAGCGTTGGTTGACGTCTGTAATTTCGAGTTCGCCCCGCGCAGAGGGCTTAATCGATGCTGCGATGTCACAGACCTGTTCATCGTAAAAATACAAGCCTGTTACGGCATAGTTACTCTTGGGCTGAGCGGGTTTCTCTTCAATACTGACTGCCTGACGCTGGGCGTTAAAGTCAACCACCCCGTAGCGCTCTGGATCGTGCACATGGTAGGCAAAGACAGTGGCGCCTTGGTCGAGTTCGTCTGCGTTATGCAGCAGCTTGACCAGATCATGGCCGTAAAAGATGTTGTCACCCAAAACCAGTGCGCTAGGCTGGTTTGCCACAAAGTCCCGCCCAATGATGAAGGCCTGAGCCAAGCCATCAGGCGAAGGTTGTACGGCGAACTGAATATTCATGCCCCACTGGCTGCCATCACCGAGGAGTGTCTCAAAGCGCGGTGTGTCTTGTGGCGTAGAGATTAAAAGCACATCCCGAATGCCAGCTAGCATGAGCGTGGTCAGTGGGTAATAAACCATGGGCTTGTCATAAATCGGCAACAGCTGTTTCGAGACCCCCTGTGTAATGGGGTAGAGACGCGTGCCTGAGCCGCCCGCTAAAACGATGCCGCGACGTTGTGTTTGCTTGCCTGCTGGATGATTAGCCATATTGCTTTAGTACCCACTTTCGGTAGTCACCGCTAGTGACATGTTTTACCCATTGTTGATTGTCGAGATACCACTGAATTGTTTGCTCAAGCCCGGTCTCAAAAGTCTCTTGTGGCTCCCAACCCAATTCATGTTTGATTTTTCTGGCATCGATTGCATAACGGCGATCATGACCCGGGCGGTCTTTGACGAACGTAATTTGCTCCGCATAACTGCTGCCATCGGCTTTAGGCCAAAGCGCATCGAGGTGAGCGCAAATGGTTTTAACAACGTCCAAATTGGCTTTTTCCTGGTTGCCGCCGATGTTGTACGTCTGGCCGATCTGCCCCTTCTCGAGCACACGCATGATCGCGCGGGCATGGTCACACACGAAAAGCCAGTCCCGCACCTGTTGGCCATCGCCATAGATTGGCAAGGGTTTGCCGGCTAGCGCGTTCAAAATCACCAAGGGAATGAGTTTTTCCGGGAAATGATAAGGGCCATAGTTGTTGCTGCAATTGGTGGTGAGCACCGGCAGACCGTATGTGTGATGCCAGGCACGTACCAGATGATCAGACGCGGCTTTGCTAGCGGCATACGGACTATTGGGTTCGTAAGGATTGGTCTCGCTAAAAGGTGGGTCATTGGGCGCAAGTGTGCCGTAAACCTCATCGGTTGAAACATGTAAAAACCGGAAATCTTGCTTGGCCGCCGCAGGAAGTGTCTCCCAGAAACCACGAGCCGATTCCAGCAAGTGGAATGTCCCATTTATATTCGTGGTAATGAATTCACCTGGTCCGTGAATGGATCGGTCGACGTGGGATTCGGCTGCAAAATTAATCACGGCGCGAGGTTGGTGTTCGGTCAGAATCCTCGTGACCAACGCGCTGTCAGCGATATCGCCATGGACCAGGGTGTAGCGTTTATCTCCCTGAAATTTAATAAGATTTTCCGGGTTTCCGGCGTAAGTCAGCTTATCCAGATTGATCACGGCTTCGTCAGTCTGGGCAAGCCAGGTATGGATGAAGTTGCTGCCGATAAAACCGGCGCCTCCTGTGACAATAATCATGCGCAATCCTGTTGATCAGACGAAATTGTTAGCCAGCGTCAAATCGAGAAAAATTGAGTTGTTGGACAACCCTACTAGATTTCTTCTTAAAGGTGTATATGATTGACCTCAGAAGCGTCGCAACGCTCATGTAAGAGACAATAATCAATCATTGGGGGGATTGTAGTATGAGTCGCATTGCTTTCACCTTATCGTTGCGTGTCGGGGGTTTGTCATGAATGGACTCGGACGCACCGTGCACAGTCGGGAAAATCGCCGTCAGGCCATGTCCAAGCCAGTGGCTGCTTTTGAGGGCCTTGGTAAACCAGAAAACCTGGCAGATGAGATTGCAGCGCAGCTGCGTGATCGCGTCCTGAAAGAGACGCTTAGTCCAGGTCAACGCTTGCCAACTGAACAGGCGCTTGGGGCGCAGTTTGGTGTGAGCCGCAACGTGATTCGTGAGGCGATTGCGCGACTTAAGCTGACGGGGTTGGTTGAGACTCGCCACGGCGTAGGCACCTTTGTGAAGCAGCACATTGAGAAGCGCCCCTTTGAAGTGCAGCAAGATGACTTACTTGACTTCAAACAGTTGCTAGATGTTTACCGCTTGCGCGTTGAAGTCGAGTCGGGCGCAGCAGCACTGGCGGCCACCCACCGAACCTCAGCCCAATTGGATGCCATCAAGCTGGCTTTGCGTCAAAGCGAGCAACACCCCGATGATTGGGAAGTCGATGCCAAATGCGCTGTAGACTTTCATTTGGCGGTGATACACGCAGCCAACAATCCCTATTTTGTGCGAATCATGGGGCACCTGGATTCGGTGATCCGTGACGCTGTGCGCACGCTGCGTTTTCGTAGCCTGGGCACCTCTCGCATTGAGGAGATCGATGGTGAGCATGAACGCATCGCTGATGCGATCGAGCGCCAAGATGCCAACGCAGCGCGTCAGGCCATGCGTGAACATCTGGAAAACGGAATAAACGGCTATCGCAACCTGTTCGGAAACTAAAGTCCTTAATGGGCAGCCTCATCGTTCAAAAAAAAGGCGCTGTGGGATGGCTCACCTTTAACGACCCTGCCAAGCTTAATGCCATGTCATATGAGATGTGGGCAGGGTTAGAGCCGGCTCTGTCGGTTTTTGAGCACGATGACGAGGTTCGGGTTGTTGTATTGACTGGCGCCGCAGACAAAGCGTTTGTTTCTGGCGCCAACATATCCCAGTTCGATCAGTTGCGAACGGTAGCCGATGCGGTTGCGCAATACGAAGGGGTTGCCGAAGGCGCACAAAACGCGCTCTACAACTTTCCAAAGCCAACGGTTGCTCGTGTGAAAGGCTATTGCGTGGGCGGTGGCTTAAACCTCGCCTTATGTTGCGACATCCGGATCGCGTGCGCAGACAGCATCTTTTTCTTGCCCGCCGCTAAAATGGGGTTGGGTTACCGATTTAGTGCCATCCGTAATCTGGTGACTGCCGTGGGTCCAGCCAACGCGCTCGACATTTTCTTGTCCGGCAGGCGCTTTGACGCGCAAGAGGCACTGCAAAAGGGTTTGGTGCAAATGACTGCACCAGTGGCATCTTTTGATGAGGTGGTAGATGACTACCTCGAGAAAGTGGCGGCCAATGCGCCATTAACACTGAAGGCAGGCAAGCACATGATCAGGCAGTTTCAGCAATTACCAGCGGACATTGACCTAGAAGTCATGCGCCAATTAATGCAGCAGTGCTTCGACAGCCAGGACTATGCCGAGGGCAAGCGCGCATTTGCCGAGAAACGCGCACCACAGTTTTTAGGACGTTGACGGCTGAATCCTATTCCACATCACCATGGTTGACTATTGGAGTGGGCTTTTTCCGAGCATGACCATGCTTGTGGTGATGCTGGTCACGGCGGCTGCCGGTGGCACCATGCGTGCATTTTCTGGTTTTGGCAGTGGCCTGCTGCTAGCCCCAGTCTTCAATCTCTATCTACCCCCGACAGACGTGGTCGCGATCGTGGTGATCATCAATTTGCTGGGGACCGTTCAAATGTTGCCCGGTGTCTGGAAAGATATCGACTGGCCGCTCATTCGGCGAATGGTACCGCCGGCGTTGGTTGGTGTGCCGCTGGGCTGGATGCTTTTGAATGCGCTTGACCCATCTGTGGTCAGGCGGCTGGTTTCACTGGTGGTGATCGTCTTGGCCCTGTTGCTGCTATCAGGCTGGGTTTATCGAGGTGTGCGAGGGCGGTTGCAGGACAGCGTGGCAGGGGTTTCAAGTGGGATGCTGACAGGGATTGCGGGCATTGGTGGGCCACCGTTTATTCTTTACATGATGTCGGCGCCCAATTACACGCCGACGGCTTTCAGGACATTTTTTACGGTCTACTTCGCATTTGCCCAGACCTTTACGCTCGTGGTCTTGCTTCTTAATGGCGCACTGGGCATGGAGCAACTGGTCTACGCGGGCACCCTGGTCCCCGTCCATGTGGTGGCGACCGCATTAGGTTCTTACCTGTTTGTGCGGGCGCTTAAGAATCGCGCCCATGAAATCAAGCGTATTTCGCTGCTCTTACTGTTGACCGTTGGCATCATCGTGTTGGTTGTTTAATTGCTGGCTCGCCATACAATGCGGGCATGTCAATCAAACAATACCCCTCGCGAATTTTGCTCATCGGTGCAACCGGGCAGGTAGGCCATGCCTGGCAGCAGGCTTTGCCGCGTCAGCAGTTAGTTGCTGTGCTTGGACGTGAGCAGTTGGATTTAAGCAATCTGGATGTGCTGGGAGATACGCTTTACGACTTGGTTGAGCAGGTTCGGCCAACCGTGATGGTGAATGCCGCTGCCTACACAGCTGTTGATCGTGCTGAGCAAGAAGAGCAAATGGCCTACGACATTAATGGATTGGCGCCAGGTGTGGTGGCGACAGTCGCAGCCAACGTAAACGTGCCGCTGGTGCATTATTCCACTGACTATGTATTTGATGGTCGGGGTGACCAGCCGTTTTTAGAGACTGACATGCCAGCGCCATTGTCTGTCTATGGGCGCAGCAAATTGGCTGGCGAACGTGCCGTTCAAGCAGCAGGTGGAGCGCACCTGATTTTCAGGACCAGCTGGGTATTTGGTGCCGATGGTCAAAATTTCCTCAAGACCATGTTGCGCTTGGCGCAAACGCGTGATGAGCTTCGCGTGGTCAACGACCAGATTGGCGCACCCACGCCAGCTCAGCTTTTGGTTGACGTGCCGCTGCGCATGCTCGCACAGATGCAAGACCAGACGGATCCGCGCTGGGGTCTGTTCCACCTGTGCCCGGGTGGCGCAGTAAGCTGGCATGGTTACGCCAGCTACCTAATCGAGAAGGCAAAAGAATTGGGGTGGCCAATCCAGATGTCCCAGAAAGCGATCGTTGGCATTGGATCAAGCGAGTTTCCAGTCCAAGCCACGCGCCCGCAGAACTCAAGGCTTTGTACACAAAAACTTCAGCAAGCCTTCGGAATTGCCTTGCCACCTTGGCAGCAAGGTGTTGACCAAGTGTTGCGATTGCTCGAGCCAGCACCATGAGATTGTTGATTGTTCGTACATCGTCTCTCGGTGACTTGGTGCACATATTGCCCGCCATCAGTGACATCGCCGCAAACGTGCCAGGCGTGACCATTGACTGGGTCGTGGAAGAGAGCTTTAGTGAGATTGCGAGTTGGCATCCGGCGATTAATCAAGTAATTCCAATTGCGCACCGTCGCTGGCGAAAGTCTTGGCTGTCAGCCCAATCGCGTGTTGAGCGTGGCCAGGTGCTTGAGACCATTCGCCATAACCGCTATGACATGGTGCTCGACATGCAGGCGCTACTGAAGTCGATTTGGCTGGTACGTGCAGCCAGTGGCGCAAAGCATGGGCTGGATTGGCGTTCAGCGCGTGAGCCGCTGTGCACCTTTTTTTATGATGTGCGTCATCGCATTGAGTTCTGGCAGCCAGCCGTGTTGCGTCAGCGTAAGCTAGCAGCGGCAGCCTTTGGCTATGAATGGCGTGGAGACCCGGATTTCGGGTTGCAGAGATTTTGTGTCGATGCGCCAGTTCAGCCACCCTACGCGGTCATCATGCCCTCGGCGAGTCGAGACGACAAGTTGTGGCGGGCTGGCGGCTGGCAGGCGGTATTCGATCGACTTCAAACTCAGGGGTTGGGGCTAGTCCTGCTAGCTGGCAACGAGCAAGAGCGTGAACGGGCACAGGCGCTGATCGAAGGGCGTGATCAGGCTAGAGTGCAAGCGCGCTCAAGCTTGAGCGACTTGGCGAATTTAATGGCGGGTGCGCGCATTATGGTCGGGCTAGACAGTGGTTTGACCCATCTGTCTGCAGCGCTTGGGATTGATACCATTGGTATATATAAGGCCTCAACGCCAGTTCGCACGCCATTGGTTGGCTCTGGTTACAGAGCCAGTCTAGGTGATCGCGCAAAGGAGCCCTCAAGCGAACAGGTACTGTTGGCCATCAACGAGGCACTGGCCTGAATGAGCGATGTGTAACAGGACTGCTCGCTCGGTCTGCGTATACTGAACTTATTTGCTTTGGCAAAGGAAACAAGCCGTGTTGCCTCGCTTGATTTATTCGTTCTTGTTGGTTGTACTCTCTCCAGTGGCATGGGCGTGGTTGTTTTGGCGCGCTCGCTCGGGCACGGCTGACTGGCAGCTGTGGGCAGCTGAACGCTTTGGACGCTATCCGCAGCCTTCGGATGGGCCACGACCCATTTGGGTTCACGCGGTCAGCGTGGGTGAGGTTAGGGCCGCCAAGCCTTTGATTCAGGCCCTAGCGCTTAAGGGCGAGACGGTCATATTGACACACCTGACGCCAACGGGGCGGGCCGAAGGTCGTCGCATTCTGGCCGAGGAAATTCGCCGAGGAGAAGTCTGGCAGCAGTGGGTGCCTTATGACTTCGTGTCGTGCATGCGCCGTTTCTTACGACATTTTAATCCGCGCTTGGTGATCTTGATTGAGCGAGAGGTGTGGCCCAATCTGGTTCATGCTGCACGCGAGCAGGCGGTGCCAGTGATTCTGGCAAGCGCCCGCCTATCTGAGAAGTCATTAAAACAGGCGGGTTGGATTAATAGACTGTTCGGGGGATTGTTGCACGATGCCTATCAGGGTGTTTCGCTCGCGTTGGCACAGTCGGATGCTGATGCGCAGCGCTTATTTGAAGTGGGTGTTTCGCGTGTACAGGTATGTGGCAATTTGAAGTTTGATATGCAGTTGCCTCATGTGGCAATCGAGGCTGGTAAACATTGGCGTGAGCAGCTAAATCGGCCGGTGGTGGCAATTGCCAGCACGCGCGAGGGTGAGGACAAGCCGATGGTTGCGCAAATCAGTGCGCACCTTGAACGAAGCCAGGACGGATCTAAAACGCTGCCACTGTTCTTTCTGATACCGAGGCACCCTCAGCGGTTTGACGAGGCAGCTCGTCTTCTCGACGCAGCGGGGTGTCGATATGCGCGTTGGTCGGTCTTACGCGATGACCCAAAGTCGCAGCAATGCTTGGCGAGCATTGACGTTGTATTGGGTGACACCATGGGTGAGATGCCTTTTTTCTATGCGGCGGCTGATGTCGCTGTGGTGGGTGGCAGTTTTGAGCCGCATGGCGGTCAGAACTTTATCGAAGCCTGTGCGATCGGCACTCCGGTGGTGGTGGGTCCGCACACTTACAATTTCGCTGATGCAGTTTCTAGCGCACTTCAGGCAGATGCAATCGTCCAAGTGCCAACACCACAAGGGGCGTTTGAGCAAGTACAAAAATGGTTAAGCTCGCCAGAGCAAGCAGCCATGACTGGGCTGGCTGGCCGTGGCTGGGTCACCAATCACTTGGGTGCAACCGAGCGAATGATGCAGGCAATCACTGAGTTAGATGTCAATGGCCAACAGATTAACGGGTTTGGAGGCGACCAACGCTGATGCTCAGGGCATCGGGATTGAGCTGCGTTTGCAGCAGACTGGGTTGACGTCCTGGCTCGACATGGGTCGAACCAAACCATCCCTGACCCAAACCAAACATCAGGGCATTGGCAGCCAACAAAACAACGAATATTGATCTCATCCGATAATTGTACCCTCGCCAGGATTAGTCCTTGTGCTTATGGGCCAACGCGGCTAACCCATTGAGGACAATATGTGGCAACTCTATCGGTGCGATCACGCCAAGCACATCCGTCAATTCGCTTGCCACAGCTGCCCGTGCCCCGCCAGTCACGCCAACGATCGGCGCTTGCCCGTAGACTCGTTCGGCCAGTCGGACTTGGCGCAAGATCGCGCCAACTTGCGCTGCTGCAATGCCAGATGTAATGGCGCTGACGGTGCTCGTCGGAAACGATGCGAGGGATCCGGGGGCATTGGGCAGGTTGGCTGTGCCACGAGCCAGCGACTCATGCATCATGGTAACGCCGGGCAGAATCAAGCCGCCCGTAAACTCATTGTCCGGACTGAGGGTGTCAATGGTGGTTGCTGTACCGAAGCTCGCTAGAACAACGGGGGGATGTGGCAGCGCAAAGTGGTGAGCTACCCCGACCATCCCGACCCATCGATCTGCTCCGAGCTGAGCAGGCTCTGGATACCCGTTTTTAACGCCAGCGGCCTTGGCCACTGGCTTGATCCACGCGACGATGGTGGGTGCCAGAGTGCTTTGCACCAGATGGTTGATTTCGTCGCGGCCCACGCTGACAGCAACGCAAGAGCGAACTTCGCTGCCCAGCGATTTGATCGTTTCGTTCAGGCTTTGTTGGCATCTTGAGGCACAGTCGGTGGCGATCGCCGTCAAGTACTGAAAGACACCGTTGTTCAGCACTGCAAGTTTTAAGCGAGTGTTACCCACATCAATCAGTAGGGTCATGAGTGGCTCACTGGCGTGTTTAGGCGCGCAGACACATCCCCTACATGGAAATGCTGCGTCCCATGTGGGGTGCTCAATTGCAGGCTACCGTCAGGACCCAGCCCGGATGCCATGCCTGAGGCCACTACTCGCCCTTGGTCGATGATGTTGACGTCGCGGTTGGCCAGATAGTCCACGCTGCTGTATGCGGCCCTGAACGGTTCGAAACCATGCTGATAGATGGCGTTTAGCGTTTCATGCCAAGTGTTTGCCAAGGTGCTGGCCAATTGACTTGCACTGACCCCTGGCAAAAGCAGTGGCCCGATGTCACCGATCTCACGTCCGAGTTCAATTTGCAATGCGTCATGACCATAAAGATTTAGACCCATGCCGACGATGATGTAGGTGCAGTCTGTTGAATTGGCCAGTTCAATCAAAACCCCGGCCGATTTGCCATCGTCAATCATGATGTCGTTTGGCCATTTCAGGCGCATGCGTTGTGGTTGGGTCAGCAGTGGCTGCAGGGCAAGCACACTGCGTGAGCCGAGCGCGGGCCCCAACCCTTGCAAAGCAGACAATGATTTGCCATGAATTGGTAGCGTAAAGCCGCAAGAGAACATGAGCGTTTTGCCGGGAATGTCTTGCCAGGGTCGACCGAGCCGACCTTTGCCTTGCGTTTGATGATGGGCACCGAGTAACCGTGGCCATCCAGCCTGTGAGCCTGTTTCACGGGCAAGCGCGAGCAGGTCAGCGTTGGTCGACCCAATCCGCTCAACCCAATGGGACGCCGCAAATTGCGGCAACTCGCGGGTCAACGTTTGCGCCATGACGTCCGGCGCAGGCAGTTTTACGTAAGCATGTCTTGACACGATCGGCTATAACATGGGTTCGAGTGGTTATGTCTTCACACTAGTATCCCACATGGCTCAAGCCAATTCACCATCCGCCGTATCTTTGCCCTTTGTCCTTGAAAGCGGCCAGTGCCATATTGGTGGTGGCTGGGACGTGCTGACACTGTCTGGCCCTGGTGTGGTGAGACAGCGTCGTGATGCGCTGCGTAGCGTGCCATTAGACACTCGGTGGGTGCTCGAACCAACACTGCGACTTGATTCAATTGGTGCCCAACTGCTCTGGGAGCGTTGGGGGCGAAAGTTGCCGCTACGTATCGAGATCTCCGACTCACAGCGACGCCTTTTTAATATGCTCGCCGCCGCAGGTGTGCCGGACAAAGTGCCTGCTTCCAGGGCAGATTGGTTGGCCTGGATCCGAGACATTGGCGATGGTGTGGCTGTGGGCGCTCAGCACGGTCAGCGTTTGTTGGCACTGCTTGGTGCCTTGGCGATTGATTTTATGGTGATGGTCGCTCGGCCCTTGCGTGGCCCTTGGAAGGAGATATCGGCCCAGATTTTTCGCGCTGGGGCACAGGCACTCGGTATCACAGCCTTGGTTGGGTTTTTGATTGGCGTGGTGATTTCTTATCTCTCGGCGCAACAGCTGGCACTGTTTGGAGCTGGTCAGTTCATTGTCAAACTCCTTGGCGTGTCGATTGTCCGTGAATTAGGACCTGTGCTCGCGGCAATCTTGGTCGCTGGGCGCTCGGGGTCGGCGATCACTGCACAAATTGGTGTCATGCGTGTGACGCAGGAGTTAGATGCCATGCAGGTCATGGGCATCTCTGAGGGCCAGCGTCTGATCTTGCCAAGGGTCATCGCACTTGCCATCGTGATGCCGCTGCTGGTCTTGTGGACCGATGCGATGGCACTTCTGGGTGGCATGTTGGCAGCGCACTTTGCGCTTGGTCTGCAGTTCATGTGGTTTTTGCAGGAGCTGCCCAATGCGGTTGGTCTAACGAACTATTGGATCGGACTGGTCAAAGGCGTCACGTTTGGTGCCTGGATTGCTTTGATTGCGTGTCATTTTGGATTGAGAATTGAGCCCAATACCGAAAGCTTGGGCAAAGGCACGACAGCCTCCGTGGTCACGGCGATTACGGGCGTTATTCTCATCGACGCGATTTATGCGATCATTTTTAACGAGATGGGTATCTGATGAGCGCCACAGAACCCATTGTCGATGTTCGGGATTTGACCACTGCTTTTGGTTTGCATGTGGTTCATGAGCACTTGAATTTGCAGGTGATGCCGCGTGAGATTCTGACTTTGGTGGGCGGATCTGGGTCGGGCAAGACCACCTTGCTGAACCACATTTTGGGGTTGCAGCGTGCTCGGTCTGGTTCCATTAAGGTGTTTGGCCGAGACATCGAGTCCTATCAAGGTGCTGATCGAGTCGCTTTGACACGACGATGGGGCATGCTGTTTCAATCTGGCGCATTATTTTCGGCACTGCCCGTCTTTGACAATGTGGCTTTGCCGCTGCGGGAAGTGCACTATTTGCCCGAAGACTTGATTCGGGATGTTGTCCTCATGCGGCTGGCGTGGGTGGGCTTGACCCCGAGGGATGCAGCCCTGATGCCTTCAGATCTATCTGGCGGCATGATAAAGCGCGTGGCGCTTGCCCGGGCGTTGTCGTTGGACCCTGAGCTCCTGTTTTTTGATGAGCCGACTGCCGGACTTGATCCACAGCGCTCAGATGAATTTGTGTCTCTGATCAAAGCGCTGCATACACAGCTTGGTTTTACGGTCATTATGGTCACACACGACCTTGATACGCTACGGGACTTATCAACAAGAGTGGCCGTGCTGGCCGACAAACACGTACTCGTCGAAGGTACCATTACAGATGTTATGAAAACCAAACATCCGTTCATTGACGCTTTTTTTCATGGGGAACGAGGCACTCGCGCGTTAGGCGCGATCGCTTCTTAGCGAGTTTTTATGGAAAACCGAAGCCATGCACTGTTTGCGGGTTTGTTTGTGGTGCTGTTCGTAATTATTGCGGCCATCACGGCGGTCTGGCTGGGTCGAAAGGACGTTGTCTATCAGGCCTATGAATTGGTCTCCAAGTATCCGGTGGCCGGTTTGTCAGTGCAGTCTCAAGTTCGTTATCAGGGCATGGCCGTCGGACAAGTTCAAAACTTATCGATTGATCAAAACGACCCAGGCAGCATACGCGTGCGTATCGGCGTGGTGCCTGATACGCCGATCACCAAGGGTACTTGGGCAGAGGTTGCCACCCAGGGCGTGACGGGCATCTCCAACGTTGATTTGCGCGATGATGGCCGAGACCCGCAACGCGTCACTAGCACCACGAGTAATCCCTACGTCATTCCGGTCAGGCCAGGTTTTCTTCAGAAGCTTCAAATCGAGGGCGTTGGCATGCTTGAAGATGCTGACGCAATGATTGAGGACATGCGGGTATTTTTGACGCAAGACAACGCAAGACGACTCTCAGACATGCTTGCCAACGCGCAGGCGCTCACTCATAACCTCAATCAATCGGTGGTCAAGCTTGCACCGGTGATCGATACCCTGCCTGGCGTCATGGTCAAACTTGATCAAACGATCACTAAGTTCGATCAGTTTGGTGGCAATGTCAACCGACTCACACAGTCAGCCCAAAAGACCATGGATTACCTGAACAGCCCGACCGGGCCGCTGACGCTGGCGACTCAAAGTCTCGCGCAACTACAAAAGTCGGCCGCGCAGATCGAGTCATCGACACTGCCTGAGATTAATCGCATGATCGAGGATATATCGGTTGCCTCTAGGTCATTTAGCGGGGTGGCGCGTCTGTTTGAACAGTCCCCGCAATCATTACTGTTTGGGCCGCCACCGGTCAGACCTGGCCCGGGTGAGCCTGGGTTCAGCGGATTTACGCAGGAGTAATTGGCATGCATGCAAGAAGGCAGTGGTTGCTCGGTGCACTGGCGTTGCCGCTAGCCGGATGTGGGTTAGGTAAGGTTGCGCCTGCGCCTGTAGTGCTGGATTTGGGCGCACCAGCACCGATGCAAGCATCCCAACAGAAGTGGCGCTTTGATGCGCTTGCATTGCCACCATTTAGTCAGACTAAGCAGCTTGGCGTCGAGGATGTGATTTGGCGCATCGGTATGGAGGGGGCGCCCAACCGCTACGCCACTTATCGTTGGAGCGCGCCACCGGTTTCATTGGTGCGCAAGCGTCTGTTTGAGCGCCTGTCCTTGCATGGGGCGGTGCTGACCGAAAGCATTAATGCGCAAATGCCTCAGTTGAGGGTGACGCTCATGCAGTTTGAGCAAGTCTATGCCCCCAACGGCGATGTCAATGAGGGCGTGATTACACTGCAGGCTGTGTTGGTGCGTGATGGCAATGTGCTCGGCCAGTTTTTGGGTACAGAGAGTCAGCAAGCTGGCGCTAACACCGCGCCTGCCGGTGCAGCAGCGTTGCGCACCGCCACCGATCGCTTGCTTGATCGTCTAGTGCAGTGGTTGTCTAAACAGTTGAAATAAAGAGCCTATTTCCCGATGAAAACAAATCAAACCGAGATCATAACGTTTGAGGGCGAAAGCGGTGTGATTGACTGTGCCATGGATTGGCCAACAGGTGACCCGATTGGGTGGGCGCTGGTCTTGCATCCGAACCCCGCCCAAGGGGGAACCCGTGACAATAAAGTGGTGACCACGATTGCGAGAGCCTGCGTGCAGCGCGGGCTCGTGGCTGTGCGGCCAAATTTCCGTGGCATTGGTGCATCAGCCGGCTCATTTGATCAGGGTCTTGGTGAAACCAACGACATGTTCATGCTGGTTGCGCAATTTTGTGCTCGCTATCCGGCGCTTGCGGCCGGTCAGTGGGTGCTTGGCGGGTTTTCGTTTGGTACTTGTGTGGGCGCGCAGCTCTACGCGCGGTTAAAGGACGACGGCCATGATCTGCCGCAAATGGTGATCTGGGCAGGCTCCGCTGTGTTGAGGTTTCAACATGGATCGGTTGATGCCCCAGCCGATGCGCTGGTGATCCATGGCGAGAACGATGATGTCGTGCCGCTTGAGGAAGTGATGCGGTGGGCCAGACCCATTGATATGCCGGTGGTGGTGGTTCCAAACACCGGTCACTTTTTTCATGGAAAGCTACTGGTTTTGCGAGAGTTGGTGCAGACAAGATTGAAGTGCTTGTAACATCTCGGTTGTGTGTTGAACGACAAAAAAGGAAAGTGCTGATGGGTTTCTGGACTTCAAAATGGCGAGTGGTGGTTGCAAGTGCTTTGGTTGCCAGCTTGCCATGGCAAGCTGTCTCGCAGACAGCGGCTCAGGCTGTTGTGGTGGTCACCAGTGCGCCCGTCGTTGATGTTTCAGCAGTCTCGTCGATCTCAAAGCCGGTAGTCGCCGCACGTGCCTGGATTCTGGTGGATGCAGTCACTGGCCAGACGATTGCAGCGCAGAATCCTGAGCTAGCAATTGAGCCTGCTTCACTGACCAAGATCATGACGGTATATATGGCTTTTGATGCGCTGAAAGAGAACCGCATTAGCCGCAATCAGGAAGTACCTGTTTCAGAAAAGGCTTGGAAGACACCGGGTTCACGTATGTTCATTGAGCCACGCAAGCCAGTGACGGTTGATGAAATCCTTCAGGGCATTGTGATCCAATCGGGCAACGATGCTTCTGTGGCGATCGCTGAGACCCTGTCAGGTACTGAAGAGGCTTTCGCGCAGCAAATGACAGAGAAAGCGCGCAAACTGGGCATGACTGAGACCACCTTCAAGAACGCCAGTGGACTGCCCGACCCTGGGCACGTCACGACCGTGCGTGATCTGGCCGTCCTTGCGCAACGCATGATTGCAGATCACCCGGATAAGTACCAGGTCTATTCGCAGCGCGAGTTCACCTACAACAATATCAAGCAGGCAAACCGTAATCGACTGCTCTGGGCCGACCCCTCCGTTGATGGCATGAAAACAGGTCACACGGAGGCAGCAGGCTATTGCCTGGTCTCCACGGCCCAGCGAGGTGATCGTCGGGTGATCAGCGTGCTGGTGGGCGCTGACAGTGAATCTACCCGCGCTGAAGAGAGCTTGAAGCTGCTGAATTGGGCATTCCAGAATTTCGATACGGTTAAGCTAGTTGATGCGGGCCAAGCTGCACTAGAGGCGCGAGTGTGGGAGGGCACCGCCGAGATGGCTAAACTTGGTACGGCGCAGGCGATCTGGCTGACGATTCCGCGCGGCAAGACAGGCGAGGTAGCGTTGGTTGCGCAGCGCCCGGACCCTTTGCTGGCACCGCTGGCTGCGGGCGAACGGGTGGGGACGCTCACGCTAACCGTTGATGGTCAGCCCTTGCGGGTGCTGCCGCTTGACGTATTGGCCTCAGTTGAGAGGGCTGGCTTCTTTGGTCGAGTGATCGATCAGATCAAGCTCTGGCTGCAGTAGATTTTGATGACTAATAGACGATAGACGTAAAGGCCACGGTATGTTCGATGCAATTCAGGGTATTGAGGGTGATCCAGTCGTCTACCTGAACGGAAATCATTTGCCACTATCGCAAGCAGGTGTTTCCGTTTTGGACCGTGGATTTATTTTTGGGGATGGCATCTATGAAGTGGTGCCGGTCTATCATCAGCAGCCATTCAGGATGCAAGAGCACCTTGACCGTCTTGACCGCAGTCTCGCCAAAATTGAAATCACCCAGCCCATGTCGCGCGAGCAATGGCAATCCTTAATCGCTGAGCTTCTGGGCAAGCAACCCAAGCGCGATCATGCCATGGTCTATATCCAGGTGACCCGAGGCGTGGCCAAGCGTGACCATGCGTTTCCGAACCCACCGGTTCGACCAACCGTGTTTGCGATGGTCTCGCCAATGACGCTACCCTCGCAGGCGCTACGCACGCGTGGCGTTCGGGCCATTGGCATTGAAGACATGCGCTGGCTGCACTGTGACATCAAATCGGTCTCGTTGCTTGGCAATGTGCTGGCCAAGCAGGCTGCCATCAAAGCAGGCGTGGATGAGGTGATTCAGTTTCGTGGTGACGTGTTGACCGAAGGCGCGGCTTGCAATGCCTGGGTGGTTGAAGACGGCCGGGTTTATGGTGTACCCAAAGACAATCGAGTACTCGAGGGTATTCGCTACGGTTTGTTCCAGCAGCTGTGTGATCAATGTGGTCTTGAGTTTGTGCTTGAGCCCATTTCACGCCAACGGGTGATGCAAGCCGACGAGTTGATGGTGTCATCGGCCACGCGAGAGGTGTTGCCGGTGGTTGAGCTCGACAGTCGACCTGTCGGCAGCGGCAATCCTGGACCGGTTTATGCACGTTTGCGCCAGGCCTACGATGACTGCTTGGTGCGTTTGTGTCCCAAGGAGGTTTGACGATGACGGCTCAAGGCACTGGTTCACATAAAACGTCTTTAATTGAGTATCCCTGTGACTTTCCGATCAAGGTGATGGGCAAGCAAGACCCGGCACTCGCGCAGGCGTTGACCGATGTGGTGCTCACCCATGACCCAGCCTTTGATTCCTCGACTGTTGAGATGCGCATGAGCGCTAAAGGCAACTACGTTGGTTTGACGTTCACCGTTCGAGCCACATCACGTGAGCAGCTTGATAGCCTTTACAAAGCGTTGCACAGTCACCCGCTAGTCTCGGTGGTGTTGTAGTGCAACTGACCCCCACTGGGCTTGCCGGCGTTAAACGCTGGCCGGGGTTGTCCTCCTACATGAAGAGCTGGCGTGCCATGCAGGTTTTTACCGAGCAGCGAACCCCAGAGACGCTCGATGAGTTGTGGCTGGTGGAGCATGAACCTGTCTACACCTTAGGCCAAGCCGGTAAGCCAGAGCACTTGTTAAGCCCGGGTGATATTGCTGTTGTCCACTCTGATCGTGGCGGGCAGGTAACCTACCATGGCCCCGGACAAGTGGTGGTTTACGTGCTGGCCGACTTAAAGCGAACGGGGTTGACGATACGCGCCATGGTTCAGGCGCTAGAATATGCAGTTATTGATACCTTGGTCGCATTTGGTTTGCCGCATGCTTGTCGTAAACCGGGCGCGCCAGGTGTGTATTTACCTCAGTCCACGGCTGATTCGGAGCTAGTCAAAATCGCAGCACTTGGCATTAAGGTGCGAAAGGGTTGCACCTATCATGGTGTGGCCTTGAACGTTGACATGGATCTCTCGCCCTTTGATGGCATTAACCCGTGTGGTTACCAAGGGCTTAAAACTGTTAGCATGGCCAGTGTGGGTGCACGGGCTCAATGGGAATCGGTGGCCTCGATCCTGGCGGGGAATATCATTGGTCATGCCCGACTGCAGGTAAAATAACAAGGAAGGGTCTTCCCTGATAGCAAGGGAGTTTACCCAAACAGGACTGACCAGGACCGACCATGCCGACAGCACCGACCTACGATCCAACCGCCAAACAAAAGTCTGAGGCCAAGACCGCGCGCATTCCTATCAAGGTCGTGGCAGCCGAGCGGTTAAAAAAACCTGAATGGATTCGGGTCAAGACTGCGCCGGCTGGGTCACGCTTTTACGATATCAAACGAATTTTGCGTGAACACAATCTTTACACTGTGTGTGAAGAAGCGTCCTGCCCCAATATCGGCGAATGTTTTGGTAAGGGCACTGCGACGTTCATGATCATGGGTGACAAATGCACCCGACGCTGCCCGTTCTGTGATGTTGGTCATGGTCGACCAGACCCACTTGACCAGGATGAGCCCAGTAACCTGGCTAAGACCATCGCTGCGCTGAAACTGAATTACGTCGTTATCACCTCAGTGGACCGCGATGACCTGCGTGATGGGGGTGCTGCGCACTTCGTGGAATGTATTGAGCAGGTCAGAAGATTGTCACCTGACACTAAAATCGAAGTCTTGGTGCCTGATTTCCGGGGTAGGCTGGATCGGGCGCTCGGTATATTCGATCTGGCCCCGCCAGATGTCATGAACCATAACTTGGAGACAGTTCCACGCTTGTACAAGCAGGCCCGTCCTGGCTCTGATTATGCGCACTCCTTAAAGTTGCTCAAAGACTTCAAACAACGATGCCCTGGTGTGCCGACCAAGTCCGGTTTGATGGTGGGACTCGGTGAAACGGACGAAGAGATCTTAGAGGTCATGCGCGACATGCGGGCGCATGATGTTGACATGCTGACCATCGGTCAATACTTGCAACCCTCGGCACACCACTTGCCTGTTTTACGCTATGTGCATCCAGACACGTTTGCGATGTTCGAGCGTGAAGCCCAAGCCATGGGGTTTAGCCATGCAGCGGTTGGTGCCATGGTGCGATCTTCGTATCACGCCGATGAGCAGGCTCACAAAGCGGGCGTGACGATCTAATTGCAGGTTTTTTGAGTTTTGGGCTAGCTAAGTCTAGCCAGCCTTGTTCCAAAATACGTCTGGCTGGCCAAGCGCTTGGTTAATCGCGCGTGCCACGATGAACATCAGATCTGACAAACGGTTCAAGTAACGTTGTCCCAGTAGTTTGTCTGGATCACCTTCGCTAAGCTCGGCCTGATGCATGGCTACCACCGATCGCTCGGCGCGACGGCAGACGCTACGTACGACATGCGCTTGGCCAGATAGCACTGAACCGCCCGGCAAAATAAATTCTTTCAAGCTAGGCAGCTTTGCATTGATTTGATCGATTAGATTGTCGAGATGCGCAAGTTGCTCCGGTTTGAGTTGTGTATGGCCGGGGATCGCCAACTCGCTGCCAATATCAAACAGGGCGTGCTGTGCGGGCTTGAGATCGTCGGCAAGAGCGGCCAGATGCGCATGATGCGGTGTTTCGCTCATATGCGCCAATAGCAGTCCGAGCTGGCTATTGAGTTCATCCACATCGCCAAGGGCATCGATCCTTGGATGCGTTTTAGGCACACGCGAGCCATCGGCCAAACTAGTCATTCCTTCGTCGCCTGTGCGGGTGGTAATGATGGTCAATCGATCAGGCATCAGATTTCCGATTTTGGTTAAAGTACATAGCGCGCCAGATCCTGGCTTTGCGCGGTTTCTTGCAGTTTGTCATTGACATAGGCCGTGTCAATCACAAGAGTCTGGCCGCTGTGTGAGGTCGCATCAAATGACACGTCTTCGAGCAACCGTTCCATGACGGTGTATAGGCGTCGTGCACCGATGTTCTCGGTTTGTTCATTGACCTCGAAAGCGAGCTCGGCCAAACGATGGATGCCATCCTCGGTGAAACTAAGTCCAACCGCTTCAGTTTGCAGCAGTGCGGTGTACTGCTTAATGAGCGAGGCATCAGTTTCATTTAGAATCCGCACGAAGTCATTGGCTGACAAGGAGCTCAGTTCAACTCGAATGGGGAATCGCCCCTGTAGCTCAGGGATTAAGTCAGATGGACGTGAAAGATGAAACGCACCAGATGCGATAAACAAGACATGGTCTGTGCGGATCATGCCGTACTTGGTGCTAACGGTCGTGCCTTCAACGAGCGGCAGCAAGTCGCGTTGCACGCCTTGGCGTGACACTTCGGCACCGCCACTTTCCTGGCGAGTCGCGATTTTGTCGATTTCATCGAGAAAGACGATGCCATGTTGCTCCACTAGCCGCACCGCATCGGTTTTGATGTTTTCTTCGTTGACCCGTTTGGCGGCCTCTTCTTCAATCAACTGCTTGAAGGCCTCTTTGATCTTCATTTTGCGGGTTTTCTTTTTGTCGCGAGACAACCCGGCAAACATGCTTTTGAGTTGCTCGGCCATGTCCTCCATGCCGGGTGGGCCCAGGATGTCCATTTGCGGCATGGGGGCGTCGAGCTCAATGTCGATCTCTGTATTGTCGAGCGTACCTTCGCGCAAGCGCTTGCGAAACGTTTGTCTAGCCGTTGATTCTTCGCGGATGGGTGACCCATCGGCTGCACGGGGTGGCGTAATTAAAACGTCAAGAATTCGGTCTTCCGCGGCGTCTTCAGCCTGAGTTCTGACCTGTTTGATCGCTTGTTCACGCGTTTGCTTGACTGCCATTTCCGCGAGGTCACGGATGATGGTGTCGACATCGCGGCCCACGTAGCCTACTTCGGTGAATTTGGTGGCTTCGATCTTGATGAAGGGCGCATTGGCAAGCTTGGCCAGACGACGTGCGATCTCGGTCTTGCCAACACCAGTCGGGCCAATCATTAAAATGTTTTTGGGGTGGATTTCATGGCGCAAAGGCTCTGCAACTTGCTGGCGTCGCCAGCGATTGCGCAAGGCGACGGCCACGGCCTTCTTTGCAGCATGCTGTCCGATGATGTGTTTGTCTAGCTCGGAGACAATCTCTTTGGGGGTCATGTTGTTGGCAGACATGGGTATGCTCACAGGACTTCAATGATGTGTTCTTGATTGGTGTAGATGCAAAGCTCACCCGCGATGACAAGTGAGGATTTCACGATCTCCTCGGGCGGCAACTCGGAGTGTCGCAAGAGCGCCAACGCAGCTGACTGTGCATATACCCCACCCGAACCAATGGCAGCCAGACCGTTTTCTGGCTCCAGCACATCCCCATTGCCCGTGAGCACCAGGGTGTGTTCGTGGTCAGCCACAATTAACATGGCTTCCAAGCGCCGCAAAATGCGGTCAGTCCGCCAGTCACGCGACAGTTCTACGGCCGCCCGCATGAGATGACCTTGGTGCTTTTCGAGCTTGGCCTCAAATCGCTCTTGCAGTGTGAACGCATCTGAGGTGGCACCGGCAAACCCAGCGAGTATTTTGTCGTGGTATAGCCGTCGGATCTTGCGCGCAGTGCCTTTGATGACGATATTGCCCAGAGTGACCTGCCCGTCACCGCCCATGGCGACGCGGCTGCCGCGTCGCACGCAGACGATGGTCGTTGCATGAAACTGTTCCATAGCTACCTTTGGATGGTTACACCGAGCCAAGCTTGCTTGCCTCGATGGCAGTGTCTAGTTGTTGCGCGTCAGTCGCCGAACATTTTTTGACGCATTTCGCGGCGCTCCTGCGCTTCAAGCGAGAGCGTAGCAGTGGGGCGAGCCAAGAGGCGTGGTACGCCAATGGCTTCGCCTGTTTCCTCACACCAGCCGTAGTCACCCGATTCAATCCGAGCCAGCGACTGTTGGACTTTCTTTAACAGTTTGCGCTCTCGGTCGCGAGTGCGCAACTCGAGCGCGTGCTCTTCCTCGATCGTGGCGCGGTCAGCCGGGTCAGGCACAAACTGTGTTTCACGCAGATTCTCGGTGGTCGCGCCGGCATTGACAAGGATCTCTTCTTCAAGCTGCTGCAGGCGCTGCTTAAAGAAAGCGAGTTGTCTGTCATTCATGTAATCCGATTCGGGCATCTTCAGCAGCTCAGCCTCAGTCGGAATCGACGTGTTGTCAACGGTGGTTGACTTGGTTTTTTTAGGTGCCGCCTTGGTCGCCATGCACTTGCTCCATTTCTGTCGGTTATCGAACGATTGTCGATGCTGCCGCTAGGCCGCTAGACACTGCTCAAGACCTTTGGTTAGGATCTCTTGCGGTAACTTGCGACCAATAAATACCATTTTGGTGGCTTTTTTCTCTTTGGGAGCCCATGGTTTGCCGGGCTCCGCCCCCATCAACATGTGCACGCCTTGAAATAGCATGCGCCGGTCAATGCCTTTCATGTAAAGAATGCCTTTATAACGCAATAAATCGGGTCCGTATACCTGAACAACGCCACCTAAGAACTCCTCAAGGCGCTCGGGATCGAATGGTTTATCGGCCTTAAATACAAAGGCCCCGATGTCGTCCTGATGCGCATGATGGTGATGCCCATGCCCATGATCGTGACTGTGGTCATGACCATGGTCGTGATCATGGCCGTGATGATGCTCATGTCCATGATCGTGATCGTGATCGTGCTTTGCGTCAGGGTGGGTATCGGCCAGAAACTCGGGATCGATGTCCAGAATCGAGTTCAGATTAAAGCCGCTAATGTCGATGATTTTGCCCAGGTTCACTTCACCAAAGTTAACGACTTCAATAGGTGCGCGTGGGTTCATGTGGACTAAGCGTTTTCTGAGGGCGTCAAACTCAGCGTCTGTCACCAAATCCCGCTTGGATACCAGAATGCGGTCTGCGAAGCCGACTTGCTTTTGTGCTTCTTCTTGATCGTCTAGTGTCTGCATGCCATGTTTGGCATCGACCACCGTGATGACGCTGTCCAGTCGGAAGTATTCAGCAACATCGTCATCCATAAAGAATGTTTGGCAAACCGGACCTGGGTTGGCCATGCCGGTGGTCTCGATAATTACCCGTTCGTAATTCAGTTCACCAGACTCACGCCGTTTGCGCAGATCGGTCAAAGTTCTTAGCAAGTCACCTCTGACCGTGCAACAAACACAACCGTTGGACAGTTCGATGATTTCCTCGTCATGGACTTCGACTAGCAAATCGTTGTCGATGCTTTCCGGTCCGAACTCGTTCTCGATCACGGCAATGCGCTTGCCGTGGAACTCGGTCAGTATGCGCTTGAGCAGTGTGGTTTTGCCTGCACCAAGGAATCCGGTCAGGATTGTGACGGGGATCATTTGGTCAAGCGCGATGGGTGAACTTTGTGTCATGGCGAGTCTGGTTGTACTAATCACTGGGTGGGTTGGTGGCTTTGGCACTACAACCTAGAACAGGCGTTTTTAACCTATTTGTGCGTGCCGTGCCGAAATCTAGCGCAAAATGGGGGCAAGTCAGGGAAATTTCAAGTCTGGACTTCACATTCGGCGCAACGCCCGTAGAGGGTCAGTTCATGGCCGCTCACCTCGAATCCGGGTGGCACTAGCTTGGTGAAGTCCCCTGGGCAATCATGAATATCGAACACCCGCCCACAGTTATTGCAGCTGAAATGATGGTGGTGGCCGTGGGCAAACTCGAATCTGGGGTTTTCACCTGGCAACTCAACGACTTGCAAAGACTCTTGATCGACCAGTGTTTTGAGGGTGCGATAGACCGTTGCGATACCAAGCGATGGCACGATGCGTTGTGCCAGTGCTAGAACTTCAGTCGCTAGAAGTGGCCGATCAGCCATCTGAAGCGCCTCACGAATCGCCGAGCGTTGTTTCGTGCTTCTTTCCATGACTCAACTGTAACGCGGGTACGCCATCAAAATCGACGAGCTAAAGAATTAAGATGGCTATTAATGATAATGAATTATCATTATAATTATTTTTTCGCTTCACTGTTGCTTGCGTCGAGCTCTCATGACATCAAACCGACATCTCCACCCGCTGCTTTGGGGTATTGGACGCCGTCTAGCACTGGTCTGCCTGCTGTTGTTGCCGCTGTGGCTCGCGGTCTGGCTTGTCACTGGCTTTGAGGGCTAGCGCCATGGATGCCGCGCTGCGTCTTGCGGATGTCACGGTTGCCTACCAGGGCCATCCGGCTGTGCACCATGTCAGCGGTAGCTTCGAAGATGGATCCCTAACCGCCATTGTTGGACCCAATGGCGCCGGTAAGTCAACACTGTTGGCAGCCATCATTGGCTTGCGACGGTTAGCCCAAGGCAGTATCGAGCGCCGATCGGATCTGTGCAAACCCGGGGCAATTGCATTTCTGGCACAACTGTCCGGAATTAACTCGGATTTTCCGCTGCGGGTACTGGAAGTCGTGGCCATGGGTGCATGGCCACGGGTGGGTGCACTGGGGACAGTCGATCAAAGCGAACGTCAGGCGATTACGGCAGCACTGGGTCAAGTGGGTTTGACGGGTTTTGAGGATCGTTTGATTGACCAGCTTTCGGTCGGTCAGTTGCAACGGGTTTTGTTTGCCAGGCTGATCGTGCAGAATGCCCCCGTGATTTTGCTCGATGAGCCCTTCAGTGCACTTGACGCAACAACGACACGAGACTTGCTTGGTGTGGTCAAGCAGTGGCACGAGCAAGGCCGCACGGTAATCGCCGTGCTGCATGACATGGAAATGGTGATCAATCACTTCCCTCAGACTTTGTTGATTGCGCGCGAGTTGGTGAGTTGGGGGCCGACGGCTCAAGTGCTTTCGCCAGATCATCTAGCGCAGGCAAATCAGCGCTCTCTGGCTTGGCACGACACCGCCTCATGGTGTGAGGTGCCAGGCCAAGAACATGTTCACAACCACGAGGCGCATTAATGGACGCTTTATGGTCGCCATTCGCTGAGTTTGCCTTCATGCGACGCGCCTTGGTCGCCTCGTTGGCCTTGGGCTTGATTAGTGGGCCAGTAGGGGTTTTGCTGGTCATGCGACGCATGAGTATGGCTGGTGATGCGATTGCACACGCGGTGCTGCCGGGCGCGGCGGTGGGTTACTTCCTGGCGGGTATGTCCTTGCCTGTGCTGGGCTTGGGCGCCTTTGTGAGCGCTCTGCTGGTCGCGTTGCTTGCTAGTTTTGTGTCTAGCAATACATCACAAAAGGAAGATGCGAGTCTGGCGGCCTTTCATCTGATCGCCTTGGCCATTGGCGTGACACTGATTTCGATTAAGGGCAGCAGCGTTGACTTGATGCACCTGTTATTTGGCAGCATTCTCGCAGTCGATGCCAGTGCACTCGTATTGATTGCGGCCGCCACCAGTGTGGCGCTTGTATTGCTGGCCTTTGTCTGGCGGGTATTGCTGGCTAGCAGTTTTGATCCCCTGTTCTTGTTGCAGTTTGGTCAATCTGGCAAGTGGGCCAACCAGCTATTCATGCTGACAGTGGTACTGACATTTGTGGCGTGTTTTCAGACAATGGGCACGTTGATGGCCGTGGGTTTGCTCATGTTGCCAGCGATTGCGGCGCGATCGTGGTCGCGCGACATCCCTAAGGCCTGCGCGCTGGCTAGCGTATTCGCCATGACCAGCGGCCTGATTGGCTTGTTGTTGTCGTATCACTTTAGCCTGCCCTCAGGGCCAGCCATTGTTCTGACAGCTGGTGCGATTTACCTAATCTCGCTTTTGTTGGGCACCAACGACGGCTTGTTGTTGCGATTTATACCGGTGGTCCGTCACCGGGAGTCATAGGAGAGTTTTATGAGAAATCCATTTGCCAAACTGGCAGCCTGCCTGGTTGCCTCAACCTCACTGGTCATGCTGCCAACCGTTGCCACCGCAGCTGACACAAAGCCGATTAACGTGGTGGCTAGTTTCTCGATTTTGGCTGACATGGTGCATCAGGTCGGAGCAGACAACGTCATGGTGACCTCCCTAGTGGGGCCAGATGAAGATGCCCACGTGTTTGATCCAAGCCCAGCTGACGCAAAGGCGCTGGCGCAAGCTGACATCGTGGTGATTAATGGCCTAGGCTTTGAAGGATGGATCGACCGTTTAGTGAAATCGTCCGGTTTTAAGGGCAAGCTGGTGGTGGCCACCAATGGCATCAAGCCCATCAAGATTGAGCAAGCCGGGCACAAGCATGACCATGGCAAGCATGAGGATGAAAAGCACAGCCATGCTAAACACGACCACGACAAGCATAAGCATAAGCATAAGCATAAGCATGACCATCAGCACCATGATCACGGTGACGTTGATCCCCATGCTTGGCAGGATTTGGGCAACGCCAAAATCTACGTTAAGAATATTCGAGATGCGCTGATTCAGGTCAGGCCAGCAGTAGCCACGGACATTAATCTACGCGCCCAGCAGTACATCGGTGAAATCGATGCACTCAATCAAAAGACAAAAACCCGCCTTGCGCAAATCCCGCGCAAGGACCGCCGCGTCATTGCCTCGCACGGCGCATTTGCCTACTTTGGTCAGGCCTATGGCGTGGACTTCTTTTCCTTGCAAGGGTGGACTACCGAGCGCGAACCCTCGGCTGCTGACGTGGCCCGCGTGATTCGTGAAATCAAGCATGACAAGGTGCGCGCCCTATTTGTTGAGAACATGAGTGACCCAAGGCTCTTGCAGCGAGTCTCCGAGGAAACTGGCGTGAAAATTGGTGGCGAGCTTTACTCAGACGCGCTCTCCGCACCGGGTACGGCTACTGACACCTATCTGAAAATGTTTGCCTACAACGCAGACTTGATTTGGATGACGCTGCAGCGATAGCCGCCACAGCAACCATGGCGCGAGTGGTTCAAGCTTTAGTGCAAAGAGATAGTGCAAAGTGCTAGGGCAAAGCGCTAGTTCGAAGCGCTAGTTCAAAGCGCCGTATTGCCAAGCAGCGCTAAAGAGCAGAATGCCAAATAGCAATACCGCGATTGAGGCGGCGCCTTGCAGTGTGGCGCCAATGGCCTGACCCCATTGATGGCCTTGGCTGCCACCGGCAGCCTCGGCCATTCTGCCAGCCGCCAGCGACATCATGGCAAGCGTTGCTACCGTTAGTCCAGTGCCTAGTCCCATGGCCAAAGCGGCAGCAATCCCCGCCACAAAGAACTGTTGTGACAGCGCAAACACGAGTACCAGAATGGCACCCGAGCAGGGTCTGAGCCCAATCGCCATAATCGCGCCCCATGCCTTGCGCCAATTCAGCTTGCCTGATATCTGCGATGGGTCGGGCATGTGAACATGACCGCACCCACAACTGTTGTCATGGGCATGGATGTGCTGGTGATCATGATCGTGATGATGTTCATGCGAGTGACTGTGCAACTCGTCATGATGATGGCGCTTGCACAACCGAGATGCCCACGACATCACCGGCACGCCAATGTGTTTGTAGACCAGCCAAATACCGAGTCCGCTGAGCAAAGCATAGGCGCCAAGTTCAAGCCACATGGTCACTTCATTGAGTACAGCCCCCGTGACGTTCAAGATGCCCGCAGCAATGCCCACCATGGCGATGGCAACCAACGCTTGAATCAGCGCTGACACAAACGCCAGGATGGCGCCATTGCGGATCGTTTCACGATTGGCAAGTACGTAGGCCGACAAGATTGCCTTGCCATGCCCGGGTCCAAGCGCATGAAACACGCCATAAGCAAATGACAAGCCGAGCAACCCCCAGGCTTGCCATCCGTCGGCTTTCCAGGCACGCACCGCACCGGTGAGTCCACGGTAGAAATCGGATTGCCAGATGGCGATTTGGCCCGTCCATTGGGCAAACCAGCCACTGTTTGGTGTGGGCAGACGTTGCTCGGGCACCGCAAACGGATGGGGTGACTGAGCCAGGGCTGCGGCACTGACGGTCAATAGCAGGCATGCCAACAACCAGAAAACCAACGACTTGTTACAAAGTATTGCGGATATCTTCATTGACATGCTAAGACCACTCTGTGTTGCAGTGTCTGCGTCACAGCCAATAAGTCCGGAGGCAGCTCGGTGACGTTGGGGCCCAAGGCAGCGAGTCGCTGGGCTGTCTGATTGTCCAGTCTTTTTGGCATCTCGTACTTTGCTTGGCAGATTTCGGGTGCAGCGATAAGCTTGATGGCATTATCGCCCTCAAAGCTGTATGCCACGTAGAAAGTTGGGTCCGCTACCGAGACGGTTAATGGCCGTTGGCCAACCATCAAGGGTGTCAGAAAAGGCAATTCAAACGTCAGTGACATTTGTTCAGTGGCGTTATTCCAGTCAACTCGCACGCGCTGCGCCGGCCTGACGGGCACCTCGCTGTTGCCATGGGTGACGGTGGTGAAATAGTGCGACATGGGGTCAGCGAGTGCTTGAATCCAAGAGTGCCCGATCTTGTCGAGCTCTGCCTGTGGCGGTCGCTTGTCAGCGCCCTCAGGCAAACCTTGCTTGGCATAGCTTGAAAACATCTCGTCAAATACCCAGCTTTGCGTGACACCCGTGACTTGGCCTTGTGCGTCAAACGTCAGCTCTACTTCGCCCTGCACCCACATGTGTGGGTGGGCATGAACAATTGGTGGCAGCCATAAGAGCATCAAGACCGCCAATCCGAGCACTAATTGCTGCAAGTGCCTGGTTGCATGGTTCGTGTGTTTCATCTGATCAAGCCCGTGAGCTATTTTTCTGTCAGACAGTATGGCATGGCACAAGTTTCCAACGATTGCGTTGTTGCGATGCATTCAGGATTTGCTGGGAGATTTCCGGTTGGCTCTCGGATGCGCTGCGTCGTACACCGAGGCCAGGTGCTGAAAATCAAGCTTGGTATAGACCTGAGTGGTCGAGATGCTGGCGTGGCCAAGCATTTCCTGGACAGCCCTGAGGTCCTGCGCGGATTGCAAAACGTGGCTGGCAAAGCTGTGGCGCAAGACGTGTGGGTGAACGCGCGTTGGCATGCCAGCGGCCAAGGCCAGGTCGGCCAACCGTTGCTGGATCACCCGCCGATGAATGCGCTTGCCACGCTCACCGACAAACAAGGCGAATCGGTCGGTAATGTTGTTATTCGATTTGATGAACTGCTCACGCACCTGTTGCCACTGCTCAAGCGCCTGCAATGCTTGCGCGCCCACCGGAACCGTGCGTCGTTTGCTGCCTTTGCCAAGTACGTGAACTTCCCCCTGCGCTGCGTCTAACCAGCTAGTAGACTCATAGCCCCATGCTTTGCAGTAAGTCACGTCAAGGCTTACAAGCTCGCTTAACCGCAGACCGCTTGAGTAAAACAGTTCAAACATCGCTCGATCACGCAACGTTAGCGGCTCACGAGATGCCGCTAACGCACTGCAGTCCAGCAAAGCCTGGGTCTGATCAACTGAGAGGGCCTTGGGTAGGCTGCGGCTTGCTTTGGGGGGCTTGACGTCCTGTGTGGGGTTTAGCAGAAGCCCTGTTTTGGGTGCCCACCAGGCGTAAAAGCCACGCCATGCTGAGAGCATGCGCGCCAGGCTTCTTGGCTGATGTCCCTGCGCGTGTAGCTTGCCAAGAAATTGACGAATGTGTCGATCAGCAATGTTCTCAGGTGCAATGCCGTTGGCTAGCTCAACGAGTTGCTGCAGATCACGTTCGTAGGCTGATACCGTGTTGTTGGCATAGCGGCGTTGGGTGGCAAGGTGCTCTAGCCACTGACGCATCGGTTCCGGTAGGGCAACCGGTGCGTTCATGCTGTTGAACTACCTGACTTCAGCGGTAGGCGACCAACCGCGGCGGAGGCGAGCCGCCCGATGGTTTTCAGGAAAGCCGTCCCCATGTCACTGGTAAACCGATCAGGATCGTCAGACCCTAGCAATAAAAGCCCAACCGTGGTGGCGTCGGCGCTTGAGCCGTGCTTAATTGCCACCATGGCCATGGAGGCGGGGCTCTGTTTAAGCCAGGCTGCTACGGAAAAGTCTTTGTTTGGACCACAATAGGGCGCTGCCAGGCTCTGAGCGAAATGGCGCGCATCTTCATCAACGGGTTCGCCAACGCCGTGTGCATCAATATCGACTGACCATAGACGCAGGCTAACGTCTGGTATGTCGAACGTTTGCGCTAGGCCAGCGATGATGTGGCTAGGAACGCAGGCGGCTGCATCAGCCGACAGCATGACCTCACACCAGCGCGTGATTTTGTGCGCAAGGTCCTCATTCAAAGTGGCTTGGTAACTCAACGACGCAAGACGCAGTTCGAGCTCTTTCTGACGATCGCGCAATGTCAAGATTTGACGTTCACCCAAAGAGATGGCGCGCGATTGGTTTGGATGCGGTACGGTCAGGGTTGCAAACAGTTCAGTGTGCTCGGAAAAAAACGTCGGGTTTTCCTGTAAGAAGCGGGCGACTGTTAATGCACTTAGATTCTCTGTCATCAGTTCACTCAAAAGTTGGAATGGCTTGAACCAGGGCGTCGATATCAATTCGACCTTCAAAGACGGTGGTGACAGGACCAGTCATCTGCAGGGTCATGCCATCCCATTCGATGGTGAGCTCACCGCCCCGCGTTTGTACCTGAACAGGACTTTGTAGTAGTCCTTGGCGAATGCCGCTGGCCACGGCCGCGCACGCGCCCGTGCCACAGGCCAGTGTTTCTGCGGCACCACGCTCGTAGACTCGCAGTTTGATGTGATGCGCATCGAGGACTTGCATAAACCCGGCATTCACCCGCTTGGCGAATCTCGCATGGCGTTCAATCACAGGCCCAACAGTGGTGACCGGCGCGTTCGAGACATCATCAACGAGCTGCACGGCATGCGGGTTTGAGATGGCGACCAGGGATAGCCAAACCGGGTTTTCTTGGCCATCAACAGATAAACCGTATTGCGTGTCCTGGCCGACCACGCGTGTGGGCAGACCGGTGTGGTCAAACGACAAGTCGGCGGGTTCAAATCGAGTTTGACCCATTTCAACCCGAACTTGCCCGTTGTCTAACTCGCTGAGTGTGATTAATCCTGTGGCAATTTCGGCACGAATGGGATTGCGAGCTGACAGCTTGCGTTCGTGCACAAAGCGCACAAAGCAACGAGCGCCGTTGCCGCAGTGCTCAACTTCTGAACCGTCAGAGTTAAAAATTCGGTAACGAAAGTCCGCGTTTGGGTCGCTAGGCGCATCGACAAGCAGAATCTGGTCGCAACCAACGCCAAAGTGGCGATGTGCGATGGCGCGTGCGCGCGCGGGGGTCATCTCAATGATTTGAGTCAAACCATCTAGCACGACAAAGTCGTTGCCCGCGCCATGCATTTTAGTGAAAGACCATTCCATAGCTGGATTATCGCCGTGTTTGGCCGTCATTCATAGGGGGAGGGTTCGCCTTCGGGGCGGTTTTTGAAACGCCGGTGCACCCAGTAGTACTGAGCCGCCCGTGGGCGGACCCACTGCTCGATGAGCTCATTTAAGTGTGCGGTATCTGCTTCCGGGGTTTTGTTTGGATCAGGGAAGGTGTCCAATGGTGGCAAAACCTCAACGTGGTATTTGCCGGTCTTGGGGTCCCATGTACTGATGACAGGTAGCACGGGCAAATTAAATTGCCGAGCCAATTGAGCCGTGGCCAGTTGTGTGTACGCCGGCACCCCAAAAAATGGCACTAGCGCCGCGCCGCGTTTCCCAAGGTCCATGTCAGGCAGGTAATAGACTGGCATGCCCTCTCGTATGAGGCGAATCAGCCCACGCACCCCATCTTTGCGGCTAATGAGGTGCACGTTGTGAAACCGCCCACGTCCTAGCCGCACGAAAGCATCGATTAGTTTATTGCGTTGCTCTGAGTAAATGGTGGCACCCTCAGGTCCAGCAAGCGTTAGGCGACTGGCAGCGGCATCCAGCCCGATAAAGTGAGGCGCAAGCAACATGATGGGTAGCTGCTGATCAGTGAAGTGGTGAGCATGCTGAATGCCCGAGATAGTGACGAAGGCCTCGATCTCTTCTGGGCTACCAAACCAGATGACGCTGCGATCAATAAAACTCTGAACCAGTGAGCGAAGGTGATCTCGCAGAAGTTGTTTTTGTTCTTCTGCGGTCTTGTCTGCAAAGCACAGTTCAATGTTGCGTTTGGCAATTTTGACGCGCCGGGGCATCAAGATAGGCGCGAGTATGGACAATAACCATCCAAGCCCGAGGCGAAACCGCATGGGTGCTCGTCCCAATAGCTCAAAGGTGGTGACCAGCAACCAGGCGCTAACCGATTGGTGCTTTAGCGCATAAAGGTCGTCGGCGCGCGAGTCGGCTTGCTGTTTGGCAGGCGGTCTGAGTTTAATCACGGCTGGCAAGTTCAGGTGGCGGTGGGGCTTGTTTCGGTCGTTTGTAACGGTGATATCCCCATAAGTACTGCGTTGGAAATCGGCTAATCAAGGTTTGCATCATCGCATTAAATAGCGTTGCTTGCTCGCGACTGTCTTCAGGCAGTACGTCAGGCGCACGCAAATAATGCATGCGCCAACCTTGGCCATTAGGCAGCCGTTCACAGGCTGCAACAATCACAATGGCGTTGGTCATTGCAGCAAGCTTGCCAGGCAGCGTGACCGTGAATGCTTCGCGCCCAAAAAACGGCGCCCATACGCCGTCGCCTTCGCGCGGCACTTGGTCGGGTAGCATGCCGACCGATTCATCACGTTTTAACGCTCTGACAAATTCTTTAACGCCCTGTCGATTGGCCGGCACAGCCACTACACCAGAGCCGTTACGTGCGATGTCCATGAGCGGCGCCAGGAACGCTTTGCGTGGTGGGCGAAACATCACTGTCAGGCGCTGTTGTCTTGCGCCGTGACGGGCAGACATCTCAAAGCTGCCCAAATGCGGGGTTAGGAACAGGATGCCACGCTCAGCGTTTTGTGCATCGCGCAGAATGTGCTCTTCATCGCCAAACACTTTGGCCAGACACTCTTTCGGCTTAAGCCAGATTTTGGGCAGTTCCATGATCATGGCGCCCGTCTGCGCGGCCGCTTCTCTGAAAAACGCGGGCTCATTGAACCCGGCTTGACGGGCGTTGGCGATCAGGCGCTCGCGATAGCGACCTGGCAGGGCAAACACCAATCTGCCCCCTGCGCGGCCGATGGCCTGCAGAGCGGCGAGCGGCAACAGGGACAGTAGTCGAAATAGAATTAGTAACATTAATCGTATTTTCGCTTAAAATGCGAGCTGGTCGTTGAGTTAACCGACAACTTGCGGGACGACCAACTGCATCTGATAACCAAGGATGCAGATATTGTCCGCTAAAGCGTCGCGCCCATCACCGACATGCTTGAGATCGATCACTGGATCACTTAGTACAAGGTTACAGGGGTGCAGCGCACCCACTAACCGATGGTTGGCATCATGCTGGCCAAGTACTTAAGTAAGGATGTTGATATGTCGATGAAGTCCAACGATTTTCTCTTTACCTCGGAATCTGTCTCCGAAGGTCACCCCGACAAAGTTTCAGACCAGATCTCTGACGCAATCCTAGATGCGATTTTCACGCAGGATCCCAACGCCCGTGTTGCTGCTGAAACGCTGTGCAATACCGGTTTGGTTGTTCTGGCCGGCGAAATCACCACCACAGCCAATGTGGATTACATCGAGGTAGCGCGCGACACCATCAAGCGCATCGGTTACGACAACAGTGACTACGGCATTGATTACAAGGGTTGCGCCGTGCTCGTGGCCTACGACAAGCAATCGCCTGACATTGCTCAAGGCGTTGATCGTTCGTCTGAAGAGTTTCTGAACCAAGGTGCTGGGGATCAGGGCTTGATGTTTGGCTATGCATGTGATGAGACGCCTGACTTGATGCCGGCGCCCATTTGGTATTCTCACCGCCTGGTGCAGCGCCAGAGCGAGTTGCGTAAAGACGGTCGCCTGCCGTGGTTGCGTCCAGATGCCAAGTCCCAAGTGACGTTTCGCTATGTTGATGGGCGCCCAGTGGAAGTCGACACGGTTGTGCTCTCGACTCAGCACTCGCCCGAGATCTCGCAAACAGCGATCCATGAGGCGGTGATCGAAGACATCATCCGTCCGAGCTTTCCAGATGGCTTGATTACACCTCAAACCAAGTTCTTGGTTAATCCGACCGGGCGCTTTGTGATTGGCGGACCACAGGGCGATTGCGGGCTGACCGGCCGAAAAATCATTGTGGATACCTATGGTGGCGCATGCCCACATGGGGGTGGCGCGTTCTCCGGTAAAGATCCATCCAAAGTTGACCGTTCGGCAGCGTATGCAGCGCGCTACGTTGCCAAGAATATCGTGGCCGCAGGCCTGGCAAAACAGTGCCAGGTGCAGGTCAGCTACGCCATTGGCGTGGCCGAGCCGATCAACATTACGGTCTACACCGAAGGCACGGGTGTGGTGCCTGATGATCAGCTTGCCAAAATCGTTCGTGCGCACTTTGACTTGCGCCCGCGCGGGATTGTGAACATGCTCAATTTGTTGCGCCCGATCTACTCCAAGACCGCTGCATATGGCCACTTCGGTCGCAGCGAGCCCGAGTTCAGCTGGGAGGCCACTGACAAGGTAGCCGACTTGAAAAAAGCCGTTTAAAAACCAACGGTTGGCTAGGTTCCATTAATTTGCCTTGCCATGAACCCGCCCATTTGGGCGGGTTTTGTAACGCCCGTCTGGGTTTGGTGGCTACACTGCAAGCGATCATGAAACTCAAACAAATCGCACAGCGCGTGTATTTAGGCGTCCCATGAGTAGCCAAGACAGCACGCCCCACAGCAAATTGCCGATTCGCGCAGACTCACCCTGCGTGGCGGTATGCTCTACGCTGTTTGATGACATCTGCCGAGGATGCGGGAGGACTGTCATGGAAGTCTCTAACTGGGTGTTCATGACACCGCAGGAGAAAGACGCGGTTTGGGAGCGCATCCTGGTGCAAGGGTTTCCCAAGCCGCCAGACAATCGCCGCGCACCAAAGTAGCAGTACCCGTGGTTGCTGTGCTCAGTGGTCGCTAACGATCACGGGTGTTTTCAATAGAGTCGTTAGCCAGCGTCTGCACGAGCTTGGCTATTGCAGTGTGGTCTTGTCCGGTGCCGAGCATGCGCGAAGAAGCGGCCCACATTTCATGGCACAGCGCAGAAAAGGCCGCTGGTGTCTGGGTTTCATGGGCAAGTCCAAGGGCAATGCCCAAGTCCTTGACCATCAGATCGAGCCCAAATCCCGAGTTGTATTTGCCAGACAACACGTATTGCTTGAACTTTTTTTGTGTCGAATTGTTCATCCCGGTAGAGGCGTTGAGCACGTCGACCATTTTGTCTGGGCTTAAGCCGAAACGCTTTCCGATCATGAGCGCCTCAACACCGATCAGAAACCCACCGGCAGACACGAGGTTGTTGAGCGCTTTCATGGCGTGCGCCGACCCCACATCGCCAATGCGCTCGATTGAGTTGCCCATGCACGCAAGCACCGGCCGCACTGGTTCGAGTAAAGATTCAGCGCCACCAAACATGATGGCGAGCTCACCGGTCTTGGCACGTGGCACGCCACCTGAGACGGGGGCATCGACGAGCGCGCCACCGGCTTGTTCAACCTGACTGGCAAGCGCCTGAGTCATGCTTGGCACACCGGAGGTCATGTCGATAATCACGCAGCCTGCGCGCAAGCCCGCCAGTACGCCATCAGAACCCTCAAGCACAGCCTGCACCACCTGGCTGTTTGGCAGGATGGTGATGATGACATCAGACACCTCGGCCAATGCCTTGGCGCTTGTGGCAACCCGGGCGTTGATGTCTTTGGCCAGTTGGCTAGCCAGCGCAACATCGGCATCGAGCAAACTTAGGCTGTAGCCAGCCTGCGCCAGTCGGCTGGCCATGGGCCAGCCCATCTTGCCAAGCCCGATGAACCCAATGCTAGGCTTGACTGACATTATTTGCTGCCCTTAAGCGCACCTTCTTCCACGAGCACACTGTGAGCGGCCTTGAAGGCTTCAAGCCCTGCTGGTATGCCGCTGTAGACGGTGGCGTGCAACAAAATCTCCTTGATCTCCTCAACCGTTACACCGTTGTTTAAAGCACCGCGAACGTGCAATTTAATTTCGTTCGGGCACTTCAGAGCGGTCAGCATGGCCAAGTTCAACATGCTGCGGGTTTTTTTATCCAAACCTTCACGCGTCCATGCGTAGCCCCAGCACCACTCGGTGGTGATGTGCTGAAACGCCATCATGAAGTCGTCAGCCTTGGAAATACTGCCATCGACGTACTCTTTACCTAGCACTTCCCGTCGCACCTCGAGCCCTTGCTCAAAAAGTTTGTCGGTTTCGTGTTTCGCTGTCATGCCGGTCTCCCTGTGGTGAAAATTCTGACTGCAGTATCAGTTGGCAGTCAGACTGTTGTCAATTGCCACTGAATTGCCACTGAATTGCCACTGAATTGCCACTGAATTGTCACTGAATATTCCCATTGGATCGCCCCGATGTAGGAATCTTTCGCTAAACACGCTACAATACAAACCTGAAACAAAGATTGCCTGAGGAGCGTTGCGACGGTGTGGATCTCTCCACCCGCCAGGCTCAGGTGATCTGGTATGCAGGCAAATCAGTTTTTCTTGCCTCATCCAAACGGCGCTCGCCCAATCCTGAAACGACAGTGATTGCGGTGGGATCAGCCGATTTCCCGCGTTGCTGTCAGATGAACGAATGGAGCTCATTGACATGAACGCTGTGAAAGACAAATTTACTGATTACGTCGTTGCCGATATCGGATTGGCCCCATGGGGTCGCCGTGAAATCAAAATCGCCGAGACCGAAATGCCCGGTCTGATGGCTGTGCGCGAAGAGTACGAACTGGTCAAGCCGCTAAAGGGTGCTCGCATTACGGGCAGCCTGCACATGACCATTCAAACGGCAGTGCTGATCGAAACGCTGCAGGCCTTGGGTGCAGAAGTGCGCTGGGCGTCATGCAACATTTTTTCAACGCAGGACCATGCTGCTGCTGCGATTGCCGCGAGTGGGACGCCGGTGTTTGCCAAGAAAGGTGAATCGTTGGTCGAGTATTGGGACTACACGCACCGCATTTTTGAATGGCCCAATGGTCATCATGCCAACATGATTCTGGATGATGGGGGTGATGCCACCCTGTTGTTGCACCTCGGTTCTAAAGCAGAAAAAGACCTCACCGTGCTCGATAAGCCCACCTCTGAAGAAGAAGTCGCCTTGTTCTCGGCGATTCGTGATCAGATCAAGCGTGATCCGACCTGGTACTCGACCCGTCTGGCTCAGATCCGTGGTGTCACAGAAGAGACGACCACGGGCGTGCATCGCCTGTATCAAATGTCCAAGCGTGGTGAGCTCGCATTTGCAGCCATTAACGTGAACGACGCGGTAACCAAGTCCAAGTTTGACAACCTTTATGGTTGCCGTGAATCCTTGGTCGATGGCATCAAGCGCGCGACTGACGTGATGGTCGCTGGCAAGATTGCGGTGGTCTGCGGCTACGGTGACGTGGGCAAGGGTTCTGCCCAGGCGCTCGCAGCGCTACGCGCCCAAGTATGGGTAACTGAGATCGATCCAATCTGCGCTTTGCAGGCGGCCATGGAAGGCTACAAGGTCGTGACCATGGAAGAGGCTTGCGACAAAGCTGACATCTTTGTCACGGCTACTGGAAACTACCACGTGATTACTCGTGCACACATGGAGCGCATGAAAGATCAAGCCATCGTTTGCAACATCGGTCACTTCGATAACGAGATTGATGTGGCTGGCATCGAAGATTTGAAGTGGGAAGAAATCAAGCCCCAGGTTGATCACGTGATCTTCCCGGACGGCAAGCGCATCATCCTATTGGCGCAAGGCCGCTTGGTTAACTTAGGTTGTGCCACCGGTCACCCGTCGTTTGTGATGTCCTCGTCATTTACCAACCAGACCATTGCGCAGGTTGAGCTCTTTACCCGCAATGACCAGTACAAGGCCGGTGAGGTCTATGTGTTGCCTAAGCACTTGGATGAGAAAGTGGCTCGCTTGCACTTGAAGAAGATCGGTGCTCAATTGACCGAATTGACACCGCAGCAGGCTGCCTACATTACGGTGAATCAGGACGGTCCTTACAAGCCTGAGCATTACCGTTATTAATTGCGAGTGTTAATTGGCAACAGCAGTTGCCATCGCTTTCAGGAGAGACGCCATGTTGCTTGTTGTGTGGATTTTGAATGCGGTGGCATTGCTGGCAGTCGCCTATGTGTTGCCCGGTATTGTCATCGGCAGTTTTTGGTCGGCGATGCTGGCAGCCGTGGTGCTGGGTTTGCTCAATACGCTGGTCAAGCCCTTGCTGATTTTGTTGACGTTGCCAATCACGATTGTGACCATGGGCTTGTTTTTGCTTGTGCTTAACGCCTTGGTGTTTTGGTTGGCGGGTTCGCTGTTTAAAGGGTTCCAGGTCGAAGGTTTCTGGTGGGCAGTCGCTGGCGCCATCCTTTACAGCGTGATTTCAAGCTTGTTCTCGATGCTGATATTTCAACAATGACTAAATTGACTGGTCAGGCTTTTAGCCTTGAGTTCTTTCCGCCGCGTGACGAAGCATCACAGCAACGCTTAACCGATAGCGCTCATGCCTTGCGCTCTATTGGGCCTAGTTATGTCAGCGTCACTTTCGGGGCAGGGGGCACGACCCGTGAAGGCACGATGGAAACGGTCAAGCATTTGAAGTCCATGGGATTTGATGCAGCGCCGCACCTATCCTGCATTGGGTCAACGCGTGCGCAGTTGCGAGATTTGCTTGACCAGTACAAAGCTGAAGGTGTTAGGCGCATTGTGGCCTTGCGCGGTGATTTGCCCTCCGGCATGGGGGCTGCGGGTGGTGCTGACCTGCTGCGCTACGCGGCAGAACTCGTTGCGTTGATTCGTGAACACAGCGGTGATTGGTTTCACATTGAGGTTGCAGCCTACCCCGAAATGCATCCACAGGCAGCCGGGCCACAGGCTGATTTGCGCCACTTCGCAGAAAAAGTCCAGGCCGGTGCCAACAGCGCCATTACGCAGTACTTCTTTAATGCCGATGCGTATTTTGATTTCGTGGATCGTGCCCACATGCTTGGCGTGTCTGTGCCCATCGTGCCCGGCATTATGCCCATTATCAACCACACCCAATTGATGCGGTTTTCTGAGATGTGCGGTGCGGAAGTTCCGCGCTGGATTCGCCTTCGGCTAGCAGAGTTTGGGGATGACCGTGAGTCAATACGAGCTTTTGGTGCTGACGTGGTCACCGAGATGTGCCAGACGCTTCTGGAGAATCAGGTGCCAGGCTTGCATTTCTATACGCTAAACAACGCAGCCGCAACCATGGCCATATGGCAGGGTTTGTCACGTTAGTAAAACATCGCCCCAGCGTGGCGCCTGCGGGTACCAGTTGTTAGGCGTGATGACGGCGTCTAGCCGGCGATCGTGCGACGCAGCCCGGTAAGTGGGGTCGAGCTCGTGCAAGTTGGCGTTATCCCAGGCAACACCGATCGTGGTGGGGCGGTGATTGATTTTTGCAAATCCAGCAAGCGTGCGGTCATAAAAACCTTTGCCATAACCAAGGCGATCTGCGTTTGGTGTGAAGCCAAGTGTGGGCACCAAGACCACATCGGGCAGTAGCGGTTCGGTCGCAGGCGGCTCTTGAACGCCGAAACCAGCGGTCTGCATCGGCATCTCGGGGTGCCATCGATGAAACTGCAAGGTTTGATCGGCATTTTGCATGACGGGTAGTGCCACGACGATTGCGTTCTCATGCCATTGTTGATAGAGCGCAACCAAATCTGGTTCGTCGGTTAATGGCCAGAAACCAGCCACGACCGTCGGTGGTGCGCAGCCGGCTTGCTCGCTAGCAGTGCGGGAGGTGGCCAGCCAAGTGAACAACCGTGCGCGCAATAGCAGGCTGCCTCGTTGACGATCTGCAACGGGAATCGCCTGGCGAGCTTGTTTTAAGCGCCTGCGCAAATGGTCTGCGTTATTCTGTGCCATGCCGTGTTGATTCTTGCAACTATCGAAGCAGGTTTGGGTCAAACCACCAAACCCCTATCTTGAACCTAATCACTGATCGCTGTCAAAGAGGTGTTGCTGTGCCACAAAGTTTTTTAAGGACCATCGCAGTCGCACTGCCTGCGCTGTTGTATGCGCCGTGGGCAGCGTCCTTTACCTATGACGTGGACAGCCCGTCCGCTAAAGCGGTGGTCGCTGCCAAAGACGCGGTAGATGCCAAGCAATGGAATCAGCTCGCCTCGCTCGCAGCCAGAGCACAAGGCGATGTCTTGCAGGTCTACGTTGACTATTGGATTGCTGATCGGGCGGTGCAGACTGCCAAGAACGTGTTGGATGTGCCAGTTGCGACAGCTTTTTTACAGCGCTATCCAGAAAGCTACATGGCGAACAAACTCAAGGCGCAGTGGGTATTGGCAGCTGATGAGTCAGGTGCCTTTAACAAGATTCGTGACCTAGGTGAATTTCCTTGGCTTAATCGCGAGGTGCGTTGTGCCAAGCTTGAGGCGCAACACATGACCGGGCAGCGGGCAACGTCAGAACAGGCCATGACTGAGTTCGCGCCCGGTAAAGCTTGCTGGGCGATGCTGAATCAGTTTGTGGCCGATGGTGTGATGAAACGGCAGGATTTGGTGACCTTGTTGCAAGATGCGATTGAGCGCAACCACACCAAGACCGCTGATCAGGTTGCCGCGCTTTTGTTTGACACTAAAACACTGGGTCGCTATCGCGCCATGATGAGTTCGCCCGCCAACTGGTTGCGCCAATACAAAGGCAAGGCCAGCGGTGACGAGGCGCTCATCGCGGCGGTTGCGCTGGCGCGAGTTGGGCGCGACAGTTTAAATACTGCTGCCAGTGACCTAGAAAACAATTGGTCTAAGCGGCTGCCAGCAGAGGATGCTGGCTGGGTATGGTCGCAGCTCGCGCTTCGCGCCGCGCTTAACCATGAGGCTCGGGCTGATCAGTGGTATCGGCGCGCCGGTAACATTGCGCTGTCTGAAACCGGTTACGCGTGGCGTGTGAGGGCTGCCTTGCGTCAGCCCACCATCCAATGGAACTGGGTACAAACGGCGATCGAATGGATGCCACCCGCACGGCGCGATGAAATTGATTGGCAGTACTGGCTTGCCCGTGCCTTGCAAGCGCAGGGAAAAACTGAGCAAGCCGATGCGATTTTCCGGGATATCTCAGACGAATTTCACTTCTATGGGCAACTCGCGCTCGAGGAGCTGGGGCAGTCGATAGTGGCACCACCCGCACCAGATCCAGTCACCGTTCAGGAGCTCGAGCAGGCTCGAAACAACCCTGACCTGCAACAGGCAGTCGCACTGTTTAAGCTCGGATTGCGCCGCGACGCGGTGCCGCAGTGGAATTTTGGGTTGCGTAACCTAAGCGATCGTCAGTTACTGGCCGCGGCTGAATTCGCGCGTGAACAGCAAATCTATGACCGGGTAGTGAACACCTCCGAGCGGACTCAAGAGCAGGTTGATTTCTCGCAGCGGTTTATTGCGCCTTTTGAGGGGCAGGTTGCAGCGCAGGCTATTGCAATCGATGTAGATCCTGCGTGGGTTTATGGTTTGATACGGCAAGAGTCCCGATTTGTGATGGACGCCAAGTCGGTGGTGGGCGCATCCGGATTGATGCAGTTGATGCCAGCCACGGCCAAGTATGTAGCACGCAAGATTGGCCTGAATAATTTCCAACCTTCGCAGGTGAATGATTTTGATGTGAACACAAAGCTTGGCACGAATTACTTGCGCATGGTGCTTGAAGACCTTGATGGCTCACAAGTGTTGGCCAGTGCAGGCTACAACGCCGGTCCAGGCAGACCCGTGCAATGGCGTAAGACTTTGAATGGCCCGGTCGAAGGGGCCATATTTGCTGAGACCATTCCGTTCACCGAAACGCGGGACTACGTCAAACACGTTTTGTCCAACGCCACATACTATGCCGTCGTCTTCACGGGTCAGCCTCAGTCGCTAAAGGCCAGGCTCGGTGAGATTGCGCCACGCTGATCGGGTTGCGATGACGGATCCCATGGTGGCCGGCTTGCAGGTGTTTGTGGTTGGCGGCGCCGTTCGGGATGAACTGCTGGGTCGGCAGGCCGGTGATCGCGACTGGGTCGTGGTGGGTACTACACCAGATGACATGGTCAAGCGTGGCTTTATTCCGGTCGGGTCAGATTTCCCGGTATTTCTGCATCCGCATACCAAAGAGGAGTATGCGCTCGCACGCACCGAGCGCAAGTCCGGCAAGGGCTACAAGGGCTTTACTTTTTATGCTGGTGCGGATGTGTCGCTTGAGGATGATCTCAAACGTCGTGATCTGACGGTGAACGCCATGGCCAAAACGCCAGATGGCGAGCTGATCGATCCTTTGGGTGGACAAAAGGACCTGCACCAGCAGGTGCTGCGCCATGTGGGACCAGCGTTTGAAGAAGATCCGGTCCGAATTTTGCGACTGGCTCGATTTGCTGCGCGATTTTTTGAGTTTCGGATTGCGCCTGAGACCATTGCCTTGTGCAAACGGATGGTTGAGCTTGGCGAGGCCGATGCACTGGTGCCCGAACGGGTGTGGCAGGAAGTTTCGCGGGGGCTGATGAGCGAGCAGCCCGCCCGGATGTTCGAGGTTTTAATGCAATGCGACGCGTTGCCAGTGGTCATGCCTGGATTTGTTTACGCCCCACCGTTGGGGTCACGGCTCGATTGCGCAGCCATCGCAGGCGGGCGATCCTTACCCGGCATGTACGCGCTTTGCATGAGCCTGACCGAGGAAAGGGATAGACTGGCCCAACGCCTGCGTGCGCCTCGAGATTGTGCGCAGTGGGCTCAACTTCTGCCGCTCATCGAATCGGCCTGCGTTGCATCGAACGATTGGAGCCTGGCAGACTGGCCTGAGCAGGCTTTGACTCTGCTTGAGCGAGCCGATGCCATCCGTCGACCTGAGCGGCTATCAGCCTTGTTGAGCATTGCCAGCCACTCGGTCGATTGCGATATTGATCGTTGGCAGCGCGCGCTGCTTGCGGCACGATCCATTGATGCCGGTGTCATCGCAAAGCCGCTGCAAGCACAAGGTGCTCAGGCGATTTCGTTGGCTGTACGTGCAGCACGCTTTGATGCAATCAAACAAGCGCTGACTGCCTTTGGCTAAACAGTGCCCGAAGTCATCTTAAGCACCTGTCAGCCGCCTCAGGTACAGTATTGCTTCATTCAACACTGTCAGAGCGTGTCATGAAAGTTGCCACTTGGAACGTTAACTCACTCAAAGTCCGTTTACCCCAAGTACTTCAGTGGCTATCGGTTGCTGAGCCGGATTTTGTCGGGCTGCAGGAGCTAAAGCTCGATCAGGATAAGTTTCCGCTTCAGGCAGTACAAGCGGCCGGGTACCAAGCCGTGTGGCTTGGACAAAAGACTTATAACGGCGTGGCGATTTTGTCTAAATTGCCTGCGCAAGACGTGGTGCTCAATATCCCAGGTGATGATGACCCACAAAAGCGCTTGATTGCAGCAACGTTCGAAACACCGCTGGGGCCTTTTCGTTTCATCAATGTCTATTGCCCCAATGGGCAATCACTTGAGTCAGACAAATATCCCTATAAGCTTGCCTGGTTTGACCGCTTGGCCAATTGGTTGGCCAGTGAGATTCACTCTCATCCCAACCTGGCGATTGTGGGTGACTACAACATCGCGCCGGCTGATGAGGATGTGCATGACCCCAAACGCTGGAAAGATCAAGTGCTGGTGTCTGAACCCGAGCGAGAGGCGTTTCGGCGCTTGATCGGCCTGGGTCTAACCGATTCGTTCCGATTGTTTGATCAGCCAGAGAAGTCATTTAGCTGGTGGGACTATCGACTGAACGGGTACAAGCGCAACGCTGGGCTGCGCATTGATCATGTGTTGCTGTCCAAGGCCTTGGCAGATCGTTGTCACGGCTGCGTGGTTGATCGCGCGCCCCGCGAAAACGAGCAACCGTCAGATCACGCGCCGGTGATAGCGACCCTCAAGTCATAGCGATGGTCTGCATGGCAGTACGCACATCGTCAGGGATGGGAGTTGGCTTGTCGCTGGCTCGGTCCACATAGACATGTATAAAGTGCCCTTGAGCGCAGGCTTGGTTGCTATCATTTTTAAAGATTGCCAACTCATACGTCACGCTGCTGTTGCCTAGCTTGACAATACGCACCCCGACCTTGATACGATCGGGAAATGCGATCGACTCAAAATACGTACAGCCGGTTTCAATCACATAAGCAATCACCGGGCTGGACTTGAAATACAGCCCAAGCTTGGAGATCAGAAAAGCTGCAACGGCGGTGTCAAAGTAAGAGTAGTACTCCACGTTGTTGACGTGACCGTAGATGTCGTTGTCCTTCCAGCGTGTTTCCATCTCATGGAAAAAGACATAGTCCGCGCTTGCCTGCCTTTGTTTGCGCTCTGTCACCATCGATCCCCTTAAAACCAAACCATGCTTTAAAGCATTTGTAGCCTAACCAACTGTTACAGCTGATGCAGCCTGTCACCATGGCTAAATCCGATCAGTTCACCCTCAACACCACGGCCAACACCACGGCCAACACCACGGCCAACACCACGACCAATAGCCAGCACTTTAAAAAGCTCGCCCATTTCCGCTTCTGAAATCAGTTTATCGATTCCGCGTTGCGCAGCTGTGTCAAGTGTGGGCAACAATTCGAGCAGGCCCGCATTCATTAAAAACCTCGCCTGACTGGTGTAACCCAGCACATCGAGGCCAGCCCCAAACGCCGCGTTGGCCATGGCCGAGAAGTCAACGTGCGCGGTAATGTCTTGTAGGCCGGGCAGGATAAGCGCCTGGGCGTGACTGCGATGCTGGATGTGGCACATCAATGTGCCCTCGTGGCGCTGCGGGTGGTAGTACTCCCGTTCAGGAAATCCGTAGTCGATTAAGAATGCCGCGCCCCACTTGAGCCACTGACCCATTTGGGCAACCCAGGTTTGGGCAGCGAGGTTGATCTCAGTAACATAGCCTGGCAAGGGCGGCATCTTGGCAGATAAGGCATTGGCGAGCATCTCGTTGGCTGGCCGGTCTTGCCAAGCGAATCCATCAGCAGTGCAGATCACGCCACGTTCAAACACAGACCCATCGGCATTCCAGCCAACGAGGTGAACCGGCATGGCATCAAGCACTTCATTGGCCAGCACCACCCCTGAGAACGCCTCAGGCAGGGCATCTAGCCAGTGCACTTGAGATTGCCATGGCGCCAAGTGCGCTTGCTGACGGGCACGCAAATCGGCCGATACTTCGAGTATTTGGTAGGTGGGATGAATGTCCAGAGCCGACAGAGCGGTGAGCACATCGAAGGCGAGTTGGCCAGAACCGGCGCCAAATTCGAAAACAGCTGGGTGATCTTGCTGCGCTAGAACTTGAGCGACCTGCTGCGCCAGTGTGTACCCAAAGGCGGGCGACAGTTCAGGGGCAGTAACAAAGTCACCCTGTGCGGGACCAGGCGAGTGTAGTGTGTCACGCGTGGCGAGTTTGGCCAAGCCTGCGGCGTAATAGCCCAACCCCGGCGCATACAACGCCTCGTGCATCCATCGGGCAAAAGGGATCCAGCCACCCACTTGCGCAATTTGCGTGCGCAGGTGGGTGCTGACGTGTTCGCTATGCGCGAGCGCGTCGGCGGTCAGATGAATCTGTGCGGGCTCTGGTCGTTGGACGTGCGGGTTTTGCATGTCCGGCAGTATAAGGTTTTGCGGCACGTGGTTTGGCACCAAAGCCGGGCTTGGCCGCGGCACCGGCAGCGGGCTTGGCGCCAGTACCAGGCTTGGCACCGAACCCTGGACGACGTGGCTTGGCATTTTTGACGTGTGGCTTATTGGGGGCCACGCGCTTAGGCTCAAGTCCGGGGATTTCGCTGGCCGCAATGCCGTGGCCAATGAATTGCTCAATGCGACGTACTTTGAAGCGGTCACGGTGCTCACATAGCGTGATGGCAGTGCCCTGACGTCCGGCACGGCCCGTACGACCAATGCGGTGCACGTAGTCTTCGGCTTGCATCGGCAGGTCAAAGTTAATGGCATGGCTGATGGTCTGCACGTCAATGCCGCGGGCGGCAACATCGGTGGCTACCAGAACACGGACACGGCCACGCTGCATTGCGGTCAGTGCACGGGTGCGCTGACGCTGATTCATGTCGCCGTGCAGGGCTTGCGCATGGAAACCCTGTTCATTCAGGGCGTCTGCCAAGTCGTCAGCACCGCGCTTGGTGGCGGTAAACACGATGGCCTGGTCTAGACTGGAATCGCGCAGCATGTGATCAAGCAACTGCAGCTTGTGCTCTTTGCTGTCAGCGTAAAAAACGTGCTGCTCGATTTGGGCATGACGCTCTTTGGGTGCCGAGATTTGAATCCGGACCGGTTCGCGCATCATCGTTTCAGCGAGCTTGGCAACGCTGCCATCAAACGTGGCAGAGAACAGTAGGGTTTGACGTTTGGCAGGTGTTTTTGCCACGATGGCTTTGATGTCATCGATAAAGCCCATGTCCAGCATGCGGTCAGCTTCATCCAGAATCAAGGTGTGCACGGTTGACAGGTCAACGCGCTTGCTTTGCATGTGGTCCATTAGGCGACCAGGCGTGGCAACCAATACATCCACGCGCTGGGATAGCGCTTTGAGCTGGGCGCCGTAGGGCATGCCACCGACGACGGTTGCAACGCGCAGACCTTTGATCTGGCTGCCAAGCAGGCTCGACGCTTCGCTGACCTGCATGGCCAACTCACGCGTGGGGGTAAGAACCAGTACCTGTACGCCACGACCACCGTTGCCAGCTTGCTGGCTTAAACGATGAAGTGCGGGCAGCATGAAGGCTGCGGTTTTACCACTGCCAGTTTGTGCGGACACCATGAGATCCTGACCTTGCAAAGCGGCAGGAATGGCTTGTTGTTGAACGGCTGTTGCTTCTGAGAAACCGGCACGCGAAATAGCGGCCAGCAACGGGGCAGCAAGCCCGAGTGCTTGAAATGACATCTTCTTTCCTTTGAATCGTGCCGACCGGGACAACCGAACGCATACTAGGGCTTTGTCAGCCGCGAAAGGAAAGAGGGTCAGGAAGCGATTAAAAATTAACGTGAGTTGAGAGTGTAGTCTATTTTTTGATATAAATCTAGTAGAAACCCTAGGGACGCAATCTGCTGTGGATCTAAGAGTGGGCCTTTATCTTTGCTGATTGATGGTTTCACGGGGTTGACCAGAACACCGATAGTGCTGTTTCCGGCGCCCTAGCTTGTAAGGGTATGACTTTGCGATCAGCTTTTCAAACTAACACTTGCCGTTGGAAGGTATCATTGACTGCATGCAAGATTGGCGAGAATAAAGTGCGCATCTAAGGAGGCATTTCCAATGAGCGATGTCCATGACAACATGATTCAAGAAATGGTCGACACGATTGTTCGGGTCGCAGATCCTGAGCAAATTATTCTGTTTGGATCGCACGCGCGAGGTGACGCTCGGACTGACTCAGACGTGGATTTGCTGATTGTTGAGCGTGAGCCATTTGGTCTTGAGCGAAGCCGAAGGAAAGAAACTGCTCGTCTTTACTTGGCATTGCGCAAGTTGCCGGTTGCCAAAGACCTGTTGCTGTACAGTAGGGATGAGTTTGATAAGTTCAAGCATTTTAGCCATCACATCATTGGTCGAGCTCAACGTGAGGGAAAAGTTTTACATGCCAGCACCTGAGTACGCACGTAACCTCTTAATCATGGCGCGTAAGGATTTCGATGCCTTGCGTGGCATGATCGACAACCCTTTGTTTGCGGATGAGATTTTTGGGTTTCATGCTCAACAAGCAGTAGAAAAATCTCTTAAGGCCTGGCTTGCGCTGTTGTTTGTAGACTTTCCACTAACCCATGATGTCTCCCGCTTGCTGGCATTGCTAGAAGAGGTTGGTGCCGAAGGGGCTGAGGGGTATTGGCATTTAGTTGAGCTCAACATGTTTGCAGTGCAGGCTCGTTACGAATCAGGTCTCATGGAATTCGAGCAGGCATTGGATCGGGCGGCAATCCTTGAGGACATTCAAGCTTTGTTAATGGTAGTCGAAGCTATGAAGACACAACTTTAGTTGTCGTCGCAGGTGGTGTTGGCTGAATCGTTCGGATTGACCTTGTGCTGCCGTTCTAGATTTACCAACAGACTACCTGTAACCCCTGACCCTCCAACCATTCATTGGCCCTCCCAAAATGCCCGCACCCCAGAAACGGCACAGGTGGTCTGCGCGCAGATAGCGGTGATGGGTGATTGGCTGACAGAATCAGATGTTGCCTGCCATGCGTTTGAATGAGGTCAGTCTTGGCTTGCGCATGCGCTCCCCAAAGCATGAATACCGTAGGTGTTTGACGTTTGGCCACGGCTGCAATGACAGCGTCTGTCACGATTTGCCAACCAAGCTTGGCATGGGAAGCGGCAAGCCCATCTCGCACCGTCAAGGAGGTGTTTAAAAGCAACACGCCTTGTTTGGCCCACCGAGTGAGATCAGGATTGGGCTGCGGTTTTAAGCCATCGGTTGCTAGCAGGGGGTCTTGGGCAATCTCAGCAAAGATGTTCTTCAGGCTTGGGGGTGTTTTGCAGTCCGATGCAACCGAGAACGCCAAGCCCTGAGCTTGGCTTGGACCGTGGTAGGGGTCTTGGCCCAGGATCACAACCTTGACCTCATCGTATTGAGTCAGCCGCAGTGCACGCCATGGGTCACTTGGATAGATAATCGCGCCAGCCGCTAGTTCTGCTTTGATGGCCGCTTCAGTGATGGCCAGTTGAGTACTGGCTGGCGGCACACACAATATGGCTCGCCAGAGCTCAGGCAAGCTGTCAATACTGAGCGCTGATACATCGCGCAGTTGGTTACTGGGCATCTGAGCCAGTTGCGTCAGATAATTCAGGCGCCACGATGCGAACTCTGTCGACGCGCCAAGATGGCTTTCAATGCATCATCACGTTCAATGAGCAGTTGCGCTTGTGCCACCACGGGCGCATCGACCATGCGTCCTTCAAAGGTGCAAGTGGCCTGGTTGGCTGCCCGAGCTTGCTCAAACGTGGCCAGTAGCGACTTGGCACGTTCAACTGCCTTTGGGTCAGGACTAAACGCCTCGTTGGCGGCATCGACTTGTGTGGGGTGAATACAAAAGGCCCCTTCAAATCCCAGCCGTGCGGCCCTTTGAACGGTTTGACGGAATTTATCCTGGTCCGCAAAGTCCGCCACCGATCCCACAAATCCGATGGGTACGATGCCAGCGCGTCGGCAGGCAGCAACCGCCATCACATTGGGTACATAGAGTCCATCTGCGTCAACGGCCATGCGCAATGAAACAGCCAAGTCCTCAGCACCCACGATCATGCCGTAGACGCGTGAGTGCGCGCGCGCAATGTCATCCATGTTGGCTAGCCCATCAGCGTCTTCCACCATGGCGATCAATTGGGTGTGACCAATCGGTAGGCCTTTTTCCTGCTCGACCTCGGCCAGCACTTCTGCCACCGATCGAATAAATGAGCCGTCAGGTACTTTTGGTAGCGTCAACGCTTTGATGGCTGGATGCACGCAAGCTTCAAGATCGCGCAGCAGCAGTCGCCAAGGGCGGTTCACGCGCACAATCACGTCAAATCCGTTATCCGCACAGCGCTGTGCCAGTTCACCAATGCGCTCACGCGTCGATTCTTTCAGATCAGGTGGGCAGGCGTCTTCAAGGTCTAGTTGAATGGCATCGGCCGAGCGCTTGAGCGCGCTCTGTAAAAACTTGTCACTGTTGGCTGGCACAAACAGCATAGAGCGCCAGGCAACTCGGGTTGTCGTGGTCATGGTTAGGATGTCAGGCGTTGAATCAAAGCTTGATGATAATGCTTGACCGCCCCTTGCACTTCAGTACGGCGCTGTTGTGCTGCCTCAGTGTCTTGGCCAGGCGTCCAGACGGAGGCGGGGAATGCAGCATCGTCGGGCCAGCGCGGGATGACATGCCAGTGCAGGTGGGGTACTTGGTTGCCCAGGCTCGCGAGGTTTATTTTGTGGGGAGCGAGGGTCTGGCGCATGACTGTTTCCACCACAAAGACAATTTCCATCAGTTGCTGTCGTTCGTGGAGGGCTAGGTCCGTCATCTCGGCGACATGGGCCAACCAAATGACGCGGGTAAAGCCTGGAAACATCGGGTCCTGCACATCGATGATTGCCCAATGCTCGGTGCGTACGAGTTCGCTGGGCAATGGTGTGATGCAAAGCGGGCAATGCAATTGGCTAGTTACCATCTTTGATGACTTCTTCGATGCGCTTGACCAACTGTTTTAACACCTCGATACGAGCATGGCGTTTGTCATTGGCTGCCACCAAGTGCCAGCCTGCATGGTCTGTATCGGTGTGCGTCAGCATATCGGTGCTCGCAGCCTCATACGCCGACCATTTACGGCGGTTGCGCCAGTCTTCTGGTGTGAGTTTGTATTGCTTATAGGGGTGTGCTTCTCGCTCTTTGAAGCGCTTTAGCTGCTCCTCGGGTGTGATCGCTAGCCAAAACTTCACCACCATCACGCCATCGTGCGTCAATTGTTGTTCAAACCCGTTGATCTCACCATATGCCCGTCGCCAGACCGAAGGGGGCACAAGCTTTTCGACGCGCTCAACAAGTACTCGGCCGTACCAAGAACGATCAAAAATCGAAATTCGCCCTAGCCTAGGCACATTTCGCCAGAAACGCCACAAGTAAGGGCGCTCTAGTTCAAATGGCTTGGGTGCCGCCACTGGCATGATGTCGTACTGACGCGCATCGATTGCCTGCGTGATGCGACGTATGGCGCCACCCTTGCCCGCCGCGTCTGAGCCTTCAAAAACAATCATCAGCGCGTGCTTGGCCTGAAAACGCTGGCTGCGCACCAGATTGGCCAAGCGATTTTGCCAATCAAGTAATTCGTTCTCGTAGTCGTCCTTAGAGAGTTCGGTGGTGAAGTCAAGCTTTGCCAAGGGGTTTGATGGTCGTTTCAGCTTGGGCAGTGTCGCTGGGTCGTGTACTGCCGGCACACTTACACTTTTTCTTTTTAGCGCACTCAAAACAGCTTGCCCTGTACGCACCATGCGGGTGTTCTGGTCAGCGGCCGGGATAATCGTCCAAGGGGCATGACCGGAGTCGGTTGCTTCGATCACGCGTTGGGCTGCTAGACGCAAGCGTTTAAATCGCTTGGCCACTTTGTGATCCTCTGGGCCCACCTTCCACGCGGTCGATGGATTAAGCAGCAACGCTTGCATGCGTGTGCGCTGAGCCCGTTTGGATAGATGGAACCAAAGCTTGATGACTTGAACGCCGTTGGCGACCAAGTCTGCCTCATATCGCCGGGCAGTCAGAATCAGGTCTTCAAGTTTGTCTGGGTCTGGGCGCTTTTTGAGGGCTTCCTCCATTAACGGCGCGTAGCCCGAACCGAACACAATCCCAATTTCACCCTTGGCTGGCAATGCACGCCAGAAGCGATATTGACGCGGGTAAACACGTTCTTGTTCGGTTGGGCGTGTGAACGCCATGGTGTGGATATGACGCGCATCCATCCAGTCGTTCAAGAGGTTGATGGTGTCGCCTTTGCCAGCACCATCGATGCCACTGACTACCACGAGCAGTGCCCGACCCTTTTGCTCTAACAACCTGTATTGCGCACGCAGCAGTTGCGTGCGCAATAGTGGGATTAAGCGTTTGGCCTCACTATCAGGCAGGATGGGATCAGACTCGGCCAGTTCGAACATTCGTTAATGTCATATCGCATTCAGAGGAATCTTCAGATAGCTTACGCCATTATCCTCTGCTGGTGGAAGTGCGCCCGCCCGAATGTTTACCTGGATGGATGGCAACAGCAACGTTGGCATGGCTAGCGTCGCGTCGCGGGTGCTACGCATACTGACGAACTCTTGTTCGGTTACACCGTCGTGCAAGTGAATGTTCTTAGCCCGCTCTTCAGCCACGGTGGTCTCGCAGCGTACCTCACGCCCGACTGGCGGGTAGTCATGGCACATCATGAGTTTGGTCTCAGGTGGCAAAGCCAGGAGGCGCTTGACTGAGGCATACAGGGTGTTGGCATTGCCGCCTGGAAAGTCGCAGCGAGCCGAACCAACGTCAGGCATGAACAGGGTGTCGCCGACAAACACCGTGTCGCCATTCACAACAAAGGCCATGTCGGCTGGCGTGTGGCCAGGCACATGCCATGCATGGGCCTCGATCTCACCAATCTTGAAGACCTCGTCCGCTTTAAAGAGATGGTCAAACTGTGAGCCGTCGAGTTGGAATTCTGGCTCGAGATTGAAGATCTTCTTGAAGACTCCCTGAACCGTTTTGATGGACTCGCCAATGGCGATCTTGCCACCAAGCTGTCGCTTTAGATAAGGCGCTGCCGAAAGGTGGTCGGCATGGGCATGCGTTTCAAGCAGCCATTCGGTTTTTAGTTGATGACTTTTAACGTACTCAATGACCGCATCGGCGCCAGCTGTATTGGTGCGGCCCGACTTTGGGTCGTAGTTCAACACGGAATCGATAATGGCGCAGGCACTGCCAGTGCCATTGTCAACGACGTAGGTGAAGGTAGAGGTGTCATTGTCAAAGAAGGGTTGTACGCGCATTTCAGTGCTCCATATAAAAAACAGCTATATGTTTATTATATTGATAAATAGTTTATATACAAATATAATATTCTCATCAAATCCATAGAGACAAAGCATGAGCGCCGTCACCCTGACGTCTTCGAATGTACAAGAGTTACGCACATCAGCCGGTAAAGCTTGTGCATTGCTTAAGACAATGGCCAATGAAGACAGATTGATGCTTCTATGCCATCTGATCGGTTCTGAGCTCAATGTCGGCGAGTTAGAGTCCTTGACTGGCATTCGCCAGCCAACCTTATCCCAACAGTTGGGCGTGTTGCGTGATGAAAAGCTAGTGACCACCCGGCGTGAAGGCAAGTACATCTATTACAAGCTTGCTAGTCCATCGGTTTTGTTGATGATGCAGACGCTTTACGGTTTGTACTGTGGTCAATCCAAGTCTTGACCGCACTTAAACAGAGTTCCCTTTACTCCGGAGAAAGACCATGAAAACAAACGTTGGTGGTATCGATCGCATTCTTAGAATTGTCGTCGGCCTTGCGCTGATTGCGCTTACGCTGTCTGGCACCATCGGTGTCTGGGGTTGGATTGGTGTTGTGCCATTGGCCACGGGTCTATTCAAGGTTTGCCCCGCTTACTCACTGATTGGCGTGAACACCTGCCCCATGAAGAAGTAAGCCCATCATGGATCAATGCGCTGTTGTCATTGCTTGCTGAACCAGCTAGCAGACGGTGTTTGCTGGCTCTCGTGCATTCTTGCCTTTGTTGCCAGCTAGTTAAAAAAACAACTCTGCCAATGCTGTGCCAGGATCAGGTGCCCGCATAAAGGCCTCACCAACCAGAAATGCATTGACGCCGTGCTCACGCATCAGTTTTACGTCTTCTCGCAACAAAATCCCGCTTTCGGTGACCACACGCTTGCCAGTCGGGATCTGATCAAGCAGGCCAAGCGTGGTGTCTAGCGACACTTCAAACGTCTTTAGGTTGCGGTTGTTGATGCCCAGCAAGTTGGTTTTGAGGGTTAACGTCTGTTCCAGTTCTTGAGCGTTATGAACTTCGACGAGCACATCGAGTGACAACTCCATGGCGCAAGCTTCCAGCTCTTGCATGCGGGTTGTTTCAAGCGCCGCAGCGATCAACAGAATGCAGTCCGCACCCATGGCGCGAGCCGAGATGACCTGGTATGGATCGATCATGAAATCTTTGCGCAGCACCGGCAGCGGGCACGCCGCACGGGCCTGGCGTAGATAGTCATGCGAGCCTTGAAAGAATTTCACATCAGTGAGTACCGATAGGCAAGTTGCACCACCGGCCGCGTAGGAGGCTGCAATCTGCGCCGGATGGAAATCCTCTCGAATCACCCCTTTGGAGGGCGAGGCTTTTTTGATTTCCGCAATGACGGCCGGTTTGCCGCTAGCGATCTTGTCCTCGATGGCAGCGGCAAATCCGCGCAAATCCTGGCGCGCCTGCGCCTCGCGCAACAAATCTGCCTCGCTACGCAGTTGGCGCGCCGCTTTGACTTGCTCGGCCTTGACAGCCAGTATCTCGTCCAGAATGTTGCTCATGAAGTCAATTTCCTAGTGAGCGCACAGAATTGCTCAAGTTTGTCACGTGCAGCACCACTGGCAATGAGGTCGAACGCCTGTTTGATGCCATCGGCCATGCTGCTGGCCCGGTTGCCTGCATAGATCGCAAGGCCTGCATTGTAGGCCACGATGTCACGTGCAGCGCCTGGGGTGTTGCCCAGTGCCTCTAGCACCAGTGCCTTGGACTCTTCTTTGGTGGATATGCGGATGCTTCGGTTTGACATCATGGTCAAGCCAAAGTCTTCTGGGTGAATTTCATACTCATGCACTTCGCCATCTTTGAGTTCACCCACCATGGTGGCTGCGCCCAGTGATGCTTCATCCATGCCATCGCGACCATGAACGATCAGAACGTGGCGCGAGCCAAGTGACTGGAGCACGCGCACTTGAATGCCAACGAGGTCAGGATGGAAAACGCCCATCATCTGGTTTTTTGCGCCAGCCGGATTGGTCAGTGGCCCTAGGATGTTGAACATCGTGCGAACGCCAAGTTCCTTGCGTATTGGTGCAACGTGCTTCATGGCGCTGTGATGGGCCTGCGCAAACATAAACCCGATGCCGATTTCGCTGATGCATTGCGCCACCTGCTCGGGTGTGAGATCGACACGCCCACCAAGTGCTTCGATGATGTCGACGCTTCCGCTTGGAGATGATGCGCTGCGTCCGCCATGTTTGGCCACGGGTACACCGGCTGCTGCGGCGACAAACATGGCGGTGGTCGAAATGTTGAAGGTGCTGGAGCCGTCGCCACCTGTGCCGCACAGGTCAAGCAAATCAGCCGCATTTGTGGTTTTTACGGGCGTGGCAAATTCGCGCATGACCGTGGCGGCCGCCGTGATTTCACCAATGGTTTCTTTTTTGACGCGCAACCCCATGATGATGGCCGCTGCCATCGTGGGTGACATTTCACCGCGCATTAACATGCGCATCAGGTGCAGCATCTCATCATGAAAAATCTCCCGGTGCTCAATGCAGCGAGACAGCGCTTGACTCGGTGTAATGGTCATGTCTGTCTCCGGTTAGGCTGCCGCGGCAATCGGGTGTGTCAGTTTTAGAAAGTTCTGCAAGAGCGCATGGCCGTGCTCGGTCAAGATCGACTCTGGGTGAAACTGCACGCCATAGATCGGTAGATCCCGATGCCGGATGCCCATGATTTCACCGTCCGGTGTTTCGGCTGTCACCACCAGGCACTGAGGCAAAGTGTCGCGTTCAATGGCTAGAGAATGGTACCGCGTGACTGTGTATGGGGATGGCAAGTTGGCAAACACGTCTGTGCCCAAGTGGGTGATGTCGGAGGTTTTGCCGTGCATTAGCTCTTTGGCGCGAACAATCCGCCCCCCAAATGCGGCCCCAATCGACTGGTGCCCGAGGCAAACCCCCAGAATCGGCAGTTTGCCTGCGAAATGCTTGATCAAAGGCACCGAAATACCCGCTTCAGCAGGCGAGCAGGGTCCGGGTGAGACGCAAATATGATCAGGCTGGAGGCTCTCAATTTCCTCTATCGTTACCTGATCGTTGCGGTATACGCAAACATCTTCGCCTAATTCACCAAAATACTGCACCAAGTTGTATGTGAATGAATCGTAATTGTCGATCATCAGTAGCATAGTTAATCTATCCTGTTAATTCTTCTATGCGATGCCGACAGCTACTAGGAAATTTATCCGGTTCCTTGTCCTGTTTTTTCGTCGCTTGAAGACCGTGCCAATACTCGACACTAGGGGAAAAACGTATTATCGCTTGCATGCTGAAGCTGCTCAAGTTCGATGACAAAGGAACGTGTTTCAAGCGATCAGGTTGCCGAGCACTGTTAAGGCTACTCATTTCCGGAATACATGTTCCCGATGCCATCGCATATAGGGATGATGCTGGGAACGTAGATGCACAATCGACCGATCGCTGGTCAGGCCAAGTATCTGGAGTGACAGTTGCGACAATGTTGGGCTTGGAACGACGATGCCCTTCTCATCCACAGTGATCAGGCCTTTGTCGAAGGCTGCATCCAAGTGTGCCGCAAGTAGCAGGCCATTGTAGACGTCGAGGCGCTCTGCATCATTTGCATCCTTCCACGGCTTGGCGTGGCTGGCGCGTAGCAGCACGGGTTCGTCCAAACCTGTCACCGCGCAACGCCCAGCCCAGAGCGCCAGGAGTCCCTCCCGAAACAACTCCTGTCCTACGCGTTGGCGGACAACCGATTCACGTTCAGTGGCAGAAAGCGTTTGAACCTGGTGCTCCCACGATTCGAGCAACTGATTCGGAAGGGCTCGTGATAGTGCAAAAGCGCGACCGAGCAAGTGATCAAGATCAACGAAATCCGCAGCGGTGATCCATGCATGGCAACCTTCAACTGGTAAAGGAGCTGAGATCGATAGACGATCCATCTCGGCCGCAACATTCGCCATGGAAAGGCCTACCAGTGGCCGAGCATCCATAATGCCGAGCCAAACCTTCAGCGGACACTGGCTGCTACGAAACGACATCAGCCTGCTGGCAAGCCCGCCAACAACATCAAAGCCGGAATCAATGGCGGCCTTCTCCAGCTGGGCCAGTGTCAGCAGCTTCAACTCCGAGAGCATGCGCCCCCCGGCTCTGTTGAACACCTTGACTTCCGCCGATCAGACGACCATAATTTGGTCATCTCATCTGCCAAAGGCAGAAGGAGTTGGGCCGACGCCACGTGCGCCGGCCTTTTCATTTCTGCAAGCATCTAAACCCGCCCCTCATATTTTTTCCGTAGTTTCCGGCGGGTATTTTCGTAATCGACGTAGTACGCCGTTATCAACCGGCGCTGCCCGTTCGGGTACTTCTTCATCACGATCAAATAGTCGAAATCCTTGAGCCATACGTACGTGTGGATGCTTTTGTCGCCTTCCGCATAGTCCCAATCCAGAATTTCAGGCTGGCCCAGGTTGTCCAGCATTGGCCGTGCCCAAGGCAATCTCTCAGAACGACGGAAATCCGGGAGGCGAGCGCCAGTCCCCTTGTCGTCCCGCTCCACCAAATGCCAGAAGATGTTTTCCTTGCCGCGATCCTTTTCCGGGAAGAACCATACGCCGTGTCCTCGATAACTCGCCGGGTTGTCGACGAAGTCGCGGCGGAAAATTGCATAAAGCGCTTCCATCACTGCTTCTGACCAAGGCGACATCGGAAATATTACGGGCAGCCATGTCGGATGTGCGGCCATGTCATGCCTGCCTTGGACGGAAAAGGAAAATATTGAGCTTCTGCTCTCGTAACGAGGTCGCCTGCAAGAGCGACCGTCCCCAACGGGTTTCGAGATGCTCGATCACCTGCATTTTGGCGGGATTTCCGGATAGCCCTCGATGTCGATAGGCCAGTGCCCCGGTCAGAAAGTCGGCCACCTGCATCAGCTCAGATTCATGAGAGTGAATGTTCTGGATATGACCAATCATGTCGCTGGTGAAGTCATACACGTTATTGCACAGCACCTCTTTCAGTTTCTTGAGTTTGAGGCGGCTTCTGGTGTCCTTGACATCCAGATATATCGCATACCGGCTATCGGGGCTCAATATTTTGTTCAGTAGCGAGAACTGCATTTTGTAATAAAAGACGTCGTGATCACCCTGATTGAATGACGCATGATCAAGATTCTGCTTGTCCAGCACAACCAGGCCACGAAAATGCAGCGGCTGCTCGGCTAAAAACCAGTCGACCAGCTCCAGGTAGAACGGAAGACGTGCCGCTGAAATTTTTGACCACTTGAGTTCGCCTCGCGCGCGATGACGACTCTTGATGTCCCTGAGTTCGGTGGCCAGCCGGTGCGCCTCGTCCTTGGGGCACCAAGTTGCGCCAAACGCCATGATGGGCTGCCCGTCGTGCTCCAAGTGGCACGACTCATCGCAATAAACGTTGTAAATTCTCAGGGTGGTTTCTTGGGTCATCTGATTATTCCTTCGGACCGTGCTGTTTCAATGGCAAATATTTGAATGCGATTCAACATGGTGGCCGGCCTTTGTATCCAGCGGGAGGCGTCTTCAAGTCATGTGTGGGTTTTGGCTTGGCAATCGTCTTGAATAGACTGGGATCTATCTCGAACACGCTGACGGCAACCTGATTGCCGCCGTGGACATGCGCGATCAGCCGCTCATATTTTGGCAGCGGCGCCTGAGCAGTCGATCCACCGAATTCGCCCATGTTGGCCAGTACGACAGGCTGGTACATGTGGAAATGAAGAGCCGCAACCATGTTGTCAAAAGTCTGAACATCCTGGTTGAGCGCGGCAACCAGAAATACGTCTGACCGCTCGCGCAAATCAGCCACCAGAGCCAGGTCTGTCGCGTCGTAACAGATGGCGGCTGCCACTCGCGTTGGCGTGTGGGTGCCGATAGGGAACTCCACCAGAACCTGATGTGGGCGATGTCCTTTGACTCCCATCTTCTCTTCGAGCGAAGTCGGGTGCTTTTTCCCTTGCCAGGCATACTGAAGGGTTCTTCCGCCACCAGGATTTTCAGTTCGGATCAGCCACAAACCTTGGTTGATCGGGGCCGCATGCCTAGGGGGCTGGATAAAGGTCAACCCGACGAATATCGATGCCTTAACCTTATCTGAGAGAGCTCGCAGGTGGGAAATGTGCTCGGGGTGAACAGACAGTTCAGGAAATAGAATCAGATCAACCATCGGTTCGCGATTCCGGTCGTCTTCCTTCCCATCCTTCTGGGCGCTTACCCAGGTCTTCAGCTTCTGGTGAGTCAGGCGACACACCTCAGCCAAGTGGCGGCGATGTTCGGCCATCAGCTTCCCCGACCAGCGGCATGGTTCTTTGGTGTTGAACTGGTCCCGACGTGGGAGCATTGGTTGAACCACTGCGATGCGCATGGGTCGTGCAACCGGAGGCAGATCCTCCTGAGTTGGCACAACGTACATAGGCGTACCCGATTGACCGCCATATAGCGCACGCTGCACGGCGATGCGTTCCTGAATCGACTCGAGAATTTCGACGCGGGTTTTCGCGCAGAGTAGCTTCGCCGCGTTCTCTCCCCTGATATCCGTACCCGGCCATTGCAGTAACACGGACAATAAACTTGAGAGCCATGGCGAGATTGGCGCAGGCTCATCGAGCAGGCCGCGACCGGTGTTCAATAATCCAAACCGCCTTTTGAACCACGTGGATCGCAGGCCGTAATATCGTGAAGCATCCTCCGTCGTGAGATAGCGTCCCGCCGTGAAGTCAAACTCACCCGTAATGCAGGCACGAAGGATTCTCCCCAAACCATAGAGCCATGCCACATCTGACTCAACCCAAGGAGGGGGCTCGTAAAGAGGATCAACCCCCTGGTCACGGTCAAATGTGATTTCGAGAAAGTCCGGCTCGTGCTCGGGCAGTGATTGAATCCGTGACCAATCCTTGCACGTCGCCTCAATTTCGCCGATGTGCAACCCAGCGGCGAGAATCTTCTCGATGTCTGGTTTCTCCAGCAATGCCTGCGCCAGCACGAGCAACCCGTTCTCCTGAGAAAAAGGATTGAACGGAGCAGAGATCAGCCGCAGTAGCGGTAAACGAGCGCCCTTGTCGAGCCGCAACGACTTCTTGGTGGATCCATTGCGTGACGCCTTCAGCGAAGTTGGCACAAACTGCCGCCAACTTGCCGATTTGCCTGTTCTTATCTTGATCGCGGCCTGAATCAAGTCAGGCCGATTGAGCGCCACCGTAAGCACACTTCGCCGAATTACCTCGGTATCTCTGCTGGCTCGAAGGCATTCGTTTAGCCAAGCCGCGAAACGGTCAGGAGCTGGTGAGAGTTGCTGCCCAACCAGCGCAAGCGGTAGTGCAATTTCCAAATCGGTATCGCGACAAGGCGAATAGAGCATCGCCTGATGGAGCCGAGAATAATTATCAGGGTGGTCCGACGATACCGTGGTTGCTGCTGAATGATCACCGACTGAGGCAAGAAATAGCAGAGCCTGCTGTCGGAGATACCAAGGTGAATGACTTTCTCGCTCGATCAAGACTTGTCGAGCAAATATGGCAAGGTCGCGCCGATACTGGCCAATATCAGCAGCGTCTGGATATTCGGCATCCTCTCGGTAGCCGGTTTCCGAAGCTCCCGCTCGCAACAGATCCGCGGCCACATACTCGGCAACCTTCACCTCATGGGAAGCCGTCTCGTTATCCTTCCTGGCGATTGCGTATAGCTTGCTTTCGAGCGCATCCAACACTGGCCCGAGTAGTCTGGGGTGAGGAAACAGATCCAATCCAACTCTCAACAGCAAGGCCAGGGCAGGGTTGTCCGCCCAACACTTGATCAGCTTTCGCGCCATGGCCTCGAACTCGTGGCTCAATGCGGCCCCGGCGTTCACTTCATCATTGATCGCCGCTTCGTTGTCCGCCTTTCCCTCGGTATCCGTCATCGCCAAGCGCATGCGGAGGGCCGATGCAATGCGGGTTGCGACGAATCGCTTTACCGTATCGTCGCGAACGTCTGTGTTGGGCACTGCAATGTTGGCCAGATCCAGCGGCGACTTCTTCCGCGCCTGAGGATCGTCCAACTGTTCAGACATCCAGAGCAATCCATCAAGCCCACCGGCAGCCTGGGCCAGAGAATCCAAATCGAACGTTCCGCTGATTGCTTCCTGCAAAAGCTCCATCAAGGCCGACAGGTTATTTTGTGCAGATATCGATCTGTACGGTGTTACCGCCGTCTTCTCATCGTTTAACACCAGGGGAATCTTGGCGCCAATCTGCAAAATGTGTCGCTTTAATAGCTCATCAAGCCGAGCACTGATGTCACGCGCCAATTTTTCGGCATCCTCGCCATCGCCATGTCGCGCCTCCACGACCAACCGAATATCATCCACATAGCGACAATAGTCTCGGATGATGAAGTCATTTTCAGGGCTCAAGGCATTGAGTGCCTCGCCCATCAAACGGTCAAAGCCAATCATGTAAGCGTTGGCCAGGAAGCCTGATGCAATCAATCCTTGTGGCAGACCCGTCGGCAACGGGGAGTCGGGTGAAATTAACGGCGCATACTGTTGATCCGCCGATTCCCATTGCCATGAAAATATGCGCTCGGCTATCTTCCAGAATTCATCGTCTGCCAAGAGTGAAGCCGGAAGGCCGAAGCTTTCGGCAAATTCGGCATAGAGCTGCTTGAGCTGGCCGACAAGCGCAGTGCGATCAACCTGATCGAAGAACGACTTGATGTCCAGCGAAACCACGTAGAGCTCACGCCCGGCCGGTAATTGCGTGGCCAGTTCTGCACAAACCCCGCGTGGCCGCGCCAGAAACACCCGATAGTCCTGAAAGTACTGGCTATAGGTGCGTGAGTTTCCCCAGCCGAAACATGCTCGTGGGCGAGGTTTGGTGGACGAATCCCATCGGCAATGCAAGCGGTTGCCATAGCTAAAAATACCTGCTCTCTGGGCTTTGATACCGTCTCGTTCAGATGTGTCTCCTTGAGCACTTTCCACCGCGTCTGCCAAGCAGAGCATCACAGCGGTCGCCAAGGTCTGATCCCGGATGGAGAGATGCGCAAGGGGACGAAGTTTTTGCTCCCTTGTCGTATTACCTTTCGCCCCAGTCTCCGCTACACGCCAAGCATCAAACTGAATGTTTTGATCATGCTTCCGAAGGCGCTCTGCATCTGTACTGAGAATATCCAGCACATCGAGTTGAATCTTTTCAGGGTCAGTCGGGAACTCCCATCGTGAATTCTTCGGCGCAGGCACCAACCGCATGAAGTCAGGCGCGAAATTCTTGTGGGTCACAGCTTCAGCCCATATACCTAGCTGGCGTTGAAGGTCGACCGTTGAGCAATCAAGCTCCAGCATATCGGCGTACCAGTTGTGTTTCCGGATTGCCGTATGGGTCTTCTTCCATGCCTGTGCCAATACAACGACATCGCTCAGGAAGTCGCTTCGCGGAGCCAGCTGTTGATATTTCGCCTGAATGATGGTCATGTCTGCCGCTCTGCCGGTTGAAGGGGCTCTGTTTGTACCTGCGTTCTGAACCGCCGCCCAAACAGCAACTCCTCGTCGTGACTCGGATCAAGTGTCAAGCGCAGGTACGGCTCGTCCTGAAGAGATTCGGGCGGCGGTGTGGTGGTGGTGACAATGTACTGGAATGGTGCAGCATCACCGTACGCCTCACGCTCGATGCGCTCGATCAAGTGGAGGTAATCGCGGTAGGGCCGCGGCCCCATGTCGGCTTCGCGCGGGCAATCGTGGATCAGCAGGCCGGGGAAGGCGCTGGCCGGGTTGCTGGCGTCGAGCAGGCATACCAAGTCGCCAATCAGGATTTCCAACACGCGGAAGGCTTCTCCACCACGGAGCGAAAGGCGGAATGGCCGGGTTTCATCGCGTACCTCCAGGACGCCGACGGCTTCCTTCGAAAGCAGTTCCTGCACGAGCAGATCGGTCAACTTACCTAGCGATTTTTCACGGGCAGACCTTTCGTGCTGGAGCGTCGCGAGCTGCACTCGCGCGGCATTGATGCTCTGTTCGATTTCAGCGCTGCGGGCAATCGACTTTTCCAGTTGATCTGCGGCTTCCGGCGAGCCGGAGGCTTTCTCCCAGCGTTCGAGTTCCTCAAGCAGACGTTGCCCGCGATCCTGCTCCAGCGCCGCAGTGTTGCGCCGGACTCTCAGTGCCCTTGCCTGCTGCTCCTTGGCGGCAACCTGCTTCTCGGCCGAGCGCAGAGGCGGCTCTGCCTGCTTTCGACGTTCCAGTGCCAGTGCTGCCCGCGCCGTCCAGTCAGCGCCGACTTTTTCGAGCGCATTCAGGTCGCGACCGTCCTTGAAACTAATGGTCTGAATCTCAGTCTGGATATGAGTGCATTCCTGAAAGTCGACCTGGCCGTGCTCGCATAGGCCGGCGAGGGCTTTCAGTTTTTCCCGTCGCTCGGCGAGTTGCCGGTAGGCATCCTCATCGTTGCGTCGGGCTGCATCCGCCAACTTGTAGTCGACATCCGCCAGATCATGTTCATGCTTCCGTTGTCGCTGCACGACACGAAGCTCAAACAGTTCCCCGGCCAGCGCTTCCTCTTCCGCATCCAGTCGCGCCAGCGTTGTCTCGGTCTTGGCCTTGGCGCTTTTGACTGCGGTTTCAACGGATTCCTTGAACAGGTCATCCGAACGCATGGGCAGGTCGGCGGAGGCACGTAGCCATGTGCGCAATTCGGACTCGATGCGCCCGCGAATCAGGCTGGGTTCCTGCCTCAGGCGTGCCGTGTTTTCCTGTGCCGCTTCCAGTTCGCGTTCCAGAGTACGCAAACGCATCAGCAACTGCGACTCGCCTTGATCCAGCAAGCCGAGTACGGCGCGCATGACGATGGGTGGATCTTGCCGGGATCGTTGCAGGCCGGTGCCTTCGCCTTCGCGCCAACTGAAAAAGCTCTTGAAGCGCGAACCCTGGTCGCGGGCCATCCACGCCAACAGATGGCGCCACAGGATGGCCTGCCCCGTTTCCGGGATCGTTCGCGGCGACACACCTGATAGCATCGTCTCGGAAAGATGCGCCTCGAAGTCCTTGAAGGATTGCGATCCTCCCTGGGTCAAGAGGGCCTCAAGATCATCGCCTGACGATGCGATACCCTCACGATGAGGATTGAAGTAGCGGAATACCGCAAAGGTCTCGCTGCCGACATGCACCACGGCACCGACACCCCCCTGCGGAAACTCGGCCAGCACCTCATCGCGCAACTCGTCAATCGACTTGGAACTGTCGCCGAGGCAGTAGCGCAGCAGCAGGCAGAGCGAAGATTTGCCGACGCCATGTCCCGCCGCATGGATGCCGGCATAGGTGCTTTTCTCATCTGGCTCGCACGCCCAGACGACATTGATGCCCCGCCGGAAGGTGACTGGCCGGAGGCAGTGGTCTGCATCGGGTTCGCTGAAAATTGCCAAGCGCTCGACCCAGAGACTAGGTGCCGTCTTCTGTGTCGACAAATGCTGGATCAATTCTTCCATGGTAAGCCTGCGCCTATGCTTGCTTCGTCGCGGGTTGCGATGCGTTACTGGGCGCTTCCGCCTCCTGCTGTTCAAGGCCAGCACTGGCAATACGCAGCAGGATGGCGGCAATCGCCTCGGCGTCCGACTCGACGATCACGCCGTTAGGCAACGGAGCATCCGCAATTGATTCGATCAACGTGCCCTGCTGCTGGATTCGGATCGCCCCCGACGTTTCGAAGAACCGCAACATCGACTGGAGTCGCTCGGGCAGGCCGGAGAGCATCGCCGAATGCGATTGGCGATAAGTCGAGAGCTGAGCCACCGCTGTCGGTGGTACGGTATCGGTTGCCGGCATCTCATTCTGGAGCGCCGCCAGTGCAAAGGTCAGGCGCGGACGCGGCAATGTGCCGGCTTGTCGGATGAGCGCCAACACCAGCCCCGCCAGGCGCGCTTCGTTTTCGTCGCGAATGACGCCGAGGGACGAATACTGCGGCGAGGATTGCTGGCCGGGCGGTGGCACCAACAGGCTTTGATAGGTCTCGCCGGAAGCATCCGCCAATGCCATGCGGTCGAACTCGCGCAGCACTAATCGCCCAGTGCGGTACTCGTGAAACTCTCTTAGTTCACTACGCTTCAATACCGAGAATGTTTCAGATGGGTAGTCTGCGCCCATCACCTCGGCGGGATCTAGGATGTAGCGGAGTTCATCCCGGGGCAAGCCATAGAGACGGGCGTAGCAGGCATCCAGTTCAGCGCGCAGGACGGCACGACGCTCGGGGTCGAAAGCGAAGGGCGGGCCGTCGTAGCCAATATCTTCGGCCCACGGTTTCAGGTCGTGGGCGGTGTAGGTAAGTTCGAGGACGCGGGGAACGATGAAGGCTAGGTCAGCCTCCGTGTAGCGGTCGGGCGGAAGAACCGGAAGCTGCTTGAAAATGAAATAGTTCATGTGCGTGCCGCCGGCCTTGTGCCGCGCCACGAAATCCAATGCCAGCGAAGAAAGGTTGCCCAGAAGTGCCGCGAACGATCGTTTATCTTCTCTCGGCGCGAAGAGCATTAATGGCATCTGGTTGCCGATCCCCATCTTTGGCACCACCGTTGCAATCACCGTACGCTCGTTGGTAGCGTTCGTTATGTCCCTCCAGCCCATCAGCCAACCGTGTTCCCAGCCTTTATCATCGAGCCGTTGTTCGACCTCGACAGCGTCAACCCAATAACGCGGAGTAACGGCAAAAGTGGGATCGGTCTTCTCGGCTAAAGTCACATCCCGACTTGCCCCGTCGGCACCGTAGGTCGCCCAGCGATGGTCGAACTGGTGGATCATCTTCGCTTCATATAGCGGCAGGCGTTCAGGGCCAGAGGCATCAAGAAAGTAGCCGCTTTCGCTGGTCATATTGAAAAGCCCCTGCGAAAACGTAATCCTCCATGGGTTTCCGTCAGGGCGATCTTCCTCGATCAGGACGGGAGTTGAGCGGTAGATTTTCTTGGTGATTTCCGCATCATGCTGGCTGCGAAATATTGGGCTGGTACGAGTATTCGGATTGATGAGGCGAAACTCGTCGGGAGTCAGGGTAAAGCGGCGGCGCGGGTCGGTGATCTGCTCAATGGCGAGAATGTAATGCGCCAATTCGGAACTACCAGCGCATTGCCCGATAGTCACAAGGGCAAAAGGCGTGTCAGGATGAACCGCAGGGAAAATGCGTCGGGCGTTGTCGAAGCCTATGAAAGAAACGAGAAGCCCGTTTCCTACCAGCGACTGGAAGTATCGTTTGGTGGAATCATCGGTTCCTATTCCAGATGGGACAATAAACCCGGCCCGACCGCTCACCGCCTTAAGTTGCTCGAATGTTTCAGAAAACAACGGATAGGTATTCAGCTTGCCGAAGGCAGTGAGAGGGAATCGTCCAGATTCACGAAAATAGGTATTGGTGGCTTCCACACGTTGGCAGTCGCGAAGGTAGTTACCCCAGAGCATAGGATCATCATGCTCAAGTGCGGAAATTGCTTTCTTGCGTCGCTCACCAGAAAGCGAGGCAATACTTGGTGCTCGCGCCGCAAAATATTCCTCTTCTCCCATTTGGGAAACGTCCCATGGAGGGTTGCCGAGCAGCACGTCGAAACCACCCTTCGCCCGCACTTGGGGAAACGCCTGCCACCAATGCAAGGCCTGCACTGAGCCGGCTGCCTGTGCTGCGGCCTCGCGCACACCTACACGCGGCGCTTCGCCATTCATGACCAGCCAGAGGTCCTGGCTGGTCGGAATGAAGTCCTTGTTCTGCGGCGTCTTGGGCAGAACGAAGGCAGCGACGAATAGGTCGGCGGCAATGCGAGCACGGGACTGGGAGACCACTGCTTCCGTTTCCGTGAAGGCGGCACGTTTGGCCTCGACGGCGGCTAGCGTATCGTCAGGCAGGGTTTCGAGTACGGCGGACTGAGCAACCGCTTCCTGCCAGTTGGGCATGTGCCCTTCGCGCTGAATCTTGGCGATGCTCTTCAGTGCATCCTTGTTCGCCTTCTTTAGCGCCTTGACGACTTCCTTGTCGTCGCCGGACAGGGCGTTGAATGCCTTGTCGGGAATGCCATTCTCCAGAATGGAGGGATCGAGCACGCCGAGCAGTGCATCGCCGCAGCGGATGTGGTGGTCGATGAAGCCGAGCGGTGCTTCCGGCGTGTAAGCCTCCAGCCACAAGGCGATCTTGGTCAGTTCCACGGCCATCGGGTTGAGGTCGACGCCGTGGATGCAGTGGGTGACGACCTGCCTCAGCGCGTGGCGGTAATCATCCGGCGTCGGCTGGCCGCCGTCGGTCTGCACGCGCGCCAGATGCGTCGCCAGCCGACGTGCGGCGGCGAGGATGAAATGGCCGCTGCCGCAGGCCGGGTCGCACACCGTAATGGAGAGCAAGGCATGCGCGGCGGCCTCGCCGCTGGCCAGCGCGCCGCCGTGAGGCGCCAGGCGCTCGGCTACCACCGGCTCCAGTGCGGAATCCAGCAGTTCCTGCACCAGGCTGTCGGGCGTGTAGTAGCTGCCGCTGGTCTTGCGGGCATTGCCCTTGGTGGCTGCGCCTTCGAGAAAACTGAAATGACGGTTATCGTGGGCCAGTTGCGGGGTGAGTTCGAGCAGGCTCTCGTATATGCTGCCCAACTCTTCGGACCCCATATCGCGCCAATTGACGCGAGTCAGCGGCTCGCCGGGTGCGTCGCGCAGCCAGGCCAGATGGAAAAGCGCGGCGAGCAGGTGACGGTTTTCCAGCCGAGAGCCATCAAGGGATGGACATTGACTGGTGGCGAACAGTCCGCCGAGCGCCGGCAGGGCCAGACGTGGCTCGCCCTCGGCCAAACCCAGCCAGACGCGCTTGAGCCCCTCCCATTGATCATGATGGCGGTCGTGGGCACTGCGGCGCACAGCCTTGTCGCGCAAGCGCTTGAGACTGTAGCCACGTTCGAACAGACCCTTGGAGGATTCCGCACTGCCGGGGGGATGCAGGATGCCGCGTTCTTCCACAGTGAGCAGGAAGATCAACCGATATACCAAGCGCAGGAGCTGACGGAAGTAGTCGCGGGTAGACAGACTGCCATTGCCGAGGGCTTCACGGAGCGCCGTGTTGGCCGGATGGGAAACGAAGCCTTGACCGAGGTCTTCCAACGACTGCTCTACATTGCGCCGCAGAAGGTTGCGAGCCAGGGTTCCCTGGTCACGACAGCCATTACGCCATTGCTCAAGAACACAGTCGTGAGCCAGTTGTCCCTCGGTGCCAAAACGGCTGGCGTGCAGCAACAACCAGAGCACGGAAAACTCGGCCTGGTTTTCCTCCTCGAACAATCGTTCCAGATCGGCTTCGAGCCAGGCCGGACGGGTAAGGCTGCCGTTATCGCGGGCGATGCGCAGGAGCAGGCCGTTACTGGCGATACCCCAGAGAGCATGGTCTGCGGCATTGAGGAATTCCTGCAGCAGGCCGAAGGCGCTACGACGGCGCAGACGTTCGCCGCTACTGTCGCCGAGCCGATCGTGGGGGGTATCGAGCAGCTTGGGCTCGGTGCAGACGGAAATGACCAGCGGCACCGACTGGCCCACAGCGAAATAACCGACCGGGTAGCGCCGGCCCTCGATCTCCTGAGGGTGCTCGGCGGCATGCAAGTTGGTAAAGCCGAAGGATTGGCGCAGTAGCTCGCTGACGAAGCGCTGAGTTACCGTCCAGGCGTCGGCCCCGGATGGTTGGCGCGCGGCCTTGAACTGGCCCCATAGGTGTTGCGCGCTACGCCAGGCGAAGGCGATTTCTTCCCGTGTGGAAAAGCCGGCGCGCACGGCGTAGTCGGCGTCGGTCTGGCCCGGAGCCTTGAAGCTGGCCACTTTGCCTAGCCACTCGGCGGTAAACAGTCCACCTTCGATGGAGAGCGTGTCGAACTGGAGTTGAGCTTCGTTTCTGTTCATGATCTTGCCGGTCAGAAGCCCAAGGATGGGAGTAATACAAACACGCCGATGACATCGACGGGCAAGAGCGCACGGACGGTAGCGCGACCACGCACGGTGCGGATGCCGGAGGCTTCGCGGACACGCTCATGATCGGCAAGTAGAGCTTCTGCCCGTTCACGAGCAAAGCCTTCCAGCAGACCGTTCCATTCAGGCAACTGCGCCAATGCGGTGCTGACTTGGTCGGCACGCAGCTTGTCAGCCAACTCTTCCGCCGTGGGCGATGCCAGCCAGTCGAGCGGCTCCGATGTGGTCACCAGCGCCATACGCTGACCGCCATCGGCGGCAACCAGGGCGATGGCCACAGCCTCTTCGACCAACAGGGGGGCGGCCCCTTGAGTAACAAGCTGATGGCGAAGGCGCAACAGCAGGACAGTGGATTGACGCTGTACCGCTTGGGTGGTCCAGCAACCGGTGCGCCCGAGCAGCGCCGGGTCCGAGCCTAGGCTTTCCGCCTCGCTATTCGCCGTCTCGCCAGCGCCGACTTTTGCACTGGCGGTGTTCAGACTGGTCTCCAGCAGGCCATCGGCGAGAATGCCGACCAGCGGATGGCTGCGATGGACGAAGCGCGCGCCGATGGCCGGCGGCTGCGTGAAGCTGACCTTCAGGGTGCCGTGAAGGTTTTCGGCCAGCAGGCGCTCGCGCAGCACTTCCGGCAGGGGCACCAGGGGCGCGCGATAGCTGCGTCCCCTTTCCTCCAGCCCCGCTCCCAGGCGCGATAAAGCGCGATGGACAAAGCGACGGACGTCGTCGGTTTGTCCGAGTGCGCCCAGCATTCTTTCCCATTCGGGCAGAACATCGGCAGGCTTGAGTTTGTTCTGGGCAAATACGGTGCGGTTCTTCTTGGCTTTTTCGGCGGCATCGACCCAGGCGGTTTCCATGGCCTTGATCTGCGGCACCTCCGGAAAATCCAGCGCCAGGACACCTTGGCGGGTGGCTTCCTCGCGTCGGGCACGAATTTCATGCCGGCGCAGCAGCACTGCCTGAAGGAGAGCGTTGGTCAGCGTGTGGTCGTCGTCAGGCAAGGGAACCGGAACGCCCAGTTCCTCACGAATTTTCTTGGCCTTTTTGAGGATGACTTCGAGCACCACGGCATCGACGGGATTGTTGTTGCCCCACATGAGGATGGCGCGGACGATGCGCTTGCCATCGCGGATGACACCTTCCTGGCCAAAGCGGTCGACACGTCCTTCGCGCTGTTCGTGGCGGGTTGGGTTCCAAGAGAGGTCGTAATGCACGACGGCGTTGAAGCCGTGTTGCAGGTTCACACCTTCCGAGAGACAGTCGGTGGCGATGAGCAGGGGGCGATCCGCTTCGGTCAGTTCATCGACGCGCAGCTTGCGTTCATCGGGTGTCGACTCCCCTGTGACGACGCCGGTAGTGACGCCGGAGAAACGATTTTTCAACTGGTCATGCAGGTAGTGGGCGGTGGCGATGTAGCGGCAAAACACGACGGGAGCAAAGCCGTTGCGTAGCAGCTCGTCGAGGTGCTTGATGAGCGCAACCAGTTTTGGGTCGCCTTTTTGACCGAGCAGGCGTTCTGCCTGGGTGACCAGGTCGGCCAGTTCGGGGTCGTCGGTTTGGGCAGGTAGCTCGCCATCGTCCTGAGGCAGACTTTCTTCCGTGCCATCGAAGACTCGTTCGCGCAATTCGTCTTCTTCCTCGCCGGTCATCTGGGCGCTCATGCGGGTCCGCAGTGCCTGCACGGCGGCGGCGGGGCTGCTGGCCACGCAGCGCATGAGGGCCAACGTGCCCCAGAAGTTGAGACGCTGACGGCGCTCATCCTCGCCGGCGCGTTCGACTACGGCAGAACAGTAATCGAGCACAGCCTCAAAGAAGCTCTCCCACTGTCCGGAGAGGGTGTAGGGCTGGTTGGCGGTCTCCCGCCGGGGGAAGATGCCGCTATCGTGCCATTCGTCGATGTCCACGCGCTGGCGTTGGACGAAGTGATTGGCCAGCCTTTCGCGCAGGCGGTCACGCGCATTGCCGGTCAGCGCTTGAAGTTGCGAGAATTCCGGCTTGAGCAAGCCAAGCAGATTGTGGAAGCTGGTTTCGTCGCCGGAGTGAGGCGTGGCCGTCAGCATCAGCAGGTGGCGATTGGCATCCGCCGTCAGCAGGCGTAGCAGGTCGTAGCGCTGGTGACGGCTGGCGCCCGTACCTGCGCAGGTGTGGGCTTCATCGACAATGACCAGTTCCGGGCAGCGCGAGACAAAATCGCCGCGACGGCTATCGCTCTTAATGTAGTCGAGGCTGACGACGGTAAACGGAAAAACGGTGAAGATATTGTCGGTCGCCGGCAGACCGCGCTCCAGACGCGCCGCGTTGCCGGCGGTGACCGCGACGGCCCTGATGTGGAAGCGATCATCGAGTTCGTGCACCCACTGTTCCACCAGGTGCGGAGGACAAAGCACGGCGAAGCGTTTGAGTTCGCCCCGGTCGAGCAATTCGCGGGCGATCATTCCGGCCTCGATGGTCTTGCCAATACCGACGTCGTCGGCAATCAGCAGCCGCACGACATCGAGCTTGAGGGCCATCAGCAACGGCACTAATTGATAGGTGCGCGGCTCGAACGCGAGATTGCCAAAGCTGCGGAAGGGGCCGGCGCCACGGCGCAAGGACATGAGCAATGCGTCACGCAGCAACAGCGCGGTTTCCTGGCTGGCGCGCAGGCGGCCATCGGGTGGGGGGAAAGTCGCGGGGACAACCGGATCGAATTCCAGCGCCGGGCACAGCACGGCGGCATCTTCCTCGGAGCCGGAAAGCGGTCGCAGGTGAAGTTCGTCGTGGGATGCGCCGGGCATCACGATCCACTCGCGACCGCGAGCGCGAACCAGCGAGCCGGGGGCAAAGTGGCTGGGAAGCTCAACTGATGCGGACGATGCGGTGTTCATTGCAGGTGTGCTTTCAATGTCTGCATGGCGGCAGGCTGGTCATCCGGTGAGGCTGGGAATTCGATGACGCTCATGCCGCGCTCGCGCAGAGCGCCAGCATCCACACCGACGTCGACAAGGGCAACACGGGCAGCGCGCCATGCCGCGACGACGGGGACTCCTGCGATCTCTGCATTGAGTAGGTCCGCAGGAGGGAGGCCATGGCTGACAGGATCGAAACTGCCCGGATTGTTGCTTGTGGCGGACGGAACGGTGCCCGGCGATGCCTTGGGCGCCATGGAGTCGAAGGGTTGCGTAGGTACGCTGGCGAGTCGCAGGAGGATGGAACGGGCCAGGCGGTCGCGGCGGTCAATCACCGGATGGTCGGGCTGGTTGTAATAGGACAGAACGCAGCGATAGCATCCAGCTACGCAGTTGGCATCGGCGACATCCTTGAGCGTATCGATTGAAGGCAGTGGCTGGCCAGGATCGGGAATGTCGAGGTGCAGCAGACGCAGGGCGGCATGGGCGATGCGAGACATGGCACCCGCTTCGCTAACGAGTCGCGAAAGCACGCCGGCTCCGCCTTCGGTGGCTTCGTAGAAGAGCACACCGCTTCGGCGCTTGCGATCCGGTAAGGGTTCGGCCAGCAGTTCCGACTCTTCGAGCTGATAGACGGCCTCGATGCCGCGCTTCAACGCGTATTGCACAGTGGCCACCGTGGTCTCGTTGATCTCGGGATCGGGCAACAGGAGCAGCAAGGCGTTCTTTTGATCGCGCACCCAGGGCACGATCCACTGGCTTGCGATCTTGGTTGGGTCGTTGTTGGCTTCGCCGTCCTCGTCTTCCAGTTTGGACCAGGCGCCGTTCATGGGATTGATGCGGAAACCATGCTGCGTCTGGTTGGCCCGGCGACGCAGGCCCTTATTCAGGCGACTGATTTCGGTGCTGGGGCCATAGCGCAGGATGACGATTTCGCCTTGGGCGTCGACTGCCTTGGCGGAGCGGACATCAGGCTGGCCGTTTTCGCGTCGCGCCCAGCGGAAGGTGGTTTGTAGTTCGAAGCCCTGGCGCAGCCGTTCTTCGTCATTGACGGTAATGCGGTCGGCCGGACTGGTGCGCACGTTTTCGATGCGATAGAGATTGCGCACGATTTCGACGTTGTCGGTCAAGGCCACGCCGCATGAACGACAATGGGAAACGTCATGGTCGCCAGCATCAGACTGGAAATGCGCGGCGCCGCAGGTGCGGCATACCATGACGGTGTCCGTTGGGAGTTGGCCGCCATCGAGACTCTCGCCTTGGCGCACTCCCAGTGCAGCAGCGACGACGCGATAGGCGCGACCTTCGTGATAGACCAGACTACGCGGCCCGAACTCCGATAGTGCGAGGAAGCGCGGGCGTTGGAGATAAGCGCCGCGACCGCGGTCTGAGCTGCCGGGAATGAACGCGGTGAGCGGCAGGCGCGGGAAGTTGTAGCCCGGCATGAAGCTCTCGGTAGCCAAGTAGCGGTAGGTGTAGAAGTCGCTCGACAGGCTCTCCTTGCCGCGCTGCAAAAGTGCAAGCTGATCCATTGCCTGACCATGCAGGATGCGCGCTGCGGTGCGTTCGCGTTCCGGCAAGTTGTGGGTGTCCATGGTGCGGCGGGCGAGATCACGCTGTCGGGCGGCACTCATGAATAAGTCGCGCCAGCGGGTAAATGCCTGGTTGAAACGCTCGAAGGCATTAGCCACGACGTCCGCAGCCAGTTGCTGCTTTCCTTTGAACCATGGGGCGGCATCGGCAGTGAGGTCCGGCTCGATGAGATCAAGAACCTTTGTGACACGCAGAGTGGCGTCGGGAGCAATCGACGGGCGCGACAAGGCTTCGATGATCTCGGGGCGTAATGGAAGTCCCTTCTTCTCGTCAGGATCGATGACCTCCGCGATGGAGGGTGACAGACGCCATTCGGTCGCGGCTAGCCAGACGGCCTGGAGGTGGCTACGCACAAGGTCTTCGTTGGCAAGATCGAGCGTGGGCGCGCGCACCTCGCCATGTACCATGGCCGGAGGATCGGCGAAGAAGAATTGATCGTGCGGACTCTTGGCGGCGCAGTAGGTCAGGATCAAGGCTGGCATGCCACTGCGGCCGGCGCGTCCGCTACGTTGGGCATAGTTGGCGGGGGTCGGCGGCACGTTGCGCAGATAGACAGTGTTTAGCGCCGAAATGTCGACGCCGAGTTCCATTGTCGGCGAACAGAACAACACGGGCAGGAAGCGGTTGTTTTCGCCCATTTCCGCAAGTTGTGAGGCGCGGGCTTTTAGCGACTCTTTTTCCGAATCTCCAAAGCGGAAGCGCATTTCGCGAATCTCGCGGCGATCGGCATCGACCTGGGCAGTGTGCTCCCGAGCTTCATAGTGGAAGACGTGATAGCCGCTGGAGAGGGCATCGGCCAAGTTGGCGTAAAGGCTGCGGAAATAGGCGTTATCCATTGCGCCGCGTCGGGCCTTGCCACCGCCACGCTTGAACAATACACAGCTGGAACTGAGTTGCCAGCCCGTGAAACTGCTGAACGGGCTGGGTACTTCTACGACCAGCCCCGCTTTGGCCGCTGCCCGGAGCATGCCTGCCAGCAGTCGGTTGTAGTCTTCTTGCCTCAACGATGCGGCGCGGGGATCGTCATCCCACAGGCTGGCCAAGCGCAGGGTTCTCCCCAACGCGCTTTGCGGGCCGGCGCGCACGATCAGGTCTTCGTCGCCCAGACTGTTCTCTCGTCGATTTGGAGCTTGAGGCATGAGATAACGCGAGGTGCGCGGGCGTTCCTCTCGCCCGAAGCCCCACGGGGCACGTAGCAGATCGCGGGAGCGCGCCTTAAGCGCTTCGGCTTCGGGTGCGGCCAGGACATCGGTGGTGACGGCGAGCCCCTGGCGCATGGCGTCGAACAGTTCATGGAATACGGCAAGACGTGTTTCCGGGCGAACATCGATGAGCAGCTCGTGGGTATCGGTAAATGTGGCCTCGTCGGCTACGAACTCTGCCAGCCCTTCGTATTCCACTGACAGCAGGCCCAGTTGTTCCAGGTTTGGGTTGGTGTAACGCCAGCCACGTCGCTGATCGACCCAGACACGATAACCGAGCATTTCTCGCAGGGCACGTTGGGCATTGAGAAACTGAACGCCGGACAAATCGGAGTTCAGTAGCCACTCGTCGCGCTGCTCGGCACGATCAAAGCCCAAGGCGCGGGCAACGGCTTGGCCGATGCGATCCGAGGTAAGCCCTTCATCTCCGGCCTTGCTGACGGCCCCAAGGATGCCGGCACGCAGGATGCTGACGAATAGAAAGTCATTGAAGTGACCGGCCTGGAGTGCGGCATCCTGGCGGTTGTCGGTGAAGCCGAGCAGTTTGCGCCGCGCCGGGGGCATGCTCTGGCCGGATTGGCTATCCATCCAACGCAGGATGGAATGGGTAAAGATACTGGTTGCCGAAGATCGTCCTTCGGATGATAGCGAGGCCAGTCGATTGCTGTCCTTGCCCTGAGCGGAGTGAACGGTTTTGCAGTTGAGGCAGAATCGAAATTTGCCGGGTAAGAACCAGCCGGCGGCCCCCGTTCCCACGGCACCCGTCGGCTCTACCTTGATCGCCTTGGCGCGATATTGCCGGGCCGGTGTAGCCTTTAGGCGTGGCACGTTTTGCGCATCGTATTCCAGCCAACTCTCGGGATAATCTTCGGTGCGATCAGCAAAATCGAGAGAGCCATCGGTCGGATGCAGGGCAAGAAATCCATGTTTCTGGCTGGCTTCGGACGAGTCTCCTTCGCCTTCCTGGACGACAGGGATGTCCTCGATCTCGCGAGGGAAAATCTGTTTAATGCCGTCGCGGTCTTCCAGCAATACAGGGTAATACTCCTGTCCGCAATCACGGCAGAAGTGGACGGGATATAGTCGTTTATCGTCCTGCCCTGGCAGGTATTGTTGGCCGTTGGTGGTGACGGTGCGCTGCCCGGGTGGGTCGATCGTGCTGTAGGCCGTGCCGGCTCCGGATATGAACTGGTGCAGCCGGAACGCAAAGAAGCCCCTGGAGTTCGTATGTTGCCCGGTGGGGCGATCTGTCTCGGCCAACGACGTTAGCATCAGAAACTTTTGTAGCCGCTCGGCGCATTGTTCGGGCGAGACACCGCTATCTTCGCTCAGCCATTGGACGGCAGTGGACAACTTTTGCGGTTTGGCCCGAACCCACTTGCCGTTCTCACTTTCAAGACCCAGCCGAGTTTCGACCCAGATTGCGAGCGGATGCTCGAAAAGTTGCGTATCGGTGATCGTGGCAGGAGTCGGCGCCGACAGAACTGCGGCCAAGTCCGGCTTGACTGATTGCGCGGTTTTGTCCGGATGTGTAACTCGCCGCAGGGTCTCACCGATGACGTTGTTGGTGGTGATCGCCGTGCCGAAAAGCTTGGAGGCCACTTCGGCAACCGCCTGCTTGCGATCCAGTTCGTTGCCGCTGGCCATGGTTGCAGAGGTACCGACGCACTGTAGCTTGGGGCCCGCCAGCGATGCCTTGATGCGACGAACCAGCAATGCAACGTCGGCACCCTGGCGACCGCGGTAGGTATGAAGTTCGTCGAGGACCAGAAATCGCAGCCCTGCACAGTTGCCAATTACCTTCTTGTCTATCGGATCTTGACGCGTCATCAGGTATTCGAGCATGACGAAGTTGGTCAGCAGAATGTCGGGCGGGTTGTTGGAAATCCCTTCACGGAGCGCCGAGTCCTCCTGCCCGGTATAGCGGGCAAACGTCAGGGGGCGAGGAGAAACGTTCTGAAGATATTTTTCCAGTTCCTCCATCTGACTGTTGGCGAGGGCATTCATCGGATAGACGATGATGGCCCGGGTGCGCGGGAGTGAATCGGTAGTTCTTTCCCGAAGAATGGCGTCAATGATGGGAATGAAAAAACAGAGAGACTTGCCGGAACCCGTCCCGGTGGTCACCACGTAGCTAGAACCTGATTTTCCCGCGGACAGTGCTTGAAGTTGGTGGGTATGGAGTCGAAGGGGGGTCAGGTTGCCGACCGCTTCATCCTTGGTTTGGAATATCGAGGCGCAAAGCGGGTGCAATTCATTGGACTGGGCGAGGTCGGCGACGGTTGGCCCGGCCATGTAGTTCGGGTTGATTTGCAGCAACGGCTCGGGCCAGAAGCGGTCGCCCGCATAAATTGCGTGGAGCTGATCGCGAATATCCGCCGATTTGATCTTGGCGAATGAGCGGGCAAATGCGCCGTAGTCACCTACCAGTTGATTGCGTAATTCAAATACATCCATTGCTGCCAGCCTCCCCTCTCCTGAACCTTGCGACTATTGTTCTCTCTTCTTGTTATGTTCAGCTTGACCTATTTTGGCGACGCTCTGTTGGCACGAGCAGGCCGACTAGGTGACGCGGGCAAATGGAGCTTCGCATAGTCGAGAATCAGAATCTCGATCATTGACGCGACAGACCGATGCTCATGATCGGCAGCCCTACGGACAAGATCCTTGATTTCGGCAGTTGTACGGATGGAGAGGGTTTCAGACTTGTTACGAGGCATGGCTCGACCCCTTTGCTATGGTCGTGCCAATGTACTGCCTTTTAGGGGCTATGGCAATGTCAATATTAAACAGTGGGGCACATTACAGACCACTTGGCTGATCGAGAGAGGATGTCGCAATGATCTTCTCGAACTGATCCAGGATATCGGGCTGATGCTGTCTGATGTACTTTGCCACAGACTTGTTGGCCAGCAGCTTTTCCAGATAGCGCTGCGCCAAGACGAGGTTGAGCACGTCCTGCCCGTAACTCTGCTCCACCAGCTTGTATTGCCCCTGTACGTTGGCCATTTCGCGCTCCATGCGTGCAAGTTGCTCGGGGGTGACGCCGGTCTGCTTGCGCGGGTTCGTGCTATCGACCAGCATGTCCGGTGGTGTCAGCGCCAGCAGTGCGTTGGCGTAGTCTGACGTGAACTTGTTGCAATCGATCATCAGCTCCACGCATTGCACCTGCCGCATAGGCTTCATGCGTCTCAGGACGGCGGTGACATTGGTCGAGAACTGCCGATCCCTGAGCATTTCGATCGCCTCGTCGCAAATGCCATCCAGCATCGTGGCTTTCTTGTGGATCAAACTGACGTCCACGCCGAGGGTGTTGGCCACCTTCTCGCGGGAAACGCCGCGGTCGATAGCCCGCCGGATCATCCGGTGTTCCTGAATGGTGGAAACGCGGTTGATCCGCGTGTTGTAGGTATAGCCTTCGTCGTCCTTGGCGATCAGGCAATTGGCCTCGGTGTAGCCCAACTCGCGCATGGCAACGATACGGACATGGCCGTCGAGCAGTAGGTAGGTGCCAGCAGCCGTGTCAGCTGCAATCACGGAAAGCGGCTCGATGACCTCAACCTCGCGGATCGAAGCCAGGATCTGCTGGTATTTCCGCGATTGCAACAGGCCGATGGCGATCTTGCGTGAGGGCAGCAGGTTGTCCAGCGGCACCCTGATCGTGTTCGGGTCGAAGCCAAGTGCAACCCTGCTCACTGGGCAACCCCGCCCGGCCAGACTCTCTCGGACAGGTATTTCGGCAGGGTTTCCAGCTTCTCAGCGCGCAGTAGGTTCACGAAATTCTCGTCTGCCAGCAATTCCCGTAGCGCACCGGAGACGAACATCAGGCAGTGCTGGGTGTATTCCGCCTTCCTGACCAGTTGCCGCTGCCGCTCGACCTCCCGCTCGTAAGTGCGCACCAGTGCGTCAGCGGAAACTTCGGCCCGCTTCCTTGGCCCCTGCTTGTTGGCGGACCGGCCCAGGGTACGGCGCTTTTCCAGGATCCGCCTGACGTCCATCAACGGTTTGCCACGCAGCTTGCCGGATTCGTAGGCATCTTGCAGGGCGGCCTGTACCGACTTGTCGTCATTCCCGGCGCCGTGGATGGTCAAGGCCACATTGAGCGGAATTTGGCCACGCTCGACACCAACGACCAGTCGTTCCTCACCTTCCTCCAGCAAGGTCAACATGCCTTGGACGTAGTGCGGGGTCATACCGATCTTGGTGGCGATCTCCTTGGGCGAATGTCCCTTGGCCCGTAGGGCGGTGATGCTGGCGAGGTTTTCCAGCGGCTTTTCCTGCCGGCGCGCGATGTTCTCGACGAGGCTCATCAGGAAAGCATCCTCGTCGCTGATCTCGACCACGATGGCCGGGATTTCCTTCTCGCCGAGGTTGCGAAATGCCGTCAGCCGGCCCTCGCCGAATACCAGCACATACCGCTGCTCGCCTGCGTCCGTGGTACGCGGCGTCACCTTGATCGGTTTCTTGAGGCCGATATCCTTGATGTTGCCGACGATGACTTTGAATGCCTTGGTGTTGCGGTCGCGTGGATTATGCACGTCGATCTTGTCGATCGGAATCATGCGGATTTCTTCGCGGGCCTGTTTGGTGTTCATGCCGCCCTCCGTATGCGGGTGCGTCCGGCCATGCCGTAGAGGTAGTCGAGCGTCTCGAAGCGGTAGCTGTCGAACTCGATGGCGTTCTGCTCGGCCAGCTGGATCTTGGGCTGGCCAAAGTCAAGCCGGGGTAGCAGGTAGTAATCCATCGGCCCCTGATTGTCAGGGTCGAGGCGAATGGCCACGGTGATGTCCGGCTGCAGGGAAGTGTCGAAGCGAATCTTCCAGCGATGGCTGCCGGTGTCGTAGGTATGGCAACGCGAAAGCACCAGTGAGACGGTAAATTCGTCATTGATACACAGTGGGTCGTTGGTCGGGTCGCGGAAGACGCTGCCGCCGATGCGGCCGATCTCGATTTCTGCCTGGGCCACCACCTGGGGATGCAACTGGCGCAGGAGCCGATTGACTTCCAGATAGCGGTAATCGCGATCCGGGGTATAGCCGACCATCTTGTAGGTCCGGATCAGGCTGTCGAACCGGTGCGCATACACGGCCGCCGACGGCATGCTCTCGGTTTCATTGATGATCAGACCGGAGAGATAGCCGTGCTTCTGATATAGATCGCGTAGCCGTTCGATCAATTCCTCATCGGTGTAGCGTCGGGCGCGCTCGCGCATGATGCCCTGCACCGTATAGAACATCTCGGGCGGGACGATGGGATCGAAGGCGCCATCCTTGCGAATCCATAATTCCGGGGGATTCACGGTGCGCTCTTTCTTGAGCTTGAAGGAGGTTCGGTTGTAGATGTTGTTGCCGATGTATTTCTCGTTGGTCAGGACTTCCTGTACCGTCGATCGCGTCCAGGGCCGATCGAGGTCGGTACGGACCTTCATGCCGTTGAGCCGGCCAGCGATGGCGGATTCCGAGAGCGATTCGTTGATGAACCACTGGTAGACCAGATTGACGATGCGTTGCTCGTCCTCCGGGCCGGGGACCAAAATCACGCGATCAGTTTGCAGACTCTTGTGCTCGCCGCGGTCGAGATCGGCCTTCGGGGAGCCACTCTGGTCGATGAGTTTGCGGCGCAGGCCGTATCCGGCAGGGCCACCCTGCCGGTAACCGAGTTCGATCAGACGGCACTGGCCGGCGAATACCTTGGCCGAGAGCTCCCGGCTGTACTCGCCGGCCATGGCACGCTTGACGCCCTTGACGATGGTCGACACCGGCGAACCGTCGTTGTCGAATTGCTCGGCGACGTATTTGACGAGGATGCCTTTGCGACGGCAGAGATGCTCGTAGTAGGCGTTATGTGGTCGACCACATAACGCCTATTACGTTGCGGCCAAAGTTATGTTGCGGCAGCAGGTTCGTTGCCTGTTTTTCGAGCTATCCCGCCCGCTGCTCCGCACATAACATCGTGCCGAACTACAACCCCCGCATGAACGCCATCAAGGACGGTAGCTGCTCAGGTCTTGCCGATTGGCTCGCCAAATCAGACACATCTACTTTGGACAGCGCCTTGGCCTTCATCTCCAGATCGACCTCGGCGTAGATGTTGGTCGTGTCCAATGAGACATGCCCCAACCAGGCTCGGATTGTGTTGATGTCCACACCGGCACGCAGCAAATGCACCGCTGTGGTGTGGCGAATCGTGTGCGGTCCTATCCGTTTGCTGATCATGGACTCAACCTGTTTGCCAGCCTGTAAGGCGTAGCCCGTGACCAAGCGGTGCACTCCAAACCGTGTAATGGGCTCGCCGGTGCGCCCCAGGAACACATGTTCAGCCTCGCCACGGTCATGAACCAGCGACTGCAACGCCGCTGCCGTCATGGGCCACAGCGGGCAAACCCGCCATTTGTTGCCCTTGCCAAGAATCCGAACAGAAGGCGATGTACCCAATTGCAGATCGCGCAGACACAGACCGGCCACCTCATCGGCTCGCGCGCCGCTGTTGTACATGAATAGCAAGAGGGCATGATTGCGACGACCGAGTACCGTGTTCTGATCAGGGGCCTGTAGCAATGCCTCCATCTCGGGTTTATCGAGGTAATCGATCACCCGCTTGGCCGCCTTCTTGAACGGTATCGCGCGAACCTCTGTGCACCAGGCCAGGTGCTCGGGTGCATGGGCGCCGATGAAGTAGGCCAGCGACCGAATGGCTGCCAGGCGCTGGTTGCGGGTGATGATGCCGCAATGGCGCTCATCTTCCAGGTGCTGCAGAAACGCACGGACATGGTCCGGGGCAATGTCGGCCACGGATAGCCGATCGATCGCAATCTCCACCCGCGTTGCCACAAATGGCAGGAACAGCGTCAGCGTGTCGCGATAGCTGACCTGCGTATTGCGCGACAGATTTCTGTCCGCCACCAGGTGTTCGAGCAAGAAGCGACGAACCCATGGGCCCAAGAGATCGCGATTACGCATGATCGCCCCCCTTCTCTGCATATGCAGCAAAGCGCTGACCGGCCTCGTTGAGCAGTTCCGGCGTCATGCTCAGATAGCGCTGGGTTGACTTGATCTCTGAGTGACCAAGGTAGGTGGCCAGTTGCGGTAACAGCCGCTGCACATCCCGGCCCTCCCGGTACCACGCCACCACGCGATGCACTGCAGCCGTGTGGCGCAGGTCGTGCAGTCGAGGCGGACGCGTTGCGCCGGGTGGGCAACCGATCCCCGCTGCAGCTCGTACCCGCTGGAATTGCGTGACCACATCCTGGTACCAGAGGTGGTGGCCCGTGCGCGAGCAGAGCAAGGCGGCCTCATCACCTTCGAGCATCGGTAACGCGCGGCGGCACTCGAGGTAGGCGGTGATTGCCGCCGCCAGTCGTGGACCGATCGGCACGTATCGCGTCTTGTAGAACTTGGTTTCACGGATGGTCAACAAACGATCGGGCAGATCCACGTCCCGAAACTGCAGGCCGGTCGCTTCACTCACGCGAAGTCCCGCCCCGTACATGATCAGTAACAGTGTGCGGTAGGTTTCAACCCGAATGGGGCTGTTGTTGACCCGGAGCGTTTCCGTTGCACCCAGCAGGCGCTGCAACTCGTCAGTCGAGTACACATGGGGCGGATGGGGCGGTGGCAACTTCGGCCGGCGATCGGGTAATGGCCAGATCGAGGCATAACCCCGGGCAATGGCAAAGCGATATAGCCCGGCCAACAAGCCGCGCTTGCCTGCCCAAGTGCTGCTCAGTTGGCTTGGCCCGTGCAGGAATTTGGCAACGGCCTCGGGAGTCACCTGGTCAAGCTCAGTGTCGCCTGTCTCCATGGCAAAGCGCTTGAGGACCCGTGTTGAGCTGGCCAATTTGACGCCTTGGGAGCGGCGTGCGGTCAGGTAGGACTCGATCACTTGGGACGTCTTCATTGCAGATCCCCCAGATCGAAGTCCCCAACTTCCCGCAAACTACCGAGATCCACCTTGGTATAGGTCAGTGTTGAACGGGGATTGCGATGTCCGAGGTGATCGCCGATTTCCTTGAGACTCAGGCCTTCGGCCAGCATCCGGGTGGCACAGGCATGACGCAATGCGTGCGGGCCAAGCTTGGCTCCCGTCAAACCAATGGCACGCAGCCGGGCACTGACCAGCCAATAGAAGCTGGGCGGCAGCATCGGCCCATGAGGTGAGTGCATGCGGAGAAAGATCTGCGGGTGAATCGTGGCGGGGCGCACGGTGTCGATGTAGCGGGCCAGGGCCGCCGCCACGATCTCGACGAGTGGGTAAATTTGCGCCTGATTGCGCTTGTGCCGCAGGATGTGTAGCTCGCGTGTCTGCCAATGGATTTGGTCGAGTCGCAAGTCGGCCACTTCGCTACGGCGCAAGCCATAGACTGCCATCAACATCAAGATGGCGCGGTCGCGAATGTCTTGCGGGTCATCGGTATCGGTGGCGGCAATGACCTGCCGGACCTCATCCCAGCTCAACGCTGGCGGCACATTCTCCAAGGCATAGCGGCGCGGCCCGAAGATCGATGCGGCAAGGTGCGGATCACAGCGGCCGCGACTGGCTAGGTGACGCAGGAAACTTCGCAGCATACCGACCATGTAGCTGATGGAGACGCGACCCCATCGTCCCGCACCATAGGTGGTGAAGTAGGCATCGATATCTTCAGGGTGCAACTGGCTCAGATCGCGCTCGTTTTGCGCATACCAGCGCAGGAAGGTGGCTGCGGCCTCTCGCCACTGCCGGACCGTGCTGCTGGCCAATCCGCGTTCATCACGCATCCAGCGGACGAAGTGCTCGAGGTCATCCTCGAATGGAACCGGATTTGCTGGTATGCGCCACCAGCCGAGAAACTTGAGCCATTGCCGGCCGTAGATCTCAACTCGACTGGCGAGAGAGGCACCTGGAGCTGGCTCTTCTTGAATCAGTTGGCGCAGGCGTGCGGCATCGACACCCTGGCGATCACCTGCTTGCATGCGCTGCGCCAACCAGAGAATCTGAGCTGCTCGCTGGTATTGGGTTTGCTGCACGCTGCCCTGCTCAGCGCAGTGCTGCAGGTAGCGTTCGCGTTCTTCCAGAAACGGGCCAGCGAAATGGCGTTTGCGCGCGAATGGCGTGGCATAGATGGTTTCGAGCATGACAGGTCTCCTGTAGTGAAGGGCCTGTCAGCACAGTCGCGAAATTATGTTGTGTCAATCACCCATGAAACCCGATAACACAGAGCTTCAGACGCCGAGCGCAACATAACTTTGGCCGCAACGTAATAGGCCGCTTCGTCAGGATCCTGGAAGCGCCCCCAGCGGCTGACGTCATAGACCAGGATGATCTGGAAATCGATATCGCCTGACTGGACATCCTTGATCAGGCGTTGTAGTGCATCGCGGCCATCGATGTTAAGGCCGCTGCGCCCTTCGTCGGCGTAGGTGCGCACGATCTCGATGCTGTGCCGCTCCGCGTATTCCCGAATCTTGTCGGCCTGGTTCTGGGTCGAATATTGTTGATGGTCGGTGGACATGCGCACGTATTCGGCGGCGCTGAGGAATGTTCCCTGTACCGGATTCTTGTCGATGGTGTGGTTGCGGTCCATGCCGGGATGCCCTTGTTCATCAAGTCGAAGTTCGATTCCCGGCAGTCCGCATTACGTGTCATGGCACCTGGCAACCCGCGCCAGATCTGGATTCACGCCATCGAAGCAGGTGTGTCGGGAGCATTTCGCGCGGAAGTTATCAGCGCAAAAGCCCCCGGTCTATACCGTCTTCTCTTTGCAATCAGCGGGTTTGATCAATCACCGTCGCGGGCGTTTGAAAGCAAAGCGATTTTGACGAGCCACGCGTCACCGTTTGCAATTCCGGCCGAATCGCAGCGCCGCAACTCGTAGATGCCTGCTGGCAGAATTGTTTCGGGGAATGACGCGTCACTCTTTGCAATCGCCTTGCTGCGGCGCGTTTCGTTGCGTGATTTCTGCTGATCGCGATTACGAGCTGCGTACTCGGGATGTCGGTTCCGGTATTCGTGCCAATAGTCGGGGTTGGCCTGCAGCCAGGCCTCGGTATGTTTCTGCTGCCTGGCGGCATACGTTTTGTCGGCCTTGCGCTTGGCCTGTTGCCAACGGCGTCGGCGCTCACGCTGGCATGCCGGATCGGAACAGGTTTGTTGGTGCTTGACGTGACGATGGGGCGTAAAGGGTTTACGACAGATGAAGCATTTCCTGATTGTCATGACATCTCCAGGGGCAGCGCCCTGACGATGTCTGCGGAGCTTGACTGACGATCTTCGTGCTGATGACCTGTAGATCTACTGCAGGGAATCAAATTCGCGAGGTCGATGCCGGCGTTGTTGCATGAGCACCGGCAGGAACACTGCAGAGACGCTCCGATAAAAAGTTGAGAATTTCCCCGCAGGCGCAGTCACTGCGCAGCACCTACAGAGGATCTGAAACACGCCGGATTCGCTTCCACCGCGAGCGTCATTCCTATGCCTGCCAGCGCTACAAGGATCTCGTGGGCGCAGAGTGCCCCGTGATGGCAGCCATTCCGCATGGCGAGGCCCATATCGAGTGGCTGGCGGTTCAGCTGCGCAAGTCATTGGGAGTGGCACGCGAACGCGACAGGAAGGCGCGTGAGCAGATTGCCCAGGAGTTGGGGCACAATCGGATCGAAGTAACCAATGCCTACCTTGGCTGACCAGGTTCGCCGCCGGGCGCATGTCTATGTCGCCCACGGCGGCAAGCGCAACCGGCGTCAGCAGGTCGACCGCCTGGTCATCCTGGTCAACTGGATACAAGCGCATTTTCGCGTGACTGGCCTCGATCAGATCGGCAAGCGGCAAGTGATCGCGTTCTGGAAAGCCCACCGAGACATGGCACCGGCCACGGCCTACGCCTACTTGCTGGCCATCAAGGTGCTGTGGCAGTGGCTGGGACGGGCCGAAGATCCTCCACCTCCTCGAGGTTTGGACGCCAGCGTGGCGGCCTGAACGTAATAGCTTATGCATCTACGCGAGCATAACGCATTACATTCTGCGACCACGATCATGCGGGAGCCGCTTGACCTGCATGCCGGTCGTGCTGGTCACTGACCATGAACAAAGCGATCGGGGGTGGTGCTCCGGCCGCTTTGGTTATATATAGTTAAACTGATTACCGGGTTTTCGCGATTCCAACCTTTTGTTTTCAGTCGTGTATTTCAGCGTCGTGATCCTACTCAAACCACAAAGCTGTGGATAACTTCGTGGCCGATCCTACTCAAACCACAAGTCGCCGGGACGGTTTCACTACTCATACGACAACCGTCTCCCACTCAAACCACGAACTTTTGGGAACGAAAACTGGGTTACCCACAGGATCGAGCCGCATAATTCATGCAAATCGGGTAGAAACCTACTCAAACCACAAGCGGATTCCTACTCATACCACGAGGTCGAGGGATTCCTGATATGGCCGTCGCACGACCGTGACGCGTTCATCGGTGATCTTCCATGATTCGAGCAGGCCGACTTTGACCAGGGCGGTGAGCGCGCGCACGATGGCGGTGCGCAGGTTATCAGGGCGCTGAATGGTCAGGTCGGCGACGCGCTGGATGTCGGCGATCTTGAGCGGGAAGGGTTCGCGGTGGCTGGAGAAATAGCCGTGCAACCAAGTGGCCAGCCCCTCCGGCAGCCGGTTACGTTGCGACCAGGTCACATAGGTGTAATGGTGACCCTTGAACAGATCAGCCAGCTGGCTGGCGAGCTTGACCCTGTAGCGCGGGAGTGGCTTGCCGGTGCCGAGATCCTGCCAGCTGAATTCCGGGATCATGCTCAGCGAGATGGTGACGCGGGTGCGCTCGGCATAGAAGGACAGCGAAGTGGCCTGTAGTCGACTCAGGCATTTGCGCAGATGGGCGTAGGCATCTCCGGTCGGCGTCCAGCCCACCGCCTTGCAGAAGGCATGCGGCGTGAATTCGACGTATTCGCCCAAGGGGATTTCGGCGGCAAATTTCACCAGCTGCAGCCAGACCGTGGCATCGTCCTGACGGAGTTCCTCGCCGCGGTAGGTGATCCGGCCCTTGCCAAGCATGGCCAGCACGACGTCATTGAGGTAGCGCCGAGGTTGGTTGCGATTACGCGCATTGAACAGGGCGCTGCGGAGAAATTCATTCGGCGCGCAGCGCACCTCGCTCGGCCAGAAGGGAAGCTGCTCTCCTCGTTGGACATTCTTGAAGCGTTCGTGTGTTGGGAGATGTTTTCCGATTTGCTTGGCCATGGCTAGCCCGAGACGCTAACCGCTTCTCGCATTCGACGGCATTCGAAATCCGCCCTAAAAGGGCGCATTTCGGTACTCCGATGTCCTGGCAGTGATATTCAATACGCTCCATGAATATCAGCCAGCGAGAGTCTCGAATGAGCCAGCGTTTGATACGGTTGCCGGAAGTCAGGGCCATGGTCGGCCTGGGTACAACTTCGATCTACGACAAGATCAAAAAAGGGGAATTTCCAAAACAGGTAAAGCTTGGCCGCCTGTCAGGTTGGGTCGAGGCCGAGGTGCAGGAGTGGATCAGCCGGCAGATCGGCCCGCGCCGGCCTTCTTTGGCGCCGACTTCGCATCAGACGTCATTTTCTTGGACTCGATGAGAGTCTCGAGAATCTTGTCGATCCAGTCAGCCCAGGCCTGCAACATCTCTTTGCGCTCTGGCAGATATTCAGCATGGTTGTAGGCTGCCTTTGTCTTGTTCCCTTCGACATCGGCAAGCTGGCGTTCGATCCACTCCGACCGATACCCCATCTCGTGCAAGCGCGTTGATGCCGTGGCGCGAAAATCATGGCCGGTCCATAGGCCTGACGCATAGCCCATGTGTTCCAGTGCGCGATTGATGGTTGTCGCACTCATCACGTCGTCAGGTCGGCGAAAGTTAGGGAACAGCCATTTACATGAGCCGGTGATGTTCTTGAGTTCCGCAAGAAGAGAACTTGCCTGGCGAGGTAGTGGCACGACATGAACCCGTCGCATTTTCATGCGCTCAGCAGGAATTTTCCACTCGGCCGTTTCAGTATCGAACTCGATCCATTGAGCCTTACGCAGTTCGACGGTTCTCACGAATGTGTAGAGCATCAGCCGCATGGCGATGACCGTGGTGCGGTTGCCACCATAGGCGGTCAGGCGAGCCTTGAAGTCTCCGATCTGCTCCGGCGTCATTGGTTTGCTGTGATTCACCTGAGGACGTGACAACGCTCCTTTAAGCGCTGCCGCTGGGTCACCATCTGCACGGAGGGTGACTACAGCGTGGCGAAATATGGCGGAGCACCATTGCCGGAGTTGCATGGCATATGTTTCGGCACCGCGCTTCTCCATCTCCTGAAGAATTTCCAGCAGATGCGCGGCGGTCACCTTGCGAATCGGGAGCCTGCCGATTTTCGGGAAGGCGTTGCTCTCCAGGCAACTGGTTGCCTGCTTGAGGTAGTAGGGCGACCACTTGGCCGATTTGCGATCCAACCATTCACGGGTGACAGCCTCGAACGTATTGGATCGTTCGTGGATCTGCCGGATCCGTTCCGTCTTCTTCTCTTGGGTGGGGTTGATACCCTGTTTGACCAGCTCGCGAATACGCTCGCGTTCGCGCCTGGCTTCGGCCAGTGTCACGGCCGGATATTCACCGATGGTATATCGACCGTCCTTTTCCGGTGTCAGCCAGTAGCGATAACGCCAGTACTTTGCGCCACTCGGGCGAACTTCGAGATAGAGGCCGCTGCCATCCTGCAGTGAGTATGGTTTGGCTTCCGCTTTGGCAGTGCGAATCTTGGTGTCGGTGAGGGATGGCATACCGGATAACAGCAATTGTTATCCGGCAGCTTATCCGGTTTTTTGCCGGCTGTCACCGAATGCGGGTGAAAGTCTGCGAAGGCAGTAAATACTGTGGTTACAGAGAGAAACCGTGTTTCTGAATGATCGCGAAAGTCGGCGAATGCTAATTACAATTCTCGAGCATGAGCAGCATGATGGTCTCGCTTGTAAGGTCAGTGCTTAGATGGGGCTGTCCAGGCCATTCTGAACTTGTTCGGCAGCGCGCAGCACCGCGCGTGCTTTGACTTCAGTTTCCATCCATTCTTTTTCTGGGTCGGAGTCAGCCACGATGCCGGCGGCCGCTTGTACGTAGAGCATGCCGTCCTGGATGATGCCCGTGCGAATGGCAATGGCCACATCCATTTCGCCACCGTAGCTCAAGTAGCCAGCTGCGCCACCATAAATGCCGCGTTTGACTGGCTCGAGCTCGTCAATAATTTCCATGGCCCTGACCTTGGGTGCGCCCGTGAGGGTGCCGGCCGGGAAAGTGGCGCGCAGCACATCCATGTTGCTCATGCCGGGGGCGAGTCTACCGGTGACGTTTGACACCAGGTGCATCACATGTGAGTAGCGTTCAATGACCATGGTGTCAGTCACTTTGACGGAACCCGTCTTGGCGACGCGCCCCACATCGTTGCGCGCCAGATCAATCAACATGACGTGCTCGGCCCGCTCTTTGGGGTCGGCCATCAGTTCTTGGGCAAGTGCCGCATCTTCCTCAGGTGTGCCACCACGACGTCGGGTGCCAGCCAGTGGCCGAATCGTGACCTCAGTCTGCGGCGCTTCAGTCGATGCGCCTGGAACAATCTCTTGTCTGACTAAGATCTCTGGTGAAGCACCAACGACTTGAAAGTCTCCAAAATTCCAGAAGTACATATAGGGCGATGGGTTCAATGAACGCAGCGCCCGGTAAAGTGACAGCGGCGAGTCTCTAAATGGCTTGGCAATCACTTGACCGACTTGCACTTGCATCAGGTCACCGGCCTCGATGTAGGTCTTGGCCTTGCGCACTGCGGCCAGATAGTCTTCTTTATCAAAGCTGCGAACTTCTTCGGTCACCACACTCGCATGGCTATATGGAATGTCAACTGGTTTGCGCAGTTTGATGCGCAGCTCTTTGAGCCGCTGTTGAGCTTTGTTGTAGGCTTCTGGCACGGCAGGGTCTGCATAGACCAAGAGGTAGGTTCGACCCGCGACGTTGTCAACAATGACCAGTTCATCAACGTGCAGTAACAACAAGTCCGGCGGGCCTTCTCCCATGCCGTCAGGAAAGGACTTGTTTGCTGGCCCCAATCGTGGCTCAATATGCCGCACGGTGTCATACCCGAAATACCCGGCCAAACCACCGGCAAATCGGGGCATGCCTGGACGCAGCGCTACTTTGAAACGCGCTTGGTAGTCTGAAATGAACTGTAGCGGGTCGCCCGCGTGAGTCTCGACCACCTTGTCATCGGTGACGATTTCGGTGGTTTGACCGCGCGCGCAAATGATGGTGCGCGCTGGCAATCCAATGAAGGAGTAGCGCCCAAATCGCTCGCCACCGACCACGGACTCCAGCAAGCAGGAGTATTGGCCATTGCCTGCGCCCGTGTTGGCGAGCTTTAAGTAGATGGCCAGTGGCGTGTCGAGATCGGCATAGGTCTCAGCCACCAGTGGTATCCGGTTGTATCCCTGTTTGGCAAGCGCATTAAATTCAATTTCTGTCATGGCGGATTCACTTTGTATTAGTTTGCTTTAGGGCCGGACTTTGGAGCGTATTTGAGTTTTTTAGTTAATCAATGAGGTAATAAATAACGCAATAAAAAAGCCCGACCGGTTAAAGGGCGGGCTCGTGTACGTTGTATTGATCGTGCTGCTTGACCAGTGCCGCGGGCCTACCCGTTAGACAAACGCCACCAGCACCAGCAGGTACCAGTTGATGTGATCGACAAGGCTTGCAGTTTCATCGTCTTTTGGTGAGCTCAGTTGTACAGTCAACGCGTCTAAAGGTTTTGTTGGAGCGGACGGTTTTGTCGTAACCACCTAGCGGCCTCTAATAGAGTTTCAACTATACCATCGACCGGCAGCTCTGTGACCGGGTTTCCTTCGTTGTAGCCGTAAGGCACGGCAAGCACCGCACAACCAGCAGCCTTGGCTGCCAAGGCATCGTTTATGGAGTCCCCAATGGTCAGCGTAGCTGTTGGATCACAGTTAAGCCGCGCGCAGGCATGCAGGATTGGCTCTGGGTCCGGTTTGCGCCGGGCGCAGGTGTCACCACCGATGACCACGCGCACGAAACGCATCAAGTCGGATCGTTCAAGCAAAGGCACGCTGAAGTCGTAGGGCTTGTTGGTGACCACTGCCATTGGAATGCCCATGGCCATTAGTTCTTCCAGGCCTTCGAGCACGCCTGGATACAGTATCGCCCTATCACCGTTGGTGGCGCGGTAATGCTCAAAAAATACGCCGCGCGCGCGCTCAAACAGTGCGGGCTCAGGTTCTGGCCCGTCTAGTGATCCGGCCAGGGTTCTGCGCACGAGATTGTCTGCACCCTTGCCCACAAACGTTCGAATCAACGATTCATCCAGCAAGGTCATGCCCAGCGCTTGGCGTGCTTCATTGGCCGATGCCGCTAAATCTGGCAAGGTGTCTAGCAAGGTGCCATCAAGATCAAGCAACACGGCCTGCCAGCCGTTGCTTTGGTTGAACTGGGTTTTCATGCCTGTTTGGCGTCCGCGTCAGCGATGGCTTGGCGCATCTGCGCAATGACCGCGGCGTAATCAGCCTTCCCAAAAATGGCAGAGCCTGCAACAAACGTGTCAGCACCCGCCTCGCGGATGCGACCGATGTTGTCTGTCTTGACACCGCCGTCGACTTCGAGCGCAATCGGTTGGCCGCCGCTGTCGAGGTGTTGGTTGATCCGTTGGCGCGCTTCGCGTAGCTTGGGCAGGGTAGACTCGATAAACGACTGTCCACCAAAGCCTGGGTTGACCGACATCAGCAACACGATGTCGAGTTGATCCATGACGTGATCCATCCATGCCAGTGATGTGGCTGGGTTAAACACCAGGCCGGCTTTACAGCCATGGTCGCGAATCAGCGCCAAAGTTCGGTGAACGTGATGTGAGGCCTCCGGATGAAAGGTAATGACGTTGGCACCTGCCATGGCAAACATTGGAATCAACGCGTCTACGGGCTCAACCATCAGGTGCACGTCAATCGTGGCCTCGGTGATGGGGCGCAAGGCCTGGCAGATCATTGGCCCAAATGTCAGGTTGGGAACAAAGTGGTTGTCCATGACGTCGAAATGGATCCAATCAGCCCCGGCTTTAAGCACATTGTTGACCTCTTCACCCAGTCGGGTGAAGTCGGCGGATAAAATGCTGGGAGCGAGGCGGGCTTTGGGTAGGGGTCGATGTGTAGTCATGGTGTAATGCACTGTCGGAGCCAAAGCTTGATTATGGCAGTCAATTGTCAGTAGCAGTCAATTGTCAGTATTCGAGCCGTTTTAAACGGTTTTTCAGGAAAAACCAGCGTGAAACCTTACGAGATTACTGTGCAAGTGCAGTCCCGGTTTTTACCCGAGCAGTCTGATCCAGCGCAGCGGCAGTACTTTTTTGCCTATACCGTGCGCATCACCAACACCGGACAGCAGCCAGCGCAAGTCATTAGCCGTCACTGGATTATTGTGGATGGCAACAATCAGCGTCAGGATGTTCGAGGCTTGGGTGTGGTTGGTCAACAACCGTTGCTTGCGCCGGGCGAGACCTTTGAGTACACCAGCGGCTGTCCGCTCCAAACACCCGTTGGCAGCATGCGTGGCAGCTACTTGTGTGTTGGCGATGATGGTCAGCCTTTTGAGGTCCGTGTTGCAGAATTTGTGCTGGCCATGCCACGCACTTTGCATTAAGCCAAAGGATGATCTGCACCATGAGGCTGACAGCCAGACAGTCGCTTTTGGGTTTAACCGTGTTGACAGCCACCATTCTGGCTGGTTGCTCGAGCGCGCCGCGTGATGTCACCCCTGCCTCGGTACCGCCCGCGCCCGAAGCACAGGTGAGTTCGTTTCGTGTGCCGCCGTTAAGTAGTCTGCCTGCCGAGAAACCGCGTGCCCTCAAGGGGCAGTATGTGCAGGTTGCCTGGGACAATGTGCCTGGCTGGCAGAGCGATGACTTAAAGAATTACTGGGCTAATTTCGTGCGAAATTGTCGCGGCTTGATGCGACCAACCGGCGGTAATCTTGCCCGCCCGGCCAGAGCGAATCCGCGGGTTTGGCATTCGGTTTGCTCTGCGGCCTTAAATCCTGCCACCGCACCGAATGCAAGCGATGGTTTTGCCGTGCGTCGCTTTTTGCAGACGTACTTAGTGCCCTGGAAGCTAGAGTCCGCGCCAGGCAAGATAGCCAGTGGCATGGTCACGGGCTATTACGAGCCGCTGGTGCAAGGCTCGCGCGTGCGTCAGGGTGCCTATCAGTGGCCGCTGCATGAAGTGCCTAACGATTTGTTAAACATTGATCTGGGCTCGCTCTATCCGGAACTTGCTGGCAAACGGGTGCGTGGCAAGCTAGATGGCAATCGGGTGGTGCCGTATGACAGCCGAACCGATTTGAGTGACCCCGCACGCCAGCCACCCACCATCGTATGGATCAATGATCCTGTTGATAATTTTTTCTTGCAGGTGCAGGGCTCTGGACGCGTGTATTTGGCTGAGGGTCCTGATGCGGGCACGACCATTCGCCTGGCCTACGCCAATCACAACGGTCATCCTTATCGATCGATCGGACGTTGGTTGGTCGATCAAGGCGAGATCACGCTAGACCAGGCATCCATGCAAAACATTCGTGCCTGGGCTAAGAAAAATCCTCAGCGCGTGCAGGAGATGCTCAACGCCAATCCGGCTGTGGTGTTTTTCAGGGAAGAGGTGATTGTCGACCCGAGCGAGGGGCCCAAAGGCTCTTACGGTATACCGCTGGGTGAGCAGCGTTCGATCGCGGTGGACACCGAGTTTGTTCCATTAGGTACACCGGTTTATCTGATGACAACCATGCCATCGTCCAAACAGCCTTTGGATCGCATGGTGTTTGCCCAAGACACGGGCACCGCGATCAAGGGCGCTGCGCGAACGGATTACTTTTGGGGCTTTGGCGAACAGGCGGGTGCCTTGGCCGGGCGCATGAAGCAGTCTGGTCAGATGTGGTTGCTTTGGCCCAAATCTGCAGGAGCACCGAGCGCACAATGAAACACGAGGTAGTCGTCTGTGGTGCGGGCATTGTGGGGATGGCCACCGCGCTGGGGTTAGCGCGTGCCGGTGTTAAAGACTTGCTGTTGCTTGGTCCGGCGCCAAAGCTGCCGCCCATGGACCGAAACACCTTTCATTCGCGCGTCTATGCCATTTCTGCGGCCAGCCAGGTCTTTCTGTCTGGTCTCGGTGTTTGGTCGCTCATGAACGCTGAGCGTGTCACTCGGGTTGAAGCGATGGAGATCAAGGCAGACACGTTCGGCGCGCTCTACTTGCGCGCTTGGCAGGCAGCGCAGACGTCATTGACCTGGATTGTGGAGTCGGGTGAGATTGAGCGAGTGCTGCAACAGGCATTGATGGTTTATGGTGTTCGCTGGGTAGAAGACACGCTTGAGACGTTTGACGGGGGATGCGCTCGCACGGGCCATGGCCAAGTGCTTGTCGCTGACCTTTGGGTTGGTGCTGACGGTGTGCGCTCAAAACTGCGTGAGCTTGCCGGTTTGGTATACGATGAGACCGCTTACGATGCCGTCGGTGTGGTCGGTCATTTGACGACCGAGTTTGCGCATCAGGGCAGTGCATTTCAATGGTTCAGGCCTGAAGGGGTGCTAGGCGTTTTACCGATGCCAGACAGCGATGATGGCCATCAGGTCTCGATGGTGTGGTCCTTAAAGACAGCCTATGCAGATGCCTTGCTCGCGATGTCGCCCGAGCGCCAACGTCAAGAGCTCGCGGAGTCGCTCGGCAAAGCCACGCGCGGGCGGCTCGGCCGCCTGCGCTTGCGCAGCCCATTGCATGGGTTTGCGCTGACGCTCGCCAAATCACCCATGATTGGGCCGAAGGTGGCCCTTGTGGGCGATGCAGCTCACCGCGTTCACCCATTGGCAGGTCAAGGTTTGAACCTCGGGCTGGCAGATGCGCGCGATTTGGTCGAGGTTGTCACGGCACGTGAACCTTTTTTGCCATCTGGCGATCCTACGGTGTTACGGCGTTACCGGCGCGCTTGCGCGCAGGCAACGCTGGAAATGCGTTTGGTCACCGACGGCTTAAAGCGTCTGTTTGACCAGACAACGCCACCATTGCCTTGGCTCAGGAATGCAGGCATGAGTCTGGTTGACCGAGTGCCCATGATTAAACGGCTGCTCATTGAGGCAGCATCACGCTCGGCTTAGTCGAGTCCAAGTACAGGAGACCTGATGAATATCCTCAAACATCTTTTGGCCGTGTCTATCGTCTCGTCCATGCCGCTGGTGATGGCCCAGACGCAAGCCCCCGCCGCAGCACCGGCCCCAGCTGCCGAGCAGGCACTTGCAATCAATCCAGTTGCGGTTGACAGCAAAGTTGGTCAAAGCGATGCAACCACGGAGGTCGTTAAGAAAGTGTTTAGCGAGCGCTTTGGCAATATGCCGGTGAGCGAGGTGCGATACGCACCTTTTGGGTTGTTCGAAGTGCAAATTGGCACTAGTCTGGTTTACACCGATCAGGGGGTGAACTATGTGCTTGACGGTCACTTGATCGATGCAGCTACGCGCATGGATCTGACAGAAAAGCGCCTGGAGGAGCTGGCGCGCATTAACTTTGATGCATTGCCCAAAGAGCTCGCGATCACCCAGGTGCGTGGCGATGGTTCGCGCAAAATCGCACTCTTTGAAGATCCCAATTGTGGCTATTGCAAGCAATTGCGCCGCAGCATGGAAGGCATCGATAACCTCACGGTTTACACCTACATGCTGCCCATCCTGTCAGAAGACTCGACTGAGAAAGTCAAGAATGTCTGGTGTGCCGCTGACCCCGACGCAGCCTGGGATGCCTGGATGCTTAAAGGCAAGGTGCCCGAGAAAATGACTTGCGATGTGCCTATAGACAAGCTGCTTGAATTAGGCCGCGATCTGCAGGTTCAAGGCACACCGGCCATCTTTTTTGCGGATGGTTCCCGTGTGCCGGGTGCGATCTCCAAGGCTGAACTTGAAAAACGTCTGCAACAGTAGCTCCATAAAATAGTCACTGTCTTAATCTTTAACGGCTACCATGCGTTAGCTGAATGATTGCTTGAGAAGGTGACTAACCACTGATGCAAAACCCGTTAACCATACCGCCATTGGTGCGGGTTCTTTTATTGCTGGTGCTGGCAGCAGCGGTGTATTTTTTTGCCGGATTTTTGGTGCCAGTGCTCGCAGCGCTCATCATTGGCTTTGCCAGCTGGCCCCTCTATCAAAAGCTCGTGCAAGCGGTGGGCGGCAGCACGGTCTGGGGCGCAACCATTGCACTGCTCGTGGTGTTGGTGGTGTTGGTGGTGCCATTGTCATTTGCGCTTTATTACGCGGTGACCGAGGCTGTCCTGTTCGGGGAGTGGTTGTTTTTAGCCAATCGTGAAGGTATGGCGGCACCTCAGTGGGTGATTGACTTGCCGTTCGTGGGCCCCTCACTTGCGCAGCACTGGAATACATACCTCGGTAAGCCACAAGCCCTCGGGGAGTGGGTCCAGGCGTTCAGTGGCCAGCACATCGGCGATATCTACCGTGTCGCCATTAACACCACAGCAACCCTCGCCTCCACTTTATTGACCGTGCTGTTTATGTTGATTGCCTTGTTCTTCGTCTACAAGGATGGCTCCGTGCTTGCGCAGCAGATCGATTTGGCGGGGGAACGCCTTTTGCCGAATCGGTGGCAGCACTTTTCCAGGGTAGTGCCAGCCACAGTCAGCTCAACCGTAACCGGCATGGGTCTGATTGCGATTGGCGAGGGTGTCATTCTAGGAATTGCTTACTGGGTCGTCGGATTTCCCTCTCCTGTGCTCATGGGTGTGATCACCGGTGTGATGGCCATGGTGCCTGGTGGCGCGCCACTTTGCTACACCCTGGTCTCCATTTATTTGATAGGGTCAGGTGATGTGGTTGCCGGTGTGGGGCTGTATGTGTGGGGTTCCGTAGAGCTTTTTATTGTTGACAAGACATTGCGCCCGAGGCTTGTTGGTGGTCCCGTCAAACTGCCGTTTTTGCCGACGTTTTTTGGCTTGATCGGGGGCGTTAAAACGATGGGCCTCGTTGGTCTGTTTGTCGGCCCTGTGTTGATGGCTTTGTTGGTCGCCATCTGGCGCGAATGGATTTATAACCTGAAGCTTGATAAACAAGCGGCGGGGCGGATTGAGTCGGGTTCTCATCACCACAGTGAACCTCTCCCGCATTCAACCAACCGCCCGGACGGTCTTTAATTTAACGTACAGGGCGTCTGGTCTCTACGTACCTGACACGCTTTGCCAGTGATCCTAAAACGGCTGGCTGTCAGACTGATTGAGATTTTGCTTATGCCACACATCGCCCGTGAAACGCCCGTCGACTAGCGTGATGGTGCGATCACAGGTTTCAGACAAGCGCGGGTCGTGGGTCACGATCAGAACCGCACAACCAAACTCGCGATTGAAGTGTCGAAGCAATTCAAAGATATGTGCAGCTGTCTGCGTATCGAGGTTGCCAGTGGGCTCGTCCGCGAGCAGCAGCGCCGGGCGGCTAGCTAGTGCGCGGGCGATGGCCACCCGTTGCTGCTGACCGCCCGAGAGCTGGCTGGGTTTTTTGCGTTCAAACCCCTTAAGCCCAACCGAATCGAGCAAGTGCATGGCCCAGGCAGCTTGTTCCTCGCTCGGCTTGCCACCTTTGACCATCAGTGGCATCAAGACATTTTCAAGTGCGTTGAAGGCTTCAATCAAATGATGAAACTGAAACACAAAACCAATCGATTCTCGCCGTATTTTGGTTCGGCCTTCGTCATCGAGCTCGCGCGTGGCTTGGTCAAGCAGATAGAGTTCGCCCGTGGTGGGCTGATCAAGCAGGCCAATCAGATTGAGCAGTGTGCTTTTACCTGATCCCGAGGGACCAACAAGCGCACAGAAGTCATGCGCACGAAGGGTCATGTCTAAGCCATGCAAAACCTCGAGCTCCGTGGGCAAGCCGATGTTGTAGGACTTGCGTAAGTCCTCAAGCCGCAAAACAGTGTGGTCAGCGGCTTCAGACATAGCGAATGGCTGCCACAGGATCCAATCGCGAGGCACGCCAGGCTGGCGCAATGGCGGCGATCACGCCCGTGATGGTTGCAATGCTGACAGCCACCGGAATAATGGTAACCGATGGGCTGATGTCAAACAGTCGAGGCCCAAACTCATTAAAGATCCAGACCATGCCCCAGCCAACGCCGGCACCGGCAAACGAGCCAAACAACCCCAATATGGCACCCTGAATTAAGAACACGCGCAGCATCTGTTCTTTGCGGGCGCCCATTGCTCTTAAGATGCCGATCTCGCGCGTTCGCTGGGTCACACTGATGGCCAACACACTGGCGATGCCAAATGCCACCGACAGAGCCACAAAGAAACTAATGAGACTAGACGACAGGCTTTGTGACTTCAGTGCATTCATGAGTTGGCTATTGATTTGCATCCAGCTTTCTGACTTAAGCGCCGTTAGCCGGGCGATCTGATCCGAGATGCGACTTGCATCAAAAATGTCGTTGACCGTTAAGTCAATGACAGTCACACCACCGTAGAGTCCAAGCAACGCCTGGGCTTGTTTCAGATCCAGATACACAAACCGTGAATCGAGCTCGCGAACACCCAAATCAAAGATGCCTGTAATGGTGACCACCGCCGTTCGGTTGTTGCCGGCCTCTAGGCGAAGCTTGCTGCCCACGCGCACACCGAGGTCACTCGCTAGCTTGGCACCAATCACCGTCTCACCAGCACCCACTCGAAACTGTCCGTCAACAATGTCATCGCTAATCGAGATAATGCGCTCATACCGGACCGGGTCGATGCCAATGACCGAGACCGATCGGGTGGCAGAGCCGCGGCGCGCAAATGCTGGGCCGGAAACCACGGGCGATACGGCCGTGACATCTGGCAGATTCTCTAGCGCCACCATGATCTCTTGCCAGTTGTTGATCGAGCGCAGTTGTTGAGAGCGTTTGTCTTCGAGTGCGAGATGTTTAACACCCTCAACCACCGTGGCAGGCCGATTGATTTCCTCAAAGGGTTCGACCCGAATGTGTGCCTGAGTGCCAAGCGTTCTATCAACGATGTTGGCCTGAAGACCGGTCACGAGTGTCACGATGAAGACGATGACTGCCACACCCACGCCGATACCAATCAGGATCAGCAAAGTCTGTGCAAATCCTTGCCGCAAAAATTTCAACGCAATGTTGAACTCAATCCACATTGCCAGCACGAACCCGTTGGCCAGCCACCAGACCCGGCGTGCGAATCAGCACATCACCGGCAGACAAGCCGCTAAGCACTTCGCTGTGCGTCAAGCCACGCAGACCCAGCTCGATGTTTCGCTGCGCTACCCGACCAAGTTCAATCATTTGCACCAGCGCCTGATTGCCTTTGATGTCGCGCAGTGTGTCGTTTGGCACGATCAGGGCATTGTCGCGTTTGCCGGTTACGATCGTTGCCGTCACGGTCATGTCCTGACGCAGGTAGTCGGGTGGGTTAGGTACCGAGAGCCGCACGTCAACCGTGCCGCGCTCTGTGTCGACGGTCGGTGCGATGTGGTCAACAGACGCGTTGAATTGATTGTCCGGATAGGCATCGGGGATGCAAACGGCTTGCTGGCCCAGTTGCAACACACCCAGATTGCGCTCATCGACGGGCACGAGCACCTCAGTTTGCCCGAGCTTGGCGAGCTCCATCAGGGTGCGTCCGGGTTGTACGACATCACCGGGTTCGACATTGCGGGTCAGCACAATGGCGGGAAACTGCGCCCGGATCTCGGTTTTTTCCAGGGCCGCTTGTGCGGCGGCCAGGCGCTCTAACAAGATGATCTCCTCAGGGCCGCCCGGTGCGAGCGAATCCGCCACGAGCTTGGCTTGGCGCAAGTTGGCTTGCGCTACGATCTGCGCATTGAGGGCTTTTTCAACAATCTCGCGGGAAATTGATTCGCTTTTAAGCAAGGCCTGACGTCGCTCGGCTTCGCGTACCGCCTGTTCAACTTGTGACTGAGCCTGTTTTAAGGCCTCCTCGGCTTGAAGACGTCGTGATTGGCGCAGGTTATTGACAGCGGCCTTGGCTTCGCGAACGCGCGCTGCCAGATCATCAGCGCGCAGTGTGAGCAGCAGGTCGCCGGGCGCAACCACATCGCCGTCGCGGACGTGGCGCTCGACCACAATACCTGTAATTTCGGCACCGATCTGGGCAGTGGACGTGGAAATCACTCGTCCAGTGGCGACAACCGTCTGCACCAGTGGCTCAGACTCGACAACATAGCCATCAACCAGAGGTCCTTGCCAAGTACGCCAGCCCATCCAGACACCGATCAGCAAGGCGATGGCAGCGACAATTAAAATGCGGGGCGACTTCATGCGAATGCCTCCCCTGCGCGATCAGGCGGTCGGAAAGGTACCCGGCAATAAGATGCGTTTGTCGACTTTTTCGACGTCGGTAACCCCGCAAAAGGCCATCGACAGGTCGAGCTCATTGTGAATAAGCTCAAGTGCCTTGGTAACACCCGCTTGCCCCATGGCACCAAGCCCGTAGAGAAAACTGCGCCCGATGTAGCAACCGTGTGCACCCAAAGCCCTTGCCTTGAGCACATCTTGGCCGCTGCGGATACCGCCATCCATGTGCACTTCAATTTGTTTCCCTACTGCATCAACAATGGCTGGCAACGCGTTGATGCTTGAGTCTGCTCCGTCGAGCTGTCGGCCGCCATGATTGCTGACAATCAAGGCATCGGCCCCGGACTGAGCCGCCAGCCTGGCGTCCTCAACATCCATGATGCCTTTGAGGATCAGTTTACCGCCCCAAAGCTTCTTGATCCATTGCACATCGTCCCAGTTTAGCTTTGGATCAAACTGTGAAGCTGTCCATTCACTGAGTCGCGACATGTCTGTCACGCCCTTAACGTGCCCAACGATGTTGCCAAACTGGCGTCGTTTGGTGCTCAACATGCCCAGCGCCCAGCGGGGCTTGGTGGCAATGTTGATCATGTTGGCCAGTGTCAGCTTGGGTGGCGCACTTAAACCGTTACGCAGGTCCTTGTGGCGCTGACCCAGAATCTGTAGGTCAAGTGTCAGCACCAGTGCTGAGCAATTAGCTGCCTTGGCTCTTTCGATCAGACGGGTAATGAAATCCCGATCTTTCATGACATAGAGCTGAAACCAGAAGGGGTGATTGTCAGTGCCATGTGCGACGTCTTCGATGGAGCAGATGCTCATCGTTGACAGCGTAAACGGCACCCCAAAAGCCTTGGCCGCGCGTGCGGCCAAAATCTCACCGTCGGCGTGCTGCATGCCGGTCAGGCCAGTGGGGGCAATGGCCACCGGCATCGCCACCGCGTGCCCGATCATGGTGGTGCGGGTGGAGCGATGTTCCATGTCCACCAAAATCCGCTGGCGCAGCTTGATTTTCTGGAAGTCGCTCTCGTTGGCCCGATAAGTTGATTCGGTCCAGGAGCCTGAGTCGGCATAGTCATAAAACATACGCGGTACGCGCCGCTTTGCCAGACGGCGCAAGTCCTCGATGTTGGTAATGATCGTCATGCACCAGACTCCAATTGTATTAAGTAGTTGCTTGAGCTAAGGGTGGTTGTCTGGGAACCGTTAGCTGCCAAATAACCACCAATCCAAGAATACCAAATCCAATTAGATCCGTAAGCCCGCCGGGCTTGATCAGTGACAAAGCACCCACTACGAGCAGGACTCGCTGCAGCAGTGTGGCATAGCTAAGTAGCCAGCCAAACAGGCCACCGGCCAGTGCAATTACACCGATCGTTGCCGTTATGATCGGCCAAATCGAGTGGTACCAGTGTTGACCCTCATCGACGATGAACAGCAGCGCTGGCTCATACACGAACATGAACGGAACGATATAGGCCGGCGCAGCCGCCCGCACGGCGGCTAAGCCCGAGCTCCACATGCTGGCACCCGCAATGCCGGCTGCTGCAAACACCGACAAAGCAACCGGTGGTGTGATGGCAGATAGAATCGCGAAATAAAGCGCAAACAGGTGGGCCGCGGGTGCGACGATGCCCATTTTGATGAGCGCTGGCACCAACAGTGCCACCATCACAATGTAGGCGGGTGTGGTGGGCATGCCCATGCCCAGGATAATCCCGGCAATCGCCGTGACCAGTAGCGCCAGAAAGATGTGGTTGCTTGCTAGATCGACCACGACTTGGGTGAACACAATGCCCATGCCCGTGATACTGATTGAGCCAATGACCAAACCAGCGCAGGCGCATGCCATGGCCACGGAGAGCGCGCCGCGCGCACCCTCTTCAAGTGCCTGGATCGGCGTGGCCCAGGTGATGGTTTTGCGAGTTTCTTTGCGCAACATCGCAATGGGTAGGCAACTTAGTGCAGCCACCAAGGCGCACATCGGTGCTGAGTAGCCGAGAACCAAGCCGATCAGAATGACAAACATGGGGATAAACAATTGTCCACGCACCAGCATGACCTGCCAAAGTTTAGGCAACTCATCTTCCGGAATACCCGCCAAACGGTATCGCTTGGCTTCAAAGTGCACCGCAAAGAAAACAGAGAGGTAATAGAGCGCTGCCGGCACAATCGCCCAGATCGTGATTTGCAGATAAGGCACCGCTAAAAACTCAGCCATCACAAACGCCACAGCGCCCATCACCGGTGGCATGATCTGCCCGCCCGTGGATGCCACCGACTCAACCGCGGCCGCAAATGCGGGTCTAAAGCCTGTGCGTTTCATCAGAGGAATGGTGATTGGCCCGGTGACCATGACGTTGGCCACGGCACTGCCAGACACCGTGCCAAACATCGATGAGCTGATGATGGCAACCTTGCCCGGCCCGCCCGAGGACTTGCCAGTCAGCGACATCGAAAAATCCATGAAGAGCCGTCCCGTGCCGCTTTTTTCCATGAAAGCGCCAAAGATCACAAAGAGCATCACGTAGGCTGCCGATACACCGAGCGTGGAGCCAAAGATACCTTCCGTGGACAGATACAGCTGCTCGAGCAACACTTGCCAAGTCACATTGGTAAAGAAATAGGCGTAACCCACAAAGACCATGGCGGTCAGAGGTAGGGCCCAGCCAATGATGCGCCTGGTGGCTTCTAGCACCGTAAGGATCATGATGACACCCCAGATCACATCACCGGTGGTGAGGTCGTCGATGTAGATGATCCGGTTGATAAAGTCCTCATACGTGATGAAGATGTGCAAGACTCCCCCCAGACCAAGCACAAGCAACAGCACGTCAAAGGCGCGCCACCACGGATTGGGAGATCCGCGGTGGCTAGGGAACAACAAAAACACCAGGACCATGGCAAACATGAGATGGGTGCCACGGTAAATTACCGCCTCGGGTGGCCCGAACCACGTGACGTACATGTGGTAGAGCGACATCGTGACGGCGATCGCGGTAATAAGCCGCTTCATGATCGAAGAAACAGGGACTGACGCTGCTTTTTCTTCCGAGATGACTTCACTCATGTTTTTGTCCTGGTGTGAAGTGGTTGTTTTTATTGAATTGATGAGCCCTACAATGACAGTGATTTACATTGCGCCGACTTCTTTGTAGTACTTAATAGCGCCCGGATGCATCGGCACACCCATCTCTGTTGCCATTATTTGCGGGGTCAGGTTGGACATGCTCTTGCTGACTGCCACCATGTCTGGAATGTTTTCAGCCATGGTTTTAACCATGGTGTAGACGAGTTTGTCAGGCAAGTCGCACGCCACAATCACGTGCGTGAAGTAGCCGATGGCTGGAACATCCGCTGTTTGCCCCGGGTAGGTGCCAGCTTTGATGATGAGTTTGTTGTAGGCCGGGTTCATCTCGCGCATGCCCTTCATGGTCTCATCATCAACCGGCACAAGAACCACATCACGTGCGTTCGCCAAATCCATCACCGCGGATGACGGCGCAGTGGTGCCTAAGGTGAAGACATCCACGTGACCATCCTTCATCATCGACACGGCGTCGGTGTAACCAGCCTGGAAGTTGGTTTTGCTCATGTCGTCATAGGTCATGCCGTTCAGTTGCAGCACCGTGGCAGTCAACACTTCGGCCGTGTTGCCACGCGGTTGTGTAACCAGACGCTTGCCTTTCATGTCTTTAAACGAGTTCACGCCAGCATTTTTTTGTGCCACCACTTGGAAGTACTGTGGATACAAATTGGCAAGCTGACAGACGCCATCAGTCTTTTCTTTGTACGGCGGCTTGCCCTGTACACCATCAACGGCGGTGCTGGAGTTGGACATACCAATTTGCGCTTTCTTTTCATTGACGCCGCGCACGTTCGCGACACCAGCACCTGGAGTAATCGTGATGTCCAGACCGGGCACTGCTTTTTCCCACATGCCTTTTAAAGCGCCACCGAGTGGCACCCACACACCGCCCTGCGGGCCGGTCATGAAGGTGACTTGTTGCGCGGCAACCGGCGCGCACGCTAGCGCACCGGTAACGGCAATCGCACTGAGGCTTAATTTGGTGATTTTTTTCATGACGTCTCCAATTGACTAGTCAACATCGGCTTGCACAAATTTTGCCGATTGAGCCGATTCTATCTGTAAGAATCATTTAAGCAAACTTCCTGTTTCCCACTGTTTTCCCTAGGTAAGAGAAACTTGGCAGCTCATCGAATCGCGTCGATTTCTTTTGCATTGCAGCAATAAGGCTCGTCGCATTGGGGCAATTTCATGCGCTTGCACAACGCGTCTCGTAAAGGGGCAGACAGCTGAGAGCAGCGACAACAAGTCAGCGTTTTGTCGGGCGCCTCGGGTTGCGTGAGCCAGTGTCAGTTGAGCAGACGTATTAGGTGGTTACGCTGCGTTTGGTAGCCAGAGCAGCTTTTACCCAGACAGCAATGCAGTCTTAGATTGAATAACGCTTACCAACGGCCGTCGGTGCCAAGACTTGATCACCAAAGGCATTGCTCAGTGCGGCCATTGCGCGCCAGCCAGTGCAGTGCCCTGCTCCAATGAGCTGAAGGTCAAATTCCTTGAGCCCCTGGACGGTATCGTCAATGACGCTCTCGTTCGGTCCCGAGAGATGGAAGCCACCAAATACAGCATGTATGGGTCGATTTGGATACATCCGTTGGGCATCTTTGAGCACGTTCACAACGCCTGCATGTGAGCACGCGCTAAAAATCACCAGGCCTTTGTCTTTGACATCAATGCCAAGCCATCGCTCATCCATCATGAGCTCGTCTGGCTCCCATTGTTCTTGCTCGTTAAGCCTGACTTGCCCAGGGAACCCTTTCTCAAACGAAGTAACGCGCGCAATTTCGCCGCTGACCAGGAACATGCCGTCGTGCAGTGCAGTGGCTTGGCGCATCAGGCGAACATCAGCACCAAAAGCAGTCAACTCATCTTCGCTCGGAATGTCGACCATCGGGCGCTGCACTCCACCAGCCAGGGTGATTGCCCTGGAAAAAAACATATCTGGATGTCCGTAAAAAGGGATGGGAGGTGTTTTTTTGCGGGAATGAATCATGCTCAGCGCCAAAAGCAAGGCACCGGCATGATCCCAGTGTCCATGCGACAAGACAATGCTGTCGACCGTGCCAAGGTCAATCGCAAGCCGGCTGACGTTGCGCTCAAAAGCCTGCTCTTCTGGCCCGGTGTCAAACAATACGGTGTGGGTGGTCTTGCCGCGCTTTGCCGTGATCAGGCAAGACAAGCCGTGTGCAGCGCAGCATAGGCAAAGTCCACCTAACATCCGCGCACCCCGCTTAAAAAGTCCGGCGGCTTCGCTTTGCACATTGGTAGGTGTCGAGGAAAGCATATCCGTTGAGTTGTCAACGATGATCTGGATGTCAAGACTGTCTACAGGTTGCAGCATGGTTGTGACTCACTGGTTAACAGGTGGATCATGTTAATTTTGGCATGAGCGCCTGGTGGCGTCCATGAGTTGCATCAATAACTCGCAAGCCAGGGCGCTAAAAAAACTGACTATAAAAGTGGGAATTTTGGTGTGTGCACCAACCTTTATCCGCGCGATAAAAATTCAAACACATACCTGATTCCCATAGGGTAATTCATAGCCTTAGCTTGGTGCTTGATGTCTATAATCAAACGGCAGTTAACTAACCAACTTTTCAGTTAGTAGGAGACCAACAATGAATCGTCGTTCGTTTATCCGCCAGGCAGGCATGGCCTCGGCCGGTGTTGTGGGTTTGTCGGCCGTTGCCGCGCCTGCACTTTCTCAGAATAAAATCACATGGCGCATGGTGACGACGTGGCCCAAAGGCTTGCCGGGTTTGGGCGTCGGCGCACAGCGTTTGGCCGATCGCGTGACGGCAGCCTCAGGTGGTCGGTTGACCATACAAGTGTTCTCGGCCGGTGAATTGGTGCCACCGTTTCAATCAGTCGATGCCGTGATTGATGGTGGGGCGGAAATGTCTCACGGCGCGGCATATTTCTGGCAGAACAAGAGCAAGGCATTGGCGTTCTTCACGGGCGTGCCGTTCGGCATGACCAGCCGCGAACTCTCCGCGTGGATGCGGTTTCTGGGTGGCCAGCAGCTTTGGGATGAGGTCTATGACCAGTTTGGTTTGCAGGGCTTTCTGTCTGGCGATACAGGCACGCAGGCAGGTGGTTGGTTCCGCAAGGAACTCAAGGGTCTAGATGATGTGAAAGGTCTGCGTTTCCGCACGCCAGGTCTGGGTGGTCAGGTCTGGGGCAAACTCGGTGCGTCGGTGACTACTACGCCGCCGGGTGAAATTTTTCAGGCGTTGCAATCTGGCACGCTCGATGCAGCTGAGTTCGTTGGCCCATACAACGATTTGGCCCTCGGGTTCTACAAGGTTTGCAAGTACTACTACACCTCGAGCTTTGTTGAACCAGGTCTTGCCACAGAACTCGTGGTTAACAAGGCAAAGTATCAGGCCCTGCCCAAAGACTTGCAGGCAATCATTCGCGACGTGGCCCAGGCAGAGTACGACCAGGTGGCTTCGGACTTTGCGGCCAATGACCCGCGTGCACTGGAGGTGTTGGTCAGGGATCACGGTGTGATCGCAATTCCACAGTTCCCCGACAGCATTGTCAGCGCTGCCGCTACAGCCGCTGCAGAGGTCATCACCCAAATCCGGGATCAGGGTGATCCATTGACGCAGAAAACGGTTGATAGCTTCATCAAGGCCTTGAATTTAACGAAGATTAAGACTGATGGAACTGATGCTCAGTACATTGAGGCACGTACGAAGTACTTCAAGCTCTAATCTAGATAGCTAGTATCGGAAAAAAAGCCCAGCTCATTAAGCTGGGCTTTTTTACGAGTAGTTGGACAGTGAATGCGGCAAGTGGCCGCGGACTTACTTGTAGATCGCGTCTGGCAACCAGGTCACGAGTTCGGGGAAGACAAAGAGCAAAGCAATTGCCAAGATTTGTAGCCCTACAAAAGGTATGACACCCTTGTAAATCTGCCCAGTTGTGACCGTTCGTGGCGCAACCCCTCGCAAATAAAACAGCGCAAATCCAAACGGCGGCGTCAAGAAACTGGTTTGCAGGTTCACGCCAACCATGACGCCAACCCAGACAGGATCAAGTCCCAGCATCAGCAAAATCGGTGCAGTGATCGGGATCACGATGAAGATGATCTCGAACGTGTCTAGAATAAAGCCGAGCACGAACATGATCAGCATCACCACGATCATGGCGCCAATCGCACCGCCTGGCAGGTTAGACAGGAATTCGTGTACCAGATTGTCGCCACCCATCTGCCGAAACACAATGGAAAACACCGATGCGCCAAAAATAATGATGAAAATCATCGAGGTGATCGTCGCAGTCGATATCACCGCCTCTTTGAGCACTTGCCATGAGAGGCGCCAGCGCGAAGCGGCCAAAATCACGGCGCCAATTGCACCCACAGATGCGGCTTCGGTGGGTGTGGCCACGCCACCCAGAATCGAGCCAAGCACTGCAATAATCAGCAGCAAAGGAGGAATGAGCGCCGTCAGCACTTCTTTGAACAGCGCACTGCGATCTTCCTTGGCCACTGGGGTCGCTGGGCAAGATTTGGGGTCTGTAATGGCCTTGAAAACCATCCAAAGCAGATACAAGGCAACGAGCAACAAACCCGGTATGAAGGCACCGGCAAATAAGTCACCGACGGACACTGGGTCAGGAGCAAAGTTGCCTTTTGACATCTGCACTTGCGCATTGATGCCTGCCAGCATCTCAGCCATAAAAATCAGCACAGTCGAGGGTGGGATGATTTGGCCAAGTGTGCCTGATGCACAGATGACACCACTGGCAAGTTTCGGGTCGTAGTTTGCTCTAAGCATGGCTGGCAATGAGATCAAGCCCATGGTAACGACCGTGGCACCAACCACGCCAGTGGAGGCGGCCAACAAGGCACCAACCAGAATGACCGAAATGCCAAGTCCGCCACGCAGATTGCCAAAAAGCTTACTCATGGTCATGAGCAGTTGCTCTGCAATACGTGACCGCTCAAGCATCACACCCATGAAGATGAACAGTGGTACGGCAACCAGCACTTCGTTGGTCATAAAGCCGATATATCTGCCGGCCAACGAAGAAAAATTGCTGAAATCAAATACACCAAGGTGATAGCCGATGAATGCAAAAATCAATGATGTGCCGGCCAGCGTGAAAGCCACAGGAAACCCGATCATCAGGAATCCGATTACACCAAAGAACATCAAGCCAGAGAGAATTTCTCCCAAAAGAATTGGATCCATGGCTTAGTCCTTTGTCTGTGCAGCCACGGGGGCTTCGTAGCGGTAGTCGGGGGGTATCAAGTCGTCGCGATGTCGGAGTACCAAAATTGATCGAATCAGCATCGAAATGCCTTGTAATCCAATCAACAAAGTAAAGACGAGGATGAAGCTCTTTAAGACAAAAAGACCTGGCATGCCGCCCACATTGGCTGATGCTTCGTATAGGCGCCATGATCGTTGCACAAAGGTTAGGCTAAATGCGTAAACCACATACATAAATGGCAACAGGAAGAGTAGAACGCCCACCAAGTCTGCGATGGCTTTGCCGCGGTCAGATGCGCCCCGATAAAAAATATCCACCCGCACGTGGTCGCCACGAAACAGCGCGAATGCTGCCACGGCGGTGAACATGGCCCCGTTTAGCCAAACATACAGATCCTGCGCCCAGAGGCGAGTGCTGCCAAAGGCATAACGTTCTACCACCACCCAAAAGCAGACAAGCACGATCCCTAGGGAAAGCCAAGAGAACACTTTGCCGATTAATTTGTTGATGCTGTTGATGACCGTCATCAAGGCAGCCAGCGTTGCTAACATAAGATCTCTCCATGGCCGCAAATCAGCTAGTTTGCAAAGGGGCAGCGGCTTAGACGAACAGTTTGCTGACCCATTGTGTCAGCTAAGCCCCGGATTTTAAAGCAAGCGGGCGCCGATGCTGCGCTTTTTTGCCGCAGACCCATGCTCAGATCTGTTTGGTGGTCTATTTCGATAAGGCCTCAAAGTCCGCTGCGTACCCCAGTAGTTTCTTTTGTAAGTGTTTGCGCTGCGTGTCAGTCAGGCTGTTTAAAAGTGCGACGGTCAGCTGTGCTAGTGACTCTAGGCGAGCTTCGCGCTCAGCCTGCAGGTCAGCGACGCGATAGCGTGACAGACTTTGGAAATAGTTGTGCAGCTCGACCGCGGCTGCCTCGGCCGATGGCAATTGACGGGCATCGGCGAGCAACTGCACAAGCGCGCGTTGGCGCGCCAAACGCTCCTCGCCCCAGAGTTGCGCCCGGCTTGGTTCGGCCTCTAACCACTGATTGAGCGCTTGTATTTGCTCTGGAGTGAGGTCACCAAGCCAATCTTGGTAACGCTGTTCAAAGCGCTCGCGTCGCTGGGCATTGCTTGCAGCCGTGTCTTGAAGGTTTTCTTGGGCGTACTCGGCATTGGACTTATCGAACTGAGCTTGTAACCTTGCCCGTTGTGCATCACTGAGCGTGAGCACAAGCGGTGCTAGCCGATAGGCCGATCGCTGCGCCATGGTCAGCAGGGCTTGTTCGAACAAGGCTTGTTTTTCCAGTACCTCTGACGCGGTGAAGACATGGGGTCGGTCAAGCTTAGCGGCCCACTGTCGCAAGGTTTGTGCGTAGGCGGGCAATTGATCTTGACGATGCCAGGCCTGAAATGACCTGAGCTCTTGCGCAAGCAACGCCTCTTGCTCTTCATTAAGGTCGAGGTAACTATCCATTTGGTACTGCAGCAAAGAAGGGGCGTAGCTATACCCGAGCTGAATCGAACTGCAGGCTGAAAGCAGGCCAGCGGCGCAAATGACCAAGCATCGAAAAATTCTGTTGTGCTGCATTGTTTTTAAGGCCTGGTTGGAATGATCGTGAGAAGGGTGTCTGTTAACCGTTGACCAACCCATAAACGGCTAGGGTCGCATGGACCAATGTGCTACAGGATACGACCTTGGCGCGCTAGCTTGGTTCCCATCCCCATTAGTAGCAGTAAGAGCCCGATGAGCATGGCCAAGGCGCTGACTTCTAGGGTCTGTCGTCGGTCAAACGTGATGCTAGCCTCAATGGCTTGGAAGATTTGTTGCAAGTCATCGGTGGAAGCGCCCTCGTAATAGGTGCCGAGCGTCGCGGTTGCAATGTCTGCGAGCACACCGGATTCGAGCCTGACTCGCTGAGATACGCCTTCAGCTTTAACGACAGCGCCTTGACTAGTGCCAATACCGATGGTGTAGATTCGAACACCAAGCTCAGCCGCTAGCTCAGCCATTTGCATCACGTTTGGCCCCATGTTGGATTCGCCATCCGAGATGAGCACCATGGCCACCGACCGATTGGAGCCGGGCGGGCGCACCACGTTGGGATCTGGACGCCAGCTTTGAGTCGATCCTGGCTGACCGCGCTGCATGGATTCATTAATCAGTGACTGTACATCGATGCCCGCGCTTGGCAGCAACTCAGACAGCCCAATCAGTAAACCACTACCAAGCGCTGAGCCTGTTTGTATGGTGACGGTACTGAGCGCATCATCGAGTGCATTGCGCTGCGTGGTGGGTGGTTGAATCAAGGTCGCCGTGGCCGCTGCAGTAACCAGACCAACCCGGGTGGATGCGGGTTGATTGGCGATGATGTCCTGGATCGTGCGCTTGGCGGCGTCTAAGCGACTGGGCTTGACGTCATCCGCACTCATGCTGCCTGAAATATCGAGCACAACCATCACTTGATCGGCGCGTGATGGCAGATTGATTTGAAGTTTTGGTCGTGCGATTGCCATCAGAAGAACGGCAAGCCCAATCACAACCATCCCACCCGCCACGACGCTGGTCAGGCTTGATTTCTCGCCCCGGCGCGCAAACTGGTACGTGACAATGGCCAGCGGCACAATCAGTAAGAGCCACAACAGACTTGGCCAGACAAACTCTAGCCCTGGCACAGAGACGGATTTGAACCACTCACGCACGGCGCATGCCCCCGCTGGACTGGCGCATCAGCGCCTGTCGCTGCCGAATGAACTGAATCAAGCCCTCGTGCACAGACTCGCCCGTGGCCAGTTCAAGGCAATCAACACCACTACGCGATAGTGTCTGGGCTAAACGCGTTTCGTGCTCCAACGCACGCTGCGAGAAGCGCTCTCTAAAGCGACTATCACTGGTGTCGATAAACACTTTTTCACCAGTTTCAGCGTCACGCATCGTGAGCATCCCCATGTCGGGCAAGTTTTGTTCTAGCGGGTCAACCAGCCGCACGGCCACCACATCGTGGCGGCTTGCGAGCATCATCAGTGCCTTGTCCCAGCCCTGGTCCGCATAGAAGTCAGAGAGGATAAAGACCGTGCTGCGCCGTTTGATTAGCCGGGTAGCGCGCATAAAGAGCTGTGTGAGGTTCGTTACCTGATTGGTCGCTTGCGTTGGCGCGGTCAGTACTTTTTGTAGCACATGCAACAAGTGAAGTCGTCCCGATCTGGCTGGAATGATATCGAGATTGGCTCGTCCCCGATCGACGATGGCGCCAACCCGGTTGCCATGCCGTTGCAACAAGTGCCCGATCGTGGCAATGGCTTGTGCTGCTAATTCGCGCTTGGTCTGACCCTGAGATCCAAAGTCCACCGAGGGCGAGAGGTCCACCATGAACCAGGCAGCCAGTTCACGGTCTTGTTCGTACTGACGCACGTATGGTGTTTGCATCCGAGCCGTGACATTCCAGTCGATATGCCGAACATCATCTCGCGCTTCATATTCGCGCAGATCCGCCAGCATCAGCCCAGCGCCGCGGGATAGGGTGCGGTAGTCGCCTTGCAACAAACCGTCTAGCCGGCGCGCGCTATTCCAGGCAACACGGGCCAAGAGCGCACGCGCATCGGTAGTGGCAGCTGGCGCAGTCTGGGGTGGCTGACCCTCGGGGTCCCGTTTACGCGGTTTGAGCCAATTGAACATGACGATGCAATGGCCTTTGAGGCGCGGCGACGGCTTTTAGAACCTCAGAAAGAATGTCGTCAGCGGTGACGTTCTCGGCGAGGGCCTCGTATGAGAGCACCAGCCGATGACGCATGACATCGGGGGTAATATCAATGAGATCCTGTGGCGTGGTGTAGGCTCGGCCTCGCAAAAACGCCAATGTCCGAGCGCCTTCCACCAAACCGATGCTGGCACGCGGGCTCGCCCCAAACATGATGTAAGGAGCTAGCTTGTCTAGCCCGGCCTTCTGGGGCGTGCGAGTGGCGTTGACCAGATCGACGGCGTACTGCACCAGTGCCGAGTCAACAAAGCCCTGTCGACATTGCTTTTGAATATCGGCTAGCTGTTGTGTGTTGACGCGTGCGTTGACTTCGATGTGCTCACCGATGGCTCGCTGCACAATCACAAACTCTTCTTCGGGTTGGGGGTAACCGACCAGCACTTTCATCATGAAACGGTCAACCTGTGCCTCAGGCAATGGGTAGGTGCCTTCACTTTCGATAGGGTTTTGTGTGGCCATCACCACAAATGGCAGAGGCAGTATATGGGTTTGTCCCGCGATGGTGACTTGACGCTCCTGCATGACCTCGAGCAGTGCGCTTTGCACCTTGGCTGGAGCACGGTTGATCTCGTCGGCCAATAACAAATTGGCGAACACAGGCCCAAGCTCGGTGCTGAATTCACTGGTCTTTTGGTTGTAAACCCGTGTGCCAACGAGATCTGCAGGCAAAAGGTCTGGGGTGAACTGTATCCGTTTGAAAGACCCCTGCAACACTTTGGCCAGTGTATTGACGGTCAGTGTCTTTGCCAGCCCAGGCACGCCTTCAATGAGCAAGTGCCCACCTGACAGCATCGCAATCATGATGCGCTCAAGAAATGCGTCTTGACCCACCACGATTTTTTTGACTTCATACAGCACGCCCTCCATGAGCGAGGCTGAGGCGGCGACTTCGTTGGCGGGCACGTTTTGTCCTTGCCAGATTTGCGGGTCATTCATTGGCCGAGTAACTCCCGTTAAAAGGGTGGAATGCCAGCGGCGTTGGCGGCACTTTCCATGGTGATGGCAAACCCAATGCCTGCAAATGCGCCATCGGGTGATGGATTCAAAAGAGCGGTGACGACGCCGACCACTTCGCCTAACTGATTCACCAACGGGCCACCAGAGCTGCCTGGGTTAACAGCCGCATCAAACTGAATCAGTCCAGTCAGCGCATCGCCACCCGGGATCGGGAAGGTTCTGTCTAGGCCTGAGACCACGCCAGCTGAAACGGAGGGGCCCATGCCAAATGGGAAGCCAACGGCCACCACCATGTCACCTGGCGCTAGTTGTCCGCTCGGGGCTAACACCACGGGTTTGAGATCGTCCGGCGTGCGCGCTGGCGCAAGCACCGCCAGATCGCGCTCGGGCTGAACCGACACGATCGCAGCCGGTGATTCAAGGCCATCAGAAAATGTCACTACGATGCGATCAGATCCCGCCACAACGTGATGATTGGTCAGGATGCTGCCATCTTCCTTGATGACAAATCCAGCGCCTTTTCCAGGGCCACTGATCAAGCCCGGTGGGGGCGGGTCCCCGTCGAGCGTGCGAATTTTGACGACCGACGGCCAAACCATGGCGGCCACTTGTGCAGGCCGAGACGGCAGCGACTGGGTGGTCAGTGTCGCCAGCACAATCGATTCAACTTTACTTTCGGTCAATGTGGGTGGCTGCTGCTGCGCTCTGCCTTGCAGTCCCCACACGAGCGCGGCGCCCACTGCAATGCCAAATACCAATAAGGAATAAGGGTTTTTAAGGTAACGTTTGAGCGGTTCGAAGGTACGCTTTTGTCGAATCGGAGTTTGGGCGTGATCAGTCGTCGCGGCGTGCTGGTGGCCCGACCGATTCGCACTCGGCGTGCTGCGGCTGTATAGCGTGGCGCGTTTCATGATCTAACTGACCTCAATTCAGCGAGCGATGATACAGTTAGTTCATCTTAACGCTGACGGTACTTTTATGCACTTTATTTGGCCGCAAGCCTTATGGGGTCTTTTGCTGGTGCCGTTATTGGTGCTCGGTTACCTCTGGCTGCTCAAGCGCCAGCGACAGCAGGCATTTGCTTACTCCACTCTATTGATTGTGCGCCAGGCACTGACACGAGGCCAGGGCTGGCGCAGGCATGTGCCACCGGCCTTGCTGCTGGCTGCCATCGCCGTTGGCTCGGTCGGTGCAGCGCGCCCCACGGCCAAGGTGGTTTTGCCGGCCGATTACATGACATTGGTATTGGCAGTTGATGTGTCCTTGAGCATGATGGCCGAAGATGTGCCACCGAATCGTTTGCAAGCCGCTCAAGATACCGTCAAAGACTTTATCAAGCGCTTGCCAGGTGATATCCGTGTCGGGCTAGTCACATTTGCTGGCACCGCTCAGGTCGTGCAACGGGTGACCGATGATCGTCAGGCTTTGCTGGAGGCGGTGGATCGTTTCAGGCTCCAAAGAGCGACAGCAACGGGTAGTGGTCTTTTGATGGCCTTAGCCACCTTGATGCCAGACATCGCGTTTGACATTGAGTTACTGATTTACGGCTTCGACATCGAGCGATTCAGGGGCGCACCGCCCGCATTTGCAGGCCGCCAGCCAGTGCCACCAGGCTCGTTTGAGTCGGGTGCGATTATTTTGCTATCTGATGGCAGGCGAACCACGGGGCCCAATCCCATTTCTGCTGCGCAGCTCGCCGCACAGCTTGGTGTGCGGGTCTACACGGTGGCGTTTGGCACACCCGAAGGCTTTATCCCTGGTTTTGAAGGCCGTTCTTTTTATGCGGCCGTTGATGAGAGCACGTTGCAATCCATCGCCTTGATTACAGAGGGTGAGTTTTTTAAGGCAGAAAACGCAACCGAACTTAATACAATCTATCAGCAACTTTCAACGCAGTTTTCGCTTGAAAGGGCGCAGACTGATATCAGCGCCCTCTTTGCAGCGCTAAGCACTTTGTTGGTGTTGCTCGCCGCTGGCTTGTCGTTGTACTGGTTCCGGCGTCGGGATGCTTGAACGCTCGAAACGTAGCGCCAGCCAACTGCCGATGCAAATACCGGCAAATGCCAGCATGGAAATAAACGACAGCGTTGACAGGCCGGTCAGTCCCTGACCAACTGAGCATCCGAGTGCCAGTGCGCCACCCACGCCCATGCACAATGCGCCCACCAGGTAGCGCGGCATGTCGGTTGACTTGTCAAATCCCGCGACGCTGAATTTGCCCGTGGTCTTGGCTGCTGTAAACGAGCCAATCACCACACCGAAGACCACCATCACCCCAAAACTCAATGTCATGCCCGTGGCGATCATGGCGTACTGTACGGTTGAGCCAACGGGTGCGACAAAGGTTAACGACACCAAAGGCGTGGGCTCAAACTCATCAAAGCCGATCCAGCCAGTCACTAGCCATCCGGCAACCACCAGTAAGCCAATCACGATGCCTGCGATGACATCCATGCGCTGTCGCCAAAACCCTTTGTCCTTAAACAGAAATGCCAACAGCAGACCACCAAACACCGCGATGAAACCCCATCGCCCAGCTTCTGATGTGAAGGTGCTGCTTTGCATGGTGACCAGCGTTGATTCCGTTAGGCTCGTGCGCAGGGGAGCTAGCACCCCACTGAGCGTCATGAAGGCGGCGATCCCCATGATCAGCAATACGACCAAGCTGCGCAGGTTGCCTTGACCAAGTAGCACCAGCGAGCGAGCACCACAGCCGCGGGCTCGAATCATCCCAAACCCGAACAGCACGCCACCCAAGACGGTCAATGCCCAGGATGCTTGTGGCGTTTGATAAATGCTTTGCGACAAGTCAATCACGCCTGCGGCATCTAACAGTTGTGAGCCGAACATGGCCACCAACATGGCTAGCGCAAATGCGCGCAACTTGGTACCGTTATTCGACATTAATTGCTGTCTGAAGGCGCTGTTTAGGCAGAATCCTGAGACTTGGGCGACCACGCCATAAACCAGACCGATTGCCAGTCCGAGCCAGATAACCCATTGCGACGGTGATAATTCCATTTGCGAGGCACCTAAAAACCAAAATCCAGTTCGGTTGTGTGACAGTACGTCAATCCGTGCTGCAAGCACAAATACTGATTCGCAAATAGCTTATTTCGGAGATTTAGATGATCGACCTGTACTACTGGCCAACCCCCAACGGGCATAAGATCACCATGTTTCTGGAAGAAGCAAAACTACCCTATCAGATCAAGCCGGTCAATATCAGTCGCGGCGAGCAGTTCGAACCGGACTTCCTCAAAATAGCCCCCAACAATCGCATGCCCGCCATTGTTGACCATGCTCCAGCAGATGGTGGTGCACCCATATCATTGTTTGAATCTGGTGCTATTTTGCTTTATCTCTCTCAAAAAACAGGCCAATTCCTCTCATCTGACAGCCGGAAGCGTTGGCTGAGCTTGCAATGGCTTTTCTGGCAAATGGGTGGTTTAGGTCCCATGGCAGGCCAGAACCATCACTTCGTGCAATACGCCCCAGAGCGCATCCCCTACGCCATGGACCGCTATGTGAACGAGACTAGCCGCCTATACGGCGTATTGAATAAGCACCTATCGGACGGTCGTGCGTTTGTGGCAGGCCAGTCCTATTCAATTGCCGACATGGCGATTTATCCATGGATCGTGCCACACCAGCGCCAGCAACAGAATCTCGCCGATTACCCCGCTTTGCAAGATTGGTTCAATCGTGTTGCCCAACGACCTGGCACCCGCGCGGCTTACCTCGCTGGCCAAGCCATCTCCACCAAACCCACCGTGGATGAAGAGGCCAAGAAGATATTATTCGGTCAAACCGCCAAGACTGTGCGTTAATCGCGCGCAGCGGAGATCGCTCAGTAGAGATGACGCACTAGAGATGACGCACTAGAGATGACGTACTAGACATTCATTAAAAAGGCAAAGACATGCCGATTAAAGCAGTGGTATTTGATGCGTACGGCACCCTGTTTGACGTGTACGCGGTGACGGCCCGTCTTGAGGTGTGTTGCCCCGGGCAAGGCAGTGCCATTGCTCAACTCTGGCGGGATAAACAGATTGAGTATTCGCGTCTGGTCAGCCTCAGTGATCCAAGTGCAGCGGGTAGTTGTTATTACGAGTCATTCTGGTCAATCACCTGCAAGGCGTTGAGTTACGCTTTGATGCGATTTGACCAAGCCTTAAGTCAGACCGAAATCAAGTCCGTCCTTGATCAGTACCACGCGCTCGATCCCTTCCCTGAAAACGCGGACGTACTCACCGCGCTCAAGACTCGCAGCATGACAACCGCCATTCTTTCAAACGGCGATCCAGGCATGCTTAGCGGAGCGGTTACGGGAGCGGCGTTTGATCACCTGATTGATCATGTGCTGTCTGTCGATGAGGTTCGCCAGTTCAAGACGACGCCACAGGCATATGCGTTGGTTGAGCAACGTCTGGGCATCAAGCCCGCTGAAGTATTGTTTGTCTCTAGCAATGGCTGGGACATTCTTGGGGCGCAGTGGTATGGGTTTCGCACGTGCTGGATCAATCGCGCGGGCATGCCTGCAGAGACGCTCGGGCCCACACCAGAGCATCAGGGCCAGAACTTGCAAGCGGTGCTTGAGGTTCTGGCCAAATTGTCGTCTGACGCTTAGTCCCTATCGGTGCTCGCGGCCTGAGCCAAGTGACATGTGACTAAACACCCCGTCTCGATCCACCAGCAGGTGTTTGAGCGCACCGGCAATGTGCAAAAACAAGACCACGCATAGCGCAACAGCCAGCCAGCCGTGGATCCCAAGAATGTCCTTGGCGAGATCTTTGTCTACCGCAATGCCGGGCATGGCTGGCAAGTTGAACCCGCCCAGTGTGTTCAAAGCACCGAAGGCGGTGACACCGGCCCAGCCCAGCAAGGCAATCGATACCAATAACGCATACGTCACCCACTGTGACGTCTTAGCCAGGCGAGCGACAGGGGCGGACACGCTGTCCGGATAGCCCGGTGCTTTGTTCATGGCACGCAAGATGAGTCGCCAGACCACGAGCCACAAAACCGTAAACCCCATTGCTTTGTGTGCCCCATAGAGCGTGCCCGTTAGATCGTCCCAAATGTTGGCGTCAGCCCGATCAACCATCCAGAAGCCCACGGGCAACAGTATCAGAACCATCACAGCCACGATCCAGTGCAACCAGCGTTGCGTGGCTGAAAAACCTTGAGTATGCATATCAGGACACCTCCGCCTTTCTCGCTTGAGTCAATCGAACTACAGCCATTACCTACTATTGTTCCATTAAATCCGAGTCGCCCCACAAAAGGCAAACGCAAGGCTGGGCAATTCAGGTCAATGCCAATGCCTAGGCCAAGTACGTTTAGCTCAAGCCCCTCTTGTGGACTTGCGATCAAGCCTAATAATCCTTCCAAGGAAACCTGTAGCCCGCTGCCCGATGGCGCCACCCCAAAAGGATTGCTCAAGGGTCGATAGTCCTTGCCAATGGCCGTGGGTGGCAGATCTAGTCCAAGCGCCGGTACTTCACGCCCGATGTGAGCCAGAAAAGTGTTGCTGTTTGGACCAGGGTAGCTGCGGTAGTTCTGCGGGTATGGGTAGCTGGCGATGGCCTGCTCAATCTCAGGAATGAGCGTTTGAGCGTGCTCGCCATGCTCAAACACCAAGAGCGTCGGCGTTGCACCGTACCATTGGCCATCTGCGCGCGCATGGTTGCGCCGCACGACATTGGCACGGCTCCAGCCAATCACCTCATATCGCGTGTAGGCCGCCTCACCGGCACGTTTGTAGACAATCCATGGATGAACCGCAAAGTAGCCGCGCCAACCGTAAGTGGGTGCTGACAACACCGCGACGATGGCGTCCGATGTGGTTGCTGGATCGGGCAGCAGGTTGGTGGCATCCCGGGGTAGTTGGTACCAACCCAGGGTTTGTGCGTGCGCGATCCGCTCGCCGTCTTGCCACCATTTGATGGCAGCAGCCACTGCCACCACCGTTAAAAAAACCAGCAAGGTTCGACCAAAGATTTTCATGCAAATAAGATTACACCTAAGGCTAAGATTGATATTGGCTTGCCAAGACGTGGTCGTAGCGTTGCTGAAGTTGCTCGTTGTTGGCAACGCTGACGCCAAGTTCACGCACTAAGCCGTCGTGCAAGCCGTATATCCAGCTGTGCACGGTGACTGCTTGGCTGTTGCCCCAAGCTTCTTGGACGCTACTTGTCTGGCAAACGTGTAGGACTTGTTCGATCACGTTTAGTTCGCACAGCTTGTTTAGGCGCTCATCGTCTTTCACGATGTGACCCAGATAAGTTGAATGCTTTTGTTGAACATCGCGGATATGGCGAATCCAGTTGTCCGCCAAACCGAGGCGTCGGTTCAGCATGGCGAAAACAAAAAATTCAGCGGACTCGAGGGTTTTAGTGCGGGCGCAGCGTCGCGCGTCTAGGCACAACAATCGCAATCACAACAGCGGCCATGCTACCAATGGCAGCTGGGATGTGCGATCACGTGAGCTTGGCCAACTTAATCCGCTTGCTGCAACTTGTGCAGGTCGGTGATGCGATACAGACGCCCAATCCGGTCCATTGGTTCAATGGCGCCTTCTTTTACCCAACGGCTGACTTCACGGCTGACCGTTTCAAGTTTGAGGTCTGACATGGCACCCATGTCCTCCCGAGAAAACAGCGAGGTCAAAGAGGGGTCTTCGTCATGGCGCATCTTTAAGATGATGTTAGCCACGCGTTGGCGCGCGGTCCCGAAATTCAGATCTGCCAGCCAGTCTTCTGCATCCTTGACGGCTTTGTGCCAGCGCTCCATGAGCCGCATGTGCAGGCGTGGGGAGGTCGTCGAGAGATTCTTGATGATAGAAATCGGGATACGGCAGACGTTGACTTCGCTCGTGGCCACCACATCGCATTCATAGGTCGATGCAAACAAGCCTTCAAGACCAGCCACATCGCCGTGTTTGAGAATGCGCACGATTCGAACTCGACCGTCAGGGGTGTTGCGCACCACTTTGACCAGACCTTTGCGGATAGTAAAGACGTGTTCGGCGGAGTCACCCTCAAGAAACAAAGTCTCGCCCGTGTGAAACACCAGATCATCGATCGGTGCATGGATTGACGCAAAATCCGACTCGTTCAGGTCGGCAAACAACACCATATCGCGGATACCGCAGTGACGACAGTCTGAAGTACCACGCCAAGCTGACTCAATGTTGATGGGGATCATGTTTCTCTACTTGCTGCTATCGAAATCAGGAGCACGGCCAGTGCCAAACGGTCAGGGGCCTATCCGTCAACTGGGTGCATGGGCGTGCTGAGCACCTTTTGATAGAAGGCTGCATCGAGCCAGCGACCAAACTTAAACCCGGCTTGCTTGACTGTACCGCAATGCTCAAAGCCAAACTTTCTGTGTAAGGCAATGCTTGGATCATTATCCGCGTCGATACAACCAACCATTACATGGTACTGGTCATGCTCGGCTGTTTGGATTAAATCCGTCATCAAAGCAGTGGCAATGCCCTGGCCATGGTTTGCCTGGCTCACATAAATGGAGTGTTCGACGGTGTACTTATAGGCCGGTTGTGGCCGAAACGGCCCAAAGGTAGCAAAGCCGAGCAACTCGCCGTTTGCGTCAAACGCGCCGCGCAATGGCAAGCATTGGGCGCTCTTTTGGTTGGCCCAGGCGGTGACTTGATCGAGCGACCGTGGTTCATAGTCATACAGTGCCGTCGAGGTCTGGATCACGTGATTCAGAATGACCTGAATGCGCGTAATGTCGCGCTCAAGACAGCAGTTCTTGATGACGGTGTGTTCTTGCATTGCGTTCCACACAGGGTAATTTGGGTTGGATCCCCACATTATTGCTCAGCTGGGCTGTTGGTGCGGTGCGCATGAGTGTCTATTATCTGTCTATTGAATCTTGAGCCTGCACTTGCGTTGGCGTAAGCTTCTTGGGTAAAGGGTATGCACGTTTTTGTGCCCGACTGTGTCACGCTTTGGGCATCGAGGAGATCTGTCTTGAAAGCCAAGCGTCACCTGAAGCCAACCAATTTGCTGGCGAACTTGCCAGCAAGGCCTGAGCCCACTGAGATCTTTGAAACCCTCTTGACCCAGCCAGGCGTTCGCATTGAGCGCATCATCTCTACCGGACAAGCCAGCCCAGCAGGCTTTTGGTGTGACCAGGCCCAGGCCGAGTGGGTGCTGTTAGTTCAGGGTGCTGCGGTGCTTAAGTTCGAGGATGAGTTCAATTGCAGGGAATTAAAAACCGGTGATTATCTCTACATCGAACCGCGCCGGCGCCATCGAGTGGAAATGACGCAAGCCGACCCGCCAACCATCTGGTTGGCAGTGCACATTGAGAGCACGCATTAAGGCAATCGGCAGGTGTTAGTGCCAGTAGTAAGAGGCCATGGATAGCATGCCGTACCTCACCTCACGGGTGATGACCTCAAACTGGTCTGTATCGCGTCTGGCACCAAGTGCGACAAACAGTGGCATCAAATGCTCTTCAGACGGGTGTGCGCGTGTGGCGCGGGGTGCAAGACTGCGGTATTGCAGAAGTGCTTGCGCATCGCGCCGCTCAATGTGTTGCTCGACCCAGTTGGCAAATTGGGTGACGTAGGGTGCGACGTGGGTCACCGCTGGCCCTCTGAGTTCACCAAGATTGTGAGTCAGGCTGCCAGTGCCCATCATCAAAACACCCCGTTCACGTAGCGGGGCAAGTGCTTGGCCCAGTCGCCAGGCACTGTCTGGGCTGGCATCAAGCGGCAAAGAGATACAAACAACCGGGATGTCTGCCGCAGGTTTCAGGTGCCGCAGTGGCACCCACACGCCATGATCCATGCCTTGGTTGGCATCGAGTTCGGCTGCAAGGCAAGCCTTCTGCAGCGCGTCAAGCACAACGCTGGCAATCTCTGGTGACCCTGGCGCCTGGTAATTGATTGCATAGAGCTCTAGTGCGAACCCGTAGAAGTCATGGATGGTTTGCGGCCTTGCATTGCGTGATACTCGCAAGCCCGGTGTTTCCCAATGGGGAGACACCGCCAAGATTGCCTCGATACCCGTCAGTGACTGTCCTAGTTCGGTGAACTTTTGGCCGAGCTCGCCTGGCTCGGTGGCAAACGTTGGTGCGCCGTGCGAGATAAATAGGACCGGTGCGGTGTTCATGGTCGGTGAGTCCCAAAGGGTTAGGCAACGGTTTATTGCGTCAGTCTGTCTTAGGTTAGGCCAAGGGCATTACTGGTTTGCCCTCTTGCAATCGACGCTGAACTGGCCTGCACCGTGTGCAGCGAGGATTAGCAAGCCACCCACCACAGCGATGTTCTTGTAGAACAGCAATTGCTGCATGAATGCCTGGTCTGCAGGCACTGCCCAGTAGGCATGAAAAAACACGCTGGCCAGCAAGGTGAAGATAGCCAGAATAATGGCTGCCGTGCGAGTAAAAAAGCCGGCAATCAATGCCGCGCCGCCTGCGATTTCAACGATGATAGCAATGACTGCGCCAAGCGAGGCTAGCGGCAAGCCAACTGATTCGATATAGCCGACAGTGCCGCCAAAGCCGTAGATTTTAGACAGGCCTGCGGGCAAAAACAGAGCGGCCAGTGCCAAGCGGCCAATGAGAGTAAAGAGGTTGCTGATGGTGTTGGGCATGATGATTTCCTAAAAGTTGAGTGATTCAATGGGTGAATTGTCATGGCTTATTAAATAGATATAAAGGTGGTAAAAACTGACTAATTGTCAAAAATATTGAAACAATCAACGTGAGCCAGAACTCATGGACCGAATCGAAGCCATGCATGCGTTTGTAGCGGTGGTGGAGACGGGCAGTTTTGTGGGGGCAGCAGACAAGCTGTCACTATCAAAAGCTGTCGTTTCGCGCCAAATTGGGTTGCTTGAAGATCAGCTCGGCACACGTTTGCTGCACCGAACCACTCGCCGTGTATCGATGACTTCCGATGGCGAACTGTTTCTGGCGCGTAGCCGCGAGCTTTTGCAGCAATGGCAAGAGGCTGAAGACGAAGTCAGTCATCGTGCAGTGCAGGCGCGGGGCACACTCAGGATCAATGTGCCTTTCAGTTACGGGGTCATGGACCTAGCACCGCTTTGGCCAGCGTTCATGCAAAAGCATCCTGACGTGCTGCTCGACGTTACGTTGTCGGACCGGGTTGCGGATTTGGTCGATGAGGGCTTTGACTTGGCTGTCAGAATTGGGCATCTGCCATCATCATCTTTGGTGAGTCGTCGCTTGGCGAGCATGCGATTACAGCTTTGTGCGTCTCCAAGCTACGTGAAAGCACAAGGCCAACCAACAGTGCCGGCTGAGCTCGCTGAACATCGCATCCTCGCCTACAGCCTGTTGTCCACAGGCGACGCTTGGACACTATCGAGCAGATCAAATCCCAATGAGCGTCAGATCGTTGATGTCAGGCCGGTCATGCGCAGCAACAACGGCGACACTTGTACGCAGGCAGCCGTCGCTGGTCAGGGCATTGTGTTGCAGCCTGATTTCATGGTGAAGCCACTGCTGAGCCGAGGCGAGTTGGTCGAGCTATTGTCAGACTGGCAGGCCGACGAGTTCGGCATCTATGCGGTCTATCCCAGCCGGCGTTATCTGCCTGCCAAGGTGCGTTTGATGATTGATTTTCTGGCGCATGAACTCACCCCAAAGATTTAACGGTTAACCGGGGTTTTCGACCAATTTATAACTCGTGTGAGTCATTGGCCATGGGATGGTTGAGGGCTTGGTAGCACATCATGTGCGAATTGAGAAGGTGCTGTAGGGGCAAACCCGAGGCTGCTGCGATTTGTTGGGGAACGCGATGATTTTCGTTTGTTAAGTTCTTGTATCTCTACAATCCCGCATCGTTCAATTCATCTGATTCAAAACGCGAGGCAACCTTGAAGCTGCACTTACTAAGTGACCTTCATCTGGAATTTACAAACTTTGTCCCGCCACCGACCGATGCTGACGTGGTGGTGTTGGCCGGCGATATTGCCTGTGGCGTGACCGGGTTGCAATGGGCAGCTGAGCACTTTGAGCGACAAAGTGTGATCTACGTGCCAGGCAACCATGAATACTACAGCCTTGAGTTTGAATCGACACTAGCGCAGCTTCGTCAGACGGCGCACGATCTAGGCATCTTTTTGTTAGACAACGATGAAGTGGTGCTGGATGATGAGCAAGGCAACCTTGTTCGTTTTTTGGGGTGCACGCTTTGGACTGACTTTCGCTTGTTCGGGGAGGAAAGACGCACGATTTGCTTGAATGCCGCAAGCAAGGGCTTAAATGACTTTCGGCGTATCAAAAACGGAGGTCGGGCATTGCTGCCAGAACAAACCGCACGCTGGCATGAGCGTCATGTGCATTGGTTGCAAGACCGTCTACAGCAGTCGTTCCCCGGAGCAACAGTGGTCGTGACGCATCACTTACCAAGCGCCCGGTCAGTTGCTCATCGCTACAAGCTTGATCTTTTGTCGGCCTGTTTCGCGTCAGAGCTTGATCATCTGTTCGGGCCAATGGCAATCTGGGTGCACGGCCACACCCATGATTCGTTTGGTTATGAGGTCAATGGCACGCGCATCGTTTGCAACCCGCGTGGATACACCTCTGGCCACGCGCTGCCAGAAAACACTCACTTTGACCCTGGCTTGGTCGTTGAGGTTTGAGATGCATTTCGGCAATGGGTTCTGTTGTTGTTAGTTCAGTAATACATGTTGCACCAGCAGGGCGGCCAGTGTCAGCATGACGATGCCAATGGTCAGATCCAGCATTTGCCACGCCCGTGGATTGGCAAAGACCGGTGCCAGCCACCTTGCCCCGAAGCCCAACAGCACAAACCATAAGAGGCTGGCCGTGCTGGCGCCGCCGATGAACCAGCCCAGCAATTCATTGGGTTGTTGCGCGCCAATGCTACCGATGAGCAGCACGGTATCGAGATACACGTGTGGATTGAGCAAAGTAAATCCGGCCGCTTGCGCCAGAACCATCCAAGGGGAGACCAGCTTGCCTCCAACAGAGGCAGTCAGGTGTTGATTGAATCTGGCGCGCCTTAATGCCCAGATTCCGTAGCTCGCCAGAAAACAAGCCGCACCGATGGCCAGCACCTGGGCTAGACCTTCGCGGCCTTGCAAGACGGTTGCCATGCCTAGGACGCCCGCGGCGATCAGCGTGGCATCGACCACCGCACAAAACCCCACCACCAGCCCGACGTGTTCACCGCGTAGGCCTTGACGCAGCACAAAGGCGTTTTGTGCACCAATGGCGACAATTAAGCCTAGGCCTAAACCAAAAGCTTGAACAAATACCGATAATTCCGCCGATAGGGAGCTCGTGGTTGCTGTCATGGTCGGCTCATCATGCCCAATAAGCTACATTTGGGCAATCCCGATATTCGGTGAGTGTGTGCAAAGGAATATGAATGTTGTTTCGACTTAGATGGTTACTTTCAGCCTTGTTGATGCTGCTGTCTGGCGCAGTCTTTGCTCAGACAAACCCGGCTGAAGTTGGTGCGGCCGATGCTTACGCGTTGCATCAAGACGGCCAGATTACCCTAATTGACATTCGACGCCCTGAAGAGTGGCGTCAGACGGGTGTGGCACAAGGTGCCAAGCGTATCAACATGGTCAACCCCAAGGGCTTGCAGGGTTTTGCGCAAGAAGTCTATAACGCCGTGGGCGGGGACTTGAATGCACCGATTGTGCTGATTTGCCGAACAGGCAGTCGCACCAGTCGCTTGCAGCCTATCCTCACTCAAGCGGGTTTTACCAACGTCAAACATATTCCAGAGGGAACCCTGGGCAATCGCACGAAGCCAGGTTGGATCGCACAGGGGCTACCCATCGAAGCCTGCACAGACTGTTAAGCGGACACTGGATCAATGCGGCAAATAGTGCTCAGTTAGTTTTTCAAACGCAGCGAGCTCTGGGTCTAAGCCTGATTCTTCTTGCAGAATGCGGGCAACGTTTGGTGCCATGGTGCGCGCCTGTCGTGCATCGAGAAATAGAACGCGCCAGCGCCTAGCCAGCATATCCTCAACCGTCTGAGCGTACTCATGGCGCACGGCAAACCGGACCATGGCCTCAGTCAAACCAAAGCCAAGCTCGTGGTCCCCACCCGGGCACTGGCTGACCTCTTCGATTTCACTGCCATACAGGTGGGGCCCGGGGGGCTGCCAAATGGCGTGGTTTTGACCACCGATTTGTGCAGCGCCCACCAGCGCATGTGTCTTGGTGGCCCCGCCTGGCCGTGCTGGCAATACCCCAGCCTTAAAGCAGGCGGTCATGACGTCTTCAGCCATGGCGCGGTAAGTGGTCCACTTGCCACCGGTCACGGTAACCAGGCCGTTGGCATCGGTCACAATGGTGTGCTCACGCGATAGCGTCTTGGTGCCCGCACCGCCGTGGTTGGTGGGCGCAGCGACCAGCGGACGCAAGCCAACCCACATGCTCTTAATGTCTTGGACAGTCACTGGTTTGCTCAGCACTTTGGAAGCTTCTTGCAAGATGAAATCCAGCTCACTGGCAAACGCGTCGGGTTCACGCGGCAGATCGTGGCGGGGGGTGTCGGTGGTGCCCAAAATTAACGACCCCATCCACGGCACCGCAAAAAGCACACGTCCATCGGCTGTTTTGGGGACAAGCAGCGCGTGGTTGGTCGGCATGAAAGACCGGTCCACCACCACGTGCACGCCCTGGCTTGGTGACACCATTCGGTGGTGTGGTGTGGTGTCGCTGGGGTTGCGTGCCATCTCGCGCACCTGATCGACCCAGACACCGGCCGCATTGATGAGTGCATGGGTTCTAAAGCGGTGCACTGACCCTAGCCGCTTGTCGGTGACCTGCAGATCAAACCTGGCCTTGTCTTCGGATAGGGTCGTAATCGCTTGAACATCGGCATAGTTCAGTACAACGCCGCCTGCGCGCTCGGTGCTGCGCGCTAAGGCTAAGGCCAAGCGCGCGTCGTCGAACTGGCCGTCCCAATACTTTACGCCGCCCAACAGATGATCCGCACGAATACCGGGCAAGGCCGCTTGCACTTCGGCCAAATTCAAAAGCTCCGTTGACCCCAGGCCGGCTTTGCCGGCAAGCAGGTCATAGGCTTTCAAGCCCGTTCCATAGAACGGAGTCTGCCACCACTGGTATGAAGGCATGACAAATGGCAGGGGTTGAGCCAGATGCGGCGCGATGTGCATGATGGTTGTGCGCTCTGCGAGCGCTTCGTGCACGAGCGAAATATTGCCTTGCGCCAGATAGCGCACGCCACCATGCAAAAGCTTGGTTGAACGTGATGAGGTTGCGCCGCCAAAGTCATGCGACTCGAGCAGCAGCACATTGAAGCCACGTAGCGCGGCGTCTAGCGCAACCCCAAGGCCGGTTGCGCCACCCCCGATCACTGTGACATCAAATACTTCTGTGAGGCCAGCTTGGACCCATTGTTTAGAGCGAATCATGTTGACATTTTTACCACCAATGCTGCGGTCGTAGCGGTAAAGCGGCTTGAATTTAAATCGACACGCAAGATGGCAATCAGCTAGACTCGATTGCTAAGATCAAACAATCAGAACAACTGACTCGTTCAGTGCAAAGGGGACAGGGTTGAAATTTATCTTGGCACTTGACCAGGGCACATCGAGTTCTCGCAGCATCGTGTTCGATGAAAACGGGCAGATCGTTGCCAAGGCTCAGCGCGAGTTTGCTCAAGTTTTCCCCAAGCCAGGCTGGGTTGAGCATGACCCCCGAGTCATCTGGGCCACCCAGCGTGACACGGCGCTTGAGGCCATCGCCGCAGCCAAGCTGACGGCCAACGACATCGCCGCGATTGGCATCACCAATCAGCGTGAGACCACCATCGTTTGGGACAAAAAAACGGGCGAGCCGGTCTACAACGCCATTGTTTGGCAGGATCGGCGCGCCGAACCCACCTGCGCGGATCTACGCGCACGCGATTTGGGCGCGCATGTCGCGCAAACGACGGGCTTACTCGTTGACGCCTACTTTTCTGCGACCAAGCTGCATTGGATACTGGAGCATGTGCCAGCGGCCAGAGACCTTGCGAATCGAGGTGAGCTCGCGTTTGGTACCGTGGACAGCTGGCTGGTGTGGCAACTGACAGGCGGTGCCAATCACGTCACGGATGTCAGCAACGCCTCGCGCACCATGCTCTTTGATATCAGGCGCAATGCATGGGATCCCAAAATGCTGGGGGAACTCAGCATTCCGGAATCGGTTTTGCCGAAGGTGTTGCCTTCAAGCGCTGCATTTGGCCAGACCGACCCATCGATTTTTGGGCAGTCGATCGTCATTGGGGGCGTAGCGGGCGATCAGCAAAGCGCGTTGTTTGGGCAGGCCTGTTTTGAGTCTGGCATGGCTAAAAACACCTACGGCACCGGCTGCTTCATGTTGATGCACACAGGCAGCGAGTTCCAGCAAAGTAGCAATGGGCTGATCACAACCGCTGCCGCTCAACCCGATGAGTCCACTCGCTATGCGCTTGAAGGCAGCGTTTTTATTGGTGGTGCGGTGGTGCAATGGCTGCGTGATGGTCTGCGCGCGATTGAATCAAGCGCGGCTGTGCAGCCACTGGCTCAAAGCGTGCCTGACTCGGGCGGTGCGATCTTTGTGCCCGCGTTTACCGGGCTCGGCGCACCTTACTGGGCGCCTGAGGCCCGTGGCACAATCGTTGGGCTCACCAGAGGGACCACGGTTGCGCATATCGCCCGAGCAGCACTAGAGAGCATCGCGTTTCAGAGTGCTGCTTTGTTGCAAGCCATGAACCGCGATGTGGTGGCTGCCGGTGGCTTGCCCGTGAGTCAGTTGCGCGTTGACGGTGGTGCGTGCGTGAATGATTTGTTGATGCAAATTCAAGCGGATCTGCTTGGCATTCCCGTGGTGCGGCCGGTGGTCACCGAGACCACGGCACTCGGGGCAGCTTACTTGGCGGGTTTACATTGCGGGATCTACAAGGACCTGCAGGATCTCAGTGGTCATTGGCGCGCCGAGCGAACGTTTGAGCCCGCAATCTCGGCAAGCCAAGCGCAGGAGAGGACGCAGCGATGGGAACACGCCGTGCGTCAGGCCACAGTGGGGTAGTGCTTGATTCGTCGATGCTTGGATATGTCATTGGCCTTGTCCGAGTGCGTATCCCCGCTCACCATTAAATGTGCACAGATTCTCCGTTTTGATGACGTCCATGTCTCGAGCGGTCAATGCCTGTAGTAGTTCGATGATGTCGGCATGGCTGATGGATTCCCGTTGCCGGGCAACGAACCGGCAGCGCCAGTGATCCGTACAAAACGTTTCTGCGAATCCGCCGGGCCAAACTTTAACGCCACGATTGGTGATCATCTGAAGCTCAAGTGCTGTGGTGGTGAGTGAGCTTAGCTGGCCGGCCAAGAACTCAGCTGTGACGTGGCTCGCATGCACAAACACATCGACGCCGACCATTTCCTTATCAGCTTTGATGGATACGGCTTTAGCCTTGTTCGTGATCTGGTAAGCATCGGTGTTTGTATTTGTTGATTCCTTCACGCCCTTGACCGGTACTGAATACACAGCGGGTTGTAGCTGTCGAGGTGTTTGCCCTAGACGATCAATGACTGCGTTGGCAAAGCCCTGAGTGCTAACAGCATGACTAGAATGCGCATCATTCATGTCGGCGGTATGTACGCCGTCCTCCACGGTGCAAAGCCATGCGTTATGGATTCTTTGCGCCGCAGCAAACTGTCCGATGTGGACAAGCATCAGAACCGATGCAAGCAGTAACCCTGATGGGTTGGCAAGACCCTGACCAGCGATGTCTGGTGCACTGCCATGAATGGCCTCGAACATCGCGCAGCTATCACCAATATTTGCACTTGGCGCGATTCCAACTGACCCGGTAAGTTCAGCAGCTATGTCGGAAATGATATCACCGTAAAGATTCGGCGTGACGATGACGTCAAACTTGCCTGGACGTGTAGCTAATCGGGCCGCCCCAATGTCGATGATCAAGTGGTCGGTTGTTATGTCTGGGTACTCGACTGCGATTTCATCGAATACTTTGTGAAACAGACCATCGGTCATCTTCATGATGTTGTCTTTGGTCATGCAAGTTACGTGCTTTCGGCAATGTTGTCGAGCATAGTCGAATGCGTAGCGTACGATTCTCTCGCAGCCTGGGCGGGTTATCAGCTTAAGGCATTGGTAAACATCATCGGTTTGCCGGTGTTCAATACCTGCGTAAAGGTCCTCCTCGTTCTCACGAACAATCACTACATTCATGTCTGGGTGCAACGTGGGTATGAATGGGAAGTAACTTATGCACGGTCGAACATTTGCATATAGCCCCAGTGTTTTGCGAATAGTGACGTTCAGGCTCTTGTAGCCACCGCCTTGAGGCGTGGTGATGGGCGCCTTTAGAAATATCTTGGTTCGTCTCAGGCTCTCCCAAGCATCGGGGGCGATCCCCGCACTATGGCCAGCCACGTACTGACTTTCACCGATTTCAATGAACTCTGGTTTGATGCGAGCATCGGCTGCTTCGAGAATCAATAGCGTGGCGTCCATGATCTCGGGGCCGATGCCATCGCCACGGGCGATCGTGATGGGGGTGAAGTCGTTCATTATCTGTCCTTGTTTGTCATTGGATTGAATACATTTTTTAGTTTGAACCGAATTTATATTTATTTAAAATAATGTATTTAAGTTAATAAGATAGATAAATAGCTATGAATAAGATTAGGCCGCCCCGCGTGACGTTTAATCAGCTTCGAACACTGGAGGCAGTAGTCAGACTTGGTTCGGTAACCCAAGCGGCTCGCGAACTGCATTTGACACAGCCGACGGTGTCCGCCCAAGTGCAGGAATTGCAGTCCGCACTCGGTGTGCAGATCCTGGAGCCGGTTGGTAGAGGTATCCGAGCAACCGAGGCCGCCCATTATTTGCGTCAGACCGCACTCGACATGTTCGTGAGATGGGGGAGATTCGAAGAGGAATTGCAATCCTTGCACGGGCTTGAGCGTGGCACGCTGCGTATCGCTGGAGTAACAACCACGGAATACTTTATCGCGCAGTGGTTGGCCGCTTACACCGCGCGCCATCCTGGCATTGAAATCGACTTGGTGGTTCAAAACCGTGATGCGGTTGTTAGTCAGCTTGCGGCTGACGAGATCGAGTTGGCTGTGATGATGATGCCACCGGTGCATTTGCGTCTAGAAGCCGTAGCGGTCATGAACAATCCGCTTGTTTTGATTGGTGCCAATAATCATCCGTGGGTGGGGAAACGCCGGCAGTGTCCAGAAAAACTAAACGGACAGCCTTTTTTAATGCGTGAGCAAGGCTCAGGGACGCGTCTGGTAACTGAAGGTTATTTGCATGAACACAAGCTGTTACCTGAAATGCGGGCCACTCTGGGCAGCAATGAGGCGATCAAGCATGCCGTTGCGGCCGGGTTGGGCTTGGCTGTGGTTTCGCAACACGCCTTGTCAATCGATCCGAGTAAGGATGGTCTCTCTGTTCTGTCGATGGCGGGTTTTCCATTAAAGCGTCAATGGCAGTTGGTATGGCGAAGTGACCGAAGGCTATCACTTGCAGCGCGTTGCTTTGTTGAAGAAGTGAAGTCGCTTGGGGCAAACCACTAGGGCTTACACTAGGCTTAATACCCTTGAGTCAATCGATTACATCGAGTAACGTTCGGAAACAGCTAGTAACTAAGTATTACTGCAAACAAAAATAATTTTCCGACGTGGAGATAGACATGAATCTAGTGAAGGCATTAGCGGTTGGCTTTACCATGGCGCTTGCCGGTGTGGCATCTGCGCAAAACTATTCGATTGCAACCGGTGGAACCGGTGGTGTGTACTACCCCATGGGTGGCGGTTTGGCAGCTGTCCTTAGTAAGCAAGTGCCTGGAGTCACAGCCACGGCTGAAGTCACGGGTGGTTCGGTCGATAACTTAAAACTCGTTGGTTCAGATACACCTTACCTAGGCTTTTCCATGGCAGATGCTGCCAAGGATGCCGTCGAAGGCTCTGGTAAATTCAGTGGGCGCAAAGTTGATGCGCAGACATTGCTTGTGCTCTACCCCAACCGCATGCACATCGTCACGACAGAGGCCTCTGGCGTGAAGTCATTGCAAGACTTAAAAGGCAAGCGCATCAGCACGGGTAGTCCCGGCAGTGCGACTGAAGTGATGGCATTTCGAGTGCTTGAAGCCGCTGGTATCGACAAGGATAAAGACGTGACCCGTGAGCGTTTGGGCGCGGCTGAGTCAGTCAATGCAATGAAAGACCGCAAGATTGAGGCGTTTTTCTGGGTGGGTGGTCTTCCAACGGCGGCCGTCACCGACTTGGCCAATACCCCAGGCACCAAGATCGTCATGATCGATCATGCTGATACGGTTGCACCGATGAATCAGAAATACGGCAACTTGTATTTTGAGGATGTGATCCCAATGTCGACCTATGCAGGTATGCAAGCCGACAACAAGAATGCATCTGTCTCCAATATCCTCGTGGTCAATGCCAACATGTCAGAAGCAGAGGCCTACAAGATCACCAAAGCCATTTTTGAGAACATGCCGGAATTGCTCAATACCCATCGCGAGTTTGCCAGTGTCAAGCTAGAGAATCAGAAAGCGTCGGCAACACCCTTGCCATTTCACCCTGGTGCTTTGAGGTACTTCAAAGAGCAGGGTGTCAGCGTTCAGTAAATCGGCCGTTAGAGCTGATCTGACGTTTCTTTGTTGCTTGGCGGGCGCCTAGCGTGCTCGCCAAGCATGTTTCTTATATATCTAACAGCATTGTCACGCCATGACTGAGTCTCATATCGACAGCGACACCCAGAAAAAACTTGATGACCTAGTTCGACAGGAAGAGGGTGAAACAAGTAGCTACGCCGGCTTTCTGGCGGTGTTTGTCACCGTCTGTGCGGTTGGCATGTCGCTGTTTCACCTTTACGCTGCCTATGAGATTGTGCCCACGCAGTACTTGAGAACCATTCACCTGGCGTTGGTTCTGTTTTTGGTGTTTTTGATGTTTCCGGCTGCCATGCGCTACCGGAACCGCCTGATGTGGTGGGATGTGGCGGTTGCATTGCTGGCACTCTACATTGCCTACTACGCATTGAGTGGGGGCGATGACTTCACCGATCGCAATACGCACCCGCTGCCCATGGATGTGCTGATGGGTGGCCTCTTGATCCTCATGATTTTGGAGGCCATGCGTCGCACCAATGGCATGGTGTTGGTGACGGTGACGGTCCTATTTATCTTGTACGCACTGTTTGGCAACTATCTGCCAGAGCCCTGGACGCACAAAGGCTACGATTTGAGCCGTTTTGTTGGTTTTATGTACATGACGCTGGAAGGTATTTATGGCACTGCACTCGATGTGTCGGCCACGTTGATTATTTTGTTCACCATTTTCGGTGCTTTCTTGCAGTACACGGGTGCTGGTAAGTTTTTCATTGATTTCTCTTTTTCTGCGATGGGTGGCAAGTCCTCCGGGGTTGGGCGCACGATCGTGTTGTCATCGTTTTTGCTAGGTGGCCCATCGGGCTCTGGGGTGGCCACCACGGTGACGGTCGGTTCGGTGGCCGCGCCGATGTTGGACAAGGTCGGCTACAACAAAAACGCGGCCGGTGGCTTGTTGGCTGCAGGCGGTCTGGGTGCGATTATCTCGCCACCCGTACTTGGCGCTGCAGCGTTTTTGATCGCAGACTTTTTGAAAATTTCCTATCTAGATGTGCTGTTGATGGCGACCATCCCGACCTTTTTGTTCTATCTGGGTTTGTTTGTGATGGTGGCTATCGATGTGCGCAAGTACAGCATGAAGGAGATGACCTTCGCTGCGCAAGAAAGCGCCTGGTCACTGGCTAAAAAATACTGGTATCACTTTTTCTCGCTGATCTCGATTGTCTTGTTCATGCTGATTGGTTTTTCACCGATCATGTCCGTCTTTTGGGCCACACTGGTGTCAGCCGCCACGAGCATGCTGCGCTCAGACACGGCAATCCTGTCGTATGAGTGGTTGCGTGGCAGGCAGCCGTTTGTCAAAGGCTTCTACGACTCCAACTTGATCAAGGCCTTGTCCAATGGCTCTTTTGGTGTGCTGTCGATCGCAGTCACTTGCGCTGGTGCGGGCTTGATTGTGGGCACGGTCACACTGACTGGCCTGGGTTTGAAGTTCAGCTCCATTGTGATTGATTACGCAGGTGGCTCTTTATTGCTCACGGCGATCTATACGGCACTGGTGGTTTGGATTGTCGGGCTGGCTGTGCCAGTGACCGCTTCTTACATTATCTGTGCGGTGATCGCAGCCCCGGCATTGATCAATCTGGGTGTGCCCGATTTTGCGGCGCACATGTTTATCTTCTACTACGCTGTGCTGTCTGAAGTCTCCCCGCCCACGGCCCTGTCTCCTTTTGCAGCGGCTGCGATCTGTAAAGGTGACCCGTATAAGACCACCATGCAGACTTGGAAGTACGTGGCGCCAGCTATCTTAGTGCCGTTCATGTTTGTGCTTGGCGATCAGGGCACAAGCTTGCTCCTGATGGGTTCAACCTCGGCCTTGGCCAATGCCGATTGGGTTCAGATTGGCTGGATTACGTTCACCGCGACCGTCGGCATTGTGTGTTTGGCGGGCGGTTTGCAGGGGTGGTTTATCGAGCAAGCCGGCACGGTTGAGAGAGCTGTGCTCGTGCTCTCTGGTGTGGCACTGACCTACCCAGCTAATGAGGCCGATCTACTTGGCTTTGGTGGTTTTGGGCTGGTGTTGGTATATCAATGGTTTAAGCATCGCAAGCGCGCAATGTCCAAGGCCAACGCCAACTAGCGGTATTGAAAATCAACCTTTCCAAGAAACCAGCAATCAAACGGAAATCAACCGAAGTAAGGATGGCCCCTTCGTGGTTTGGCATCGAAGTGTGCACCATAGAAGTGCAAAATGTTGCTGACCAGGGAATCATGCCCTCTGATAGAGCCTGATTCAATTTGCGGTGTTAGCCGATTTTCGTAGACAAAGCGATGTGGTTCATGGGGCGTAGCGATATGCTGCGCTGATTTGGTGCTGAAACAGGGCATTTGCCCCAAAATGGCACATTTCTTGCTTGCATTTGATCATCGATAAACGATCAAAGCACGCGAAACCCCATGGAAACTCTAAACACTGCTTCAGACACTTTATTCATCCTGCTTGGCGCCATCATGGTGCTAGCCATGCATGCCGGATTTGCTTTTCTGGAAGTTGGCACCGTCCGAGAGAAGAATCAGGTCAATGCCCTGGTAAAAATTCTGGCCGATTTTGCGGTCTCGACCATCGCTTATTTCGCCATTGGTTTTACGGTTGCGTATGGCACGGACTTCTTTATTAGTGCCACACTCATCGCAGAAAAAAGCGGCTATGAAATCACCCGCTTTTTCTTTCTCTTGACGTTTGCTGCGGCCATACCGGCCATCATCTCGGGCGGCATTGCCGAGCGCGCCAAGTTCAATCCCCAGTTGGCCGCCACCTTTGTACTAGTGGGCTTTGTGTATCCGTTCTTTGAGGGCATCGTCTGGAACGGGCGATTTGGGGTTCAGGACTGGATAGCGGCAACCTTTGGTCACCCGTTCCATGACTTTGCCGGCTCCGTGGTCGTGCACGCTATGGGCGGCTGGCTGGCGCTGCCAGCTGTCTTGCTGCTTGGTGCGCGCCACGGGCGTTACCACCGCAGCGGCGGCATTGCAGCGCACCCACCATCGTCGATCCCGTTTCTGGCCTTGGGCGCCTGGATTCTGACCGTGGGTTGGTTTGGATTTAACGTCATGAGTGCTCAAGCACTAGACAGCATCAGTGGCCTGGTGGCTGCCAACTCGCTGATGGCCATGGCTGGTGGCACGTTGGCGGCGCTGGTCATTGGTCACAACGACCCCGGGTTTGCCTACAACGGACCGTTGGCTGGCTTGGTGGCTGTGTGTGCGGGATCCGACATCATGCATCCGCTTGGCGCGTTAGCGACGGGCTTGATTGCTGGCGGTCTTTTTGTGTGGACGTTTACGCTGACCCAAAATCGCTTAAAGATTGATGATGTGTTGGGCGTATGGCCACTGCACGGGCTTTGTGGTGCCTGGGGCGGCATTGCTGCAGGCATTTTTGGGCTGGAAGCCCTTGGTGGTTTGGGCGGTGTATCTATGATGAGCCAGCTCGTGATGACAGTCGGTGGCGTATTGCTGGCCTTGATTGCCTCGACCATCATTTACGGCATTCTGAAAGTAACGGTCGGTATCCGCATGGGGCAGGAAGAAGAATACGAGGGTGCCGATCTGTCGATTCACCGAATCAGCGCTAGGCCCGATGTGAAGTAATCAGTCGGCGTTTGCGAGCTAGCGCAACCACTAAAGGTTCAGCGCTGGCTGGTGCGGATTGTGGCCGTCACGTTTGGGGTGGCGTGAGCCGTTTGCCTGCCGGCGTGGCGCGCCCAGAGTTTTTCATGGAAAAAGTAGACAATGGTCTGCACCGTTGGCTCGAGCAGGCTTAACGTAATCGCGGCAACCCAGCTGCCGGTGACCGCATAGGCAACTGCCGCGGCTACCGTGATGTGTGTCACGTAGGGGGAAGCCGTTTTTTTGAGTGTGAATGAGTTGGTGCTAATGAATTTGGTCATGACGTGCTCCTTTAAGGAGACGCCCAGCATGATGATGCCAAGATAAGCTCAGAATGTAAAATTAATTGATTAAAATTTATCGATAGATATCTTGTATCAACTGGACTTGCTTGATTCGGTTCGGGTGTTAAGAGCCCAGTGCCTGAAGTACACGGTCGGCCACTAGGGTGCTGACCCTGACATTTGACTCGGCAGTGAGCCCCGCAATGTGGGGGGTGAGAATCAGGTTTGGGCAACCTTGGAACTCTGGAACGGCCGTTAGCGGCTCCGTTTCGAAGACATCTAGGGCTGCACCGCCTAATTGACCACTTTGCAAGGCGGCAACGACCGCTGCCTCATCCAAAATGCCACCACGAGAGGTATTGATCAGGATCGCACCGGTCTTCAATTGCCGGATACGGTCTGGACCAAATAGTTTGCGTGTAGATTCCAGCAAAGGAATGTGCAAGCTAATGACATCCGATTGTTGGCAAAGTTGTTCAAGACTCACATGGGTGACACCGAGCTCAGTGTTGGCCGCATCGTTGGGTTTGATGGCAGGGTCATAGGCGAGCACGCGCATCCCCAGCGCTTTACCGAGTTGGGCCGTTAGTTGGCCAATTAGACCGAACCCAACAATACCGAGCGCCTTGCCGTTTAATTCACGTCCTTGTGACAATGCGATGCGTGGCCACTTGCCGTTGGCGACTTCGAACGTTGACGTGTAGGCGCCGCGCAGCAACATCATGGCGGTGGTAATGACGTACTCAGCCACGCTTTGAGCATTGGCGCCCGTGGCTGGGAACACCTGCATGTGCCTTTGCTCGCAGCCGACGAGATCGATGTTGTCCAGACCCACCCCAAGTCGCCCGATCACTTTGCACTGCTGCAATGCATCCAATAACTCACCGCGGACTTGCGTTCGGTTGCGAACAATGAGGGCGTCGCAATCAGCCCCTTCGCGCAACAAGCTGGGAAGGTCGTCTACCAGCCCGGGGTCGTAAACGACGTCATGGTGCTCTTTGAGCCGGCTAAGCGCAGACTCGTCGATGAATTCACTGATGAGGATTTTCATGGTGCTCGCCTTGGTTGACTGATCATAGCGAACAGACGCGCTGTTGTGGCAGACTGCGGGATATTTGAATGACACACCAGCTCAAGGCGCCCTAGATCGTGACATGGCCTTCGATCAATATTTGAACCTCACCACCGACCCAAACCACACCGGCTGAATCAGCCTTGACAGCCACTCTGCCCATGCGCCCAATGTTTGTGCCCTGAGCAACCAAGTAGGGCTTGTCCAGGCGACCGGCAGCTTGCATCCATTTGGCAATCGCAGCGTTCAGTGATCCGGTAATTGGATCCTCGCTCATGCCGCTCGAAGGTGCCAGCATTCGCACCTCGTAGTCGCATTGATGCCCAGGCGACTGTGGCGCAAAAAGACCGATGGCTTTGAAGGTCGGCCATTTCACCTTAGAAGAGTCTGCTGCGAGTACATCGGCTGCGGACTGAAGCTCAAAGAACTGCCATGTGGGCCCGTTGCAAAGCTCGGCGGTGTTGACAACGGCGCTCGGTGGGATGGCCAATACATCCATGATCTTTAAGCGATGGGTCGCATCCATGTCTTTGATGGTGGTCGGCGGTGCAGCAAAGGACATCATCGGTGCTTGCGAGATATCGATCTCGACTATCCCGACCCCGCACTCTTGGCGCACGATACCCGGGGTTCGAGGTATTCCACCGCTGCGCAACCAAGATGCGCAACTGCCTAACGTTGGATGTCCGGCAAAGAGCATCTCACGCGCGGGTGTGAAAATTCTTGCCCGATAATCCGCTGATGGATCCGCGGGCGGCAACAGAAAAGTGGTTTCAGCCAGATTGGTCCAGGCCGCAAACCTTTGCATTTGTGCATCGCTCATGCCGTCGGCGTCAACCACCACGGCCAAGCCGTTGCCTTGCAGCGGCTTGGGGCTAAAAACGTCACATTGGATAAATCGGCGAGTCTTCATGGGCAGAAAAGTATATTTCCCTGCATTCTTAACCACTTCACCAATGCTGGCAAGTTATCTCATGTCGATCCGATGTCGATCTGACGTTGCCCCAGCGCCAGCCGGGGCTAGCGAACTAGCGAATCAGGCCAGCGGCCAGAAGCTCTTGACGCGAGGCTGAGAACATCTGTTGGAACTCGGCGTTTTGCATCAGCTGAACGGCCACCAGCGTGCCGAGCACCTGCCCTGCAACGGTGTCAGATCGGTGGTGCACGCCACAGCGCATCCGGTTCTCAGCGTAAAGCTTGGCGCGTTCCATGATCGCGGGCGCTTGTGGCTCGATCAGATGCGCGAGAATGACACCCATGGAATAGGCCATGGTGGCGTGCCCACTGGGGTAGCTCTGAAGTTCACCACCTGACTCTGCAGCCACGCACAAAGAGATCGTCGGGTCGGTGATGTAGGGGCGTGGCCGTTTAAACTGATTCTTAAACACCTTGGCTTGTTGATCTTCGGTGAACCGTACTTGATCGAACAATTCCTTGGTAGCAGGTAACTTGCTCAGATCAAACCCGGCAATGGTGTCTGCAAAAAAGCCCGCGGTCTTGTCTAACGCATCCTTGGCAGCGAGTGCCTTCTCATCTGCTGTCGTCTTGGCGACCCAAGCCTTGACCTCTGCGATCTCGTCACGTGTCAGCATGCTATCGGCAGCCGGTGGCGGTGGCAGAATCTGCGCAGGCGCCAGATAGGTGGTTTGAATCAACAACTCCCGCTTCGGTGCATCAGCCAATGATGGCGCGCACGCCACGAAAGACAGTGACAGCAGGGCGGTTTTCCAAAATGAATTCATCTGGTGCTCCAAGTTAGTAACAATTTTTTTGGAGGCTAGCGGATCAGAATGACATGTCGATGACGTTGGTGCCCACTGTATGACGGGGTGAGACTTGAAGAACTTTTTCAGGCGTAAAGCCGTTTCTCGAGTCGCATCATGTCGTCAGAAATTGACTGCCACGCATTGGCCCGCTCATGATCGGATTGCCGAAATGCTTTGGCGACAATGGTCGCCCACGATCCAACAATATCGCTGCTGTCAGACGGATTGGCTTTGGTGATGTCTGAGCGCAGTTTATCCAGTGCGCTTTCCATGTCGTGAATGGATGAACGGTCAATAAGCTTGATCTCTTGCTGCAAGCATCGGATCGAGTCGACCATTTGAATCAAGCGGCTTGCCGCATCATCGGCTTGCGCCGGTTTGCGAAGCATGAGGATGTGGTCAAGCTGTCGAACTCTGGCAAACTGGCGATCCTCCCAAAAAGTCACTGCCTTTTGGTCGTCTATCAGAACGGCCTTGATCGTGTGATCAAAATCGTCCAACGCTCTCTGAATCAGCATATTCAGGCGGGTTTCGCCGCGCCATGGGTGTGTCAGCATAATTAGCACAACAGCACCAACGCAGCCGATCATGAGTGAAACCGATTCATTCAGATACTGCTCGAAGTCGTAGGTCATTGGATTGGAAACGTTAAGCAGCATGCCACCAAACAGCAACGCGCCGCTGCCAACCGCCATGTATTTGGTTGAGCCCCTAAGTAAACAGCCTGGCAACAAGATAATGCCTGCACAGAACAGGAACCAGGCGAGCTCCTCGCCCATGGGCATTAGCAAAAATTTGATCGGATAGACAAATATGCTCGCTAGAATCAAGCCTTTGGTCATGTCAATCACGTTAAACACCGGTCGATCATTGGCCAGTTGCAACATAACGACCGCGGCAAATTGCGTTAAGGCGAGCAGCCCGTATTGCCATTCCAATCCAATCCAGGCGGCAGTAAAGATGAGGTAACCCACGGCCACACCGATCGCGTCGAAAATCGACACCCGCTGCTCCAGAATCTTTCCGAATTTACGCACGGGGTAAACGGTAGGATCCTGACGTACGGTGCGGTATGTGTGCAGGCTTCGAAGCATGCTTTCCAAAGAGTTCTGTATGGCGAGGATTTTGGCGCTTTGTTCGGGCTCTTTGATTTCTGCTGCGGCATCACGAAGTGGTTGTCGCAATGGTGGAATGAATCGATCGATGACAGTGGTGACGCCTTGCGCATTGTTGTCCGTTGAAAAAAGTTGCTCCAGACAGTTAATGACCGCTGATCTGGCCGTCAGCATGGCTGGCGTGGGTGTGGTGCTTGCGAGTGCCAGAAAGTCGTGGCTGAACTTGGCGATTGGGGCAAAAAGATCCATGAGTACTATCCGGATGCTCTTTGCATGCTTGCCGTAAATGGTCTCTTCTTCGCCTAGCATCAATAACTTGCGTTGCAGTTCATCGGTTTGCTTGACCCATTGACGCACTAGGTGAGCCTGCGTTTGTTCCGTGGGGCTATCAACCATGCCACGGGCGATGTCGAGGATGCGCTTGGCTTGCAGGTGCATTTCAGGTTCTAGCCGTTTGATGCCTTTGCGGATATGTGTGAGGCCAAACACCAATGCCACCGAAACCACACCGAGCGATACCTCGGCGACTCGCTCAATGGCGATAAAGACCAGTGAGTTAGTCGGTGCTACTTCTGATAGGATGATGGTGGCCGTATAACCAGCGAGCACAGCAGCGTACGCTTGAAAATAGCGGTAATAACAGCTGATGTAGTAACAGATCCCGCACCAGATCGATAGGCCCAGCATGAATAGCCAAGGTGCTTGCATGAACTGGGTGGCGAGTGCGACAAACACCAGTCCACCAAAGATGGTGCCAACAAATCGCCATTTGCTCTTGGAAAACACCGCGCCTGAGTCCGGGTCAGACAGAATCATCACGGTTAGCGCCGCACTGCCGGACATCTCGATCGACAACTCGAACGCTACCCAGACACACAAGCCATAAGCCAAGGTCGTTCTGACCCAAAAACCGAGCCCGGGTAGCAGGGATCTCATCGCACGCTATCCGAGCAGTTGACCCATGGCATAGCCTTACTCCTTGGGCGGTGGGTTCACCGCGTTAGAGTCTGTTGCTGCGCGAGGCTCAATGGAGGTAGTCACAAGGCTGGCATCGGTCCAGCCACCGCCTAACGCCCGATACAGTGACACCAACTCAAATGCCTGTGCGTACTCGGCATCGACAATGTTTTCGTTGATCTCGGTGAGTTGAAGCTCCGAGTTGTTGACTTCAAACAGCGATTGCAAACCAGTTGCAAATAAGGTCTTGTCTTTGGAAACCACCACGCGCTGTTGGCTGCGCACGGCTTCTAGTACATCGAGCGTTGCGCTGGCACCTTGGTAACCAATGACAGCACTCTCCACCTCTTGCAGTGCTTGGCGCACGAGCTGCTCGTACTGAAGCTGGTTCTCTTTGCTGACCGACTTTGCAATTTCAAGGTTGGCCTCAAGCAGCCCGCCGGTGTAGATCGGCGCAAAGGCCGATGCAGCGAGGTTCCAGATAAAGCTGGCCGGATTTAACAGCAGGCTGATCGGCCCCGTGTCATATCCGACACTTAGCGGAATCGCAAAAAATGGCAGAAATTGCGCGTCAGCTGCCTGCACCTCGGACAGCGAAGCGAGCATGCGTTGCTCTTGCGCGGTGATGTCGGGGCGTTGACGCAGCAGTTGTGAAGGCAGCGTGTCAGGCAATGGCTGCTTGGCCTCTAACATGAGACCGGGCTGATTGAGTAAGGTGTTGAGCGAATCGGGATAACCACCAGTCAGAATGGCGCAGGTGGTAATCAAAATGCCGATACGTGCCTTCAACACTGGGATGGCGGATTTCGCCTCGAGGTATTGTCGTTGCATCGCAGCCAAGGTTTGAGCCGCAGCCAAGCCTGAGCGCAATAGATCTTTGGTCAATGTAACTTGGGCGCCCATTAGCGCCACATATTGCTCGGTCAACGTGAGCTTTTGCTGCATCGCACGTATTTGTGCGTATACGAGCACGACCTCGGCGGTCATCGACACCATGATGGCGCGACGATCTGCTTGGACGGCTAACTGGTCAGCTTGAGCGGCTCGCGCTTGCGCTGCGACACGACCAAATACGTCGGGCTCCCAGGAGACGGCCGCCTGAAACCCGAATGTGTCATACAAGCCCAGTCCAAGTGCGTTGGTTGTGCCAGACTGCTGGCGCCCGGCGTTGGCTTGTCCATATAGCGTTGGTAACGCTTGTGAACTGACTTTGCTGACTTCGGCTGCTGCCGCCTCAATGCGCTGCGTGGCGATCAGCAAGTCCCAATTGTTCGTGATGGTGAGCTCGACCAGATCATTAAGGGTCGGGTCATTGAATAGCTGCCACCATTTCCCAAGCTGCTCTGTCAGTGCTTGGGCATCGAGCGCTCTGAGGTTAAGGGCAGAATCGGGCTGGATATTGCGTAGGCTGCTGTACTGTGACGGCATCCCCGCCGGTGGCTCTGGCATTTTTGGGGCTGGTGCGTGACAGGCCGCCAGCCCTAAACCGAGCGCAACAGCCAGCCCAGTTAAAGGTAGGTATCGAGCCATTGCAGCAACCGTTGCCCCAGATTTGTCGGGTTCAGTATCTCTTGTGCCAATTCACCAACCGCCACTGAGGCGGTCATTCCCGCCACCAACGGCAGGTCTTCTGGAAGTTCCTTGAGTCGGATGTACACAGGAATGCGCTGTGCCAGCCGCACCCAGGCATCGACAGGATTGACAGTTTGTAGACCCAAAAACCCTGGGTCGTTGTTGGTGTTGGCAATGCCGCGAGACATGCTAACCACTTCTGCTTTTAATGGAACCCGATTGGCCATCAAGGTCACAACGGCTTGATCCCCTGGCTTGACCCCGGCCAATTTTGTTTCCTCAAAGTAAGCCTCGACCCAGAAACTCTCTTCATTCAGAAGAATCATGGCGGGCTCGCCTGATGCGACGTAGTCTCCGACGCGCAACATCATGTTGGCAACCCAACCATCTGATGGCGCAAATGCTTTTGTCCGATAGAGGTTGTACTGAGCCAGATCGAGGTTGGCTTTGGCGCTTTCCACCATGGCGCGAGTGGTCTTGGCCTGGATGATGTAAGTTTGACGGTCTTCTTCTGATACTGCGTTGCCTGCGCGCCGTCGGCTTTCCGCGAACGCCAGCGCCAAGGCTGCTTCCGCCTCGGCCACCTTCAGGTTTGCCCGTGCTTCGGTCACGGCCAGTTCGTAGCGGGTGGGATCTATCTGAAACAGTAGATCGCCTTGCTTGACCCGCTGGTTGATAACGACGGGCAAGTTGGTGACGTAGCCTGAAACGCCCTCGGGCGCAATGTTGGTGACCTCAACCCGGACAAAAGCGTCTCTGGTCCAAGGCGCGCGCATGTACAGATACCAGGTCTCGACCGCTAGCAGGATGGCCAAGCCAACCACGACTAAAGTAACCATGTAGGAAACGGACTTTCGTAACCAGTCCCCAAGCCTTGATTGTTTGGGTTGCTGCGGCAAGGTAGGCGAGGCGTCAGTCATAGAGGCACCAAGAAAACCAGTAAATTGACAACCACTGTGTAAAGCGCCACCTCAAAGAGGTTGGGGTGCCACACAAAACGATAAAAACCAACCCTGAATAGTACCTGTCGCATGATGGCGAATAGCGGAATGGCCAGCATCATGTAGACAAAGAAACTGGTGAAGTAAATGCCCAATACATTGACATCCATACGCATAGGAGCCTACCCGTACCGATCATTCGTCAGTCGTGATGGTGCCGCAGTGAGCCATCGTTGCGAATCTGCAGTAGTCATTGTGCGGTGTTTCATGATCCATGTCATGCTGAAGTTTCTCATGAAGGCTCGTCGGGTTTGCAGGGTTCATGCTCTGGCGACGAAAGTTTAATTTACACGTTTCACCGGTTACATTGCCACAAACTACAGAAGGCGCATCGAAGCGGGATGTCCAAAACAGCGCACATCGTAGTTCATTCCGCGCGTAAAAATCACCAAAACCTAGCAATAATTCACAATCTGAAACTGACTTGCCAGCTCGTTTCATGGGCCAGAGCACTAGGCAATGATCCTCAACGCATGTCTGTTGCATGCGTCGATGTCTTGCTGGTTATGATGCTCGTCGGACTGTCATTGGCATCAGCTTTGTCTGTCTTCAATTGACGCTCGCGCGCTTGAGTTGCTAGCTTTAATGCTTCTTTAAAGCTCGGATCGGACTCAAGCAGCGCGAGTAAATCGCGATCAGAAAGCTCAAGTAGCGTGGTGAAACCCAGCGATCGAACCTCACGCGATGGTGCGTGGGGATCAAACAGCCGAAGCGCCCCAAAATGTTCACCTGTTCCCAAATCGATGTGTGTCGAGTCTGGCAGCAATACCGACACGGCGCCAGAGGCGACAAAGTACATCGAGTGATAGTGCCCATGTTTTTCTAAGATCAACTCGTCTGGCATGACCAGGCGCGGGCGCAATTTCTTTCCGATTGCTTTGCGCGCCTCGTCTGACAGGCCTTGAAGTAGTGGGACCTGACTCACCAAGTCCAAGGCCGACTGATGCAGATCCAAATCGGGGCGTCTGTCCAAGTGCGCCCAGCGTAGTTCGAGCTTTTTCGTCAGGTCGTGATACACCTCCGCACTGACTAAAGAGTCATCTAACAGTGAGCGGTAGCGGGCACGTTCGCGAATACGCGCAAGACGACCTAGATAGGTTTCCTCCAGCCAGTCTGCGTATCGGGGAAACTGCAGACGCATCGCAAGCAGTTTTTCTTCGATGGCAGCCAATCGTTCCTGCAGAAGTTTCAGAACTGCGTCGGCGGCCATGCCGCCAATCATCGCGCGCATTTCCCGATCGGTCCTTTTAATTAATGCCCGGGTGATCGCACGCAAATCAATGAGCTTGGCAAATCGATATGCCAACGATGTGCCTAGCCAACGCTGAATACTGAAGTAGTGATGAACACGCAATTGCAATCTAAGCCAGGGCGTGTACGCCAAAACCCGGTCCGTCATCGCCCGGTATCCTTGAACACCGGTTTGTTTGACTTCATCGAGAAGCTGCTCAGCGTGGTTCATGATTGCAGTGGCATTGAGCCGATCGATCAAGTCTTCACCGTAGGAGCGCAATGTCAACTGGTACTCTTGTTGCGCGACCATGGATAGCCCCAAACGAATGCGCTCATCGTCACTGAGCTTGTCGATTTGCAGGTCAGTAACTGTTTCTACACCGCGCTTAAATGCCGCGCTGACATTCTCTCTGGCGACCTTGCCAATGCCATCGTCAATCGCAATTTGGTCGGTTTCTTTGTCAAGCTCCGTCAGCGTTAGCGCGAGCGCCTGGTCGCGCAGGGCGTGCTCCTGATTGCTCAGCCTGTTTAAGCCCAGAAAAGCGATCAGTGGTCGCAACGTTAAGCCGTTGATGACCATGGTCGAGAGCACAAACCCGGTGACGCAAACCGCCACAAAAGTGCTAATCGAATCGTCCACAGCCTTGTTCTCGGTAACAGCCAGTGCCAAGGCCAGAGACAGGGCACCTCGCAATCCACCCCAGGAAATCACTGCTTTGTAGCGCCAGCTGATTTTAGCGCCGGAGCCAGGCAGGATGGTCAACAGGGGCAATAGGCCAAATACCGTGAGGAGCCTAGCCACCAGTGCTGCGCCGAACATGACCGACACCACCACAAAATGATGCCATTGTGCATGCTCCATCAATCGGGGAATCATCATGGCGGCGATCAGAAACACCAGGGAGCTCGCCCAAAATCCGTACTGACCCCAGGACTGCTGCAGGGCGAGGTAGGTGGTCGGTGTCAAGCGCGTGCGCCCCATGGCGCAGACGACCAGTCCACAAACAACGGTTGAAACCACACCAGATACATCCAGATAGTGCTCCGGGATAATGTAGGCGAAGTAGGCTGTGGCTATGGTTAATGAAACCTCAGCCGTTGGCCAGCCGCGCAAGATCAGAAAGAGTTCGCAAACGACTCGACCAATCAGAAAACCGCAGACTGCTCCGCCCACCAGAAGGTATGTAAAGTTCAACAGGATCGCGCTTGCGCTAGGCAAAGTCTGCGCTTGTCCCACGACCAAAGCCAACATCACGGAGTACAGGGCCAAGGCGGCTGCGTCATTGAGCAGGCTCTCGCCCTCGACGATGGTGGTCAACCGTCGCGGGGCACCCACTTGTGCAAAAATGCCCACCACCGCAGCGGGATCGGTGGTTGCAATGACAGCCGCCAACAAAAAGCAGACTGCCAGGCCAAAGGTCGTGAACTGACTGACAGAAAGACCCACGAGCATGGTGCAGATGAATACCGCGACCACTGCCATCAACATGATCGGGCCAATATCTTTAACGAGGCCTCGTACATTCATCGACACAGCAGACTCAAACAGCAAAACAGGCAAAAACACCACCAATATGGTGCCAGCAGGCAGCTCGAAGTCTCGCAGTATGACCAGATAATCGACGAGCCAATAGGGCGCCCAGTCGTGGTAGCTGATGACGTACCCCAATAACGCCCCCACCAGTACCACCAACAATGAAAAGGGCAGACGTAGAGCAGACGCAACCGGCGTTAGCAGACAAACCAACGCGAGCAACCCTGCCAACCCCAATACGAGCATGAAAGTGTCCACGCGGGTATCTTAGTCAATCCCGCATCGAAAGGAGCGCAAGTCCCGTTTCCTTTTGCTTTAAGGGTGACGGTCTAGTTGCGGCGCTGCAACATAATTAAAATTGAACCGGGCAGCCCTGGCCTTGAAGCCCTGGGCTTGCAGGTCATGGAGGTCAGCGGCGACTTCGTGGCGTATGCCGAGCAGTTGCCAGGCCAGCACGACCATCTGCTTCCCGCTAAAAACGGTCCCAAGCCCAGTCACAACGACTACTTGGCACTGGCGCCTGCGAAGCAAGAGACTTGCACTTTGCTGACTGGCGACGCCAATTTGCGGATTGTTGCCAACAAGGAGTAAGTCGACGTCATGGGCACCATCGGGCTGCTTTGCGCCATGGTCGAGAACCAGCTGCGGTCAGTCGACGACGTCTTCAAGGCACTTGACCGAATGAAGTCTGGCAAGCAACGGCTGCCCTTGCCAGAAGCCGAAAAAGTGCTGAACGCGCTGCGTTGATCAGGTTCTGTCATCGGCAGTCAACCACTGCGGGCCATTGGCTTTAGGCCAATCTTCCCTGCAAAACGCTCCATGCGGTAGCCCAGTCGATCCGCTCCTGCTCCAAGCGAACGTTTTGTCCCCAGCGCTGCTGCTTGAGATCCCGATAGAGTTGCTGCTCTGGCTCCGTCAGGAGTGTCAGTTCCGTTGCCGGATGCTGCGCCGACTCATCCACCCACAGCGCCTTGTGTTGCAGCAAGGTGTCTTCGTCCATAAGCACGGATTGCAACGCTGGGATGTATGAACGGGCACGATGCAGGATGGCAAATCCATGTGTGTCTAAATCACCCCAATAGATGCACTTTGCGCGGGCAAGCCAGGGGAAACGGGCCAACACGTCGACGTTATAGCCAAGACGCATGAACACGACAGCGCCTGGCATGTCCGACATTGCCAGTCCCGTTTGAAGGTTCTCGACAATAAGCACATGTGAGACCGGCAAATTGAGAGCCGCCAGGTCTTTCACGGGTGCAGTGATATCACCCACGCCACCGACCCCGGCTCGCAACGCCTGATCCAGTACCCGCATTCGCATAAGGATTGGAGGTGCTTTCAGTCCGCAGCGTTGGTAGAAATCCAGGTCGCTGGATGAATCCTCTTGTATTGCGGCCACCAGATCCGTCAGCAGCCCTTTGCGCCCATCGAGCCATTTGCTATCCAGGCCGGACACCGGCAGCTGGCGGGGATAGAGGTCGGATTGTGGATGGTTCGCTATCCAGCCTAGCATCTCTGCAAGCCGACGAAAATCGGCATCACCGTAGTCCGCCAAAACATCAAAGTACCTCGGCAACGGCTGCGCCAGTAACGGCCAGCGAGCAGTAAGTGTCCGGTAGCGAGATTGAGCTCGCTCCCATCGTGCGGACTCACCAATCAACATGGCAACATCCTTTGGGCTGCCCAACGCCAGCTTCTCCGGGAGTCGCTGGACGCCAAGCGCATTCCACCGGCGCTCACACCAGGACAGTGTGCCGCCCCCTTGCCAGCCTTGCCATGCGCTCACCCAAGCACGAACGCCATCGACTTGTCTGAGTGCAGCTTGCTGCGTCGGCACTCCGAGCGGAACCTCCAACGGCCATTGGCCCTTGCCCGGATCACCCACCAGCCACTCGCGGTGCTTGCTTTGAAAGCGACGGGCAAGAAACTGTCGAATATCTTCAGGAAGCTTCAACGCTAGCCTCTTGTCGTGCATGCTCTGGCAGCTTTAATCGCTGACGATCACCGTCGTACTCGATCAGCAGCACGCCTGACACGCGTCGGTCGCTGATATCCACGAAGCAGGCGCCGCCGATGAATGGCTCAAGGGTCATGACGGACTTCAACGGCGTAGCGACCACCATCTGGAATCCGAAATTGGTAAAGATATTCATCGCCAAAGCGGTGAACTCGTTATCCGCCTTATCAAAGGCTTCATCCAGCACGACGGGCGCATACATCGGCACACCGTGGTCGTTCCCGCCCAGTTGATATCGCAGGGCTGCGGCCAAGCACGTCGTGGCCAGCTTCTGCCGTTGGCCGCCAGACTTGCCTGCTCCGCTGCGGTAGATCTCGACCTCGACACCGCTTTCATCGATCTCTCGCCCGATGAACTCAACATGCTGTCGAACGTCGAGCACAGTCTCGCGCCAGCGTTTCTGCTCGGGGTCCTGACTGGCGAGTCGATCAACAAGTCGTCGCAAGGCCAGGAACCGCGCCTCGGCAAACTCGCGATCCTCCGTCCATGCATGGCTTAGCGCCTGCTGGAGCTCCTGCTTGAACAGCTTGACGTCGACAAGCTGCCGGTCACTGGCGTCGATGTGGAGGTAGGTGCGTTGATTGGCGCTCTGGTTGAAGGGTACCTGGCCAAGACTGTCGTTGACCAGATCCATCCGTTCCAGGATCGCCTTTCGCGCATCGTTCAGGTAGGTGGAAAGCGCTGCCAGATTCTGGTGGCTTTGGTTCTGCAGCAGTTCGAAGAATCGCTGCTCATAGGCAGGCAGACCATCCGTCTCCAGCCGAACCAGTTTGGCAAAGAAATCTGGAGCGCTGGCAAGGCTCGTGTCCATGTCGCCTGCGTCCATCGGCCATTGCCGTTTGAAGTCGGCAAAGCGCGCTTCTATTTCCTTCTCGCATGCGCCAATCCCACGGTTGACCTCTTCCATCTCCGCATTGAGTGCGCGTTCTACAGACGTTGTCACCTTGTCGAGGTTGTCGAGCCGGACTGCATCTGACTGCTTGGCGAAGCGCTCGTCGAGACCCGAAACCTGATGGGGTGTCAATGGAACGATAGACGCGTCCTGCAGGAGGGATTCCAGTTTCTGGGTGTTGGTCTTGATCTGGTCAAGAATCGAGTCGTGCACACGCGTTGCCTGGCGAAGCTCCTTATCAGCATCCTCGACGAGCTTCTTTTGTTCACCGATCTGCTCGCTGATTTGCAGCAGGGTGGCATTGCCCTCCCTCGCCTCGCGGATCTGCCGTTCAATGGTGGAGATGCGATCCAGCAATGGCAGCACATCTATTTCCTGCCACTGGAGATTCACCACAGTCTGGCACTGCATCGCTCGGGCCGCACGAGTCTTGTCCTGGTCGCAGAGCTTGTCGATCTCCCCGCCGAGGCGCGATATGGTGTCAGCCAGCTCCTGCGCCTGGGTTTGGAATAGCGCAAGCTTCTCGCGGTTGTCGAACCCGAGTACCCAGTTTCGTCGGTCGCCGACACTTCTGCGGTCGTCTTTCTCATGCCGGGTTTTGCTGTGCTTGACCTGACCCTCACGGGTGATGGCGCGATCTGCGCTCCTGAAGGACTGAATAGAGTCGACGCACGCGTAATCGAAGCGTTGCCGTAGCTCGGCCTGGAGCCAATCGGCATACGTGCCCTCCTTGACGTTCAGCTTGAGGACGAGCGAATTGGCCACGATGGGCTTGGCCTGCCACGTTTCCGGGCGACCAGTTCGGTAATACACCAAGCGCTGCCCAAGGTGGGTGGTGTTGATGTGATTGGCCAATGCCGAGTACTGGCGCTCGTCTACCAGGAGTGAGAGCGCAAACCCGTGCAGTACGCGCTCAATGGCCCCTTGCCATTCGGCCTCGTCGGGCTTGACCTCAACGAGTTCGCCAACAAAGGGAAGTGCCGACTCCGAGATCCCGATGGCGGCGGCGATGTTTCGACGCATTTCCAGCATGTCCGCCGGAATGTTCGATGGCTGGCGCTGGAGTGCCTGCACCTCTTTCAGTGCTTGTGAAAACGCGGTCTCGGCATCCTTCTTTTCTCGGTCCAAGCGGAACTGTTCGGCGCGACTATCATTGCTGCGCTGCTCCCAGTTTTCGACCTCCTGCCGCGCGTTACTCAAAAGTTCCGCGAAGGCTTGAGGCGAATCTGGAAGGCTCCAGCCCAGCTTTTTGCATGCATCTTCGGCCTGACTGCGTTTGCGCAGGCGTTCCGTGCGCTGGCTCTCTAGCCCCGACTTCTCTGTCTCCCATTGTTCGATCTGATCACCGCCTGCTTCACGGTGCTGTCGCTCTAAGTCGCGCAAGGTCGTGGAGTGGTTATCCAAACTGCCTTGACGTCGAATCACTTCGCCCTCTGCGCCAGCGGCTTGAACCTCCAGGGATGCCACGTGCTCCTTGAGAAGATTGATGCGTCGGGCCTCTCGGTAGCCATCAACGCCCAGCCGAAGCTCATCCAAGTCATTGCGCTGCAGCATCAACGAGTCCCTGCGCTGGTGCTGATCCCGCGCTGGAGCAAGCGTTTGAACCTGCTCGCGGGCCGTGACGACCGCCTGGTGGGCGGCATTGAGTTCACCAAATTCGCTGACTAAGCGATCCGCCACTTCGAAGGTCTCGGGCTTGTCGAGCATGAAGTCGCGCAGGAAGGTATTGAGGTCGCCGAGATTCTTGGCCGACTGGGTTTTGTGCAGCAAACGAAGCGCCATTTCGCTCTCGATGCCGAGCAGACGGCAGAACCGTTCGCAGTAGGGGCGAAACTCGTCGCGAGCGAATGCCTCTGGAAAGGACTGCTTGAGTTTCCGGATGTCGAAGTTGGATTGGCCAAAGTCCTCTAGCTCGCGCAGGTCAAAGGCCCGCTCCATGACAAGGTAGTGTCGTTTGACATCGGCGCTGCCGTTCGCATTGCCCCGCAGCCAGAACACCTGAATCAGCACGACAGGCTGACCCAACGAATTCTGGTAGGTCAGCGCCAAGGCTGACCAGGTCGTCCCCGCGCGCAGGTAGCGGGTTGCGATCTCTCCCGACTCCCCATCCTTCTGTTCAGCCCACGCGCCTCGTATGTAGGTGACGAGGTTACGGTCACGGCCACTGCGGTCCGCCTCGCGCGCAGCCGCATTGAAATCGATCCACCGAGGTGGGGTCAGCAAGGCCGAGAATGCATCGAGCAGCGTCGACTTCCCAGCGCCGGACCGCCCCACAAACAGAAAACCTCGTTCGCTGATCGGCACGTCGTGCAGGCCGGAGAAAGTGCCCCAGTTGTAAACCTGCAGGCGGGCCATTCGAAACTGCTCGCGGGCAAACAAGGCGGCGGTTTGGGGTTCCGGGTTCATTGGTCGGCCTCCTCATCAGCATCAGTCTGAACCAGCTGCGCTGGCGTTTCTGCGGCCGCCATGCGCTGATACAGTTGCGTCAGCGCTTGTATTTCCTCTGCTGAGAAGAGGAGCTTGAGCGTCGGCGAAATCTCGAAGCGATCCTCACTTGAGCGAATTTTCTGAAGGATGCTGTGCTTTTTGATCTTCTCGATGGAGGCGTGAACCCGTTTCACGAACCCTGCACGGTCGGTATTGGCGGCGCGCTCGTACAGGGAGAGGAACTCCGTGATCTCGTCTGTCGACACCACGGCGCGGTCGCCTTGCGAGTCTGCCTGGGTCAATCGCTGGCGAAGATGGAGCAGAAGAATGGAGTCTATGAAGCTCAGTTGGGCGCGGCGCAGTAGGAGTGGCACTTCGAGGTCGCCGGTATCTGCCTGGCGCGTAAAGGCCACTTGCACATCCCGATCGATGACCAGTTCGAGAAACAGCTCGGCAAGCCGACGACGGATCACCGCCTCGTCTCTCACCAAGATCAGCCACAGTTTTGGATGCCGACGTCCGTCGAGCGATGGCCCTGCCAGCAGTTGTACTAGTGCGCGCCGGGTATCCAGTGCCAACTCGCCGCTGTCACCCAGGAAGAGGGTGTTGGTAGGTGCTTGAGTAGCATCGGGTTCTTGTTCTTCGGTCCGCATTGCTGATTCGTCGCTGACAGACCCGTTTTCAGACCAGTTCATTGGCCCGCTCCCTCAAAAAGAAGATCTTTGGAATTCGGGCGCTGCGACGCTCGTGGTCGCCTCCAACCCAGCCTACGGTTTCATTTTGGTCGGCCTTGAATCCATGCCGACTACCCAGCGCAAGTAACCCGACGACGCTGCCCAGCCCCTGTGCAGCCGGGAACTGCTCCAGCACGTTGGCAATCGATGCCTGGGAGCATTGCTCCAGGACTGCCAGCACGTTAGCCTTCAGTGTTCGGAAGTCGATCTCGGACTGAGCGACCAGTTCGCTCACAGACTCTAGATCGATGGGCGGCGCATCCCCTTGAGCCATCTGCCCAGGTAACGCTTGCAGGGATGGGTCGTGCAGCACCCATTGAGACAACGAGCGCAACCGGCTGCTCGTGAGTTCCAGCGTGTACTGGAGAGTGTCAGTGGCCCTGACCTCGTTCTTCAGGGCCAGTGCTGCGCGCTGGGCGTCTTTCAGCAGGTGATTGAGTCGGCGCTGCTCGAGGTATTCGCGACTCTGGACGAAGTGCTTCAGGCTGCGCGCGAACGTCTGGAGCACCTCGTGAACCATGCCGCCCTGCTCAAGAAGGGTGCGCGTTAGCCGCAGAAGGAATCGTCGCTCCTTGGCTTCGAGCTGCCCCACGAACCCCCGCGACATGACGCTATCGAGCGCCTGATCAAGCGTTGCCGCTTGCTCCGGGTCCGTAAGCAATCGCCAGAAAGCAGAGAAAGTCCTCCCTGCGGCGCTCTCCGAAATCAGGTCGATTCCAGCGAACAGCGAATCCAGCACATCCCCACGATTGCCATCGTTGTCCAGGATGCGTTCTCGAAGATCGCGATTGAGCTGGTCGAATTGATCGCGGACACGGCGGAAATCACCGGCCAAATCGTCGGCCAGCGTGATGATCTCCCGCGTTCGCTCAAGCGCCGTTGTATGGGGCAGCACGCGCATCTGCCCCTTCTGGATGGCATCAATCTCCTTGTCGATACGGGCTTGCTCGGCCATGAGACGGTCGATGCGGCGAAATTTGTCAGTGTCGGTGTCCTCGGCAAGTCGTGCCATGGCGTCGATGACGAGCGTCAGGCGGCTCTCGGTCGCGGCTGAGTGTGGCTGCTCCAGGCCAGAGACAAATCGGATGGCTTCGGCGGCCGCCGTGGAGAGTTCATATTCCTCTTCTGAAGCCCCAGTCGGGAAGCGTCGCTGTAGGTATCCATCGGCGAGCCAGCTAGCGACATACGCCTGTGCCGTTTGGGGGAAGTCTTCGCCTTGGGCGCGCAGCTCTTCCAGATCCCTTGCAATGCGTTCGTGAAAAATGGAGGCAGGCAGGCTTGGCTCGCGATCATATAGATGCGATTGAAGCAGACCAATGACGGTTGGCCCGGTAGTCGAGGCAAGCAGACGCCACAGCGGCTGCGCTCGTATGCGCCGGTAGGTTGCGATGGCTCTGTCTGCTTTCACTTCCATGCTCCAATGTGCGGGCATCGCCCGTCATATGGTAATCACAATACAACGCATGTAAAAATCAAAAACATTGCATTGCGACATTCTAGAGCAGCTTATATACTTCACGCAATAAATCGTACAAGCATTCGTTAATCCGTCAGATCACTCAGGAATGCCCAAAGACAAACTTGCAAAATTGACCCAGCCTCAGCGCGATCGGCTCGCGTTCATTGAGCTGCGCGTGCGCTTCGTGGGGGAGATCCGACGACAAGACCTGGTGTCGCGGTTTGGCATCCAGTCCGCAGCGGCAACCCGGGATTTGGGGCTCTATAAGGAGTTGTCTCAAGGCAATATCGACTATGACCCCAAAGGCAAGGCCTACGTCCTGGGGTCAGAATTTCGCCCCGTATTCGACTTCCCACCGGAGCGTGTGCTGTCGTGGCTGACCCAGGGTTTCGGTGACGGTGAACCTATGCGACTCAAGGCGTGGATGGTTAGTGAGAGCCCATCCCGGCTAACTCTTCCGGATCTGGACGTCCTTGCGAGCGTGACCCGGGCAATCCATCAGGAATGCCCGCTGGGCATCGAGTACCACTCCATTTCCAGTGGACGCACTGACCGGGAGATCGTGCCTTTCTCTCTGATCGACAATGGCTTGCGCTGGCATGTTCGCGCCTTTGACCGGAAGTCCCAAGAGTTTCGGGATTTCGTCATCACCCGTATCAAGAACCCTATCGTGCTCAAGGGGCAGCTAGTTGCAGCCCATGAGATGAGTAACCAAGACATCCAGTGGACGCGCATCGTAGAAATTGAACTGGTGCCGCACCCGGATCAGCCAAGCCCAGAGATCACTGAAATGGATTACGCCATGAAGGATGGTTCGATACGGCTGCGCGTTCGCGCGGCTGTAGCTGGTTACACGCTGCTTCGCTGGAGTGTTGACTGCTCGTCCGATCACAGCCTCAGAGAGGAGCAGTATCGACTATGGCTCAGTGATCCTCTGGCTTTGTACGGAGTGGAAAACGCAAAGCTGGCTCCTGGCTACCGAGCGCCGACCAGCTCAAAGAATCGATAGGGAAAGAAAAACACAAGGGCCAAGACAATTGAAACCCACGACAAACGGATCCGGGAGATCTTCGAGTCAGCTACCAGTTCGAGATTCCTCACTACCAGTGCCCCTACGCCTGGATGATGGAGCAGTCGCAGGAGCTATTCAATGACCTGATGCCGGCCATGCAAGATGCATGCACCAGCGGGGTCTCGACTAAAACTATTCTTTAGAACTTTTTTGAGAACAGAGAGCAGAAACTGACGCCAAACTGGCCGAATGGCTAAATTGCAAACACTTGTCGACACAAGTAGGATCAGCGGGAACCCCGCGCAGATTGTGAGTGTTGCCGATGGTCTTGATTCGTTGAAATCTCGCGGCGTTTTTACGTTAGCCGCTCGCCGAGCGCACAACCCAAGGGGCAGCTTAGCTTGCCCCTTGGGTCACTGGACTTTCAACGGTTACTGATCAGAACGGCTCTGTTCAATCCTCATCTCCATCGAAGACGCGCCTACAAGGCGATCAGGGGCGTTTCACGCCTCGCCACGCTAGACGTGAAACGCCCCTGATCCTGATAAAAGCAAACAGAACTTAGAAGCCGCCCAGTTCGACTCCAAATACCCGAACGCCGCCAAATAACCGCGCTTTTTTTATAGTCGTTCACAGAAGTGACTATGCGACGTGTCAATCATGGGCTGCCGTGCGAACATTAGGTTGAAGTCTGTGGAAATCCCGCTTGCCATGACTGTCGACAGTCAAAGTAAAGTTGATCAGGAATCAGTTGTCACCCTGCGATAGTTACCTGATGCCCAAACAACAAAGCCCCAGCGTGTTTGCGCTAGGGCTTTTGAGCCTCGGTGCCCCGGGTGGAATCGAACCACTGATATAAGGATTCTGGACCCTTATGTCGAGTCAAGGGATGGAAAGCAAAGCTTTGATGTTCTCGCGGACTTGCCTCAACTGAGATGAAGAAACTTTGGATATGAACTTTGCTTTACGTTCACGCCAGTCTAGCGATTTGACCTGATCTGAAAGCACGACGCTTGTCGTTTTTCCGGTTTCAACTTCAACCTCAAACGGATAGCCCTTCACTTTTGTTGAAAGCGGGCAACATACTGCCAGGCTGACTTTGTCATTATAGCTAGCCGGACTTAGTATCAAGGCGGGTCGATGCCCTGCCTGCTCGCGACCTGCTTGAGGGTCAAACTCAAGCCAAACAATATCCCCCGCATCGGGGATGTAAGACGTAGGCACTACAGAATCTCCTTGCCGACAGGGCACCCAAAACTTTCTTCGCTGTGGATATTGTCTGGGGTAATGCCAGCCAGTAAATCTTCGAGGCGGGTGTTTTTAGGTGCGATCGGTTCGATGATGATTTTTCCCTTAATGACGTTGACATTGACGGTCTGGTTGACTGTCAGCTGAGCTAACTCCATGATCGAACTTGAAATTCGTAGCGCAGGACTATTGCCCCACTTCTTGATCGTTGCTTGCATTCCTATCTCCTGTGTTTCTACATTGTAGATACATAGGGGTGATGCCGTCAATCCAACTGGTCGAGCTTGTGTTTGAATATCCGGGGAACCGTCTTTTAGTTAACCTAGCCCACAAACAAAAAAGCCCCAGCGCGTTTGCGCTGGGGCTTTAAACCTTGGTGGTGGGCAGGCGACTCAGTTCGAACTACCGCTCATGGAGAGTTAGGTGCAGTTGAAGGTAGTTGATGGTGATTGCAGACTTTTAGAATCAAATTGTCGATCGGACACTGGCTTCGCGGTCGCCTCCTATCAGGCAAACACAACACTGGTGCGCCCAGTGGCGCGAGAACGGGATGACTTGCGCAGCATAATTCAAACGTCACAGCCCAGCCGGTTCATGCATTCCAACATCTTGGCTTCGCTGATGCCCCGAAACTGACCGTACAGCATGCCCGAGAGCTTGGGCTGGGGCATACCCAGAATCTCAGCAGCCTGAGTTTGGGTGAGGTGACGGTGTTTGATGATTTCGCCAATCTTGCCGGCCAGGGTCGCCTTAACCTGCATCTCGGCAGCATCGGGCAAACCAAGGTCTTTGTAGATATTGGCGGATCCCTTTTCGATCTCAATCATTTCAGGCTCCTTTGGCCTTGGGCGCTGATCTTTTGATCTGGCTGAGCTGGGCTTTTGTCAGCGCGCCCTCGTCAGCTTCGTATTGAGGCAGGACTTTGGTAGCGAGTTCATGCAGGGCCAAATGAATCACTTGTATTTCATCCACGCCAAGCGCTTCTGCCAAGCGCTTGGCAGTGAGCGACTTATTGTGAGCGAGCAAGGACTCCATAGAGTCAAAGGTCTTGAAGCGACCCGCTTGAATGTCATCGATCCCCACTTGTACTGCCGATCGAAGCGCCTCGAGTCGATAAGCATCTTCTGCTTCCCGTTGCTCTACAAGTCGAAGCCCCTCGCGGAGAACCTCGCTGGCGTTTTGGTAACGACCACTCGCGACCAACTGTTCGACCATGTTAGCCTGATGATCGGTAAGAACAACATTGCGTGTAGGCATCAAAGACTCTCTCGCTCAGGACCATGGCAGATTATGCCAATGCAACCAGCGTAGGTCACATTACGCATGCGCCAACGCGTACTCCCTGGCGGTTGGCAGGGCACGCGGCAGGGCCTTGGACTTCGGCCGGGTCGCTTCCCAACCAAGACAGGCCAGCCAGATCGCGCGCGGAATCGCCTTATGCGCGGTGCGGTAATAACTGACCATGCGCCGGCTGATCCCCAGGGCATCGGCAGCCGTGTTCAGTGACAGGCCGTTGCGATGCATCCAGGTGTCAAACATCTGGTGGCTCACCTCACCCGCCTGTTCCTTGGCCCATGCATAGACGTTGTCTGCGCCCAGCTCGGCATCAAACCATTCAATGCCGTGGCCCCACTCGGCGAGGTGTGCCTTGCCAAAGACCTGTGGATCGAGCAGGTTGGCCAGGGCGGGGATGCCACGCAACACCGCTTCGACATCGACGTCCAGCACCTCGCCCGTGCTCCAGGTCGTGCGCAGCCGATAAGGCGCCAAGGCCTCAACAGCCTGCAGCTTGGGGTGGAAAAATTCACTCATGGGTTCAACCTCCGCCATTCTTGGTGCAGCCACGCACGGTTGGACTCGATCCATGACAACTCGTCTCGGATCTCGCGCGCGGCAATTCGGCCGACGATGGCCAAACTGTCAAGCTCGACCGTGCACTCGCGCCCATCACGCAACTGAACATGGACGTGGGCAAGCAGGTGGTCACCGGCGTACATCACCACGCGCGATGCCGAGAATTTGGTCATGATCGGCATAGACAAATGATAGTGCAACTGTTGCACCATGTCAAGCCACCATTTTCCGCTTGGCTTCCATGGCAAACAGCGCGTTCATAGAGTCCTGACAACACCCTGCACAAGGACACCTAAATGGACGGAAGATGCATCTCCCAAAACGAGCTGGCTCAGCGCTGGCAGGTCAGCGAGTCAACCCTAGAACGCTGGCGCTCTCAACGTACCGGGCCGATGTTCCTGCGACTTGGCGGTCAAGTGAGGTACAGGATCACCGACGTTGAGGCTTTTGAGACTCAGGCGCTGGGAATGGCTACGGGCCAGATCAGCGACAAGATGGCGAACGAGTTGCTTTTTCGCAAGCTCATCATGCCAAAAAATGCGAGGCAAGTCAGGGGAAGTTAGGGGAAGTTGCGGGCCAATAACAAGAGATGCAAAAAGGTCGTCTTGTGAGCCGGGCTCAGATCAGGTGCAATCCAGCTTGACTTGGTCATCACACACTGTCCCCCACGATTAAAAAGGAATTTGAATGAGCACTGTTACTACCAAACGCCCGCGTATTACCCAAGCTGACAAAGCTCGTGAGTCAGTCGGACTGACTGTCGTCATGATGACCGAGCAAGAGCTCAGCCTTCG